>NZ_CP022999.1:0-600000 GCF_002277895.1 Rhizobium sp. 11515TR | reverse complement strand
TTGGTCCGAAACACTTCGCGCGCCATTTTCGCGGTCAGGACCGCCTCGGATACGCCATGGCAGCCGGCGGTATTGGGAAGGACGCGAACGCCGAGTTCGCGAATCATCTCGAAGAATGCACCGCCATTGCGCCCTCCTGCGGTTTCCCTGCGCAGCGACACGGTGACGATCTCGGTTTGCGAACGTTTGACGGCTTCTGCCAGCACAGACGGGGAGGGGTAGCGTGCCGTGCCGAGAAGAAGGCGTGATGTGATTTGGGTTCCGTAGAGTTCAAGCATGGTCAGCCTCCCTGCATTGGTGTCAGGATTTCAATCCTGTCATCGTCGGTTAGGATGTGGTCGCCGCGCTCATCGCTATGGACGAGCTCGCCGTTGACGGCGGTTGCCAGCCACTCGCCCTCATATTCGAGCGCCGTGAGAAGCTGCGAAAGCGTAGTTGCTTCGACAATCTGCGCTTCGCCATTGATGATCAGGCGCATTGGCGGCTCCTTTCGTGGTGTCCGGAAAAGACGAGATCGGCGGCTTTCTCGGCCATCGCCGGCGCCAGCAGGAAGCCGTGACGATAAAAGCCATTGACGAAGACGGTCTCTCTCTCGCGTGTTACGCGGGGAAGATTATCAGGAAAGGCAGGTCGGATGCCGGCGTCTGTTTCGATTACGGCGGCTTCCGCAAAGGCCGGGTGCAGCGCATAGGCTGCATTCAGGAGCTCCATCAGCGAACGGGCGCTGATCGGCCCTTTGAAATCGGTCTCGATCATCGTCGCGCCGACCATGAACAGGCCGTTGCCGCGCGGCACGATATAGACGGGAAAACGCGGATGCAGCAGGCGGACGGGGCGCGAAAGCGAGACCTCGTCGCTTTGCAGATAGAGCATTTCGCCGCGCACGCCGCGCAAATCGCGGATGCGGCCAATGCTGGCAGCCCCCGTGCAGTCGACGATGTCAGAGAAGCTATCGTCATCCAGGGGCCCGTCGACAAAGGTGACGCCTTTTGCAGATAAATCGTCCTTCAATGATTGCAGGATCTCGCGCGGATCGAGATGTGCTTCCTGCGGAAAGACCAGACCCTGGCGGAACCGGCCGGCAAGCGAAGGCTCAAGGGCGGCGATGTCGTCTTCGTCCAGCCAGCGGTAATCCGTCGTGCGGCTGGCGAATCGCTTCAGCTCATTTTGATCGCGGTTCGGCGCGAGGACGAGCGTTCCGTTGCGGACGACCTTGCCCGGCAGAATCGCGTCCCATCGATCGGCGGAATCGCGGCCGAGTGTCAGCACAGCTTCATCGGCACTTTCACGTTCGCACCATGGCGCCAACATGCCGCCGGCAAGCCAGGAGGCGGCGCGCTGAAAATCCCGGCTTGGATCTGAGATCGTCACCTCTGCTCCGCGCCGGATCAGCTCGTGAGCGACCGTGAGGCCGGCAACGCCGGCCCCTTTGACAAGGATGCGCATCTCACTCGGCCGTCTGGGCAGGGGCTTCGACCGGCATATAGAGATCGCCGCCCTCCCGATATTTCGCCGCCATCGCTTCCAGCCCTTCCTTCTGTGCCTCGGCGCGGATGTCGTGCGAAATCCGCATCGAGCAGAATTTAGGCCCGCACATCGAGCAGAAATGCGCGACCTTGTGAGCTTCCTTCGGCAGGGTTTCGTCGTGGAAGCTGCGAGCCGTGTCCGGGTCGAGCGACAGGTTGAACTGATCCTCCCAGCGGAATTCGAACCGGGCGCGCGACAGAGCATCGTCACGAACCTGCGCGGCCGGATGACCTTTGGCGAGATCCGCCGCATGCGCTGCGATCTTGTAGGTGATGACGCCGGTCTTGACGTCGTTGCGATCGGGCAGACCCAGATGCTCCTTCGGAGTGACGTAACACAGCATCGCCGTGCCGAACCAGCCGATCATGGCAGCGCCGATCCCGGAAGTGATGTGATCGTAGCCCGGGGCGATATCCGTCGTCAGCGGCCCAAGCGTGTAGAAGGGCGCCTCGCCGCAGACGGCGAGCTGCTTGTCCATGTTCTCCTTGATCTTGTGCATCGGAACATGGCCGGGGCCTTCGATCATCACCTGGCAGTCTTTAGCCCAGGCGATCTTCGTCAACTCGCCAAGCGTCTCGAGTTCGGCAAATTGCGCGGCGTCGTTGGCATCGGCAATCGAGCCTGGTCGCAGGCCGTCTCCGAGCGAGAAGGAGACGTCATAGGCGCGGCATATGTCGCAGATTTCCTCGAAATGCTCGTAGAGGAAGCTCTCCCTGTGGTGATGCAGACACCACTTGGCCATGATCGAGCCGCCGCGCGAGACAATGCCGGTGACGCGGTTGACGGTGAGCGGGATGTAGTGCAGCCGCACACCGGCATGGATGGTGAAGTAGTCGACGCCCTGTTCGGCTTGCTCGATCAGCGTATCGCGATAGATTTCCCAGGTCAGTTCCTCGGCAATGCCGCCGACCTTTTCCAGCGCCTGATAGAGGGGCACGGTGCCGATCGGCAGTGGCGAATTGCGGATGATCCATTCGCGAATGTTGTGGATGTTGCGGCCGGTCGAAAGATCCATGACGGTATCGGCACCCCAGCGTGCGGCCCAGACCATCTTTTCGACCTCCTCCGCCATCGAGGAGGTGACCGCCGAGTTGCCGATATTGGCGTTGATCTTCACCAGGAAATTCCGGCCGATGATCATCGGCTCGCTCTCCGGATGGTTGATGTTGGCCGGAATGATCGCGCGGCCGGCTGCGACTTCCCGGCGGACGAATTCAGGCGTGACGTGATCGGGAATATGCGCGCCGAAGCTCTCGCCGTCACGGACCAGCGCTTCGGCCTTGGCCTTGCGGCCGAGGTTCTCGCGGATGGCGATGAATTCCATTTCCGGCGTGATGATGCCGGCGCGCGCATAGGCGAGTTGGGTGACTGCCTTGCCATCCTTGGCGCGCAGCGGCTGGCGCTTGGCCGGAAATTCCGGTGTCAGCCGTTCACCTGTGACGAAGCCGTTGTCTTCGGGACGCACATGGCGGCCCTCATAGGCCTCGACATCGCCGCGGGCGAGCACCCAGTCGCGGCGCAACTGCGGCAGGCCCTCTTCGATGCGTATATCCGCGCCTTCGACGGTATAGGGACCGGACGAATCGTAGACGATAACTGGCGGCTCGCCCGATGTCGGATGGACGCTGATTTCGCGCATCGGCACGCGGATATCGGCATGGATATCCCCGGTGACATGGATTTTTCGAGAGGCCGGCAGCGGGCCGGTGGTGACGGTCGGAGTGAGGTTCTTTGCGGCAATATTCATGGTGTGAGGCTCCAAGTTGCAGTTGGAGACCCAGTCAATCAGCCGGAATGATGAAAAGACGCCCGGCATGGAATCCAGGCGGGAATCCGAAGCCATCGAGCGCTTGCACCGTCCCTACGCCAGTATGAACTGGATCAGGTTCAACGGGTCACTGCGCCCACAATCGGCAAAGCCGTATTGTTCAGCAGTATCTCAGCCCCTTGCCGGGACCCCCCTGGTGAATGTCAAAAAGGCTATGCCTTACTCTTGTCCTCTGTCAACCCCGTAGCGATGCCGCATTTTCGGGAGATTGACCATTGCCGCGCCCGCCAAATTACAACTTTATCGCGCAGATCATCGCGCGGGCTTGCCGCGCCCTAGTAACGTGGTGTCGTATTGCCGACGAAGCGATGGGGACCGGTATGAGACAGTTTGCTCGCGGTATCGAGCCAGATCTTGCCGCCGAGGGCGCGCCAGCGGTGACAGAAGGCGAAGTCCTCGCTGAGATAGATCCCCGTTCCCTCCTCGACCATGCATTCGAACAGGGCGTATTGGGTGCTGGGCGAGCGTTTGGTGCTGGGATAGGCATGGATTGCGTTGTAGCGCAGCTCTGGATAGGCCGCGATCATTCTTTCTATGACGTTGCGCTTGATCAGAAGCATGCCGGTGCCTGCATAGATGGCGCTGACGAAATCGCCATCACGCTCTGCAACCTGGCCGACAAGTGGGGTTCCGACATAGTGAAGTGCGGCTGCCGCAAGTGTTTCGCCGTCTGCTGAATTGATGCGGGCCGCCGTCTCCCAATCGTAATCCTTGATCGGATACATGGCGGCGACCACATCCTTATCGGCTTCCAGAAGCCTCATGACCTGATCAGGCTCGAAGCTGATGTCCGCGTCGATGAAGAGCATATGGGTGGCCGTCGTATCGTTCAGGAAGGACGAGACAAGCGTGTTTCGGCTGCGGGTAATCAGGGCGTCATTGCCGAGCAGAGCCAGCGTCAGCTGTATGCCTGCCTGCGCTCCCGTCTGCATCAGCGAGAAAATGGATTGCATGTAGTCCTTGGTAACGAGGCCGCCGAAGCAGGGGGTCGCTATGAAGATCAGCCGGTTCTCATTCATTCGCGATTTTCCCTCTTCGATGGCGCGAGTCGGCGGAATCTAGGAAAATTCAATATTTCTGTGTGTAGCGAATTATTGAATTTTATTGCTGATCTTTGCTCAAGCCGACGGTCATTGTGCCGCGGAATTTCCCATGGCCATATCACGACCAGATTGAGCCGCCACGGCGTCATCGACTGTCGATATCGCGCTGGCCCCGGATGCGGTGACGGCCCTGACTGACAGGCGTTCTTGTGAACAGGGATATCCTTGCGATCCCTGCCGGGTGCCGCCATGGCCTGCTGTCGCGAGTTGCATTTAAGCAACAGAGGCCAAGACTAACGCCCCAGCGCCCTTCATATAATTGACAAACATACGGGCTGTTTGTAAATCCAATACAGGACATAAGTTGTCTTACGGTCGAGCAATCGGCCGGATCGGTAGAGGCATTTCAAAACCTTTTACCGCGGGGGTAATCATGAAGGTTCGAGGGGACTCAAGCCAACATTAGGTGCGTATTTGCCGGGCTGCCCGGTCGTGTTTAGACCAAACCGATCCCCAGGGTAGTGTTCCAGTTCTGCGCTCGCGGTAAAATAGAAATGCATAATACAACCAGGAGTTTAAAATGAACATCAAGAGCCTTCTTCTCGGCTCCGCTGCTGCTCTGGCAGCAGTATCCGGTGCCCACGCAGCAGACGCGATTGTCGCCGCTGAGCCGGAGCCGCTGGAATACGTTCGCATCTGCGACGCATACGGTGCTGGCTACTTCTTCATTCCGGGCACGGAAACCTGCCTCAAGATCGGCGGCCGCGTCCGTACCGAAGGCGAATGGTACGATGCCTACAACCCGAACAGCAAGAACGGTACGCTCTGGCATACCCGCGCCGAGCTGAGCGTCGATACCGCGACCGACACCGAATACGGCCCGCTGAAGACCAACACGGTCATCCGTTGGGACTGGAACGACGGCAACTCGACCTCCACCAAGCTGCTGTTCGCCAACATCAGCCTCGGCGGCTTCCTCGTCGGTAAGGCCGACTCGCAGTATAACTACTACATCGGTTACGCCGGCGACGTCATCAACGACGACGTGATCTATGACGGCCCGTACGAACTCAACCAGTTGACCTACACCTACGATGCCGGCAATGGCTTCACGGCTGTCGTCTCGGTTGAAGACTCGAACTCCAGCGGCTCCGACGCCTCCTACGGCTCAAGCTGGTGGTCTGACGACAAGGGCAACCACTATGCTCCTGACGTCGTTGCCGGTGCTGGCTTCAAGTCTGGCGCATGGGGCTTCAAGGTCGTCGGCGGTTACGACTCGATCGTCGAAGAAGGCGCCATCAAGGCTCGTGTCGATGCCGACTTCGGTACCTTCTCGGCCTTCTTGATGGGCGGCTGGAACACGGACGGCGACAAGCTGAACAAGTACGCAGGCACCAACCTCGATCGTTCGGCTTGCCCTGTTAACGATGAATCGAAGTGCGGCTGGGGTGACTGGGCTGTTTGGGGCGGCGTTGGCGTTCCGATCAACGAAAAGCTGAAGTGGAACCTCCAGCTCGCCTACACCGACTCCAAGATCTTTGCCGCAACCACCAACGTCAAGTGGAACCCGGTCAAGAACCTGCTCATCGAGCCGGAAGTCTCCTACACCAACTTCGATTCTGTGAACCAGGATCAGTGGGCTGGTATCCTGCGCTTCGAGCGTAGCTTCTAATATTAAATTACCCGGCTTAGCGCCGGGTATGAGAAGCCTGACGTTCCAATCCGTCAGGCTTCTTCTATCGATCGGTTGACCTCCGATCAAAGCAAAGGATCTGGCTTTCCCTCCGGATCCTTTTTTATTTCCAGCTTTTGGCAACCGATTCAGCGCTCAGCAGAAGCTTAAAGCCGCTATCGTTGGTTCTCTTCACTTCCGAAGGGAAAACCGCTGTAAGCTTTTTCCGATACCGTCACATCGCGGTAATCGCCAGCTCCTGCGTCTGTGCCAGCGGGAACCAGGTCTTCAGCACCATCCTTATGAACATCTGTCCACACGGGACCAGTTCGAAACTGCCCCGGTCGAGCGTCCATTCGGTGATCAGGCCGCCGATGACTGCTGTCAGAGCGGAAGCGGCCGTATCCGGCGTCCAGGGAGCCGGAAGCTTCGTCTTTTCGTCCATCAGGGTGAAAATGCGTTCGAAATTTTCATGCATGTCATGCCGGAACGAGCTCGCCCGGCTTGTCGTCCCGTCGCAAAATGCCATGTCGAGATGCATCATCACCTTCAACATGCTGCGCTTGCGCGGATCGCTGTGAATGTCGTCGAATATCGCAGCTATCGTATCGGCGATGAGATCAAGCGGATTGGGCGGCAGTTCTTTCGACATCCGCTCCGCCAGATCCTTGAACGGCTGCTGGGCCTCGTCGCGAATCGCAAACATCAGACCTTGCTTGTTCTTGAAATGCCAGTGCACTGCCCCCCGCGTGACACCGGCGACTACGGCTATCTCTTCCAGGCTCACATTCTCGTAGCCCTTGTCGAGAAACAGAGCTTTTGCGGATTGCAAAATCTCGCTCCTCGTTTCCGCCGCCTCCTCCTTAGTTCGCCTCATTCACCTCTCCACAGAAACCGATGTTCAAGCTGTGCCCCTCTTCTTCGTATTCTTTTCCATCAATGCCGCTCAGTGCTGGAGCCCATATACCAGCAATGCCTCAACAGAGTGGCGGAATTTATATATTCCCTAAAAATCGAGGAAGGAAATCGCAACAGGATGTTTTCGTCAAGCGTCTATAAGCCACGCGCAAGTTTCCTTGTGCAATTTCCCCATGTTGGGAAGTGAAAATCGAAATGTGCAGATGCCGATATAGCCATGATGGCGACATACATATTGCTGGGGTGATCCCGGATACGCCTGCTCTGGAAAAGATGCATCGGTCAAGTTGGGGCGCAAGATGCGTTTGATCGGCGGCGTTCGCAAGTCCATCCGTACATGTCGATTGTGTTCAAGTCGCGTACGCATAAGCCATCCGAGTTCCTCTCAACGCTCGTATCTGGAGGCCCCCAATGACGAGCATCTACTCGATCTCATCGAGCAATTATTATCAATACCAGACCTCGCGCTCGACAGCATCGACGGCTGACGATTCTATCGCCTCCCTGCTGTCTGACAGCTCCTCCGGCAATTCGTCGGGCAGTTCTTCCGGCACGAGTTCCTCTTCGTCTTCGGACGATCAGTCTCAGATCGCTTCGGCAGAACAGCTCGTCGCGCAGCTGATGAACATGATTCTCAATCTGCAGGCCGGCATCGGCAGCGATAGTTCGACATCGGACTCCGACAGCAGCTCCACCAGTTCGGCGTCAAGTAGTCAGCAGACTTCCGCAACCGGCAGCCAGGATGGCAGCCAAAGCGATATGATCAGCGCTATGGACACCGATGGCGACGGCAATATCAGCGAAGCGGAATTCGTGGCCGCACGTCCGTCCGACGTCAGCGAAACCCAGGCGCAGCAATTGTTCCAGAGCTTCGACACCGACAATACCGGATCTCTCACTGAGGCGCAGCTTGCAAAAGCCATGCAGGCAGGCCATCACGGCCGTCCCGCACCGGGTGAAGGGCAGATGAGCGAGGACGATCTCTCAGCCGCATTTTCCTCCATGGACACGGACGGCGACGGCAGCGTCAGCGAATCCGAATTCGTGGCCGCCCGTCCTTCCGATGTAAGCGAAGACCAGGCAACATCGCTGTTCAAGAGCCTCGACACGTCCGGCTCCGGATACTTGACGCAGAGCCAGTTCGAGCAGGCCATGAAGGCGCAGCAACCGCAGATGCCGGATTTCGGAAGCTTCTACGCGAACAATGAACAGGATCTGACGACGAGCGACCTGCTGACGCTCTGATCGAGTCTGAGCTTTCGCATTCCACCATGCGAAGTGCCGGCAAGCCCGGGTAGGGAAGGTTGAAACTCCCGCCTCCGGGTGAGCCGGCTCTTTTGTTTCTGCTCAACAGAGGGCCTTTGGCCTCGAAAAGAAAATTCGAAAACCGTCGACATGAAAGCGACGGAATTCGGCAGATGCGGCGTTTAATCCTTGTGAGCCTGTGTTTGATGTCGAAGGATGATACGCTGACCGAGATGCTGCGATCTAAGTGGCGCCGCTTGCCGAAGTTGACGGCGAGGCAGGATTTGCCGGCCGCAAGCCCAAGGCCCATGTGCCATGCGGGTATCGCAGGAAACTGGAGCGGTAGCGATTGTCGATGAAGTGGGATCGCGCGCCCAAGAGTGGCGACCCGGATGAGGACCTGCTCGGTCGCATCGCTGCGGGCGACGTCCCGGCCATGCGCATGATGATAACACGGCAGTTGCCGCGTATCGTTGCCGTGGCAACCCGCATGCTTGGCGATGCGACCGAGGCCGAGGACGTGGCGCAGGAAACATTCCTGCGCGTCTGGCGCAATGCCGGCGGCTGGCGCCAGGGCAATGCCCGTTTCAGCACCTGGGTGCATCGGGTAGCGACCAACCTTTGTTATGATCGCCTACGGCGTCGCAAGGACGTTCTTGCCGAGCATCCACCCGATGTCGAGTATGAAGGTCCCGCGCCCGATGACGGTTTGATGAGTGAGGACGATCCGTCCAAGCTTGTGGAGCGGGCCATGCAGATGATCGCGCCGAGGCAGCGCGAAGCGATCATTCTGGTTTACTATCAGGCGCTGTCGAACGCCGAGGCAGCTGAGATCATGGACGTCAGCGTCGACGCACTGGAAAGCCTGCTTGCGCGCGGAAGGCGCTCCTTGCAGGCGCTTTTGTTGAAGGATGAGGGCGATGGTTGAGAATATCGCGGGTCCGATGAATGCCGAACGGTTCGAAGCGCTGACCGCAGCCTATGGCGGCGATATCGGCAGATGGCCGCAGGCTGAGCGTGCGGCCGCACGGGATTTTGCCAAGAGCCATGCCACCGCCGAAACGCTTGCGCGCGCGGCCGATCTGGATGCGTTGCTCGACACCTACATCGTGAAGCCTCGCCACGCCGGCCTTGAAGAGCGAATTCTCGCAAAGCTCGTTCGCCGCCTGACGATAAGAAACTGGTTTCGCTTCGGCTCGGCTGGCATCGGCCTCGTGGGGGTCGGCGTAGCCGGTGCGCTTGCCGGCAGCATCGCCATTGCCGTCTTGGCCCCGAGCTTGACGTCCGATACCTCAGTCGTCTCCGAAGGAACCGCGACCATGTTCGGCGATATAGGGCCGGACGCGGGTACAGCGCAGCAGGACAGCCAATGACGGAACGCAGCTTTCGAATAGTGGTCATTTTTCTTTTGGTGCTGAATACGTTCCTGGTCGGAGCATTGGCCGGCGGCGGGCTGACCTGGATACGCAAGACGCAGGCGCGGGCCGGAATGATGCCGCTAGCCGGCGAGCAATTGCCTTCGGCGCAGAAGAAGGCTCTGCGTGCGGCGCTCGACGAAGCCCGCAAGGACGAACGTCCGATCATCCTCGAGGCGCAGCAGGCGAAGGTCGATGCCGCCTCCATTCTTGGGCAGCCGACGCTGGACAAAGAGGCGCTCTCGGCCGCGCTGGCGAGGGCGCGTGATGCCGATATCGCCTTGAGGGCGAAGCTGGAGCAGCGTGCCGTCGATTTTGCAGCAGGGCTTTCCTACGACGAGCGTCGGGCGCTGGCGGAAAGCCTGGTCCGCCGCAGCATGCCCAAGGCCGCTGCCATAAAATGATCATAGTTGCGGAGCGACGGATCTAAACCAGGCCTGCGTTAAAGGAGCATGTTTGATGCAGGAGTTGGCAAGGTCATGGCCCAGCAGTCCAATGATGTTTATGCCGCGCTCGCCCTTTCCCGCTTTGGGCTAGGGGCGGACCACAACGGCACCACGTCGATCGCATCGGATCCGCGCGGCGCGTTGCTGGAAGAAATCACCGAGCGCTTCGTCCCGGTTCCGGTCGGGCCGCAGCTGCAATCGACCGCCGATCTTCTCGTTTCTCTCTACGCATTCCAGGAACAGCGCAAGGAGGCCAGACAGCAGGCTGCAGCCGCGGTCGCCGCCGTGCCTCAGGACAAGCAGATGCAAGGCCCGCAGCCGCCGCAGAAGCCGCCGGTACAGCCTTCGGGCGCCATGCCTGGGCAGCAGAACAATCAGGCAATGGCCACTCAACCGAATAATCAGGCCCAGCCGAATACCCAAACCATGGCGGCTGCCATCGGCAAGGCAGTCGAGAAGCTGGAAAAGCCGGCAATGCCCTACCTGCCGCAGCAGGTCTTGCTGGCGGAAGTGGATGCTCGCTTCAACGGCACCATCCGGCAGCCATTGATCGGCTTCGGCGAGCGGCTTGCCATGTTCTGGGCAAACCATTTCGCGGTCGCCGTGTCGAAGAGCGAGGAGGTGCATATGGTTGCCGGCGCCTTCGAGCGCGAAGCGATCCGGCCGCACGTCTTCGGGCGTTTCGCCGATATGCTGCTTGCCGTCGAGACCCATCCGGCCATGCTTGCCTATCTCGACAACCAGCAATCGATCGGGCCGAACTCCAAGGCCAATGCCAACAAGAAGCGTGGTCTCAATGAGAACCTTGCCCGCGAAACGCTGGAGCTCCACACCCTCGGCGTGAACGGCGGCTACACACAGACCGACGTGACGACGCTTGCCAAGATTATCACCGGCTGGACGGTGGCACGCAACGAAGGCAAGTTTGGGACGCCCGGCACCTTCGTCTTCAATGCCGGTGCCCACGAGCCTGGCGACCAGACGCTACTCGGTCTCACCTATGCCGACAATGGTGTGGGGCAGGGACGGGAGGCACTGCGCGATCTCGCCCGCCATCCGGCGACAGCACAGCATATCGCCACCAAGCTTGTCCGCCATTTCGTGGCCGATACGCCGCCGCCAGGACTTGTCCAGACCGTTGCTGCAACCTTCAGCAAGACGGATGGCGATCTTTCAGCCGTCTATCGGGCGCTTATCGGTTCCGAGGATGCTTGGAACCCGACACTGTCGAAGGTTCGCTCTCCCCTCGAATTCATGACCGCGCTCTTGCGGGCAAGCGGCGAGACACCGAAGCCGAATTTCATCCTCGGCGCCTTGACAGCGATGGGCCAGCCCTTCTGGGCGCCGGCCGGTCCCAATGGTTTTGCCGATACCGTCGATGTCTGGGCCTCCAGCGAGAGCCTTAGTATGCGCATGGATGTCGCCAATATGATCGCCAATGCTGTGCCGCCTCAGGTCGATCCCCGCAGTTTCGTGTCCGACAGTCTCGGGCCACTTCTTTCGAGCGAAACGCTGCAGGCAGTAGCGCGTGCGGAAACCCGCAAGCAGGGCCTGATGATCGCTTATCTTTCTCCCGAATTTCAAAGGCGCTGACCATGACCTGCGAACTCATGACCCCCACCCGTCGTGCCGTGCTTGGCGCTTCTGGCGCCTTGTTTGCCTGGGCCTTCATCCCGCGCTTCGCTCACGCAGCCGGCGGACGCGACCCGCGCTTCATCGCCATCATCCTGCGCGGGGCGCTCGATGGTCTGACAGCTGTCCCGCCCGTTGGTGACCCCGACTATCAAGCCTTGCGACAGTCGATCGCCATGACGACGAGCGGCCCCGGGGCGGCGTTGCCGCTCGACAGCTTCTTTGCGCTGCATCCATCGATGCCGAATTTCAACAGGCTCTATCGGGCAGGGCAGGCGGCCGTCGTGCATGCCAGTGCGACGCCCTATCGCGACCGATCCCATTTCGATGGTCAGGATGTGCTGGAGTCCGGTTACGAAATGCCTGGCCGAGTCGAATCCGGATGGCTGAACCGGATGCTCGAGGGACTGCCGAAGGGCGACAAGGTTTCACCAGGCGCTTCGGAGATCCGAGGCCTCTCGGTCGGTGCCAATGCACCGCTCGTCATTCGCGGCAAGGCGCCGGTACTCGGCTGGTCGCCATCGACCCTTCAGCCTGTGAGCGATGATCTGCCACCGCGGCTGATGGATCTCTATAACCATACCGATCCGCTCTTTGCGAAAATCCTCGCTGAAGGCATTTCGACCGGTAAGATCGCCGCTGGCCTCGATGTCAAGGCGAAGGGAGGCCCTGGCGACCCTACCGGCATGGAACAGATGGCCAGAGGCGCCGCGCGCCTGTTGGCTCAAGACGACGGTCCTCGCGTTGCGGCACTGGCCTTCGAAGGATGGGATACCCATGCCGGAGAGGTCGATCGGCTGAACAAGCTGCTCGTCGGGCTCGACAATTCCTTTGCCGCCTTCCAGCAGGAGCTTGGTCCGGCCTGGAAGGATACCGCCATTCTTGTCGCAACCGAATTCGGCCGCACGGCGCAGGTCAATGGTACCCAGGGCACCGACCACGGCACCGGAACGGCCGCCTTTCTCGCCGGTGGCGCAATCAAGGGCGGCCGAGTGATTGCCGATTGGCCCGGTCTCAAGCAGGCGCAATTGCGTGATGGCCGTGATCTTGCCGCCACGACGGATCTGCGCGCTGTGGTCAAGGGGATCGCGGTTGATTTGCTTGGTGCATCGCCGACCCTATTGACGCGCGATGTCTTCCCGGGTTCCGATCATGTCCTGCCGATGAAAGGGCTGATCGCCTGACTCGTGTGCCGGCGGCCGGTGTTAAGGGCCGCTGCCTTGCAAAAGAAATTACGTGAGAGCCGCATTGGGAGGGACGGCGCCGCTGCGCCTTTCGCGCGCCGCGGAGAGGATGGCCACCACACAGGCCAAGGCAAGCGTGATCGCGCCGAGCACCGGCAAGCTGCGATAGCCATATCCGCTCTCGAGCAGTGCGGCCCCGACGCTTGCTGCGATCGCAATCCCGATATTGAAGCCTGATGGAATGAGTGAGGAAGCAAGGCCTGGTGCATCGGCGGTCCACATCAGGATGCGAGCCTGGATGGGGGTGCCGATCGCAAAATTAAGCGCGCCCCAAACGAAGATCGCCACACTCATCGGTACGGGGTAGGGGCTGACAAGGTAAAGGACGACGAGTATCGCGGACTGGATGGCGAGCATCGCGATAAGCGACGGCATCAGCTTCCAGTCCGACAGCCTGCCACCGATCACAACCCCCAATGTCGCTCCGACCCCATTGAGCAGAAGAACCCAGGGAATAAGCATGGCATCAAGACCCGTCACTTCGCGCAGGAGCGGCGTTATGTAGGTGAAGGGCACCATCTGCCCGATCATTAGAGCGAGCATCATGATGAGGGACGTCCAGACTTGCTGGCGACCGAGAACGCGCACTTCACTGCTCAAATGGCCAGATTGCTGAGATTCTGCCTTCGTCTGCGGGATCAGGACCCATATCGCGGCCAGCGCGACCACACCGACCAAGGTCATTGCCCAAAACGTCGTCCGCCATCCCCACAATCCACCGATCGCCGCGCCAAGAGGAACGCCGACAATATTGGAGACCGTCAGTCCTGCAAGGATCACGGACACGGCGCGACCGCGAAATGCCTGCGGCACGAGGCCGACCGCGACCACCATGGCGATGCCGAAATAGGCGCCGTGGGCGACGGCGGTCGCAACACGGAAGAGGAGCATGGCAGCAAAATCGGGTGCGAGCGCGCAGGCGATCTGGCCCATGCAAAAGGCGATCGTCAGAGCGATCAGAATGGTTCGGCGCGAAATCTGTCGTGTCGCCATGGTCAGAAGCGGCCCGCCAAGTGCAATTCCCAGCGCATAGCCGGAAACCAGATAGCCGGCAAACGGGATCGAGACTCCCAGACCCTGCGCCACGTCCGGAAGAATGCCCGCGATGACAAACTCGGTCGTGCCGAAAGCAAAGGCGGCCAGAAACAAAGCGAAGAGGGGTAAGGGCACGATGAGATTCCACATAAAGGAATAGGGATTTCTTTATATCGCCGGCGAAGGCGGTATCAAGTACAAGTTGTTGCCGATGGCGTTATCAACATAAGTCGACTTTTCGACTTGTGTTGCGGGCCATCGAGTGAGCGCCATTTCGTGCCCCGATCCTTGACAACCGCGGAATGTTTGTGAAGTTTGGCTATCATGAGTGAGGTGGCTGATTGGTTATCTTATACAAGTCCGATCAGTCGGAAAAATGCTGCCGAAGCAGTGTTTGAGGATATTCGTTCGGCGATAACATCGGGACGGTTGGCGGTCGGGACACGGCTGCCCGCCGAGTCGCAGCTTGCGACGCGTTACGGTGTCAGCCGTCCAATCATCCGCGAAGCGCTCCGCTCGCTTCAGACGCTCGGCCTCACCCAGACGCGCACCGGCAGTGGTACCTACGTTCTGACCTCCACTCCCGGTCCGGAGCTCCGTTACGGCGGTTATTCCGCCCGCGACTTGATCGAGGCGCGTCCGTTCATCGAGGTCCCGGCCGCAGGCTGGGCGGCGCTACGGCGCACGGAGCAGCAGCTGGCGCGCCTGCTTGAACTTTGTGATGAGATGGACCGGGAAGAAGACCCCTTGACGTGGGTAACTCTGGACTCGGGATTCCATTCCATGATTGCCGAATCCTCTGGAAATGCCGTCTTTTCCAAGATTGTTTCCGACGCCCGCGACGCACTGATGCGTCAATCGGAGCTGGTCAACATGATGGCGCAGCGTCGCGTGGCCTCGAATGTCGAACACCGCCGCATCGTCGAGGCGATCGCGGCGGCGTCGGAGGAGGAGGCCATCGCGGCGATGGAAGCCCATCTCGGTCAGGTCAAGCGCGTGGTGACCACGATTATTGGCGAGGGGCAACAGCCTCATTGAGAGCGACCGGTAGGTTGGCGAGCCGTTCCGGCCGCAGGGCCTCGAAGAGCTGCTCGGCGGTCAGATATCCATGATCCAGCACGATTTCCGGCACTGTGCGCCCAGTTGCCAGCGCCTCGCGAGCAACCTTGGTCGCCGCCTGGTAGCCGATCAATGGATTGAGTGCTGTCGCAAGGCCGATCGATTCTTGCAGGCGCTGTGCCATCAGAGCCGGATTGGCGGTAATGCCATCGACGCAGCGTTCGGCAAGGATATGGCAGGCGGCGGTCAGATGCATGATGCTTTCCGACAGCGCGCGCACGATGATCGGTTCGAAGGCATTGAGCTGCAGCTGGCCCGCTTCCGCCGCCATCGTCACGGTGATGTCGTTGCCGATGACGGAGAATGCCACTTGGTTGACCATTTCAGGGATCACAGGATTGACCTTGCCGGGCATGATGCTCGAACCGGCCTGCATCGCCGGCAGCGTGATCTCGCCGATGCCGGCGCGAGGACCGGAAGAGAGCAGGCGCAAGTCATTACAGGTCTTTGACAGCTTGACCGCAACGCGCTTCAGCACGCCGGAAAGATGGACAAAGGCGCCAGGATCCTGAGTTGCTTCAATGAGGTCGCTTGCCGTGACCAGGGGACGGCCCGTCAGCCGGGCGAGGTGGGCGCAGGCAAGGGCGGCATAGCCGACAGGCGCATTGAGGCCGGTGCCGATGGCAGTGGCGCCGAGATTGACCTCATGCAGCAGGGCGGCCGATTCGATCAGGCGAGATCGATCTTCCCCGAGCATGACGGCAAAGGTCCTGAATTCCTGGCCGAGCGTCATCGGCACGGCATCCTGTAGCTGCGTGCGGCCGATCTTTAGAATGCCGTCGAATTCCTTGGCCTTGCGCTCGAAAGCCTCCTGCAGCGTTTCCATTGCGACTGCCAGACCGTCGATCGCTTCGATCAGCGCGACATTGACGGCCGTCGGATAGGCGTCGTTGGTCGACTGGCTGAGATTGACGTGATCATTCGGATGAAGGTGAGCATAGTCGCCTTTGGCATGGCCCAACAATTCGAGCGCGCGGTTGGCGATGACCTCATTGGCGTTCATATTGGTGGAGGTGCCGGCACCGCCTTGAATCACGTCGACGACGAACTGGTCGTGAAGCTCGCCGGCACGGATTTCGCGGCAGGCGCGCACGATTGCATCGAGCTTGTCTTGGCTCAGCAAGCCCAGCTCGTGATTGGCAAGAGCCGCCGCCTCCTTGACGAAGGCCAAGCCTCGAATGAGATGCGCATAGCGGCCGATTGGCGTTCCCGTGACCTGGAAATTCTCCACGGCTCGAGCCGTGTGTACCCCCCAATAGACCTCAGCCGGAATATCGTTTTCGCCCAGCAGGTCATACTCGCTTCGCGTCTTGACCACATTATCCTCCTATGGTCGAAATCAAGCTATATCTGTCAAGCTGTATGACAGATTTTGAAATCTGTTACCCGTTAGCTCCTGCTGCGTCAATAAGTGCGTCCTGGCTTGACCTGCTGACTTTTCTATGCGTAAGAGAAAATCTGTCATACAGCATTACAGCATGACCGGCGATCGCTAGACTTGATCGACGGCCAGATTAAGGCAGCGGCATCCGGTCGGGTGCAAAATCAGCACCCCGGATCCGCCCATGGACAAACGGCTCGAGGGAGGAGCAATGTCAGTCGAATCTATTCAGAATATTCCGGCGGACCGCCGGCCGCCAGTCAATGAGGACCTTGGCTATCACAAGGCCTTGAAGCCGCGGCAGATCCAGATGATCGCCATTGGCGGCGCGATCGGCACTGGTCTTTTCCTTGGCGCCGGCGGGCGTCTTGCCGCAGCCGGTCCGGCTCTCATCTTCGTCTATGCTCTGTGCGGTTTCTTTGCCTTTCTGGTGCTGCGCGCGCTTGGCGAACTGATCATGCACCGCCCGAGCTCCGGCTCCTTCGTTTCTTATGCCCGCGAATTCTACGGTGAGAAGATGGCCTTTGCCGTCGGCTGGATGTACTGGCTGAACTGGGCCATGACATCGGTTGCCGATGTGACGGCCGTCGCTCTCTATATGAATTTCTTCAAGCACTATGTTCCCTGGCTCGCAGGAATCGACCAGTGGGTTTTCGCGCTGATCGCGCTGCTGGTCGTGCTGGCCATGAACCTCCTGTCGGTGAAGGTCTTCGGGGAGCTCGAATTCTGGTTCAGCCTTGTCAAAGTTCTGGCCCTAGTCAGCTTCCTCGTGATTGGCATCTATTTCGTCGTCTCCGGTACGCCGATTGCCGGTCATTCGGCAGGCTTCAGCATCATCACCGATAGCGGTGGCTTCTTCCCCAATGGCATCTTGCCGGCCTTCGTCATCATACAAGGTGTGGTCTTTGCCTATGCGTCGATCGAGCTGATCGGCACGACCGCCGGCGAAACCGAAGATCCGCGCAAGGTCATGCCCGGCGCGATCCGCACGGTAGTCGCCCGCCTGCTGATTTTCTACGTCGGTTCGGTCCTGCTTCTGTCGCTGCTTCTGCCCTATACGGCCTACAAGGCAGGCGAGAGCCCGTTCGTCACCTTCTTCGGGACTATCGGTATTCAAGGCGCAGATATCATCATGAACCTCGTCGTGCTGACGGCCGTGCTGTCGTCGCTCAATGCCGGCCTCTATTCCACCGGCCGTATTCTGCATTCGATGGCGGTCTCGGGCTCAGCGCCGGCAGCGCTAGCCAAGATGAACAAGGCAGGCGTACCCTATGTCGGCATTGCCGTGACGGCTGTTGTGACCGTCATCGGCGTGGCGCTGAACGCCGTCGTTCCGTCGGCCGCTTTCGAGATTGCCCTCAATATCTCGGCGCTCGGCATCATTTCGGCTTGGGGTGTGATCGTATTGTGCCAGTTGAAGCTCTGGAAGCTCTCCAAACGTGGCGAGATGGCCCGTCCGGATTTCCGCATGTTCGGCGCGCCCTATACCGGTATCCTGACGCTCGTCTTCCTCTTTGCGGTACTGGTACTGATGGCGCTCGACTATCCGGTCGGAACATGGACGATCGCTTCGCTGATCCTGATCGCGCCGGCTCTTGTCATCGGTTGGTACCTGCTGCGTGATCGTATTTATCGGCTGGCTGCAGAGCGGGGTCAAGCGTGACGGGCGGAAAGGCCAATCCGCTGGTGGCGGTCATTGCCACCGGCGGCACCATCGCAAGCGAACGCACCGATAGCGGCGCCAGCATACCGTCATTGACGGGTGAGAGCCTGCTGGCGCTTCTTCCCGACATGCCTGTCGATCTCAGACCCATCGAGCTGATGGCAAAGGATTCGGCAAGCCTGACGCTCGCCGACATGCAGGAGATCAGCGACAAGGTCGGTGAATTGCTTGCCGATGACGCCATCAACGGGATCGTCATTCTGCATGGTACTGACGCGATGGAAGAGACGGCGCTGCTCGTTCATCTGCAGCACGGCCTGAATAAGCCGATCGTGTTCACGGGCGCGCAATTCACCGCGGATCATCCCATGGCTGACGGGCCCGCCAATCTCGCCGCCGCTGTTGCCGCTGCCATCGATCCGGACAATGCGGGCCGCGGCGTGCTCGTCTGTTTCGGCGGCCGTCTGCTGCCGGCCTGGGGGCTTTATAAGCATTCTTCGGATATCGCTGACGCCTTCCGTCAATCACGGCCGCTCGAAAATCCACCAAGTTCGAGGCTTCTGGCGGCGCTCGATAACGTGCGGATTGATGTCGTCGCAATCTACCCTGGCTGTGACTCGGTGCACGTGGATGCAAGCCTGAGGACCGATGCCCACGGCATCGTTCTGGCTGCCCTCGGTTCCGGCAACGCCAATCCGCGTCTGGTCGAAGCCGTCAGGCGCTGTGCCGATGTCGGCGTACCCGTCGTGGTTTCCAGCCGCGTACCGGATGGATTGCTCGTTTCCAGCTATGGCGGCGGCGGTGGCGGGCATGACCTTGCTGCGGCCGGGGCAATCCATTCCTCGACGCTACGCCCGGGGCAGGCGAGAATTTTGCTGGCAGCCCTGGTTGCCTCTGGAGCCACTGCGGACGTCGTCAAACAGGCATTCTCCGATTTCGCAGACATGAAGTCCTGAGCAAGGGCTTTCGTGGAAAAGTAATCTTGTGTCGTTGGATTCAGCGGGCTTGAAATCAGGTCTGTTATCTTGCATATACAGATGGATATGCAAATAGGGAGGTTAGCGTGCGCCATCTCCGACATAACGAACCTAGTCCGCCACGAGAAGCCAAGCTGTTTCGCAACAACAAGAGTCAGGCCGTACGCATCCCGGCTGACTTTGAACTTCCTGGCGATCGGGTGATGATCCACCGCGATGGAGATCGTCTTATCATCGAGCCGGTGCGTCGCAAGAACTTGCTTGATGTCTTGGCGAGTTTGGAACCACTCGGACCAGAGGATCAGTTTCCCGAGATCGATGATTCTCTGCTGCCGGCGAGGGACATCGAGCTTTGAGCAGGCTCTACATGCTGGATACCAATATCGTATCCGAACTTGCGCGAAACCCACAGGGTGCTGTTGCCAGGCGCATCGCCGATGTCGGGCCAGATGCAATTTGTATCAGCATCGTTACGGCCGCAGAGTTGCGCTATGGCTGCGCTAAAAAGGGATCGCCGAAATTACTGGCACAGATCGAGGCCATCCTGGGAAGCATCCCGGTACTCGCGCTCGATGTTCCTGCCGATGCCGAATACGGCGCCATCAGGGCTGAGCTGGAAGTTGCCGGCAAACCTATCGGTCCAAACGACCTGCTGATTGCTGCCCACGCCCATGCGGTAGAGGCCGTCTTGATAACGGCCAATGTCGGAGAGTTTAAGCGCATCCGCGACCTCCGTGTCGAAAACTGGCTGGATTGAGAGGCGGGCCGCCCGTCGATTGACGGCGCGGCCCGAACATTCGCTGAATACTGTCTTCGTTATGCCGTTTGCGCAGCCTTGGCGACAACGACGGGTATCAAGAGATCGCCCCAATTGCCGTTGCCGCCGTGATGGCGGGCCGAGCGGACGAGCTCGACGGACACGCCGGCCTCGACCGCATTCATGACGGCCTGATTGAGGCGATGCAGCTCGTTGGCCAGCATACGGATGACCGCCTGCTGATCGGCATTCATGGTGAGAGATTGCTCCTCTGCTCTCTCGCGAACGCGTGCTATCGATGCCATGTCATTCTCCTCCTAAGATCCTGAAATCACTCTGCTGCCGGCTTGAACTGGGCATGCTCGGTCGATCCGTGCATGGCCGTCGTGGATGATTGGCCGCCGGTGATCGCCAGCGAGACCGCATCGAAATAGCCGGTGCCCACTTCGCGCTGATGCTTGGTGGCGGTATAGCCATTAGCTTCCGCTGCGAACTCCGCCTGCTGTAGCTCAGAGTAAGCGGCCATCTGGCGGGCTTTGTAACCACGGGCGAGCTCGAACATGCCGAAATTCAGCTGGTGGAAGCCGGCAAGCGTGATGAACTGGAACTTGTAGCCCATGGCGCCCAGCTCGCGCTGGAACTTGGCGATCGTTGCATCATCCAGGTTCTTCTTCCAGTTGAACGAGGGCGAGCAATTGTAAGCCAGCAGCTTGCCGGGATGGACCCGATGCACGCCCTCGGCAAATTTACGCGCTTGCTCCAGATCCGGCTTGGAGGTCTCGCACCAGATGAGGTCGCAATGTGGCGCATAGGCGACGGCACGGGCGATGCAGGGCTCGATGCCGTTCCTGACCTGATAAAAGCCTTCGACCGTCCGTCCGGCGTCATAGTCAACGAAAGGCTGGTCGCGCTCATCGATGTCCGAGGTCAGAAGCTTGGCGGCCTCGGCATCGGTACGCGCAACCACTAGGGTCGGCACGCCCATGACGTCGGCGGCAAGCCGCGCCGCGTTGAGATTGCGGATATGGGCTGCAGTCGGAATGAGCACCTTGCCGCCGAGATGGCCGCATTTCTTCTCCGATGCCAGCTGATCCTCGAAGTGGACGCCCGCAGCCCCCGCCTCGATATAGGCCTTCATGATCTCGAAGGCATTGAGGGAGCCACCGAAGCCCGCCTCGGCATCGGCGACAATCGGTGCGAACCACGTGTCGACGGAAAGCCCTTTGCCTTCGGCAGTCTCGATCTGGTCGGCGCGTTGCAGCGTGCGGTTGATGCGCTTGGCCAGTTCCGGGCCTGCATTGGCAGGATAGAGCGATTGGTCGGGGTACATGGCCGAGGCCGTATTGGCATCGGCTGCGACCTGCCATCCAGAGAGATAGATCGCCTTCAGACCGGCGCGAACCATCTGCATGGCCTGATTACCCGAAAGCGCGCCGAGCGCATTGACGAAATCTTCCTCATGAATGAGCTGCCAGAGGCGGTTTGCACCCATCTCGGCCAGTGAATGGCGGATGCTGACCGACCCGCGCAACCGCTCCACATCCGCGGCCTCGTAGGGGCGCTCGATGCCATCGAAACGCTCAGTGGGTGCGCTGGGAACCAGTTTGTAAAAATCTGTCATGCGATTCTCCCGATACTTCCTCTCGATCCTCAGAGCGATCTCGATTGCATGACTATTTTTACAATATCGAAGCTGCAAGGGCGAGGAAAACTAGAAAATGCCGTTAGATAAAAGGGTTATGATGTGCTATTGTTGACATCGGTCTTCAGTAAAATTGTAAATTTGTAAAATGTTGCCGACTCGAGAATTGTAAAAGGTATGACACATGGTTGAGCGCAAGATCTTTGCAGGCCCGAAGATTCGGCGCATTCGCATGGGCCTCGCTCTGACACAGACGACGATGGCGCAGGCGCTTGATATCTCGCCGTCCTATCTCAACCTCATCGAGCGCAATCAGCGGCCACTGACCGTGCAGCTGCTGTTGAAGCTGTCGGCGGTCTACAAGGTTGATCTTGACGAATTGCAGGGCGAGCAGGGCTGCAGCGCAGGGCAATTGCGTGAAATCTTTGCCGATCCATTGCTGGCAGGCGAGATCCCCGGCGATCAGGAGCTGATCGAGCTCGCCGAAGCAGCGCCGAATGCGGCAAACGGCATGATCCGGCTTTATCGCGCCTATCGCGAGCAGGCCGCAAGACTGTCCGATCTCGCCGAGCTTCTAGCCCGCGAGGGCAGGGTTGCCGAGGTTGCCGGACCGCGCCTGCCGCTCGACGAGGTTCACGATCGCCTGCAGTCGCGTCCGAATTTCTTTGCCCGCATCGAAGATGCTGCGGAGACCTTCCATGAACGCCTGTCGCCCGGGGACGACCTGGCAGGTGCATTGAAGGCATGGCTGAAGGCTGAGCATGGTATCGCGGTACGCCTGTTGCCGGTGCACGCCATGCCCGGCTTACGTCGGCGCTACGACCGGCATTCCATGCGGCTTTTCCTGTCGGAGCGTCTGTCGCCCTTCGATCAGATCCGGGAGATTGCGACAGAAGTCTCTCTTTTGGCCCTGCGCGAGGAGATCGCCGCCGAGCTGAGCTCCCTCACGCTTTCGACACCAGAAGCCAACCGCATCACTCGTTTCGAGCTGGCGCGCTACGCGTCCCATGCGCTTCTGATGCCATACGGAGCCTATCTCTCGGCAGCGCAGCGACTGCATTATGATATCGAAGCCCTCGACGCTCGCTTCGGCGTCTCCTATGAGCAGGCAGCCACGCGGCTGACCAGCCTGCAGCGTCCGGGTGCATCCGGCATCCCGTTTTTCCTGATGGAGATCGACAATGCCGGCCATCGCCTGCGCAAGGCGGGCTCCCAAGGCTTTCCGCAGGCTCGCTTCGGCGGCGGCTGTCCGAAGCTCAATATCCATGCTGCTTTTGCACAGCCCGGACAGATATTGGTGGACGCTACCCAGATGCCTGACGGTGCTGGCTTTCTGACCGTATCGCGAACGATCGAGGGGCCGCGGGCCGATTTCGGCGAAAGGGTACGCCGCACCGCACTTCTGATCGGCTGCGATATCGCCCATCGCGACGAGGTGGCCTATGGCAAGGCGCTGGGTACAAATCAGATCGCAATCGGCCCCGCCTGCCGCCTATGCGAGCGTCAGGGCTGTCTGGCGAGAGCCGAGCCTCCGGTCACGCGCCCGCTTGGCCTCGACGAAATGGCGGCCGGTCTCAGCGTATTCGATTTTCAGTGACTGCATTGGTTATCACTGTTCGAAAGGAGAGCCGGGACGCCAAGCCCGGCTCTCCATTCTCCGCTCATGCAGGCGAATCAGGCAGAAAGCCCGAACTGTGCATCATGCAGCCGTGCATAAGCGCCGCGGCGGGCAAGCAACTCGTCATGCGAGCCCTGTTCGACAATGCCATTATTGCCCATGACGATGATGCGGTCTGCATTGCGGATCGTCGACAGCCTATGAGCGACGACCAGGGTTGTGCGTCCTTTTGCAAGCTCCAATAGTGCCTGCTGAATCGCATATTCGGTTGCGGTATCGAGCGCGGATGTTGCCTCGTCGAGAATGAGGATCGGCGGATCTTTCAGGAAGATGCGGGCGATCGCCAGGCGCTGCTTCTGCCCGCCTGACAGCTTGACGCCGCGCTCGCCCGTGGGGGTGTCGAGGCCGGCGGGCAGGGAGCGGACGAATTCGTCGAGCGAAGCGCGCTGCAGCGCTTTCATGATATCGTCGTCCGTCGCGCCGAGCTTTCCATAGGCGATGTTCTCGCGGATGGTCGAGCCGAACAGGAAGACGTCCTGCTGCACGATACCGATCTGGCTGCGCAGCGACGCTTGGGTCATGTCGCGGATATCGATGCCGTCGATCGTGATGCTGCCGGCGGTTACGTCATAGAAGCGGGGTAACAACGAGCAGATCGTCGTCTTGCCGGTACCTGAAGCGCCGACGAAAGCGACGGTCTCGCCAGACGCGATCTTCAGGGAGAGGTCGCGGAAGATGGTAACTTGTTCGGAATAGCCGAAGCCGACATGGTTGTAAGCGATATCACCTTTCAGATGATCGACCGCGATTGCGTTCGGTCGGTCGGCAAGATCGGGTTCCGTATCGATCAGCGACAGGAAGCGTTTGAAGCCGGCAATGCCCTTCGGATAGGTCTCGATGACGGAGGTGATCTTGTCGATCGGACGGAAGAAGACATTGATGAGCAGCAGGAAGCTGATGAAGCCGCCATAACTCAGCTCCCCCGATATGACGAACCAGGTACCTGCCATCATCACCAACAGCTGCACGAGGCGCGTGCTGAAGTAGCTGAGTGCGATGCTCGCCGTCATATAGGCATAGCCGTCGAGCTTGGTCGCCTTGTAGTCCTCATTGTCGCTAGCAAACAGCTGGCTTTCGTATCGCTCATTGGCGAAAGCCTTGACCACCCGGATACCGCCGACTGTTTCCTGCATGCGAGTATTGAAGTTGCCGACCTTGCCGAACAGGCTGCGCGAATTCAGCGTCATTTTCGAGCCGTAGCGGCTGACGAGCCAGGTCATGAACGGCACGATGGTCGTCGTCAGCAGTGCGAGCTTCCAATGGACGCTGAACATCAGCAGGAAGGCGCCGATGAAGGTCATGATGGCGATGAACAGGTCCTCAGGGCCATGGTGGGCGATTTCGCCCACTTCCTCGAGATCTTTGGTGACGTGGGTAATGAGATGGCCGGTACGGTTGTTGTCGAAATAGCGGAAGGAGAGCTTCTGGATATGGTCGAAGGCCTGGCGGCGCATATCGGACTCGATCGAAATGCCAAGCGCATGGCCCCAATAGTTGACGATCGCCGAGAGGCCGGTCGCCACTGCATAGACGACGAGCAGGAGAGCAGCGGTCGCGAAGATCAGACCCCAGTCGCGGCCGGGCAGCAGTTGGTCGACGAAGACCTTCACGGCCAGCGGAAAGCCAAGCTCGAGAAGGCCGGCAAGCACGGCACAGCCGAAATCGAGGAAGAACAACGTCTTGTAGCGGGCATAATAGGAAAAGAAACGACGAAGCACGATGAATGCCTCCATGGGCACTGAAGAGGATAGAGAGACAAGAATGGACTGAACGACAGCCCGAATTCGGCATCGCCGTTCAGCGTCGGTTGGTGCTGAAATTTCTCATCTGGCGATCCTCCTGCTTGAGTCGCGCGATTGGTATAACCGACGCGTGCAACCTTGTCACCTTCATAACGGTGAGTAACCGCTGCTGGACCGAGACTGCGGTTTGGAGATGCGTAGACGTGCGTTTTGAATGGCGGAGCTGCTCCGCGACAGATCTCGGCCGATAACGACGAACTTGCAATGTGTACTGACGAGAATGTGGCTCGTCCGGGCTTTCAAAGTGAATAGGATCGGCGGATCACGTCGGCTCGCGTCGGTGCTCCGGATCTTCCACCAAACGACTCGCACTTGATGGCGGCAGCGATAGAGGAAAAGCGGATTGCGTCCGCGGGTGCCATTCCTTCCGCGAGTGCGAGCGCGAAGGCGCCGTGGAAGATGTCCCCTGCGGCGAGCGTGTCGACGGCTTTGACGGTAATGGTCGGGCAATACGCGACGTCGTTGTTTTGTTCGTCGAACCAGTAGCTGCCGGCCGCCCCTGCCGTCACGCAGATGAAAGCGTGATCGAAGCGCTGTTTCAGAAGATACGTCATCTCGGACACATCGCTTATTCCCGTCAGGCGCTGCGCAGCCGGTTCGGAGAAAACGATATGGGTTGCTTCCGGCGCCAGTTGTTCGATGATGCCGTCAGGCGCCACGTCGCCGTCGAGAACGGCCGGCTTGCCCATCGCCCTGGCAGCTTTGAGAACCTGCCGCGCCAGCGCCGGCCAGCGCACGTCGACCAAGACGGCATCGAATGCAGCCATATCATCGGCCGTGAATTCCTTCACCGTATGATGCAGTTTCGCATCATAGAAGGGGACGATCAGCCTTTCGCCGTCATCGTCCACCAGGATGGTCGAGACGGCGGAACGGGCGCCCTCTAACCGCGACATGCCCACGACATCGATGCCGACGGCACTCAGATCGCGGATAATGCGTTCACCGGTATCGTCGTCACCAACGGCACCCCACAGGCTGGCCTTGCCACCGAGCCGGACGATGGCATAGGCGGCGCTGGAGGCCATGCCTTCCGCGATCTGCAGCATGTCATAAGGCAAAACCTTTCCCTGGCCTTGGGGAAGGGTGTGGACGCGGAAGAGCGTATCCAGAACGGCAGCGCCGACGCAAAGAATGTGCCTGGGCGCGCCGAAGGGCGGATCGAAGACGTATGGAGCGATCAAAGGCGCTTTCCGCTCGCCTTGTCGAAAAGATGGATGCTAGCCGGGTCGATGGCGATTTCGATCTTGTCGCCGAAGCGGATGTTCAGCCGCTCGCGAAACAGGCAGGAGATTTCTTCGCCGCCGCAATCGAGCTTGGCATAGATCTCAGATCCGGTGCCTTCGACGATGCCAACCCGGGCCGGCAGGCCGCTTGCCGCTGCGCGGATATGTTCGGGCCGGATGCCGTAGACAAGCGGACGTCCACCGTGCTCCGCGATCGGAAAGCCTTCCGGCAGAGGCAAGATGAGGCCCTTGTCGCTGCGGAAAACGCCTTCCTCTATCCTGCCGTCGATGAAGTTCATCGAGGGCGAGCCGATGAAGCCGGCGACGAAGAGATTGGCCGGTCGGTCATAGAGATCGAGCGGCGCGCCGACCTGTTCGATAAAGCCGCCATGCAGCACGACGATCTTGTCGGCCATGGTCATCGCCTCGACCTGGTCATGCGTCACGTAGATCGTCGTCGTGCCGATGCGCTGATGCATGGACTTGATTTCGCCGCGCATCTGCACGCGCAGCTTTGCATCGAGATTGGAGAGCGGCTCGTCGAACAGGAAGACCTGGGGATCGCGCACCAATGCGCGGCCCATGGCGACGCGCTGGCGCTGACCGCCGGAAAGCTGACGAGGCAGGCGATCCAGCAGATTTTCGAGGCCAAGGATGGCTGCCGCCTTCTGTACCTTGGCCGCGATTTCCGAAGCTTTTGCTTTCTTTAGTTTCAGCGCGAACCCCATGTTTTCGGCGACCGTCATATGCGGATAGAGCGCGTAATTCTGGAAGACCATCGCGATGTCGCGGTCGCGTGCCGGCAAATGGCTGACCTCGCGCCGGCCGATGTGGATCTCGCCGTCGCTCACCTCCTCGAGCCCGGCGATCATCCGTAGCAGCGTGGACTTGCCGCAGCCCGAGGGACCGACAAGGACGACGAATTCGCCATCGGCGATATCGACGCTGATGTCATGAATGACCTTCACCTGGCCGTAGCGCTTCTGGATGCTCTGTATATTGACGGGTGCCATGAATGTGATCCTATCCAAAAGATAAAGGCTGCGTCATTTGACGGCGCCGGCCGTCAGACCGGCGATGATCTGCCGCTGTGCGAACATCGTCAGCACGAGCACCGGCAGCGTCACGATCAAGGCCGCCGCTGCAAGTGGTCCCCAGCTCACCTGCTCGAAGGAGAGCATGTTGTAGACGGCGACGGGCAGCGTGCGGGTCTCGCGGCTGGCAAGCACGATACCGAAGACGAAATTGTTCCACGAGAAGATCACCGAGAGAATGAAGGCGACGACGATGCCGGGCCGGGCGATCGGTAGCGCGACAAGCCGGAAGACCTGCCAGGGTGTGGCGCCATCGATGCTTGCCGCCTCCTCCAGTTCCATCGGCGTCGTCTCAAAATAACCGATCATGATCCAGACGACGATCGGGACGGTGACGACGAGATGGATGATGATCTGTGGCCAGAGCGTTCCGAGCAGATTGAGCCATTGAAACAGCAGGAACAGCGGGATGAGGAAGGATAGGCCCGGCGTCATGCGGGCGATCATAATGACGATGGCCGACTTCTCTGCCTTCAGCCGCGCGATACCGTAGCCGGCCGGCACGCCGATGACGAGTGCGAGCAGGGTAGCTGCCCCCGTCACGAGAATGGAGTTCCAGAAATAGAGGAAGAAGTTGTTTTCCTGGAAGACATTGACGTAGTTCGTCCAGGCGAAACGATCCGGAATAAGTATCGGCGGATAGGCGCCGTTATCGATCTCGTATTTCAGCGACAGCGAGATCATCCAGAGGAAGAACAGAATAACGGGCGAGACGATGACCAAGGCCACGAAGAACAGGCCGATACGGTTGAGTGTCGAACGCTTCATCTCAATGTCCCTCCGCGTCGGTCCATTTCGTCCGCTGCCGCATCATCAGGAGCATGAAGGAAAGCGCGACGATGAGGATGAAGAATACCACTGCCATGGCCGAGCCATAGCCGATGTCGTAATAGGAAAAGGCGGTATTGTAGAGGTAGATGTTGATCGTTTCGGATGCCGTTCCCGGGCCGCCCTGCGTCATCGCATAGATGATGTCGAAGCTCTTGATCGCATCGATGCCGCGAATGATAACGGCGATCATCAGGAAAGGCGAGATCATCGGCAGCGTCAGATAGCGAAACTTCTGCCAGGCATTCGCGCCGTCGATTTCGGCGCTTTCATAGGGATCGCGCGGCACCGAAGCGAGACCGCCGAGCACGATCAGCATGACCAGCGGCGTCCATTGCCACACCTCGACGAGCACGAGGGAGGGGATGACGCTCGCCTGATTGTAGATCCATTCCTGCGGTCCGACGCCCACAAGCGAGAGCAGATAGTTCAGCACGCCGAGCTGCGGGTGGAACATCATGGTCCAGACGAGGGCGACGGCAACAGGCGTCGCCATCATCGGCATGACAAAGATGCCGCGCAGGAACCCGCGTAGCGGAAAGTTTGCATCGAAGATCAGTGCCGCCAGCGTTCCGAAGATCAAGGGGCCGACGACGGAGAGCATTGTATAGAGAACGGTGTGCCAAAGGGATTCCCAGAAACGCGTGTCGGTCGCCAGCCGGATATAATTGTCCCAGCCGACGAAGCTCTGCGATTGACCGAGTGTCCACTTGTTCACGCTCATCCACAGGGTGAAGACCCAGGGAAAGACGATGACAGCGGCAATCACGATCAGCGCGGGGATGACGAAGGGCCAGTAGTTGGGAGCAAGCCGTTGCGGCTTGCTCCTTCCTTTGGTTGCCTTGGTGGCGGTATCTTCAATACTCACGGAGGCCATTATCCCTCGCTTCGTGCCAGAACCGGCTCGAACTGGGCGGTTGCCGTCTTCAGTTCGGCTGCGGGATCTGCGCCGCCGATCATGTTCGTCAGCGCGACACCATAGATGTCGCGGAACTCAGTGACAGGGATGATAACGGGTAGCGCCAGCTGAGAGACCTTGGCGGAACCGGCGACGGCATCGAGCCAGGCGCCCGGCATCTTCACGCCTTCGCGCACCTTCTGATCCTCCAGAATGGACTGGCGGAAGGGAACGCCTGCGCCGGCCTGCAGGAGGCGTGTACCCATGTCATGCGAGATCGCCCATTGGCAGAAGAGATAAGCGGCTTCCTTCTTCTGGCTGGCTGCCGTCACGCCCAGGCCATCGCCGGTCGTCGCAGCTGCCTGCGCGTTCGGTCCCTTCGGCATGACGCCGTAGCCGACTTGCCCGACTACGCGGGATTTTTCCGGATTTTCGATCGGCGGCGCAAAGCCGACGCCATCGACCCACATGCCGATCTTGCCCTGCAGGAAGGCCGATTGTGCTTCCGCCCAGTTGAAGCCGGAAACACCGGGAGGTGCCGATTTCGTCATCAGGCGCTGATAGAGCTTGGCGGCATCGACGGCGCCCTGCGATTCCGTCTGCAGCTTGCCGTCAGCCGAAAGCGGCGTCGTGCCATAGCCGAGCATGAAGGTCGTCCACACCGGCGCGTTGGCATTCTTCAGGCCGCGGGCGACGAAGCCGTAGGTGTTGGTCGATTTATCCGTCAGCGCCTCGGCGGCTTTCGCCATATCTTCGAAGGTTTCCGGATAGGCGAGGCCTTTCTTCTCGAACAGGGTCTTGTTCCAGTAGACGATCCAGTAGTCCACCGAGAAGGGCAGGGAGCGCATGACGCCTGCGGAATCCTTGGCGAATTTCAGCCCGGCCTCGGCGAAATCGCTTTCCGTCAGCGAGGGATCGGTGAGCGACGGGTCCTTCATGAAGCCGCTGATATCGGCAAGCCAGCCGCCTTTTTCGAACTGGCGCTTCTGGACATGGTAGCTCAGATGCACGACGTCGAAGCTTGGCTTGCCGGAGCTGAGCTCGATCGTTGTCTTCTGACGCTGCTGCTGCTCGGGCGTCGCCTCGGCATTAACCTTGATGCCCGTCAGAGCCTCGAACTCGCTCAGATATTTGAGGATCGTCTCACTGCGCGGGCTCTTGACCAGATTGACTTCGAGCGTCGTGCCGGCAAAGCGCTTCCAGTCGACGGCTGCCGAAGCGGTGCGGACACCGAGAAGGCTTGCCGCGCCGAGTGCGGCCGTGCCGGCCATGAAGCCGCGACGTGTCGGATTGAAAAATGACGATGACATTGCGTTCCTCCTCCTGTGGCCGAAAATCTCCTCATTCGCGGCCTGTTATCTAAAACTGTTTACATCTTTAACGCGCGATCCCGCGCTCCACCGATATGGGCTACCAGCGCGGTAACCGCCTCTTCGGCTGAGCGCCTCTCAATGGCTTCGAGCACTTTCAGATGCTCTTCCATGACCGGCCCGACATGGCCGTTGATGCGAAACCTGTCCTGGCTGATCAGCCGCATCTTGATTGAATTGACCCGATAGGCGTTCGAGATGATCGTGTTGCCGAGCGCGTCGATGAAGGCATCGTGCATGCCCCAGTCCACCGATTGCGCGTGAAGCTCTAGTTCCTGTGAGCTGTCGCCGGAGCGGATCGCATCGGCGATATCGCGATGGTCCTTCAGAAGCTTGGCAATCGTCTCGTCAGATGCCGAATAGGTGAACAGTGCGACGGCTTCCTTTTCCAGAAAAAGACGAAGCTGGAAAGCTTCGCGGATCAGGTCCAGATCGATATGGGCGATCTGCAGCCCGCGCTGCGGCACCGTCTTGATAAGCCCTTCGGCCTCCAGGCGCGGGATCAATTCGCGGATCGCGCCGAGCGTCAGTCCCGTCAGCTCGACGAGCCGCCGTTGCGAGATGAATTGCCCGGGCCGAACGTCGCGCGCCAGGAGATGGCGCGTGAAGCTCTCATAGGCTTTCTCTCTCAACGTCGTCTGTTCGCCTGGTCCGTCCATCAGCAGCTCCGGCTAATCGGTTAGGCGGCCTTGGCGCGAAACAATGCGCCGAAAGCAGCAAAGAGCGTGTCGGAATCATGGCTGTTCAATGCCACGAGCGGCGGCCGTACAGAAAGCCAGCTATCGTTGTCAGTCAAACGGGCGAGAATGGCCTTGATCGAGGGAATGACCGGATAGTTCAGCAGTTGCTCGACGAAGCGCTCGACATTGGCGTCGTCGATGCCCTTTTCCGCCATGGCCTGCACTTCGCGGGGAAGGAGATTTGCCATGCCGGAAATTGCTCCCTGTCCGCCGAGCCGAACGCCGCGGGCAAGATGGCGCTCGTCGCCAATCAGAATGATGAGATCGCCATGCGTCTTCAGAAGTTCCTCGGTATAGGGCCAGTCACCGGAGGAGTCCTTGACGCCGACAACGACATCCGGAAATGCGGCGCGCAGGCGGCCAACGAGGGAAATGGAGAGCGGCACCATCGTTACCGACGGAATATTATAGACGATCACGTCGCGGGCATGCGTGCCCAGCATGGTGAAAACGGCCGAAAACCATTTGAAGAGGCCGTCGTCGCTGACGTTCTTGAAGTAAGACGGCGGGGCAAGAAGAATATTGCGGACACCCTGCGCCAGCGCCTGTCCAGCCTGGGCGGCAGCATCCTCGGCGGCATCGACGAGCACGCCCATGACGATCTGCTTCGGCGTGATGCCGGCGGCGATCATGGCGGCCAGAACCTGCTTGCGCTCCTGCATGCCGATCGAAGCACCTTCGCCCGTGGTGCCGAAAAGGGTGACGCTTTTGCAGCCATTGGCAAGGCAGTGCTTCGCCTGTTCGATCACGCCTGGGGTCGCAATCTCGCCATCCGCGTCAAAGGGTGTTGCCAAGGCGGCCGACAGGCCAAAATTCTCGCTCATCCGATCCTCCCGATCTTATGGGATCAGTGCGTAGCATACTGACATGTTAGATGTAAAGCGAAGTTTATGTCAGTTGCGCATATGTGATTTATGCGTACGTGGGATTAATGGGAATGGGCAATGGAAAGTAGTTGATGTGTGGGAATTTCACGGAGTTTATCGACGCGGGGTCAGCCAACGAGAGCGCTGCGAGATCCCGCCATGCGGTAAGAGCAGAATCCAAGCCCCGAGATACTTCGTCGTCGCGGAGGTGATCCGTTAGCCCGCTGCCGGAACGTAATCGAGTCCGCCATCGATCTGTGAGGGACGGCCATCGAGGAAGAGCTCGCCGATGCGCGGCGCGGAGCGGGCGATCACCTTGCCGCGTTTGACGACGGCGAGGCGATTGGGTTTCAGGCGCAGCGCCTCCTGCGTGTCGACAGCCTGCAGCACGACGAAATCGGCATTGCAGCCCTTTTCCAGGCCGTAGCCTTCAAGGCCGAGCGTCTTGGCGGAGTTGACGGTGAGTGCGTCGAAGATCTTCTTCTTGTCTTCGATGCCGGCCATCTGTGCGACGTGGATGGCCATATGGCCGACCTCGAGCATGTCGCCCGAACCCATCGAATACCAGGGGTCCATCACGCAATCATGGCCGAAGGAAACGTTGAGCCCAGCATCCATCAGTTCGCGCACGCGCGTCATGCCGCGCCGTTTGGGATAGGTGTCATGGCGGCCTTGCAGCATGATGTTGATGAGTGGGTTGGGGATGACGTTGATCTTCGCCTCTGCCATCAATGGGATGAGCTTGGAGACATAGTAATTGTCCATCGAATGCATCGAGGTCAGGTGTGAGCCGGCGACGCGGCCCTGTAGTCCGAAACGGACCGTCTCTGCCGCCAGCGTCTCGATATGGCGCGACATCGGGTCGTCGGTTTCGTCGCAATGCATGTCGACAGGAAGGCCGCGATCTGCAGCGATCCTGCAAAGCGCCTCCACCGACGCCCGGCCTTCATCCATCGTGCGTTCGAAATGCGGGATACCGCCGACGATGTCGATACCCATGTCGAGCGCACGTTCAAGGGAAGCCACGCCATCCCTAGCGCGGTAATAACCATCCTGCGGGAAGGCGACGAGCTGCAGGTCGATATAGGGCTTGACCCTGTCCTTCACCTCCAGAAGCGCCTCGGCCGTCACCAGCTTCGGATCCGAAGTGTCGACATGGCTGCGGATGAACAGCAGTCCTTGGGTGACGGCGAGATCGCAGTAGCGCAGCGCGCGATCGATAAGCTCCTCCTTTGTCACGATCGGGCGCAATTCTCCCCAAAGCGCGATGCCCTCCAGAAGCGTGCCTGATATATTCATGCGTGGCAGGCCAAGTGAAAGCGTTGCATCCATATGGAAATGCGGGTCGACGAAGGGTGGGCTCACCAGCCGGTTGGTCGCATCGATTTCTTCCCTTGCCTCCGCCGCGATCGAGGCTTCGATTGCTGCGATCTTGCCATCCTTGACCGCGATGTCGATGCCCTTGCGGCCATCGGGCAGATTGGCATTGCGAATGATCAGATCGAACATGGAAGGCTCCTCGGATTATCTTTCGCCGCGGCGATAGGGTTGCATCAGCGCCTGTGGCACGCGCGCTCGCCTGCTCATGACCGCAAGGGCGACAATGGACAGAATATACGGCGTCATCAGGAAGATCTGATAGGGCACGCCCTGGACTGCGGTCTGCAGGCGCAGTTGGAAAGCGTCGAAGAAGGCGAAGAGCAGGGCGCCGAACAGCGCCCGGCCCGGCCGCCAGGACGAAAAGACAACGAGCGCGATGCAGATCCAGCCGCGGCCCTGCACCATCGTTGGAAAGAAGCTGTTAAAGGCGGAAAGCGTCAGGAAAGCACCGCCCATGCCCATCAGGGCGCTGCCGGCAATGATCGCGCCATAGCGGATCTTCATCGGGTTGAGGCCTTGAGCCTCGGCTGCATGCGGGTTCTCACCCGTCATGCGGATCGCAAGCCCGATGGGCGTGCGAAAGATCAGATAGGCCATGACCAGCGCGACCAGGATTGCGAGATAGGTCGGCGTCGTCTGTGTGAAAAGCGCCGGGCCGATGAAGGGGAAGGTGGAAAGCCCGGGAATGGCGATCGGCTGGAACGGGGTGATGGTCGGCGGCGTCCCGGCGACGGGAACGATCAGCCGGAAAACGTAGTAACTGAAGCTGGACGCGAAGAGCGTCACACCGAGGCCCGATACATGTTGCGACAGGCCGAGCGTCACCGTCAGGGCCGAATGCAGAAGTCCGAAAATGCCGCCGGCGATCGCCGCAATCAAAAGACCGGTCCAAAGATCGGCGCCGTGATAGACGGAGAGCCAGCCGATCATTGCACCGAATGTCATGATGCCCTCGATGCCGAGATTGAGGACGCCGGCTCTCTCGCAAAGCAGCGCGCCGAGCGTGCCGAAGATCAGTGGCGTCGCGATCCGCAGCACGGCCGCCCAAAGTCCGGCTGAAGCAATGATGTCGACCAGCGTGCTCATCGGCGGATCCTGTACTGCGTGAAGAACAAGGCGATGAGCATGGTCAACAGCGACAGGGCAACCGTGACATCGGCGATGTAAGTGGGGATGCCGAGGCTGCGGCTCATGCCGTCGGCACCGACGAACATGGTGGCGGTGAAGATCGCCGCAAGGACGACTCCGAGCGGGTTGAGGTTTGCAAGCATGGCAACGACGATGCCGGCATAGCCGAAGCCTGGCGACAGATCGGTCGTGACGTAACCTTTGACGCCCATGACTTCGATCGCGCCGGCAAGGCCGGCAAGCCCGCCCGAAAGACAGGCGACCTTGACGAGCGTCGAGCCGAGACGAACGCCGGCGAAGACGGCGCCTGACGGATTGAGGCCGGCTGCTCGCGACTGCATGCCGAAGACCGTGCGCGACTGGATGAAGTAGACGATTGCCGCAATGACGATCGCAATTGCAAAGCCGATATGAAGGCGCGATCGGGCGATCAGCTTCGGCAGCATGGCGTGATCGGCAAGCGCCTGGGATTGCGGCCAGCCGAATGCCGTCGGGTCTTTCAGCACACCGTCGATTAGCATGGAGACGAAGAGAACGGCGATGAAATTCAGGATGAGGCTCGTCACAACCTCGTCGACGGAGAAGCGCAGCCGCAGCCATAGCGGCACGAGGATCAGGATCATGCCGGCAATGGCGCCGATCACCATCAACAGCGGAATAAGGATCGAGCCGGGCAACCCGGCGAGTATTTTCGACCCGAAAGCCGCAACGGCAATTGCGCCGAAATAGAATTGCCCCTCGGCGCCGATGTTCCACAGGCGAGCACGAAAGGCGACGGCGGCGGCAAGACCCGTCAGGATCAATGGCGTTGCACGCGTCAATGTCTCCGTTGCCGAAAGCCGCGACCCGAAGGCCCCAAGCAAAATCCGCCGATAGGCTTCGAAGACCGGCGCTCCGGCAATCGCGATCAAGATGCCGGCGAGCGCCAGGGCCGCGATGACCGCAAGCGGCGGCGCCAGGACCATCATGTAGAGTGGGCGGTGTTCGCGCCGTTCAAATCGCATGTTCGGCCCCGCTTCTTTCCTTCCACTCACCAGCCATCATCAATCCCAGCAGGCGTGCATCGGCCTCACCGGCATCGATTGGTGCCGAAAGACGACCGCCGACGATGGCCTGGATGCGATCGGCCAAGGCGATCACTTCGTCCAAATCCTCCGAGATCAATAGAACGGCGGTGCCCTGTCGGCGCGCTTCCAGAATGCGTCCGTGAACGGCGGCTACGGCCCCTTCATCCAGTCCGCGCGCCGGCTGGGCGGCGATGAGGATTCGTGGTCGCTCATGGAGATTGCGGCCGAGGATCAGCTTCTGCATATTGCCGCCGGACAACAGCCGGGTGCGGCTTGCCGCACTGCCGCCGCGCACATCGAATGCCTCGATGATCTCCCGCGCGAAGGCCATGCCGGCACCGCGGTCGACCAGACCATGCTTCGAATAGGAAGACAGGCGCTCGAGCACGGCATTCTCCCAGATCGCCATTTCGCCGATCGCACCATCACGATTTCGGTCTTCCGGAATGCGACCGATGCCTGCATCGATGACCGCAGCCACATCAAGATCGCCGACGGGCTTGCCGAACAGAAGAAGTTCACCGGAGGAACGGTTTGCGGTGCCGGACAGGATTTGCCCCAGGGGCGCCTGGCCGTTACCCGACACGCCGATAATGGCCAGAACTTCACCGGCGCGGACATGAAAGCTGATCTTCTTCAGGCGCTCGACGCCGCCGCTTTTGAGCGTGATGTCGCGGGCTTCGAGCGCAATAGCGCCGGGGATGCTTTTCTCGCGAGTTGGGCGCGTGACGCGATGTCCGACCATAAGTTCGGCAAGCTCGGCCTTGCTGGTCTGAGATGCCTGCCTTTCGGCCGCAACCTTGCCGCCACGCAGGACGACGATACGGTCGGCCGTGGCCATGACTTCATCGAGCTTGTGGGAGATGAAGATCAAAGACAGGCCTTGTGCGGCCATCTGTTTCAGCGTCGAGAAGAGCTTTTCCGCCTCGATCTGGGTGAGAACGGCGGTCGGCTCGTCGAGGATCAGGATGCGCGCATCATTGTAGAGCGCTTTCAGGATTTCCACCCGCTGCTGCTCGCCGACCGAGAGATCGCCGAGGCGGGCATCGGGGTCGACCTTCAGGCCGAAACGTTCTGAGATCGCCAGAAGCTTGTTGCGGGCCACCGTCATTTGAGATGTGAGCGACCACAACCTCTCGGTGCCCGTCATAATGTTTTCGAGCACAGTCAAGTTCGGTGCCAGCGAGAAATGCTGATGCACCATACCGACGCCAGCCCGGATCGCCGCGCGCGGCTTGCCCTGTGGCAGTTCCACATTGTCGATCAGGATGCGGCCGGTATCGGGCACATAGTGGCCGAAGAGGATGCTCATCAGCGTCGTCTTGCCGGCGCCGTTTTCTCCGAGCAGGGCAACGATCTCGCCCTTTGCCAAGGACAGCGAGATGTTGTCATTGGCGAGGGTGCTGCCGAAACGCTTGCTGACACCTTCGATGGTGAGAACGGCTGTGGTCATGTCGCGAAGCCTGCAATCGGGAAGCGGTGTTGCCACCGTTGCTCGGCCTCGAGCGCAGATGCAAGCTGCAGCAACAGCTTATCCTCGCTCATGGGCGCCATCATCTGGATCGGTAGCGGCAAACCTTGCGTATCTTCACCGAAGGGAAGCGTGATTGCCGGGAAGCCGGATATGTTGGCGAGCGAGGCAAGAGGCGCAAAGGAGCTCATGCGCTCGAGGTGCAAATCAGTGTCCGAATGATCCGTGGGGAAAGACCCGATCGGCGGTGGCGCCGAGGCGAGCATCGGCATCACGATGACATCCACCCTGTCGAAGACATTCCATAGAGTACTGCTTGCCGTGATTGCGCCATTGAGCGAGTTCCAAAGGTCGGTTGCCGGCATGGCGCGTCCGCGCATGATAAAGGCCTGCGTCATCGTCTCCGTGAGGCGCGCGTCCAATTTGAGATCGTCAATCAGGTTGGCGATATTGACGGAGATGATATCGCCAAAGGCACGGGCGCTAGCCTGAACGGCACTTTCAACCTCGTCCCAACGGAGGGACAGCAGCTCGTTTCCTTGGCTTTCTAGAGTATGGGCCGCGATTTCGACAGCTTGAGCTCGGTCGACTGCGATGGGATAGTGCTGTCCGGTATCGGTAAGCAGACCGACGCGAAGTTTGCCCGTTTTGGCCGGGTGTTGAGCGATGTCCGCGTACGGCCCCCTTGTCCTTCCCCGGACAACGTCGAAGATCGCTGCGGTGTCGCGCACGGAGCGGGTGACAGCGAGTTCGCTGGCGATGCCGCCGAGATGATTGCCGAAGGAGGGGCCGGCAGGCACGGTGCCGCGTGTCGGCTTCAGTCCGACAAGGCCGCAGCAGGCAGCCGGCACACGGATCGAGCCCCCCGCATCCGTCGCATGCGCGATCGCCACGATACCGGCGGCGACTGCGGCCGCGGCACCACCCGACGAGCCGCCGGCAGTTCTGCTAGGATCCAACGGATTTCGGCAGATCGGGCCGATTGCCGGTTCGGAGGCGAGCGAGAAGCCGAATTCCGGGCTGGTGCTCAAGCCGAAGGCGCAGAGGCCGGCGTCGCGAAAACGCCCTGCCAAATCGCTGTCCGCGCCTTGACCAGTGCGGGCGAACAGGTGAGAGCCAGCCGTCACCGGCAGCCCGCGGAAGGGGCCGCCGAGATCCTTGGCGATCGTCGGCACGCCGGCAAAGGCGCGCTGCGCAAAGCGTTCGGGATGTTCCGATGCCTCATGATCCAGGGCGCGCGCCGCCGCAAGCCCGGCTTCAGGATTGATATAGGTAATGGCGCCAAGCTCATTTTGCTTGGCGCAGGCGGCAAGCGCTGCCTGCATGGCATCCACACAGGTAAGCTTGCCGGACTTAAGAGCGCCAGCCAGCTCCGTGGCATCGGCGGATGACGAACCGCTCATGATTGAGCCGGAGGGCTACTTCGGCTGATCCGCAACCTTCGGCACTTCGAAGGTGCCGGCTTTGATGTCGGTTCGAACCTTCTCCATTGCAGCTTCCGCTTCTGCCGGTGCTGTGCCCTTCACATAGACGATGTCGCTGCCGCCTTCCTTCATCAGGCCGTAGGCTGTGTAGTTGCGGCCGACCGACTTGCCGGCGGCAACGTCGGCGATCGCCGCATTGAGAATGGGGCGGAAGTACCACATGGCGTTGGCAAAGACGGTATCGGGGTAGCGCGGCGTGTAATCGATCAGCGATCCCACGGATTTGATGTGACGTTCCTTCGCGGCATCGGCTGTGCCGATGCGCTCGCCGAAGAGAACGTCGGCGCCGGCGTCGATCTGTGCGAGACCGGCTTCGCGCGCTTTCGGCGGGTCGAAGAAGGTGCCGATGAACGAAACGAGATGCTTGCAGTCCGGATTGACCGCTTTAACACCGGCCGCAAAGGCGTTGATCAGCATGTTGACTTCTGGGATCGGAATGGCGCCAACGGATCCCACCACATTCGATTTGGTCATCTTGCCCGCCAGCATGCCGGCGAGATAGGCGCCGTCATAGTTCCAGGTGCCGAAGACACCGAAATTGCTGCCGGTTGCCTCGCCGCTGGATCCCAGCACGAAGGCCGTGTCCGGATAATCGGCGGCCACCTGGCGCGCTTCCTTCTCCACGGCATAGGCCTCGCCGATAATCAGCTTGTTGCCTTGTTCGGCATATTCGCGCATCGCGCGGGGATAGTCCGTGCCCGAGACGCCCTCGGAAAAGACGTATTCGATAACGCCTTCCTTGGCTGCATCCTGAAGTGCCTTGTGAAGACAGGAATTCCAGGCATTTTCGACCGGCGAGGCGTGAATCCCCGCCACCTTGAGCGGCGCGGCTGCGCGGGCAGCCGGCGCAAGGGCGCTGACGCCAAGCGCAATGCCTGATGCAATGACGGCGCGGCGTGACAGTATGATTTCATTGGTCATTTTTTAGTTCCCCTGCTTTTTGATCATTTGGTAAAAATCATAGAAGGAGGCTAAAAAAGTGTCAAGCAATAGGCGTGCTCAAATAATATGCGAGAACGCTCGAAATCTGCTTGCAGCATGCATCAATAGATGCTCGCGCGGGTATTCAATTGTGTTTCAGGCTACCACCGCTTGTGGTCTGGCGAGCAAGCATAAATATCAGCCTGCAATACGTTCGATCATATGTGCAATGGCTGCGCGATAACGATCCGCATCATCCCCCGCATCGATGGCAAGGGCGGCGCGATCGAAGGCCGCTGAGAGAATGTCCGCGAGGGCCTCAACGGCGATATCCGACTCTTGCCCACGACTGAGCGCCGCTTCCAGACCATGCTTCAGCGTGAGCGTGGTGGTTTCCTCATCCAACTGCTTCATGTCGACGAAGCCGAGGACGGTTGGCCCCTCGATCAGCAGAAGTCGTGTGCGGCCGACAATCCGCATCGCTTCAAGATAGGCATTGCTACCGGCAATGAGGGCGGTGCGTGGCGCAAGCTGATCAGGGGTCGCCTTGTCTATGGCGGCTTTCACTGCGAGCGCTTCCTCTTTGACGACAGCGCGAAAGAGCGCGCGCTTGTCCTCGAAATGATGATAGAGCGCGCCGCGCGTGATACCGGCGGCGGCCACGATCTCCGGCGTCGAGGTCTCGGCATAGCCCTTTTCCACGAACAAGGCGCGGGCAGCCGCGATGAGTGCAGCCTTGGTCTTCTCGGTTCTTTCACGATTGGAGCGTGGATCTTGCATGCATGCAGCCTGTATGTTATTCGAAATAATACAGGCAGATTGTATGTCTTTTGAAGGGGGAAGTGAAGCATGAAGGTAACGAGCTATTATCCGGTGATCATGACTGAGCGCGTCGAGGAAACCGCTGCCTTTTACGTGAAGCATTTCGGCTTTCAGGAGAGTTTCACCAGTGATTGGTACGTCCATCTGCAGTCGGCTGAGCACAGCGCTGTCAATCTCGCCATTCTGAATGGGCAGCATGAGACGATTCCGCCGCAGGGGCGCGGTAAGGTCGCGGGCTTATTGCTCAACTTTGAAGTGGATGATGTCGATGCCGTTCATAGGCGCTTGCAGGCGGCCGGCCTGCCGATCCTGCTTGCCATCCGCAACGAGGATTTCGGTCAGCGTCATTTCATCACGGCCGATCCGAACGGCGTCTTGATCGACATCATCAAGCCGATACCGCCAAGTGCGGAGTTCGCATCTCTCTATGCCGAGGCTGCACTTCCGCAGGATCGTTAAGGTGCTGGGCGCAATCGATAAAATCGAGCGCTGCAACTCTATCTTTGATTAACTAGGTCGCTTCACCCAATATTTCGGTTTTCATGCGACAAAGCGAGCCAGAGGTAAGGTGACCCATGCAAGAGCTCCCGGTTTCGTCAAAAATCATCAAATCAGTCTATTTCCGCCCGGATGACGGACGGCTTTACATCCGCTTCAAGAATGGTGAGGAGCGTCAATTCACCGGCGTTCCGCAGAAGGCGGCGATCGCCATGGTGAAAGCGCCGTCGCCCGGCCAGCACTATATCGAGCATATCCGCACGCAGTTCGAACGCGTCGCTTGAAGCGCGAGCCGCCGGCTGACCGACGTCTTCGCTTTGAAGGAGCCAGCTCGTTCGTTTTCCATCACGAAGTCGAATGAGCTTTATGACTCGGTGCATTGATAAACGCTGAGTTGCGCTATCTATATCAATCATAATCATCTTTCAGGGAGGAAGAGGCGTGATTGATGAGAAGCAGCTTATTTCCAAGATCACCTGGAGGCTTATGCCCTTTCTGGGTATCCTCTATCTGATCGCCTATATCGATCGCCAGAATGTCAGTTACGCCAAGCTTGAGATGGTCGATGCGCTCGGCATGAGCGAATATGCCTATGGCCTTGGTGCGTCGCTGTTCTTCATCGGCTATTTCATCTTCGAGGTGCCGAGCAATCTGCTTTTGGACAGGTTCGGAGCCAGCAGGTGGTTTGCACGCATTCTGATCTCCTGGGGCGCGGTCACGGTCGCGCTTGCCTATACGCAGAATGCGACCATGTTCTATATTCTTCGCTTCCTGCTGGGGGCTTGCGAGGCCGGATTTTTTCCAGGCGTACTCTATCTGCTGACCCTTTGGTATCCATCCGCCTATCGCGGCACGATGGTCGGGCTTTTCATGATCTTCAGCGCCTTCGCCAATGCGATCGGTGCGCCGCTTGGTGGTGTGCTGCTGGACTTGAACGGGCTTTATGGTATTGCCGGCTGGCAATGGGTCTTCCTGGTGACCGGTATCCCAGCCATTATTGCCGGCTTCATCACCCTGTTTTACCTGCCGGATCTGCCGTCCCAAGCGACGTTCCTCGACGATACGGAAAAGAACTGGCTGAAGGACCGGCTCGCGGTGGAAAATTCTGGCATGGAGCAGAACGCCGCCGATGGCTTTAAGGCGCTCGTCAATCCGCGCGTGCTGCTGATGGCGCTTTGCTATATCGGTTTCCCGCTCGCCGCCTATGGCCTCAGCTACTGGCTGCCGACGATCGTAAAGAATTTCGGCGTCAGCAACACGACGAACGGCTTCCTGAACATCATCCCGTGGATTCTCGTCGCCATCGCTCTTTATGCCGTGCCGCGTGCAGCGGACAAGGCGGAGTCCAAGACGCCCTATATCGTCATTCCCGCGCTGGTCGGCGCCGTAAGCCTGGTGTTATCCGCCGTTATTCCCGACCATACGCTGCAGTTTGTTTTCCTCTCCATTGCGGCGGCCGGTATCTTCGCGGGCCAGCCGGTGTTCTGGAGCTTGCCGTCCCGCTTCCTGCAGGGAGCGGGGGCCGCCGCAGGCCTTGCCGCGATCAACTCCGTCGGCAATCTCGGCGGCTTCATCGCCCAGAACGTCGTGCCCTGGATCAAGGATTCCACGGGAAGCACGATTGCGCCGATGTTCTTCCTGGCCGCCTGCCTTCTGATTGCGGTGCTGTTGGTCCTTGTGATCGGACGCATGATACCGCGCACACCCCGGCGAGAAGATCTCGGCAATCCGAACACAGCCCGCGTGAGATAATTGCGCTCACGCTTGTAAACGCATCCACCAAATGAGAGAGGCGGCCCAATGGCCGCCCCAATTTTTTCAGGTGCTGATACCAAGCTCACGCAAAGGCGTAGGAACCATCCGGACGTTTGGGCACGCGCCGCTGCCAATGGATATAGCCTTCCTCTTCCATGGCCTTTTCATCCATCTCGACGCCCCAGCCGGGACGGTCGGGTCTGAGTTCGAGATAGCCATCCTTCGGCAGATAGGGATCGACGACATAGCGGGTTTCGCCCTGTCGCTGCTCGACCTCGTTGCCGCCATAGACATAAGCCTGACCCTTCGGCAGCCGGTATTCGAGGATTTTGAAGTTCTGCGCGGCGGCCGAGAAATGCACGTTGACGGCAGTCGCGAGCGGACCCATCGGGTTATGCGGAGCAACGCCGACGAAATGCGCCTCGGCGATCGTCGCGATGCGCCGCATCTCGCTGATGCCGCCGACGACGCAGATGTCGGGCTGGATCAAGTCGGCGCCCTTGACCTGCAGCAGGCGCAGGAACTCGTTGCGATTATAAAGGGATTCGCCGGTCGCGAGCACGCAATTGAGACCCTGTTTCAGCTCGCCCCACATCTCGATGTTTTCGGGCCGCAGCGGCTCCTCGTAGAAAAGCGGATCGTAAGGAGCCAGCGCATTACCGAGCTGGCGAGCGGCGACCGGCTCGAAGATTTTCGCATGGGCGTCGAAGGCGATCTCATAGTCGTCGCGCACGGTCTCGCGCAGCGAACGGAAATAGTCGGCCGATGCCTTGACGACATTGCCCCAGCGATGGGCGTGCATGTCGATGCGCCATGGGCTGAGCTTGAAGGCGGTAAAGCCCCATTCGGCGTTCAGACGGTCAAGCTCATCGCGGGCAGCCGGCGCATCCGGTGCGGTGTAGACGCCGGCATAGACCTTGATGCGATCGCGCACCGCGCCGCCGAGCAGCTTGTAGACCGGAACATTGAGCGCCTTTGCCGAGAGATCCCAGAGACAATGATCGAGCGCGGAAATGGCCGAAAGGCCAAGCGCGCCCGGCGGGAAGCGGCTCTGCTGGATCAGCAGGTTGACGAGATAGTCGACGCGGCTTGGATCCTGGCCGGCGAGGAAACCGTAGAGATAGTCGAGGATCGGCGGCAGTGCCAAATCGGGGCCGTGATTGTAGCACTCGCCCCAGCCCGTCAGTCCGTCATCCGTATCCAGCGCCACGATAACGCGCGGGCGATCCTTGTCGCGGGTCACGAATACCCGCATGCGGTCGATCTTCATCATTTCTTCCTTCTATCGATTGACATGAATGCGGCATGGGAGCTGCCGCAGGTGGGGAAATCGTTGCGCGCATCGCGGCGAAGCCTGGCTCGTGGAAAATGGGCGTTGCGGCGTTGTCGAGGGAAGGCATCACGCCGCGCTCCCGTTCTTCACGGTTTCGGGCTCGATATAGCGAAAGCGTCGCGAGCGATCCCGATCGCGAGGGTCGGGGCGCGGGATCGCAGAGATCAGCGCTTGCGTATAGGCATGTTCGGGTGCGTTGCAGACCTTGTCGGCATCGCCGACCTCGACAAGGCGCCCTTTGTACATGACGCCGACGCGGTCGCACATGTAGCGGATGACGCCGATATCATGACTGATGAAGATATAAGCGAGGCCAAGTTCGTCCTGCAGCCGCATAAGGAGATCGAGTACCTGCGAGCGGACGGAAACATCGAGAGCCGAGGTCGCCTCGTCGGCGACGATCACGCGGGGATTGAGTGTAATGGCGCGGGCAATGCCGATGCGCTGGCGCTGGCCGCCTGAGAAGGCATGCGGATAGCGCTCGCGCGCCCTCGGATCGAGACCGACTTGCTCCATCAGATGGCAGACGCGCTCATCCAGCGCCCGGCCCCTGGCGATGCCGTTGACGAGCAATGGCTCACCGATGATCTGTGAGACGGTCATGCGCGGATTGAGCGAGCCGAATGGGTCCTGGAACACCATGCGCAGCTCGCGGCGCGCTGCCGCAAGGGCCGCCCCCTTCGCGCTTGCGAGATCGGTGACGTCGCCATCGGCGCGGCGATAGAGAATTTCGCCCGCACTCGGATCGATAAGGCGCATGATCGAGCGGCCCATCGTCGTCTTGCCCGATCCGCTCTCGCCGACGATCCCAAGTGTTTCGCGCGGCAGAAGCGAGATCGAGACATCATCGAGCGCGCGAACCTCGCCAAAGGCCATCGAGACGTTGCGCAATTCGAGGATCGGGGTCGCGGACCTATCGAGCGGCGGTCGCGCCAGCCGGATTTCGGCCTTCCTCTCGAGCTTCAGCACCGAGCCGATCAGCATGCGGGTATAATCATCCTTCGGCGCATGGAAGATCTGCTCGACCGGACCGTATTCCCTGACGACGCCATTGTGCATGACGAGCACGTCGTCGGCGATCTGCGCGACCACGCCCATGTCGTGGGTGATAAACAGCACCGCCATGCCATTGGCTTTCTGCAGCCGGGCAATGAGGTCGAGGATTTCGGCCTGAGTCGTGACATCGAGTGCCGTCGTCGGCTCGTCGGCGATCAGAAGCTGCGGCTTGCAGGCAAGCGCCATGGCGATCATGGCACGCTGGCGCATGCCGCCCGAATATTGAAAAGCGTAGCGGTCGATCGCCTTTTCGGGCGAGGGGATTTCCACCTGTTTCAGAAGCGAGATCGCCTCGGCGCGTGCCTCGGCCTTGCTCATCTTCGTATGGAGGCGCAGCGCCTCCATGATTTGATCGCCGACCGTATGGACCGGCGAGAGCGACGCCATCGGCTCCTGAAAGATCATGGCGATGTCGCGCCCGCGGATCGACCTGATCTGCCGCCCGCGCGGATTGAGCTTGACGAGATCGACCGAACTGCCGCCAGCACCGTTCAGAATGATCGAGCCGCCGGTGATGCGGCCGGGGGCATCGACGATCTGCAGAATCGAGCGGGCGGTCACGGATTTGCCCGATCCGCTCTCGCCGACGACGCAGAGCGTCTTTCCGGGCTCGATCGCAAAGGAGAGATTATCAACAGCGCGAAACGTGCCGGTTCGCAAGGGAAAGTCGACGGTGAGATTCTTGACCTGCAGCAACGGGCGGGCGGTGTTCATGGAAACGATATCAGTCATGCCCGCCTCATTTGTTGTAGGGATCGGCCGCATCGCGCAGGCCATCGCCGAGAAGGTTCAGGGCCATGACGGCGATGACGACGGCGACACCTGGCAGGAAGAGCCATGGTGCGGTTGCGATTGAGCGAATGTTCTGCGCCTCGCGCAGCAGCACGCCCCAGGAAATGGTCGGCGGCTGCAGGCCGAGCCCCAGGAAGGAGAGGGACGTCTCGGCTAGGATCATCGCCGGCACGGCAAGCGTGATAGAGGCGATGATGTGGCTGGCGAAGCTCGGCAGCATATGGCGGAAGATGATGCGCCCTTCGCTGGCGCCGTCGAGCCTGGCTGCGGCGACAAACTCTTCCGTTCGCAGCGACAGGAAGCGGCCGCGCACGACGCGGGCAAGCTGTGCCCAGCCGGTCAAGGATAGGATGATCGTGATCATCATATATTGCAGTGCCGCCGGCCAGCCTTGCGGCAGGGCGGCCGCCATAGCGAGCCAGATCGGAATGGTCGGCAGCGATAGCACGAAGTCGATCAAGCGCTGGATGAAGAAGTCGAGCTTGCCGCCGTAATAGCCTGAAATCCCTCCAAGAACGATACCGAGTAGAAGTGAAAAGAACACGCCGACGAGGCCGATCGATAGCGAAATCTGCCCGCCTTGGACGGTGCGGCTGAAGACGTCGCGGCCGAGCCGATCCGCTCCAAATAGTAGGAGTGGCGTCGATTTGTCCGAGGATGCCAATAAATGGATGTTGCTCGTGAAGAGACCAAGCACGGAATATTCGTAGCCGCGCCCGAACAGGCTGATTGAGACGCGCTTGGTCGTGTCTTCCTTGAAGATCGGCGCAAGCGTTTCCGGATCGCGTGTGAGCTTTAGCGGATAGTAGTGCAGCCCGAAGGAAAAGCCGTTGTCCGTATCGAAGAAATGCACCTTCTGCGGCGGGTGAAAGGTTGCGCGTGCATTCTGCTGATTGGGGTCATTGATGGCAAAGAAGCCGGGCGCGATCGCGACGATATACATCAGTATGGCGACGACGAGGGCGACCATGGCAAGCTTGTGTCGGCGGAAAGCCCACCAGATCAGCTGCCACTGCGATGCCACTGCGTTGCGGTCAGGGCGCAGGTTTGTGACGGCGATATCGGCCATGGGTGCTCCTATTCCAACCGGATGCGGGGATCGACGAGGGCAAGCAGAATGTCACTGATGAGTGACCCGATCAGCGTCAGCGCGCAGATCAGCAGCACGAAAGCACCGGCCAGATACATGTCCTGCGCCATCAGCGCCTGCAGCAGCAATGGCGCCGCCGTCGGCAGGTTGAGAACGATCGCGACGACGACGGATCCCGAAATGAGATTGGGCAGCAGCCATGCGATGGTGGAGATGAATGGATTGAGCGCTATGCGCAGCGGATATTTGACCAGCAGCCGGAACTCGGAGAGGCCTTTAGCGCGCGCCGTCGTCACATAGGGTTTCGGCAGCTCATCGAGCATATTGGCGCGCATGACGCGGATGAGGCTTGCGGTAGAAGAAACGGCAAGAATGACGACCGGCAGCCACAAATGCGAGAGCAGATCCAGCATCTTGGCGATGCTCCAGGACGCCGTCTCGAATTCGGTGGAGAACAGGCCGCCGACATCCTGGCCGAACTCGACGGCTGCGACATACATCAGCACCAGCGCCAGCAGGAAGGAGGGAATGGCAAGCCCGAGAAAGGTGAAGGCAGTAAAGAAATAATCGCCGATCGAATATTTCTTGACAGCGGAATAGACGCCGATCGGCAGCGCGATCGCCCAGGTGGCGATCAGCGCTGCAAGCGCCAGAATGAGCGTCAGCGCCATGCGCTCCCAGATAAGGCCGGAGACAGGCTGCTGCCATTCGAACGAGATACCGAAATCGCCGCGCGAAAGAATGCCCCACATCCATTTCAGATATTGGATGAGCATCGGCTGGTCGAGGCCGAAGCGTTCGCGCAATTGGGCAGCCGTGTTCTGATCGACCACTTCATTCGAAGAGGCGAGCGTGGCGATATAGGTCGTCACATAGTCGCCGGGAGGCAGCTGGATCAGCACGAAGGCCAGGAAGCTGATGGCGAAAAGGGATGGGATCATCCACAAGAGGCGTTTACCGATGAAGACCAGCATGGCTGTTTCTCGCAGTGAGTGCTGCCACGGGCAGCTCCGCATCAAGGAAAGCGCCGCCCTGGCAAGGCGGCGCGTGATCGGCGTAATCAACTGGTGAAGAAGAATTGCTGCGGCATGGCCGGTCCTGGATTGGGCCAGGACCAGCTGTCCGGCTGCTTTTCCGGAACATTGTGCAGGTTATTGCGGATGATACCGAAGCCGCCGACGGCTAGACAAAGTCCAACGGTTTCAAATTCTTCGGCGGCGATGTCGAAGATCTGCTTCATGACGGCGCCGCGCTTGTCGAGATCGGCCGTCGAGCGCGCCTCGTCGAAAAGCTTCATGCGCTTCTTTTGGCTCTCCGGCGGCTCCTCGCCCTGTTTGCCGTTCGACGTATACCAGACCGACCATGGAATGGCGTAGCGCGAACCCTGCGGGTGGAAAGCGAAGAAATCGCGCGGATCAAGCATCGGATCGAGGCCGCCAGGCCCTGGCCAGACCTGGGCATCATGGGCATTGTCGTCGCCACGGGTGTAGTAAAGCGCACGCTCGATCGTGTTGACCTTCATGTCGACGCCGATCTGGGCCCAATGCGCCTTCACCAGTTCGAGGGCATCGACCAGATCGGGATAGAGGGTCGGTATGACGTCGACAGCGAAGAAGACTTTCTGGCCGTCCGGCCTCAGACGAAAGCCGTTTGCATCCTTCTTGCCGTAGCCGGCCTGATCGAGCATCGCGCCTGCCTTGTCTGGATCGTAGTCGGTGAATTGCCGCGCGTATTTCTCGTTGTACCAGGGATGCTCTGGCCGTGGTCCAGCCTGGTAGGGCTGGCTTTGGCCGAAGTAGACGATGTCGATGATTTCCTGCCGGTTGATACCGAGCGAGAGTGCCTGCCGGACCGATTTGTCGGCAAACATCTTGCGCATGGCCGGATCTTTATGGGTAATGTTGAAGTAAATCTGGCATTGCTGCGATGTGGAAGGGATAAGGGTTAGAAGGCGATAATCGCCTTTCTTCATGTTCTGCGAGAGTGTCGGCTTGTTGGCCAACACGCTGATATGGCGCTCCTGAATATCGATCTTGCCGGAGATGACATTCAGCATCAGCGATTCCACATCCTGCGAGATGCCGAAATTGATCTCGTCGACATAAGGAAGCTGGTTGCCTGATGTATCGACCTGCCAGAAGTATGGGTTGCGGGTCATGACGACGCGGGTTGCGCCGCCGGTATAGGGTTCCTTGACGACCCAGGGATCGAGTGTCGGCTTGTCCGGATTGCCCCACCGCGAAGGGATTTCGATGTCGCCGCAGCGGGCGCGGAAGAGTTCGGGCCAACTGCTGACGCCGGCCTTCTTCGCATCCTCTGCGACGTTCGGATTGTATTTGGGCAAGAACTGGCTGCAATAGTGCTTCGGAAACAGCGTTGGATGCTGGCCGAGCGGGGTTGCGAGATTTTCCAGATAAAGCGCGTTCGGAGCGGCAAAGGTAAATTTCACCGTATAGTCGTCAATCTTCGTGACATCGACTGCCTTGCCGGCGACGGAGAGCTGAGCCGGCGTCGCGCTATAGAGATCGGTATTCTTGACGCAATCCTCTATGGCGAAAACGACGTCATCTGCCGTGAACGGCTGGCCGTCGGACCAGCGTGCACCTTGGATGAGATAGAAGGTGAATTGCGAGGCGTCGGCATTGACGTCCCAGCGCTCGGCGAGGTTCGGCAGGACCTGAGTGAACTCAAGGTTCCAGCGTACCAGGCTCTGGTTGCCCACCATGCGCAGGATACCGTTGTGGTCGGACGAGCCGCGCAGGCCGCGTCGTAAGGTGCCGCCATAAGTGCCGACTTTTTCGTAAGGGGTGACTATCATCGGCTTTTTCGGCAGCCGGTCGGCCAGCGGCGGCAGCTTGCCATCCTTGACGAGCGCAGCCAGGGCGGGTGCTTCGCCACCTGCATCGGCGGCGTTGACCCGACCGGCCAGAGATAGGGCTGCCATTCCTGCCATGCCGCCGAGGACAGCACGTCTGCTCACGCCGCGGGACAATATTTCATCGCGCATCGAATCCCTCCCATTTTGACTTCGGCCGGGTTTTGCCTCGACCGATGCGACAGGCTCCCGCCCCGTCGCCATGCACCCCTCTGGCGCAGCGTCGAGACCATATTACGTTCTCAGATAATTACAAGAGTTGACAGATTTTTACAGATTTAGTAGCCCTGTCGCGCAGGAAATGCGCTATGGCTGTCGCTGGCCGGCATTCATGAAGGACGATGATGAAACTCTCTGTCGCCAACGATTCCGGTGTGGGCGCGACGCGCTTCGGCGATATCATCTACGAGAGGATTGTCGCCATGATCGCGGATGGAACCTTTCCGGTGAATGAGCGGCTGCCGGCGGAAGCCAAGCTCGCGGAAATGTTCGGCGCGTCGCGACCTGTTGTGCGCGACGCTCTGGAGCGGCTGCGCATGGATGGTTTGATCGTGTCGCGCAAGGGGTCGGGTTCCTATGTGAGGCAAAGGCCGGATTCCTCGGTCCTGAAAATGGTGCCTGTGGGATCGCTTGCCGATGTCCAACGCTTTTTCGAATTTCGCGCCGGGCTTGAGGCAGAGGCGGCCGAGCTTGCGGCGCGCAACTGGCAGACGGCCGATAGGGAACGGATCACACTGGCGCTTCAAAAGATCGAACAGTGTCTCGGCGAAGGCCGCCTTGGTGCTGAAGAGGATCAGGAACTGCACGACGCCATTGCGATCGCGACCGGCAATCAGTTCCATATCACCGTCCGCGAATTGTTCCGGCCGCACTTCGCCATCGGTCATTCCGTGACCCGCAGCCTCAGCCTCAAGCGGACGCCAGAGCAGATCCGCAGTGTTCAGGATGAGCATGCCGTCATCGTACAGGCGATTTTCGCGCGGCAGGAAACCGAGGCTCACGACGCCATGAAGCGACATATCTTGAATGCACGCGCCCGCATGTTCCAGGGCGTATAGAGAATTGGATGAGGCGAAGGCGAGGTGATGTCTTCTTTACGTCTCCTCGTTTGCGTCTCGATGGATGATAAAGGGTAAGGGTAGGAAGATGAGCATTGAAACCATGCGGCAGGTGCTGACCGGCGTCTCGGGTGTTCCGGTCACGGCCTATGATGGAAGTGGCGAAGTGGAACCACGCGTCACCGCTCAGGTCTATCAGCGGGTAGCGGCTGCCGGGATTCATAACATCGTAGCAGCGGGCAATACGGGCGAATTCTATGCGCTGACGCCGGGAGAAATCCGCCGCGTCCACGAAGCTGCGATCAAGGGTGTCGAAGGCAAGGCGCCGGTGACGGCGGCGATCGGCCGTTCATTGCGCGAGGCGATCCAGATGGCGAAGGATGCAGCCTCGATCGGCGCCTCCGCCGTCATGTCGCATCAACCGGTGGATCCGTTCGCCGCACCCGGCTCGCAGATCGACTATTTTCGCGATCTGGCGGAGGCTTCGCCGCTCCCGCTCGTTGCCTATGTCCGTGCCGAAGGCTTCAGCGTCGACGACATGGTCCGTCTGGCCGGCCACGGCAACATTGCCGGCATCAAGTTTGCGACGACGGATCTGATGCTGCTTTCAAGGGCGATCGCAGCTTCCGATCCGAACGGCGCGCTGTTCGTCTGCGGTCTCGCTGAGAGCTGGGCCCCCACATTCGCCGCCGCCGGCGCGAGGGGCTTCACGTCGGGCCTCGTCAATGTTGCTCCGAAGCTGTCGCTTGCTGTGCATGCAGCTTTGGAGAAGGGTGATTTTGCCGCTGCCCGCGCCATCGTCAACGAGCTCGAGCCCTTCGAACGCATGCGCACCAAGTTCCGCAACGGAACAAACGTCACCGTCGTCAAGGAGGCCGTCACCTATTCCGGCCTGAAGGTCGGCCCCGTTCGCGTTCCAGGCGTGCCGCAACTCGATGTAAAGGATCGCGCGGAGCTGTTTGCCTTGTTGCGCAATTGGCAGGAAGCAGGTGAACTTGCCACTGCCTGATGCCCGTATCCGGCGGTGGCGACCTCTTCATGAACCGAACTTGACGCTCTAAATACGTCAAATACGTCGCTACCAGACAGCCAGAATGCATTTGAAACAGCCTGCTTCATACATGTACGACATGGCATATCGTCACATATGTCAGAGCTTGGCGATTGGTGCTGCGTGCAATGATACTGGCCGACCCGTCAGCTTTTGCTGGAGTCGGCCATTTGTTGGAGCGGACCAAACCTTCGAGCCCGGTCTCTATTTTGCCTCGCTCAATCCGGGCAGGTTTTCGACGGCGGTCAGAATCTTGTAGACCGACGAAACGCGCGCAGGGATCGGAAAATTCCTGTTTGCCAGCAGGACGATGCCGACCTGCCGCGCGGGTATGAAGGCCGCATAGGCGCCGAAGCCGTTCGTCGAACCCGTCTTGTTCAGAAGGACATCCTTGCGCGCCTGCTGCGGTGGATCGAGGCGGGTGATCTTATGCGGCTCACGTGCCATGTCGGACGAGTTACCGGCAAGCAGCCGGGCAAGCGTCGTCGGATAGGCGTAGATCTCCCAACCGAGGGCTTGCGTCGTGTTGTCGACCCTATAATAGCCGACATGCGTCGCATCGATCGCCTGCTGAAGTCTGCCGTCGAGCTTTGCCTCGCCCATATTGGCTTCGAGAAAGGCAAGCATGTCGGAGCTCGTAGTCTTGATGCCATAGGCCTGCGTGTCGAAAACGCCACCATTGACGCGGATCGGCTTGCCCTGCTTCGAATAGCCATAGGCATAGTTGCCCATCTCCGCCTGTGGAACGCGGACATAAGTGTGGTTGAGGTTGAGACCGGAAAGAATTTTGTCCTGCATCAGCGTGTCAAACGGCTCGCCCATCGCCTGCGCCGCTAGGTAACCGAACAGGCCGATGCTGGGATTGGAATATTGCCTATAGGTGCCGGGCGCGAAGGAAGGATGCCAGTTGCGATAATAGGCAACCATCTTGCCCTGATCCGTTACCCCATTGGGAAACTGCAGAGGCAGACCGCCGGCCGAATATGTGGCGAGATCGAGGAGGCTGATCCTGTCGAAACTGGTACCCGCAAGCTCCGGCATATATTTCGTCGCCTTGTCGGAGAAGGAGAGCTTTCCGCTGATCTGGGCGTAGGAGCCAAGGGCTGCTGTAAAGGTCTTGCTGATGGAGCCGAGCTCGAAGATCGTGTCGTTCGTCACCTTCTGGCCGCTCTCCTTCGAGGCGACGCCATAGTTGAAGATGTAGCGCTTGCCCTTGACGGTAATCGCGATCGCCATGCCCGGCACGTCGTTATTCTTCATGAGCGGACGAATGATCTCGTTGACAGCTCGCTCCAGCTGCTCCCGGTCATCGACTTCGGCGGCGTGGGCACCGATCCCATAGAAAAGGCAGCCTGCGACGATACCGAACTTCTGCAAGGAATTGGCACGTATATTCAAGATGATATCCTCATTGTGATGATTGACCGTGCAGGATCGCATGGCCGAAAAGGAAGCGATGATTGGCGACGGCTGTTATCCGGTGCGTATGATCTCAGATCGCCGCAACGATCCGGCCGATCTCCGCAATGACGGCGTTGCGCTCGTCGGCTGTGATTTCCGGTATCTCGCAATAGGCTGTCACGATGATGGGCGCACGGCTTGCTGGCCACAGCACCGCGATATCATTGGCATTGCCGGCTTTGTTGCCGTTTGTCCCCGTCTTGTCGCCAACCAGCCAGTCCTTCGGAAGGCCGGCGCGCAAGCGCGCATCACCCGTCTTGTTGGTGATCAGCCAGGCGGCCAATTGCGATCGCGAGGCGGCTGTCAGTACATCGGTAAACAGAAGCCGCCGCAGATTTTCCAGCATGGCCGAAGCCGTCGTCGTATCGCGTTGATCGTCCGGAGTGTCGTGGTAGTTCAATGTAGGTTCTGTGCGGTCAAGGCGCGTGAGATCGTCGCCGAGGCTACGACAGAAAGCCGTCACCGCCTTCGGGCCGCCAAAGCTCGCGAGCAAGAGATTGGCCGCGGTATTGTCGCTGAGCGTCACGGCGGCCGCACAAAGTTCGCCAACCGTCATGCCATTGTCTCCGGCATTGGGTTCGGTCGCCGGAGAATAGTCGATGAGATCGCCCTTCTTATAGTGAATGCGCCGGTCGAGCTTCTCATCGCCCTTGTCGACCCGGGCAAGCACAAGAGCTGCGGCCAGCGCCTTGAAGGTGCTGCACATCAGGATGCGCTCGCCGGCGCGATGCTCGATGCGCTTGCCGCTCCCCATGTCGAGAATGCTGACGCAGATGCGGCCTGGATGCCTGCTTTCGAGCGCAGCGAGCTGCGTCTCGCCCGTATTAGCGTCTGCAGCACGTCCAACCGCGCTAAGTTCTGCCAGAACAGGCAGCGCAAGCAAGCTGCCGGCAAGGCTTTGCCGGCGCGACAATAAGATCGTCATCACGTTTCCACTTCGATTGATGTTGAGCAACTCGGTGCGTCTCGGGTCTCGTGGACGTCATTGGGACCCTGCAAATCACCTTGCGAGGCAGACTATGGCTCTGCTTTCTGCCCTAGACAAACGATCAATTCTGGGCTTAGACATGAGAAAAACTTGGTCCTAGGACACAAATGGATATTTCCCAGCTGCCGCTGAACGCGCTGCGCGTTTTCGAGGCCTCGGCGCGGCATTGCAGTTTTACGCGGGCTGGCCTCGAACTCCGGGTTACGCAGACGGCGATCAGCCATCAGGTCAAGGCGCTGGAAGACGTGCTGGGTGTAACCCTTTTCAAGCGCCTGCCGCGCGGCCTGGCGCTGACCGATGAGGGGCACGCGCTGTTGCCGGTGCTGACCGATGCCTTTCGCCGCATGAGCGCCACACTCAGCCAGCTGGAGGAAGGAAATTTTGACGAAATCCTGACGATCGGCGTCGTCGGGACTTTCGCGATCGGCTGGCTTTTGCCGCGCCTCGCGAGCTTCAAGGCGCAGCACCCGCACGTCGATCTGCGCCTAAAGACTAACAACAATCGCGCCGATATGGTGCTCGACGGGTTGGATTTCTTCCTGCGTTTCGGTGACGGCGCCTGGCATGGAACAGAAGCGATCCATCTCATGGATGCGCCGCTCTCCCCGGTTTGCACGCCCGATATCGGCGCGCGATTGCATACGCCTGCCGATCTCACCGATGTCGAGCTGTTACGATCCTATCGGGTGGACGAATGGTCGCTCTGGTTCAGGGTGGCGGGTCTGCCGCCGCCGCATCTTCGCGGTTGGATGTTCGATTCGTCGTTGACGCTCGTGGAGGCGGCTGCGCGAGGCGTTGGCGTCGCGCTCGTGCCCGTCGCGATGTTTTCCCATGACATCGAGGCCGGCAGGATCATGCAGCCGTTCCAGATCACGGCGATGACCGGCAGCTACTGGCTGACGCGCTTGAAATCGCGAGCGGAAACGGCGTCGATGAAGGTGTTTCGCCAATGGCTGTTGGCGGAAATTGAGGAGATGCCGAGCTAAATGCGCGGCAAAACGGCCCCGAACTATTGTCCGGAGCCATCTCATTGAAAGTGCTAACGACGTCATCGACCGCTTCAGCTTGCGAGTTTCAGCCTGACAGCGCCTGTCCGCGTTCCCGAACGCACCGTCTTGAAGCGTCCGACCAGACCGGCGAGTTCGTTGCTGATATCGGCGAGGTGCCGCGTCGAGGCATTCGTCTCCTCCATCAGCGCGACATTCTGCTGCGTCATCTGATCCATGTTGCGGACGGCGGAATTGATCTCGCTGATGCCGACGGCTTGTTCCTGCGTCGAGCGGGCGATGGCGCCGACATTCCGGTCGATGGAAGCCACCTGATTGCCGATGAGCGCCAGCGCCTCGCCGGTTCTGTTGACCAGTTCGACGCCGCGACGCACATCGTTGGATGACCTGTCGATCAGATCCTTGATTTCCTTTGCGGCGGTCGCCGAACGCTGCGCCAATTCGCGGACTTCCTGCGCGACGACGGCGAAGCCCTTGCCCTGTTCGCCCGCTCTCGCCGCCTCGACGCCGGCGTTCAACGCCAGAAGGTTCGTCTGGAAGGCGATGTCATCGATGACGGAGATGATATCGGTCATCTTGCGCGACGAGGTTTCGATATCGCCCATGGCTGACACGGCCTGCTGCACGACCTCGCGCGAGCGTTCCGCCTCCGAGGCGGATTCCTTGACGATTGCCTGAACCTCGCGCGTCCGCTCGGCGGTCTGTTCGGAAATCGTGGTGATCTGGTCGATCGCAGCGGCACTTTCCTCGAGCGCAGAGGCTTGTTGTTCCGTGCGCCTTGCCATGTTGTCAGCGGCAGACGAGATTGAACCGGCTTCGTCGCGAACGCGTGTCACCGAATCTTCGATGCGCTGCATTGCAGTGCCGAGGGATGCGAGCGACTCGTTGTAGTTGCTCTTCAGGACCTCGAATTCGGCCGAAAGGGCTTCTGTGATATCAGCCGTCAGGTCGCCGTTCGCAAGTCCGTTCAGCGCTACGCCGAGTGCGTTAAGCGCGCGTTCCTGCTCGCGCTGTGCTGCAGCCCGCTCGGATTCTGCGCGGTCGCGCTCATCGGCGAGCACCTGCAGGTAAACCGAAATGCCGTAATCCATGTCAACGAGGGCGGCCTTGACGATCGCCGACAACCGCCGAGACAGGGCTTGTTCGTGCTTGCGCAGCATGAAACCATTGAGCTGCTGCGCAACGATCGAACGCACCATCCCTTCGAGGATCAAGGCGTAGCCGCCAATGTACCAGCGCGGCTCGAGGCCGAGACGGGCATGGGTCCTGCCGACCGCCGAGACCGCTTCGACATAATCGGGTCCGTATTTGCCTGACGCGATCGTCTTCCAATGGTCCTGCTGCTTGGATTTGGCGTGGTGCACATGCTGCTGCGACGAAAAGAATTTCGACATCGCCGGATGTTTGGTGATCTTCTCGTAAAAGGTATCGAGAGAGCCTTTGACGGCGGATTCGATAGTCGGCTGCAGCTCCGAAAGAGCCTGCCTGGCATCCTGTCCCAGTCCAACAAAGTCGAGCCTATCATCTAGCTCGTCCATTTTCGATGCGCGCACCATAATCTGCTCCAAGAAAGAAATTACAAGTAGTTAGGGCATAGTTATGGTTAAAAATTCATTAGATTTTCACGTCATTTTCGATGCGCAGTTGACCGCATTGCAGGTGAGGGTTGCGACCACGCCCGTTGCAACATCATTGCCCGGTCCGATGTCATCTGCTACAGGCAGGTGGTCATCACGTATATCGCCACGAGGCCATCGGCATGGGGAATTCCAAGTCAGCAGATAGATAAGCCGCAACAGCTTTTTGTTGTTGCGGCGTGCTGTCGAACTCATTCCCTTTGATGCCAGTGGCAGGCGCCGCCCGATCTCTCTTTCGAGCGGAATTTTCTCATGTCTGACATACGCCCGTCCTGGGCTTACTCGCTGCCGGCGGCACTGCTGCTGATGGCGCCTTTTGATATCCTCGCCTCGCTGGCCATGGATATCTACCTTCCTGTCGTGCCGTCGATGCCCGGCATTCTCAACACCACGCCTGCGGTAGTCCAGCTGACATTGAGCCTCTATATGATCATGCTGGGTCTCGGACAGGTCGTGTTCGGCCCTCTTTCGGATCGCATCGGCCGTCGCCCGGTCCTGCTTTCCGGTGCCGTTCTGTTTGCCGTTGCCTCTCTCGGAGCGGCCCTGTCATGGGGTGCACCTGTCTTCGTGCTATGCCGCCTGCTGCAGGCCATCGGCGCATCGGCAGCCTTGGTCGCGACCTTCGCGACCGTGCGGGATGTCTACGGCAACCGTCCGGAGCAGGCCATTATCTACGCCACGTTTGGTTCGATACTTTCCTTCGTGCCGGCGCTCGGTCCGATTGCCGGAGCGATGATTGCCGACCAGTTCGGGTGGCGTGCCATCTTTATATTGCTTTCGCTTCTGGCATTGGCCGCGACCTTTCACGCCATGGCGAAATGGCATGAAACGAGACCTCAAGGCTCGATCGGGCCGCGCCGGTCGATTTGGCCGATCTTCAGAAGCCGATCGTTCTGGACCTATACGCTCGCCTTCAGTGCGGGAATGGGGACGTTCTTCGTGTTCTTCTCGACCGCTCCCCGCGTGCTGATCGGCAGAGCTGGCTATTCCGAGCTCGGCTTCAGCATCGCCTTTGCAACGGTTGCTGTCGTGATGATCGCTACGGCACGCTTTGCCGGATGGTTTGTCGAAAGATGGGGTGTGGCGGGCTGCGTTGCGCGGGGCATGGGATTGCTTCTCGTCGGTGCGGCAGCTCTTGTTCTCGGTCAGCTCTACGGGGTGCCGTCCTTCGCGAGCTTCGTGCTGCCGATGTGGATCATGGCGGTCGGCATCGTCTTTGCAGGATCGGTCACGGCGAATGGAGCCCTGGCTGAGTTCGGCGATATCGCCGGATCTGCGGTGGCGTTTTATTTCTGCATTCAGAGCCTGATCGTGAGTGTCGTCGGGACGCTGACGGTCACCGGGTTGGATGGCGATAGCGCATGGCCGCTTGTGGCTTTCTCCACCCTCATGGGGCTGCTGGTATTGGCAGCACTCCATAGGCTGCGGCGTCACAACACCTTGGCTTGATCTGCCAAGCTTGTGCCCCGCAGCGGATAAATCTGAAACGACCGCCCGCGGAGGTCAGCTTCGCGGGTGGTCAGTTTTGTCTCTTCCTGTTTCAGGACCGTCCTAGCGCCAACCCAGTGCCGGTGCGACATGCGTCAGGATGCTCTCGATGACATGGGCGTTATAGTCGACTCCAAGCTGGTTTGGCACCGTCAGCAGCAGGGTGTCGGCCGCGGCGATGGCTTCGTCCTTTGCCAGCTCCTCGATCAGCACATCCGGTTCCGCGGCATAGCTGCGGCCGAAAATGGCGCGCGTCTTTTCATCGATGAAGCCGATCTTGTCGGCATCCTTGCCGCTCTGGCCGAAATAGGCGCGGTCGAGATCGTTGACCAACGCGAAGATGCTGCGGCTGACCGAAACCCGCGGCTCGCGCTTGTGTCCGGCTTCTTTCCAGGCCTCGCGATAGAGCCTGATCTGATCGGCCTGCTGGACGTGGAAGGGCTGGCCGGTCTCGTCGTCCTTGAGGGTCGAGCTTTGCAGGTTCATGCCGAGCTTTGCCGCCCATACGGCCGTGGCATTGGAGGACGCACCCCACCAGATCCGGTCACGCAAGCCTTCGGAATGCGGCTCTAGACGTAGGAGACCGGGAGGATTGGGGAACATCGGCCGCGGATTGGGTTGTGCAAATCCCTCACCGCGCAAGAGATCGAGCAGCACTTCGGCATGCCTGCGCCCCATATCGGCATCGCTCTCGTCTTCCATCGGTGCATAGCCGAAATGGCGCCATCCGTCGATCACCTGTTCCGGTGAGCCGCGGCTGATGCCGAGCTGCAGCCTGCCGCCGGCGATAAGATCGGCAGCGCCCGCATCCTCGGCCATGTAGAATGGATTTTCATAGCGCATGTCGATGACGGCGGTGCCGGTTTCGATGCGGCTGGTCTTTGCGCCGACAGCTGCCAGCAGCGGGAAGGGCGATGCGAGCTGACGTGCGAAATGATGCACGCGAAAATAGGCGCCATCCGCGCCCAATTGCTCGGCCGCGACCGCCAGATCGATCGATTGCAGCAGCGTGTCGGCTGCCGACCGCGTTTGCGACTGGGGCGAGGGCGTCCAGTGGCCGAATGAAAGGAAACCGATCTTCTTCATGGTACAATCCTATTATATCCGGTTAGCACGGCCTGTTTTTGCATCACGCATGTCCATGCAGAAACCGGCGCGTCAAAGGTGCCGCTTGCTTGCGTCTTATAGCATGGCTTGCAAAAGCCGTAGGTTCAGGCGGCTATATGTGCATGGATGCAGCGGATGGAACAGCGCAAACTGTGAACTGATCGTCAATGTCGACGAGGTTGTGTTCTTCCCACATATGGTTTCTTGCGTGTTTCCTAACATGAACAAATTTTAACAAAGACATTAACAATCGGATAACGCACCGCACCGAAACTGCCGCGCGTGTGAGTGCATCTCTCGCTTTCAATGTCCTTGAAACAAGAAATGGCAGGAAACCATGTTTGCAAGAAATTTCGCCCCCGCTCTGGTCTTCGTCGCATTCAGCGCCGGTATCGCGCATGCGGAAGTGCCCGTCCGTATCGATCAATTCGATCACTGGGGTGCATATTCTTATAAGACCGGCGATAGTGTCAGTTGCTATGTCTTATCGAGGCCGGTTGCGCAGCAGCCCGCCGGTGTCGACCACGGCGACAATTTCTTCATCGTCTCGCGCCTGTCTCCCGGTGACAAACTGGTTCCGGAAGCCGCGATGGGCTATGACCTGAAAGACGGCGAGCCGATGACGGCGACGGTTGGCGACAAGACATTCCCGATGTTTACGAAAGACCGGCACGGCTGGGTAAGGAACGAATCGCAGGAGCCGACCATGGTCAACGCCATGAAAGGCGGTGCGCAGCTACAGCTGCAGGCAACCTCGAAGCGAGGCACCGAGACGAGCTATTCCTACTCTCTCTCCGGCATTACCGCCGCATTGAAGCGAATAGAAACTTGCCGGTGAGGCAGGCGGCGTCCGAGGATCTACCGGCGATTTCGTTGCGGTGGGTTGTGTAGCGGCCAAGCGGATTGGCGTCTTCTCATTCCGCGGAGAAGGCGCCAATCCGTGTAGAAATTCAAAAAAGATGACCCAAAGGATTCAATAATATCAATGAGTTAGAGGTAGGAATTTATTCAAATATGTCCCGAAATTCACACTGAGATGTCCCAAAACCCTAAGGCATTGATATTGTATGTTTTTTTGCGCGAGCGAATCCGTAAGCATCCGGTGATTGCCGCACCTGGCGCTGATGCTGTGTAGGTTCAGCGGTCTGACTGAAATGCCGCGACGGCTCTTGCCGCCTTATCGCAGCGCTCTGTAAGTTCTGGGTACGAGAGCCCCATGTGCTCGGTCGCGATCTTGAAGAGATACTGGGCGATGGCCTCAACTGAGGCGGTTTGGTTGGCCAGCATGCCAAAGACGGTATCGGCATAGGCATCATATTCGTCTCGCGCTTCAGGAATGTCCGACACCCCGATGGGGTCCCACTCGGTGAGCAATATTTTCCGAATGATAGCTCGGTTGGCTTTGCGATCCATCGTTGATCCTATGCCGCAACGGCTGCTGTTTGCGTCGGTTTCCAGTTCCACGGCAGCAATTGCTCCAGCCTGCTGATCGGCGTGTCGGCAATGTTGGCGAGAACGCCGGCGAGCCAAGCCTGTGGGTCGATGTCATTAAGCTTGGCGGTCATGATCAGCGTGGCCATGAAGGCGGCACGATCAGCACCACGATCCGATCCAGCGAAGAGCCATGACTTTCTTCCGAGAGCAAAGCCTCTGAGCGCGCGTTCGGCGGCATTATTCGTCAGGCAAATCCGGCCGTCTTCGAGGAAGGCCGTGAAGCCGTTCCAGCGCTTCAACATGTAGTCGATCGGCTCAGAGACAGGAGAACTGCGCGACAGCTTTGCCCGCTCGGTTTGGAGCCAGTCATGCAGTTCCTCGACGAGCGGCTGGCTGTCTTTGCGGCGGCGCTCCTGGCGCTGCTCGGGGCTAAGACCGTTGATCTCCCGTTCGATATCGAACAGGGCATCGATCCGTTTGACGGCCTCCAATGCCATTGGTGAGATCGGTGCGGCTTTGCTGCCACGTTTGGCGTTCGTGGCAATGTCGGCCAGCACGAAGAACTTGCGGCGCGAATGTGCCCAGCAGAGTGCTTGGCGCAGAGGCGCGGGATCGCGATCTGCCTTGAACAGCGGGTTATAGCCGCCATAGGCATCCGCCTGCAGAATGCCGGTGAAGGTCTTCAGATGTCGCTCTGGATGCTCCTGCCGCCGATCCCGAGAGGAATAGTAGAGGGCGGCGGGCGGTGACTGTCCGGCGAACGGCCGATCGTCCCGAACGTAGGTCCAGATGCGGCCGGTATCGGTCTTTCCCTTCGCCAGGATCGGCACGGTCGTGTCGTCGCCATGCAGCCGCTCGGCCGCTAGGACATGGGCCTCGATCAACGAATGGATTGGCTTCAGGGCTGCAGCACACGCGCCGACCTGATCGGCAAGCGTTGACAGGCTGAGATCGATCCCCTCTCGGGCATAGCGCTCGCTCTGGCGATTGAGCGGCTGATGCTGGGCGTACTTCTCGAACAGGATCATCGCCAGAAGGTTCGGGCCGGCAAAGCCGCGGGGTGTCACATGGAAGGGTGCTGGCGGCTGCGTGATCTTCTCGCACTCGCGGCAGGTGAACTTCTCCCGCACCGTCTGGATAACCTTCCACTGACGCGGGATGACCTCCAGGGTCTCGGTGATATCCTCGCCGAGCTTCGACAGCTTGGCCGATCCACAGCATGGGCAACTGGATGGGGCGGCAATAACGACGCGCTCGCGCGGCAGCTGTTCAGGAAAGGGCTTGCGTGACGGACGCTTGCGCTCGAAGGCCCTGACGGTCGAGCTTTTGGCAACCATCTCTGCCGCGAGTTCGTCTTCGCCGGCATCAGCTTCGAGTTCTTCGAGTTGCAGTTCCATCTGTTCGAGAAGCCGCGCCGTGCGCTCAGAGCGGCTGCCGTAAAGCTCTCGGCGGACCTTCTCGATCTCCAGCTTCAGCCGCGCGATCAGCGCCTCGGAATGTGATACGAGCGCTTTTGCGCTGGCAGCTTCCGCCTTGGCTGTCGCCGCTTCCACCTCGGCAGCAACACGCAGCGCTCGCTCTTCCGCCAGCAGCGCGAGCGCACTGGCAAGGTCATCTGGAAGCTGGTCGACAGGGCTGTTCATGGCCAGATGGAATCATATTCGCCCCCGCTATTCCAGTGTTTTTGCTCATCCAACCGAGGTTGGTCGCCAGGTCTTTTGCGGCATCCGCCAGTCGATACCTTCCAGCAAATAACCGAGCTGCCCAGGCGTAATCACGACCGTCCCATCGGCCGCCGACGGCCATATGAAGCGTCCACGTTCCAACTTCTTCGTGAACAGGCAGGCTCCCTGACCATCATGCCAGATGACCTTGATCAGGCCGCCGCCACGCCCGCGGAACACGAACAGGTGCCCACACATCGGATCGCGCTTCAGTGTCTCTTGCACCATCAGCGACAGACCGGGAAAGCCCTTGCGCATGTCCGTATGGCCGGTCGCCAGCCAGACCTTCACACCAGCAGGAACCGGGATCATCGCCGACCCAGCACACAATCGAGAATGCGGCCAAGTGCCTCCGTGTCGATGTCGCTGTCCACACGGACACGACGACCGCGGCCCAGATCAATCGTCACATCGCTGCGCTTCCGGCGGGGATGCGATGAGGCCGGCGCTTCTGAGGCAGCGGGCTGGGCTGCCGGCGCGGCCTCCGAAACGATTACGGGCACCAAGGCGCTCGACACCTGCGTCGACGGCTCCTCGATCCGGCAGAGTTCCTTGCGCCACCGAAAGAGTTGGCTCACGTGGATGCCGGCCGCACGGGCAATCTCGGAAAGAACCGCACCAGGCTCAAGGCAGGCTGCAACCAGTCGCTCTTTGTCCTCGCGAGACCAGCGCCGACGGCGCTCGACAGACATGATAACTTCAATCGGATGCTTGGTCATAGGACTACTCCTAGTGTTTGCACTAGGACTTCCGATGTTCGCATCAACCTCGCAAGACGGCCCTCACCGTGGGCTTACGCGAATCCGTCATCGAACTCTCCGGCACGTCTTAGGGAGAATCAAGCGCTATTGGGCTGTGAGACGCACCTATCCCACTTGCCGCCGACGCACACTTGGAACACTCTCGTTTTAGATGGGAGTTTTGAAGATGGTCCAAACAACCGATTTTGCCGAACGGCAACTTTCTACAGTCAGACCCGCTCCATGCGCGAACGTCCGCAGTCGTTCAAGGGTATGTCGTTATCGGCAGACAGCAAGGCTTAATACAACAACATCGAACTTCATCTTCGTTGTGACGACGAGAGCGTGCCGAACCGCTTCCGATACTACAGCGACTGGCTCGCCGGTGGATTGTTCCGGATAGCCATCTGAGGCTCACCGAGATGGCATGGACGTTCTTTTACACTAACAAAAAAAGGTAATTTTAGATGCCAAGATTTCTTAATCTGCATTCAACCGCTCTCACAGCGCGTTAGCTAACGAGACATGTAAGTAGAATCTGGTATCGAGAAATGAGACAGGATCGCGAAAAGTGCGGAATTAGGTAGCGAATGCCACAAGATGCCGACCGTAAAAATTATCATCCGAAGATCGGCTATGAGAGAATTCACGATCGCCAAACCTTGTGCATTTCCTACCTAATTCAGAAAGCTTCGCAATCAGTCTTCTGGGAGAAGTCCGGGTAGGAGTCTCACCGCTAGCGCGAGCGGAAACGCCAGCCGGAGAGGAGTACGGGACGTTTCAGACTGGACGACCCCGGATTTGATCAGGGTTGCTGTCAATCGCCGGGCTGACCTGTCGCTTGCTCCCGTCAAGGTCACGACGTCGGCACGCTCCAGCTCTCCTCGATAAAGAATGGCTGTCAGCACCGCTTCAGACCTTGGTGGGAGTGTCCCCGCGCGCATCTCCTCCCTAGCCCATGTCAGCACCTGGTCTCGCAGTTTGTCCGGTTGCATCAGACTGCTCATGAAATCCACCTAGTCGATGCAGGTTTCCAGAAAGAATTCCGCGAAGCTGGCGAGCGCGTCTTCGCTGAGTGTTCCTGCTCCGTCGAGGTTCCTATGACGCGGCTCGTCGCATGACTGAAGGCGCGACATATATTCCTTTTCTCGCTGCGCGAGGCCACGCGCCACCGACCACAGGCCTCTCATATCGATAGTGGACCTTAGCGCTGCATAGGACACAAGTCTTGCGACATGGCCGTTGCCGTCCAGGAAAGGGTGGACCCAAAGGAGGCGATGATGGCCGTAGGCGGCAATGAGAATCCTATCGATCCTACCAACCGACTTGTAGCCCTGCTCCATACGGGCGAGAAACCGTGGCACTGATCCAGGGCTGACTGCCACGTGCCGACCGACCTTAACGTCTCTCGTCCTGATAGCGCCTGGCTCTACCGTTACTTTCTCATCGCCTTTGCTGGTCTCCACCAGAAGGAGTTCTGGTGGAAGGAGCTCGCAGAACCGCCTGTGAATTTCGCAAATTACCTCTGTAGAAAAAGGTGCGGCATCAATCACGTCATCGTCGATCCATTTCTGAACAGCGATGTGCGCGCGCGCCTCCAGTTGGAGATCGCGCTTCCTTGCGCCATCGCTATAGTCATCATGCATTGCCCGCTCGATATCGATCAGGTGCGTGTTGTGACTTTCGATCAGGTTGCTGTAGTAGCAGTTCACAGCCCTGACGAGATTGGCGAGGGAAGCAGCGATCGCCGGGGGTAGAGACGATGAGAATGCCGCTGATTTCTCGGCCAACGAAAGCGCGAGATCGTTCAACTTGGCGCGGGACTTTGCCCCTTCGGAAACGAGAAGGGGTTCGAAAAGACCAATGCTTTCGCCGTCATCGCGCGCCGTCATGTTTGACCAACTTCTTGGCCGCTTCTTTGGCCATATTGGAGATCATGATTTCTCCATATATAACCGTAAGTAAGAAAAAATTAATTGGGTATTATGTCCTGATTATTGGCCGCTTTCCTAGCCAGAGTGCGGACGCAAGATCCGCGCCGCCACTTGCACCTCGAACGACCGTCGCCGAGATAGTTGACCTGTAGCAATTGCTGACGGCTCCACTTCTCCCATACCTTGCGGCAGCATGGCCACGCCTGAGCTTTTAGGTCAGTAGGCGGAAATTGGTATGGGCCGCCACCGTACGCATCAAGGGGCTCGGCTTCTTATCGCCAAGAGCAGGCGCTATTGCAGGATCATCACTTCTTACCTGGGTGAACGCTGCCTCCGGGATTTCGAGCTCTTGCCCTTGCGCGCACGTCCTTTTACGACGACCTGATCGTCAGCCAGCAAGTAGGGCGCATCCGTTCGATGGAAGACTAGACTACAAACATCTTCTGGCGGGAATGCAGGTACGATGTTTCGATGCCGCGTTCGCGCGCCAATGGTCGCTGGATGCAATGTACCTTGGTTGGCCAGCCCGATTCCGGTGACATAGTCTCGTTCAAAGCGCTCAATCGATTCGAGGGTAATCGCATAGCCCGTGTTGCTCATGCTTCTGAGTACGCCGTTGGCCACCAACCAAGGCAAACTCCGGCGAGAGATCGACAGTCGCTTGCAGACGGCATTCGCATCGAGTCCGTGAACTGGTTCCAGTACCGATTTGAGCTCCAAGAGGTCTACCTTTAGTCCGTCGAGCAGCGACCCGCGTTCCGCATACGCCAGACGTGATAGTTTCTGACCAAAGACCGTGCGGAGCACCTTGCCAGAAGAGTCCTGGAAATGGCGGAGCGCGCTTCGCAACGAGATGAGATCGGGAATCTGCTCGCCGCCCGGTGCAATCAACTCGGCTTTCAACTGGATGATTGCGGCTCGGGAGTATCGTGTGCGGGTGCCAACGCCCTTCTTGGCACGCGAAACAATTGGCACAATGATGCCCTCTGTTACGAGACGGCGGCACTCAAAGATACTCCAGCCAAGAGTCCTGCTCGCTTCAGGAAGCTCGATGGAATCGCTGAGAGTTTCAACTGCCATCCGCGCCACCTCCGCACCGACGAAGATCTGTTCACCGGCCGACGCATCGCCTTGGATTAGATTCTGTGATGACAGGAAGGTACGAACTGTCTCATCCGCAAGTCCGGCTTTAACAGCCACCGTTCTGATGCTGGTCCACTCGGTATCCGCAACTGATCCAAAGAATTCTGAATTGTCGAGTACATGCATTCTGTCGATGGCGTGTTGCCGGATCATATCCCTGATGGAATCATATTCGTGGCTGCTTTCCTGTTTGCGCAGCGCCCGGTAAAGCCTGCCGTAGAGAACATTCCCCGCGCGCTTATTGCTCTTCGTCGTGGTCGCAATAATTGCGTCCAAGACTGAATTAACTCCCTTAGTTTCTCCAAGTAGTGCACGGTACCCGCAATCGTATGCTGCGCGGAGGTCATTTTCGGGTGTCTTGCGAAAGCGGAACGTCCTTCCAAATCTATGCGCCATTCCAAGCAACTGGCACATGTCGATTGCAGTCGAGATGGAGGCCGCATTAAGGATAGTGCCATGCTCCCGCTTTCCTCCCAAACGTTCGGATACAAATTTCTCAAAGCCAGTTGGTTCCAGCTCAGACGTTGGTGCCAAGGCTGTCGAGAGGAACTCGCTAGCTCCATCGAGTGTCCGAAGAAAGTCGGGACACATTGAATTGCTTCCATGGAGCGCGACAAGCGCTCGCCCGTGCTTGACGCAAGTTTTCACGCTCGAAAGCATCCAAATCGCACGAGCGTATCGGCGGGTACCTGGCATTCTGGACGGATTCATTTCATCCTCCGCCAAACATTCGGAGCAAACCCGAAATCTCGTTCGCCAGAGACCAAACCTGTTGAACCTCCCGCCCGCAAAACCCACCGTGTTGTCGCTGTTTGCGACAATCCGTGCATCTAGCATTCGGCCATGGTGCACCCCGAAGAGTTCGGCAAGCCGCGCAACCTCGGCCTCGTTTCCACGATAAATGCTTAGCGGCTCAAATCCGATGTCGTTGAGAAAGCCTCGGAGACTGTTGCGGCCGTTGGCACGCCCCATCCGTGCCAAATAGCTGAGCAACGTCTCATCGTCGAAAAAGGGGACGCGCAACAAGCCGCTCACAGCCTTTCGAGCTCCCGGTCGAGAAGTTTGAAACTAGACGTGAGTTTGCCATTCCTTCCTATTTCACGCTGAATACGCCGCCAGTCGGGAGACATAAAGACGTTGCTGACCCTGGTGCATCGCGAGAGGCGGCGGTAACCATCGACGAAATGGGCATGGCTGAGCGATGAATTTCCCTTCTCGTCCCAAAGGGCCGATTCAATCGACCGTTTGGTGAGTTGGATAGAGATACCGAAGCGCCACAAAGCGCCATGCATTAACTGGCGAATGAAATCATCGAGCAGGGGGAGCGCAAGTTTGAGCTTGCAGGTCTCGGCAAACACCTTGATCATCTCTCGAGTCTGCTCGATATCGCCCTCTGTATCGGTGAGCCCATCAATAGAGATTTCGCCGATCCGGCGATCCGCCTGTTGCCAGACGTCGCGATTGACGAACTCCATGATGTCCGGAATACCAGCGATAATTAGCCATACAGGCCAGTCGGGATCCTGCATAAGCAACTTGATCTGGTTGGTTAGATGGGCAGCTCCCTTCGCCTGTGACCCCTTCAGGACGTGCTGGAATTCATCGAGAAAGATGACTTTGTGCATCTTCCGCTGCAGCCTATTCCGCACTGTCCTCCAGACCTCGTCTTCGTCTCTCATCTTCTGTAGGGGATACCCGGAGGCGGTAAGGATCGCTGTACCGAGGGTGAGGGCTGTGCAAGACGAGGGTGTCTGCACACGGAGACAAAATTCCACATCGTTGCCATACCCATCATCGAATGTCTCGAACTCGGTCGTCGCATCGAGCCTCTGGTTGACCAGAGTACTTTTCCCGGCTCCGGACGGTCCGGTAACGGCTACAGCATAGCCAGCCCGGGTATTCGGGTTCAACATATGGGCAATCATCACTTCCAACTCCATCGTCATCTCCCTGTCTCGATCGGTAGTGACGTAAACCTCACTCAGATCCTGGAGCAGCGCTGCCCGATCGATAATTTTTGCCGTTACCCGCTTACGCAGTAGTTCCCGAGAGAGATAGTTACGGCTTTGTTCGGACATTATTTTTCCCTCCTCGGGCGGCGCTCGAACCCGAAGCTCTTTGGTTGCGTCTGTTCGGTTTCGCTCCTGACAGGTTCATTTTCAGGAGTAGGCGGCGGATTATCCGATCTCAATGTGGACGCCTTGGCGGCCCGCGGAGCCGTCTTCCTTTTGCTGCGACGAGTCGTACTATTTTCGTCATCGGCCCGCTGGTCGGGAGGAAGCAGGCGCTTGGCGTCGGAAACAAAGGCGGATCTATCGAAGCTTCCGTCTTCGGGGGCGAATGGGTCGGCCTTCTCGAACATTCTACTAACATCGGTACCCAGCAGGGGATTCTCGCTGTCTTCATTGAAGACCGCCGCCTCGAAACCGTCGTCGAAGAATTCCTCAAGCTTGTCGTCGCTCGTCTCCACAGTCCCAATGTACTGTCCGTAGTCGTATTCCTGCCGCTGGTTGTAGTGGAAGGAGTTGGCCGTTTCCTGATACCGAGCGATCTTTTCCTCGAGCGGCGTATGCAAAATGACACCAGGGCGCGACTTAGACTTGCGGATGACCTCCTTCACGGCCGCCATGGCCTGCATCACAGTTTGCTGACTATGCTCGTGCCCACCGGGAAAGGTTTCTTTGAGATAACGAACGGTTTCTCCCCACTCCTCGAGTGTAGTTCCCTTGAGACCGGTGAAAACCGCGGGCACGTCGATCCATTTGTGCAGGAACTTGTGTTTGACAGAAATCGTGGAGATATCCTCGTCGCTCATGCGAACGATTAACGTGGAGTCGAACCATTTTTTCCGGATCTCGAGCAGCTTCGGGCTGGAATAGATATTTCCAAGAATTTCGATCCCGGCAGTACCAATTTTGACGGTTAGCGTAGCTCCAAATGCTTCGCGGTACTCCCGCGCGCTCGGTGGCGGAGCAACTGCGCCTTTCGCAAGTTGTGACCCACGGTACCAGGCCTCAAGTGGCGTCATACCGAGAGAGCGATGCTTGGTGTTGTGGTAGCAATCGACGATGAGGCGTACCAGAAGATCAGACAATTCCTCATCGGTGATCGTGGCGTGCTTTGTTGAATCGTACTGATCTTTCAAGAGTGGGTTGGAGAACGTACGACCTTGAAAGAAATGAATGTATCTCTGATTGAGAGTTTTGAAAAATCGCTCGACCCTTGCTCTCAGGTGGGGATGCTTCGATGGTGGGATACGATGGGTGCCTGTGAACATCATGCACGCTAACTCGAACTTCGCCGAGACGAAGCCCGCTCCCGCATCTGTGTGGATCGCCTCCGGCGTGCCGCACTGCGGCCATTCTGTCAGTGCGCCAACCGAAGCGGCGATTTTGTCTTTGGTTCGTGCGACCATCGCAAGGGTAGCCACGGCCGAGCTAGCATCCGGGCTGCCTCTCAGAATTTTCATCCCGCATACAGAGCGCGTGAATGCGTCCAATGCCACGCAAATCCACGCCCTGCGAATCTTCTCGATCCGTGCTCTTACCTCTGGATGTAGGTAATTCCAGATGCCATTCTTGGTGCATAACACCATGAGATCGAATTCGTGTTCGTCCATCTCCACGATCTGCAAAGGGCGATCCGGCTGGAGACCTCGCTGTTTAAAATCGTACTTCCGCTTAATTCTCTCCACGTTCGTTGATTGACCTGCTTCATTAAGAAAGTCGTTGCCCTCCTTTACCAACCTCCGGAAGGTCGAAAGCGATGGAAGTCTATAGCTGGGCTGTCCCTGCTTAATGAGCGTGCGGTTGGCCAAGTGCATATCGAGCCAGCATTGCTTGATGGTCTTTTTATCAGGCGTACGATACTCATCGGCGAAACGAAGCTGAAAGGTCAGCTCGTCGCGAGTGAATGTGCTGCCGGAGCCAGAGCGTCCTGCTCGGCGATCTGCCAGTGATTCCGGCTGCAGATGTCCATCTTCGAACTTTTTTACGAGACGCAGAAACTGACGCGGGCTCACGAAGAGCTTACCTTTGCCCTTCTTTTCAATGCTGTGTCGTGCTTCTTGAATCAGTGCCGCGTTTTCCACTTTGAAGACGGCCATAAATCTTTCGATGTCGTTTCTGGAACGATGAGCAATTTCATTGATGTTGTCCTCCCCATATTCCTGGGCGAGAAACTCGGAAACCATGCGCGCCCGCAAAACTGTCTCCGGTTCAAGCCCGGGGCACGCTTCCCTCTGCGACCGCTTGATTTCGGCAGGCACGCCGAAATGGCCTTTTTCAATCTCGAGTTTGCCCATGCCAAGAAACTTGGAGATCAGTTGCCAGCTGTACGATCTGGGCTTTGCCTTCAGATTGCCGGTGATCGATTGCAGGATGACATTTTCCCCCGATTGGCCGACGAGACGCATCGGATGTCCGTAGACAGTAACTAGATCGTCCGGTTCGATGGCGAACTTCGTAAATGCTGAACTTGAGGGACGGTTAGCAATGTTCATGATCGACTCCTTCTGTAAGACGGATTAACGAGTGAAATTCCAGGTTGACCTGATGGGCGCGGATATGGTGGTGGGCCACTTGACCGCGCCCGATCAACGCCCAAAGAGCATCCCATGCGCAGCTAACGGTCAGATCGGGGATGCCAGACAGCACGTCGGCTACTCGTGCGACACCGCCGGCTTCCTTCAACGCGTTCATCACCAGCCGATTGTTCTCTTCGTTGTTTAACCGCCTGGCACGGAGAATCTGGGAGGTGTCAATGCCGCGTGAATTTTCCCCAGAAGTGCCGAAGTAAAATTCCCCAATTATGCCGACGTGGTCGCCAATGAGATTTGGGAATTTTTTGGCGGACGTCCACGTGGCTTTTGAGGTGGCGCGAACGCCGGGGGTGCGATTAAGGCTTTGGATCGGACATGTTCCGGCATCAGCTCGGCATGCTGGCGCAGCCGATAGCTTGATCCTTCGATCTGCACGACGACGGCATGGTGAAGCAATCTGTCGAGCAGCGCCGTTGCGACGACGGGATCTCCGAAGACGTCGCCCCATTCTGCAAAGCCGCGGTTTGATGTGAGTATCATCGCGCCACGCTCGTATCGCGCGTTGACGAGCTGGAAGAACAGATTGCCGCCGCCCTGGACGACGGGCAGGTAGCCGATCTCGTCGACGATCAGCAGGCTCGGCCTGCAGAAGAAGCGAATGCGCTCCTGCAATCTGCCTTCCCGCTCGGAGCGGGCAAGTGAGCCGATCAGATCGGCGAGCGTCGTAAAATACACACTCTTTCCGGCCTTCACAGCTTCGACACCGAGCGCTGTGGCGAGATGGCTTTTGCCCGTTCCCGGCGGACCAAGGAAATGAACGGCCTCGTGACGATCGACGAAGCCGAGCTGCGCCAGGGTGAGTATCCGATCTCGATCGAGCGAAGGCTGGAAGGTGAAGTCGAAACCGGCGAGCGTCTTGATCGTCGCAAGCCTGCCCATTCGCAGTGCGGTCTTGATCCGGCTGTTCTCGCGTAAGGTGAGTTCCTCGGACAGGAGGATATCAATGGCTTCCAGCGCGGAAAGCTCACCGTGCTCGAGGCGTCGAACGACGTGGTCGAGAGCTTCGAGTGCACGTGGCATCTTCAGGCCGACGAGATCATGACGGATACGATCGATCATGGACGGAATGGCATCGAGGGCCGCGCTCATGGGCGATTCTCCTGCGCCAGGACTTTGCCGACGGCATCGTAGAAGGCGAGAGATCGCTGAAGCACGGTGTCGCCGGCGGGCTTGACGACAATGGCGTCGTCGCGCGTCCTGGACCGATGTTGCGGCGCGAGTGTTCGTCGATGCTCAGGATGAACTCGGCGCTGTTTGCGGCCCTCCAGGACGGGATGGGCTGCGATCAGCACGCCGTTCTCGAAGATGCGGACCTCGTCGGCGAGAGAATGGACTTCCACCATTCGGCTTCGCGTAGCATCCGGAACGCTATAGGTGTTGCCGCCGACGCTGACCATTCCCTCCCGCGATACCCGGCGCTCCAGCTTCAGAACGGATTTGAACGGAGCCAGCGGTAACGGTCGCAGGTGCTTCCGCTCCTCGGCGAAGGCTTCATTGACGACCCGCTGGGTCGTGGCATGCTTCCTTGGATTGGCGACGGTATCCAGCCAGTGCCGGAGCTGGGCGTTCAGATCATCGAGGTTGCGAAACGAACGGGCGAGGAAGAAGTCTTCGCGAATATAGCGAAAGGGTCTCTCGACCTTGCCCTTCGTCTTGGCCCGATAAGGTTTGCAGGCCTTTGGGTGGAAACCGTAGTGGCGTGCCAGGTCGATCAGGGCACGGTTATAGACGATGCCTTCTGTCTGGCCTTCGCCGATAACGGCCGTCTTCATCCGGTCGTAAAGCACCTCTCGTGGAGCGCCACCAATGGCCTCGAAGGCCGCTATATGGCACCGCAGGACGGTCGGCAGGTTCTGATGCATGACGAAGCGTGCCCAGATGAGGCGGCTATGACCCAGCACCATCGAGAACAGCCAGACGATCCTCGGCGTCATCGGTTCGTCGGTGAAGACGACATGGAACTGGGCGAAATCGACCTGGGCCTGCTCACCAGGCGGCGTCTCGAAACGAACTTCAAAGCCCTGACTTGCAGCGGGGCGTACATCGCGGAGAAAATCCGTCACAGCCGTGTAGCCGCCGGTATAGCCTCGTTCACGCAGTTCTCGAAACAATCGACTGCCGGTCAGACCGGGGTAGGATTTGACCCGCTCCCGCAGGTAAGAAGCGAACGGGTCGATGACCGTCGCCCGAGGCTTTCTTGGACCATAGGCCGGAGCCTCAAGTCCTCGCTCAATGTATTTGCGCACCGTCTTGCGATCGATGCCAGTTTCTCTGGAAATAGCCGACACCGTCAGCCCCTGCTGATGCAGATCCAGGATCATGATCGTCTCCCTCAGCTTGATCACCAATATCCCCCTTCCGACCATCGGAAGGAGTATCGGCGATGACGCGCCGCCGGTCTTCCGGGGCGCGCCCCGGAAGACCGGCGGCCGCAGCACCTGGGGAAGATTCAAACGGCACTAGTGGGGAGTATTGCTCCGGTACTGACAGGAGGCACTGTAAACGGCCGGCCTGGTGATGATCTTCTCGGTCAGAACACGTGCGAAGTGAGCGTGGTTGCGCAAGTCGTGGCTGCGGATGAGTTCAAGATCGTGCTCGACTTCGGCTGCTTTTTTTTGATGGCGGACGGCAAAAAGGCCACGGCAGCCTGAGGCGTAATCCACACAAAGGTCGAAGTAGTGCTTGTGCCAGACGTCTTCGCGCTTGAACCATACGGGACCGAATTGAGCCTGAATCGCCACGACTTTTGGGTCGGCCATGAACATGATCATCGCATCGTGCTCAAGACTGCTCTCCAGGCGAAGACGGGTATTGGTGTTCGGATCAATCGCCTGAACGCGGTTTGTAACAATGCTCTTGCGATGTTCTACTGGTTTGGTGCCTGGTTTGTTGCGCAAGGCAATCTTGCGGGCCGCCGCACCAGTCTCTGGATATGCTGAGTCCCAGTCGATATCCGGTTCACCACTGAGCAAATTCTGACCGGCATTGTCGTTTGAAAATGATGGCTGTTTCCGAGTGAGGCGGTCCGGCTTGGCATAAACCGTTGTTTGCTCGTAGGCCTTCGAGATCATATCGATCCCATTGCGGCGCTGGAGCATGGCGGCGATGATGAATGACGGATCAATTCCAGGCATCTGAGCCCTCTGGCATGTGGAGTTACGCGGGCGCGGGGTAGTTAAGCCCTTCTTGCTTCTCAATGACCTTAGATTGCTGGGTATCTTGAAAGGACGGTGGCAGAACGCTGCGGTGAAATGCAGCGAGTGACGTGGTTTGCTGCGTCCGAAAACCCATCGGCGACCCCATGCTTTGGGTGTGCTGCAGGCCATATCGCCGACCAAATTGATGCCGGCTCCGTAGTCGGAACGATGTGTCGCGTTGCTGATAATCATCGCAGCGTCCTCCCGATCGCCGATGCGGGAAGCGGTTCGATTTTAGTTCCGAACCCGAACTCGACGATTTGTCTGAATTGATCGGGAGAGCTGGCTCGGCGACGCATCAGCGGAGGATCCAGAAGACCACATTGCCCATCTTCCAGCAGAACCTGGGCAACGAAATCAGTTTTGAATGGAATTCCCAGGTAACAATGCGATGGACCGAGCTCCCAGGTGGTCTCGATGACCGCCCCCCTCCGATTGATGACCCAGGCGTGGTGAAGCGGTACCGGAACGTCCTCGCACAGCGCGTATCCCTCGGCGTACACGGCATCGTCGCGAGAAAGTGCGATGGCTGTCGCGTTTACAAAGCACTGTTTAGGCGTTCCGGGACGGAGCCATAGCGGCACCGAAGATGAGGACGGGAAGACTTGCCCGAACATCTCCAATGCTGTGGCAGGACCAAAGTTTCGTTCGTCTTGGGCAAGCCAGTTGATATGGCGATGTAGCCGATCGTTTGAGATCACCTCTCCGGGTTCATTGTTGAGGCGCATATCCGCGTATTTGCGGAGATTCGATTTGCGGGATTTTTTCATTGTTCGCTTCCTCAAGGTACAAGCTCTCGCCACTCGCGAAGGCTAGGCCCACGAAGTTCAAGAATCCGCCGTCTCACGCAGTGCGTGGGGCGGCTATGATGGGAAACCGACCAGGTAACTTGGTCGGAGCTGCTATCGGAATTCGACGGGAAGACGCTTGGAGAACACGGATGCAACGCGCATGTCGACGACGACATTTCCGAGCAAGCAATTGCTCGCGTAGCCGCGGCGTGTTGTTGTTGAGCGGACTTCCGGCGTATGATCACAATTGTGATCAACTGCCATACCGGTCTTCGTGCAATCTGCGTCGTTCAGCATCGCAGACATCGACCGGAACAAGCTAACGCCTAGTTCAAAGTCGAAGCTGCTTGGGCCGTTATTCGTATCGCCAGCATTGCTTCTCTCCGTGCGTTGGCCGAAAAGAGGACCAACTTGAACAAAAGCGTCGCTGGCAAAGGTTAATTTTCGATGAAGCGAACCGATGGGCTGTTTCCTTCCGGCGCAGCTCGGATATCGGTGTGCGAGTTGGCCTTCCCCATATCGCTTTTCCAACCTGAATTGCATGATGATGCTCCCATAGTTGCGCCAATCGCGGGAACTGGGTCTCCGCGAAGGCGACATACTCAAATTCGAGCTTTACAGACCGCATGGGCCGGGTCGGTCGGAAACCTTGCAGAGCATTCTCGCGATCTCCTCTTCTACGGGAACGACCTCAAGTTCGGAGAAGGGGAGACGCTCAATGTCGAGTAGATCGGTGAGGAACGCGGATATGGCTTCTTTAGGCTTGGGCATGGCACACTTCTCCGTTGCCGCGCGCGAAGGCGGCGGCTTATTGGGTGAAAAACAAAAACTGAGCGCCGTTTGGTGCAGACCCGACTGGCAGGCGTGGTTCGACACAGGAAGGCCAATCCTCCCTCATGCTATACCAGCGCGTTAGTCTTTGGTCCTGCCGATCTCCAGGACATGTGGTTGTCTCGGAGATCTACATCCGGCGAGCGTGAGACACAGGATCGCGACCTGCCGTTAACGATTTACGCGTCATACGGAGATGGCAACCGGTTTCCCGTTTGATTTTTGGTGGGTGTGCGGCTACATATATTGCATGGTTTTTTTCTCCTTAGTTGAAAACCATAAGCCGCAACCAAGTGCGATTGAGTTGCGACATCTAAAAACGGGTCGCTTTTGCGGAGCGGCCCGTTTTGATTTTCGGCACCAATCAATTGGCACCGGTAGGTCTCATATAAGACGTTCGTCGGCCTTTGTTCAAGCTTTCAAAGACCCCGAGACGATCTATTGGAACATGGCGTCATGCGAAGAATACAACCCAAGGACGATGGTCTGAATTTCGTCGCGCTGCTTGACTTGCTTGAGGTCGTAGGAAAATTCAAGAACTCGTTTATTCGTTGATTTCCTTGAAAAATTCAAGAAATCGCTGTGAATTTTCTTGTCGTTCATGAGTGGTCTTCTTTGCTAGATGACATTAGGAAATGTTCGCGAAGCTCGTGGTTCGCATCCCGCGGTACCCGTTTAGAGGGTGGCTGGGAGCCCTTGATAAGGGTCGGTACAGCACACTCGGCTTGTATTCGTTCGAGCGCCGGAACGCCGGGCTTCCTATCCCGGTTTTGGTCGCGCGGGGAGAGCAAGAGTTATCTATATAGGCGTTTCGGATTTACGATTTTTCCCAGGTGGCGCGAGCGTCGCTAGTCGCGCCGTCGTAAATTCTTTCACATCGAATTTTCCTTGCCACCAAAGAAATCTGCGAAAATTTCCCGCGCTCAATATTCAAGAACTCGATACCGCAGCGTCTTTCGTTCGCGACAAGTTATAGGCATCGACGCGGATGGGTGTGCTACAACTTATGCCGGTACTGGATTTCGTTAACCATAGCCGACGTTTTGCTCTTTCGGTGCTCCCGTAACCGCTGTTTTCCAGACGGTTTTCAGAGTTTGACCACAAGGCAGATCCAAAATCGGGGTCGAGCGTCATCTCCAACAGCACAGGAAGTTCTTGGCGCGACAGTTTGAGAGGTTGCTGCCGCAAGACTACCAGTGAAAGGCGGTACCCGCAGTGCTGCTCGCTTTTAACTGGGTGCAGACCGATATTCTTGATATGTACAACACATGTTGTGTATCTGTTCTGATTGCAGGGTCCTTAATTCTACTAGGATCGTGCTTTCCAGGGTCGGAATGCCGGGGTATAGTTTAGGCCCATTGGAGGAGCCGAATGTTGACTGGGCATCTGCAGGAATGGAACAGGGCGGATGCCGAAAGGCGCATCCGTGAAGTCTTGGATGAAGCTAAGTCCGGTAAGCTGCAGAAAATCCGTGACAACGACGGTTTTTTCGAGATTCGATTTATCTCTCATGAAGACAAGGAACCTGCGGGCCAATTCCTGGCAAGAGGTGGGCCTGTCGACAGCTAGCTTATGGGATCGCAACCATCTCGCGTATCCATCGCGCATTTTCGTAGTCCTCTTCGACGTCCAGAATGAAATCGCCTTTGATAGACTATCGAATGTAGTCGAGCCTGCTACAACCATGTCCATGATGACTTCGACGCCGACTTCTCTGAAGAAGGCTCATACGTGTGGCCACCAACGACGGTCGGTCGTTGAAAGATTCAGGCACGCCAGCAAGGTCTCAGCATCGACGTGGATCGGTAGCGGAGCGTTCACGGTAGTCAACGCTTGCCAGATCGCCTAGCTTTTCACTGTATGATCACTCATGGTGATGAAGCTATCAAAGCGAGGGGTAACCCTCAAGCTTCCTGCAGATGACACAAAACTCACAAAATACCGCGAGGCGTCCTTCGACGCGGGCATCACCTGGCACAGCGCTTGTTGGTTGGTCGTCGATCTATTGCATTGATCTTCCACATCCGCAGCGACAGGAAAATTGGGGTTACACGGCTTCTTGCAAAGGTGCCATTTGCTCTCTCAAAAGGGAAAAGCAATCGGTCTCCTTGGGCCTGCCGAAAAAATCTCCAGCATAGGCGATATCTCAGATAACCGGCGTTATAAGAGATGCCACTTACTCAAATGCGTCGGTGCCTTTCGCGCTCGAAAGCGTCAGTCGAACGCCTCACGGCTCTTTAAAAACCCAAGTTGTTAGGTTATTATAGAGCATGGTCACCGTTCTCCGCGAAGCAGGAATGCGATTTGTCATTTTCACGGATGACCACGAACCGGCGCACACCCATGTCTATGGAGATGGGGAAGCCCGTATCAATATCCTCGATCTTGCGGTGATATCAAACCGGGGATTGAGGAAGCGGGATTTGAGCGCGGCCCTTGCCATTGTTCAGGCGAACAAGCGCCTGTTCATCGAAAAATGGGAGAGCATCCATGGGTGAAGTTGTCTTTGAAGATCGTCACTACCGAGAAGCTACCGCGAGGGGAGAGGTAGAACGCGTCCGCGCACCCATCCCAGCATCGGCCCGTTTCGATGAGGCATCCGGCCGCATTGTCGTGGAATTTACCAACGGCGCTGCGTTCATGGTGCCTGCCCGATCGATGCAGGGACTGGAGAATGCAACCGTTGCGCAGTTGGCCGAGGTGGAGCTTCTCGGCCAGACCGGTCTGCATTGGGAAAGCCTGGACGTGGATTTTACCATCGCTGGGTTGATGAACGGCATATTCGGTACGGCAAAGTTCATGGATATGCAGCGCCGAGGCGGTCAATCCCGTTCACCGGCAAAGGTGGAGGCAAGCCGTGCCAACGGTGCCAAGGGCGGACGCCCTCGGAAGAACGGCTAGGCACTCATGAGGTTCTGCGGGCGGCTTGCCCAAGGGTGCGGACAAGGTTTGTATCATTGTGCCCGAAAAGAGAACTGGAAGCCATTTGGGTTCTCCCTCTGTTCTAATTGTCCACAGCTGGCTGCGCCTAGACGACGGATCATCGTATGGTCGAATTACCTTCAGGATTTTACGTCAGGCTGCCGCAGCCTCCGGTGGCAGTCAATGTCCGTTGCGCTGGACGAATGAAAGCAGTTTTAATATGAATGCCCTCTATCTCCATTCACTTGTTAGCAACTTACAGTGGGTAAACCCCTGTTAAAAGCCAGGGGGATTGATCTGTCGTGAAAGTCATTGCTGCCGTATTCGGGGAGGAGAATTTTCTTTGGCCGTATTGTAGGGAGCACGCGACTGTCGCGACATTAAATCGGGTGGAAGCTCAGCGGCTTTGGGAAGCTGGCGATAAAGAGGGGTACATCCAAGATGGCATGAAGAACAAGACCGTGCGGGGTGTTCTTGCAACACGCACGGTTGCCAGCACATGGTACGGACTGATGACAACGGTCAGCGAGACTAGCGGTGACGTCTGGATACACAAGGATGGCGACCGGATATGGTGGACCACATCTCAGGCAAGCCCTGCATACTTCATCCGTGACGTTGTAGAACCCGTCGGAGCGCGCCGCCACGTGGTAGTCTGCCATAAGCCATGTGACCCGTGGAAAAATGTCTGTCGAAACGGACAGCCATTGCTGTGGCACACCCTGCATCCGAAGGCCAAGGACTTCCTTACTACACAGTCAACACTTCGACCGCTGAGCGCAGACAATGCAGCGTATGCTCTCGCTCTGATCGCGGGAGATCCTCTGGAGCTATGGCATGCACAAGAAGAATGGAAACGAAAATTCGACGCTGCGAAAACAAAGCAAGCTGAGGTAACTTATATCGTCGGTCAGGAAAGGGCAGCATACGAGCTCGCTTTAGAGCTCATGCCCGAAAAGCGTATGGCCGACACTGCATTCAAGACGGCACAGACGTCGAACGGACAAAAAGTCGAGCGTACCCTCAAGAACAAAGAGGTTCGCTTTCTTGATCGTATGGCCCTTTCCAACTATATCTCTGATCTGATAGCGATACAGGAAGGCTATTGTGCATTGACGGGGCTGAAACTTGATTACCCGGAGAATGGCGGCGATCCCGAATTATTCTGCTCGCTTGATCGGATCATGTAGTGGCCCCCTAAATCCCCGGACACGATCTCCCACTTGTTAAGTGTTAGGAGTAATGTGCCCATTATGACCAATCACATACCTAAGATAGAAGTGCTGTCCGGCCCTGAGCGCCGCCGCCGCTGGTCGACAGCGGAGAAGCTCGCGATAGTCCAGGAGACCTACGAGCCTGACGTCACGGTCAGCATCGTTGCGCGACGGCATGGGATTCAGCCGAACCAGTTGTTCGCCTGGCGCAAACTTGCGGCGCAGGGTGCACTGACGGCCACTGCATCGCAGGAAGAGGTCGTCCCAGCATCCGAATACAGAGCGCTTCAGAACCAGGTGAAAGAGCTGCAGCGCCTCCTCGGCAAGAAGACGATGGAAGGCGAAATCCTCAAAGAAGCGCTTGAGATAGCATCAGGGTCAAAAAAACACCTGTTGCGCTCGCTCTCGTTGCCGAAGGATGGTTCGCGATGACGGCGGTGTGCGAGACCCTTGGTGTCGCCCGATCCAACATTGCGGAACGTGTGAAGCAACGTCCTTCCAGAGCCAGAGGGCGGCCGCCGCTCGCCGATCAGGCACTGCTGGATGAGATCAAGACGATCATCGACGACATGCCGACCTACGGATATCGCCGGGTTCACGCGATCCTGCGCCGTAAAGCCAGCAGCGAAAGCCGTCCATGGCCGAATGCCAAGCGCGTCTATCGGGTGATGAAGGTTCACGGCATGCTCCTTCAGCGCCACACCGGTGCAATCGACACCCGTCGCCACGATGGCCGTGTTGCTGTCGAGCAGTCGAATTTACGCTGGTGTTCAGACGGCTTCGAAATCGGCTGCGACAATAAAGAGAAGGTGCGCGTTGCCTTCGCTCTCGATTGCTGTGATCGCGAGGCCATTGCCCATGTAGCGACAACCGAGGGCATCAAGAGCGAGGACGTCCAGGACCTTGTCATCACGGCTGTTGAGAACCGCTTCGGTCTCGTCAACACCCTTCCAAAGCCAATCGAATGGTTGACCGACAACGGCTCCTGCTTCATCGCAAAGGATACCAGGTCGCTGCTCGTCGATATCGGCATGGAGCCATGTTCAACGCCTGTTCGCAGCCCCCAGTCCAACGGGATGGCCGAAGCCTTCGTCAAAACCTTCAAGCGCGATTACGTCTCGGTCAACCCCTTGCCGGACGCCATAACCGTCATCGCGAAACTGCCCTCATGGTTCGAACACTACAACACCCTTCACCCGCATAAGGCATTGGGGTATTGCTCGCCTCGTGAGTTCTTAAACCGTCAAACAGAAACCTGATCCGGTCCGGTTTTTAAGGGGCAACTCCAGATCAATAGTGACGGGCACTACGAACAGGGCAACTTGCAAGTTGTGTGTCGCTTCGCGAACCGTTGGAAGGGTGCAGGGGATGACGCTTCATTCAGGAGGCTGATTGATGCTATCCGGACCGCTGCGGTGAACCTCATCAACTAGGTTCTTGCATCTGGTGCAAGATCAAACTTCGACGTCGTCGATAAGTTGTGCCAGCGGTGGATAACGATCAGCTAAAAAAGCGCGGACGAGCGTGTCTTCGCGATCCATCCAGTCCCTACGATATGAAACTGACCCACCAGGCGTGAGGTTTAGTTCCGCGTGATCGACATCCATGATGAAGATCGCATCCTCCAAAATCGGATATCGCTGAAGCGCCTGGAACCTGTAACCAATTATCTCGGCGCAAACTAACTCACGAGCGGCATTTGCGAGGGCAAGTTCAGTGTCGTGCGGTCCGAGTTCATTAATGACGTCAAGAACCGCTTCAGCTCTGAAACGGAAAAACCCGTAGGCATCGCGCGCCTCTTGAGTATTTTCCCCTTCATACGTCTCAAAGAAAGCTTCGTAATCCTGCAAAACTGCGCCGCACCGCCGGATGTCCGACAGTTGATTTAGCAGCAGGGTATCAATGAAAAGATAATTTTGATTGGGAGATAATGTCCTGGATGAGCCGATCGGCGCGGATTACCGCATCCCTTGCCTGAACTAGGGAAATTGGTAGCGCTGGAGTTCTCGACGCCACTGAGAGCCTTCTGTTGATGTTTCCCAAACCCAGCATGATAGCTTTATGGCGGAAACCTAATATCAAGGTAAGCAACTTCGACCGAAGCGGGCGCGTTCGTATCCTATCAACAATCTCGTCCAGAAGACCATCAACGCCCGCTATGCTTGAGGCAACCAGATCGATTTTGTCTGAAATAAGCTGTCGCTCAGTGGATGAAAGTCCCGTCAGATTAAGACTGAAGTACGATTCCAGCACTGCGTTTTTGATGAATTCCGCCGATGCGGCCGTGTCCTGTGACATGTTGAAACCTGCTTGACGAGATTTCTCCTATTCTGAAGGGTAATTTGGCCGGCGGTCGAGATTCCATGTTGTAGAAGGATTTCAACTACCTAGAGTACGGGAGGAGATGAAAATGCCAGACATCGTCATTGCTCCTGAGGCTGCGGCCAATGCGATCCATGGCACACGGCATCCGCCAAACGATCTAGACCGTCTTTGCAGGAAAAATAAAACGCTACTCCAACTTTTACGCCAGGAACTTCGTGTTGATGTCAGCGTAGTCAGTGAGGAGAAATGCGTCTCTGAGGAAATTTTCGCAATAAAAACAATGCCCGCCAGCGCAATCGTATTGACGAAAGAATCATCGTTCGTGACGAACTAGACGAGGTGGTGGGCCCGGCAGGGTTCGAACCTGCAACCAATCAGTTATGAGCCGACGGCTCTAACCAATTGAGCTACGGGCCCCTCAGTACGCACGCACGTGCAGCCGAAGATGGAGACCGCAGGTGTCGCAAGAGCATGATAATACAACTATGCAACCACTAACTGGTGCTCAAGGTTTGCTTCGCGCGGGTCACTGCGGGGCACTACCCACATGTCGAACGCCGGATTGTAGACGCCCGGAAGAGGGAAATAGCGGCCTATTCGCTCAAAGTCGCCATCGAGGCTTGCTATCGGAAACCCGTAGACACTTGCCACTGCGGCTATCGAAAGATCCTGCCCAGGCTTCCTAGTGTCGCATTGATCTCTGTACCAGAGATCGGTCAACTGCCTGCAGCAAATCATCTTGGCTTGCACATGGGCAACTTCGGGCGTGAGCGCCGGAAAGATGAACTGTGTTTCCAACAGACCGTCCAGCCAAGTTCGCAACTCGGCAGCTCTTTTGGGATTTGATCGCTGTCGTTCGATAATCCCTGTTTCCACCTCGACGAATGCTGCGAATGGAATTGCGAGAGATGATTGTGCGGCCAGCCATTGGGCGAGAGCCGGGTGCGGCTTCTTCTTCTCCGCGTGACTAAGCACCGTTGTATCTAGCAAAAAAATGTCACTGGCCATAAGTGCGATCCGCGTCAGCCAAATCGATGTCTAACGGTCGCCGGATATAGTTAATAGGTGGTTAACGCCAAAAGGCGAGCGGCGATGGTGCAGAGGTTTTGTATGGCGGTCCTTCCAATCAGGGGGGCCGTCGATCAAAACCAAGATGCGATCGATGGCATCAATGCGCTCTCTGCGTTTCCCAGATCCTGAGGCATATCGCTTCAGGCGTGCTTACATCTGAGATTGGAACGCTCAGGAAACCGAATTTCGCGCAGAAGCTGTCGCCTATTCGTCATCGTCCTTAGCGGGCAGGCCAAAGAGTGTTTGGATAAGGGTTTTCGACCTTCTGCCCTGAAGATGTTCGGTCACGCGTCGGACGTATTGGTAGTCGCTGCGCTTCAACAAGGCCCGCAAAGCAGGTTCCAATGTATCCTGTACACTCTTGTCGGAGGAGCGCACAAAATCTGCCACGACCTTTCTCGGAAGTTCGAGGAAGGCGTCGATGATTGTGAATACTCCTCCTTCCAATGCAGGCCAGAGAATAAAGCGTATAAGATTCTCTTTTTCAGCTTTTTGCTTTTCGCCCGACTGGATAACCCTCACCATCAACTTAGGCATGATTTGGGCGGCCGTGGTTATCGTTTCGACCGATACACCACTTACCTTTTCGCGGACGAGCCTGAAGAACTCGAGATGATAGTTTGAGTCGAAGGCATCCAAAACCGGATCGTATATCGCCTGTGCCGGGGCATTGGTGCCGTCCAGCACGCCAAGTACGAAACGTAAGAGGCTATCTCTGATCTCGGTTGAATCCGGGCAATAGCCTGAGGATTGCACCTTCGCGATGAGAAGCTGGAAGTAATTGTCACCAGCGATGAAATGCCCGAGCCACTCGTCTTTTGATACTGAATCCAGAACCGCGGCGGTGCGATCATGGAACGTTTTCCATTCAGTTTGTGCATACTTGACCGTGTCCGACAACAGTTGGAGGGGCAGACCGTCAATTGTCAACTTATCCAAAGATCCTGCCGCTATGCGTTGCCCAAGACCAGGAAGAATTGTCTCGATCTCGGCTTCAAGAATTGTCTTCAGGTAAGCGTAGATCCGTATGATGTCTACGGAAGCAATCCATGGGATCTTCGAATTCGCAAACGCAGAGCGGGTCACCGCAGGAGCGAGCTTATTGTTCGGATTGTCGCGCCCGTAAAATATCCAATGTGGCACGCGAGAGTACGAATTCAGTTCATTCGTGAAGACGTCTATCTGCTTGTCAGCTAGAAGAGTGTCTCCGTTGAGCACACCAGTGAGCCAGGCAAACTCCTCTTGTGCAGCAGAAATCGCCTGCCCATTTGGCGCGATACGAACAGGTATGCCGAGTTTCCCGCCGATGTACGGCTCTTCTAAGACGAGAAGTGCAAAGGGTAGAGCCTCGCTTTCCGGGCTTTTCGAGAAGGCGGCGTGCATGTTTTCGTAGAATGTCGCATCCTTTTGCAACGCCGAAAGATCATTCTTCTTGCGGGCCGCCAAAGACATTAGTGCCCATGCTTTGCCCATCAGCTTGGCTTGCGACGCAAATAGATCGTTATCTTCACTTTCCTCCATCAAGGCTGTCGAAAGTCTGGTGCTGATCGTGAGTAGGCAGTCATCGGTGAGGATTCCAGCCTTTCTGAACTCGCCCAGGACCAAGAAGGTATCCCCAGGCCGATCAATGGCAGCTTGTTTCAGGAACTCCGCTTCCGCCGAGAGGTCGAGGGTGGGCTTCGCAAGCTTTGCCAAAGTGACTTCGAGCGTGCATGAAGCAAGCGCGAAGCCGAATATCAGCAGCAAATCTGCAGGAAGCGCGACTCTTTTCCAAATCCCTTCGAGTCCGATGGTAGGGTCCAGAGCATGGACTTCCTCCGCGATCGTTGAGAAAAGACTTGCCAACCGACTGCCTGTGACATCATCGATCTTATCGGGCGGCCCAATTCTGGCCACGATCGTCGAGAGGAGGTGCTCGATGATCTTCGTTCGCTCTTCCTTTGCTGACGTGCGGATAAGTTTCCGAAACCGCACTTCTTCAAATGTACTAATGGCCTCTGTCGCTAGGAACGCCTCGATGGCAGACTGTCGCACAAGGTCAGCGCCGTCACCGTTGTAGGTATTGAGCAGGTCGCAAATGTTACCGATCGCGGTGGCCAATCTCCCTGCGCTCCTCCACTCAGCGACGCCGTTCCCAAACACCTCGTCTATGCGCACACCGAAACCTGGAGAGTTCGAAAGTGCAATAAGACGATCGGGCGTGCTCTCGCCAATCGCACTCCTCAGTTCTGCGTCGAGAAGAAGCTGGAAGGCCAAGTCCGGCTCGACGTTGAAGAGAATTGAGGCCAGATGCTTATCCAGGCTGGCGTCGGCGGCCAGCGACCTGAGCTGGTCGTCGACGATCTTCTCTTTCGCCAGAAGGGAAGGCGACGCTTCCAGTCTGTCGCGAACGGCAAGATAGGCAGCGGCTGTTGGAAGTGGGATACGGCCGCTGTGCAGCGCAAAGAGACCGCTCACTTCATTGATAAAGGCTATCACCTGGCGGGGAGTTGCCTTTCCTCCTTCCTTATCGATCAGCCAGTTGAAGATGAGATAGACCCGGAATAGGCCGTCCTCGTCGGCAAACCGCGGGAGCGCCTGGCGGACCTTTTGGTCAAAGAATTCGCGGGTGTTGGACATTACGGGTGGTGCTACGTTTAGTACCTCGTCGAAGGTCTTCGCGAAAAGCTCCTTTGCACGAAGGGTGGAGGAGTTGCTCTGCTCCTTTGCGGGAGCAATGTGGTTTCGATCGTAGGGAACGATAGCCGTTATATGACTATGCTTCGTTCCGCTACCGTCCGTGTGGGACCGCGAAAAAATAGAGCGCACCATCGCCCAATATTCATCGATTTCCTCGCTGGGTAGGCGGTCAATATTATCCAGGACGATGATGATCCGGGTGTGATCATCCTGGATTGCTCCCAATATCTCGCGCAGCACGGATTGGAACTCGAAGTCATTCGGGTCAACCTCCCGGATGTATTGTTTGACCGTCTGGCGTTCGAATTGTTTAGCGCCGATGAGAAGGGTCTGCGAGATCGCCAGGCCAATTCTTTCCCAACGCCCGCCATCTGCGATTGGAAGTTTTCGATATTTGAACGCGGCGGTGACGAGTGTGATCAACAGAAATACATAGATAAAGACCATCGGCCACGACCAAAGAAAGTCGGCTTCGTTGTTCTTATTGGCCAGCTTGTCGAAAATATCCTTGCTCCATAGTAGATAGACGGGAAGCAGGGGAACAGACAGGAGTACGCCAATTCCGTACAAACCGAGGCGTGGACTACTGTTAGTATCGACCTCGCGGGTCTTGCCTTTGATATTCTTCTCAATCTCGGTCAGTGTTTTGGTCTTGTTTGGAAAGCTCGCCTTCGCCCATGAGACAAGCCTTTCGAGAAACGAGCGTCGGAATGCAGAGCCTTGCGATTTCCAGATATCGAAAGTGAAGAAATGATATTTCGTTTTGCCGTTCCCGTCCTGAAGCTTGCGCTCCGCGATGCCAACCACGCTCGATTTTCCAGAACCCCAAGCGCCGTCGAGACCAATAGCTCGATCGGCCCGACGGAAGTCGCGGATTGCCGCCGCTAACGCCGATGCCGTGCGGTCATGCCCTTTGCCGTGAAAGAGATCTTCAGAAGAGGGTTCATCGAGCAGAATAACACGAGCTACTTCGGAATCGGACATGCGATTAAACCCAGCTTACAATTTAAGGCTGAAGCTAATTAGAAAGTGAAAAGGCCATCCTGCAATAACAACGAGAAGTTATCCCCTGAAATATAGGAAGTTACCATTGGTTTGAGGAAGGGTTTAGCGGAAGATTGGTGTGTATTTTTAGTGTTGCAGTGCACAAAATTTAACGAATCTCTACTTCGTGATTTTCTTCAGCATCATACCCGTGACGCAAATTACATCGATCATGCGACGTTCGACGTGATAGTTTGCCACGTAGATAGGGGTGCGCACGCGGGCGTCCGCGGCTCGGTAATCCTTTGTTAAGCACACCGCGCTAGCCTTTCGGCAAATTCCGTTTGGCTAATGAAGAGAGTTCTCTCTGCTATGTCGATGATTGGACTGTTCCCGATACGAATACGTTGAACGCTACCGCGAAAGCGGAGGTGTCCATTACGTTTGTATTGAGGTCAGACATGGCATCACAGGATCATATTGGCAATACACGCCGTTTAACGGCGAGCTCGCTCAAGGTTCCAAACCTACATCCGTCGCTGAAATCTCCACCTGTAAGCAATTTCCGTTCGAAAGCCGCGCGGGATCTCGCATGCATTCTCGATTTGAATGCCGCGGTTATCTCGTGGAATTCAGCTCCGCCGCCGCTACATCTGGCCGCGCCCAAATACGCGTCGGATTTCGAGATGGTCGACAGCACCGGAGTTCGGTGGATGCTGGATGCGCCGGACCGAAAGCCAGTGCTTTGCTCGGAAGTTCTCTGCGAGGCGGCGAGCATGTTGGGCTATCGGTATCGCCAGGTCGACAGCTCGGAAATCTATGACGGCTACCGATTGAAAAACGCCCGCGATCTGCTCCGTTACAGCGGGCACAACGTGCCGCTCGGGGATCGTGTGCGCCTTCTTGGCGCGTTGGATGAGGAGGGCCTACTCTCATTTGCGGACTGCATGCGGGTGATCAGGGAAACGCAGCCCGTCGCCGCGCTTGCCTCACTCATTCTTCAGGGCTTGCTGGAAATCGAGCTTGATGACGCGCTCATTGGGCCTGAAACGATGGTGAGACGAATAAAGGGCTGAGCCTGCCCCTTCATCATCGATTCCAAAGAGGCCCACCATGAGATCGTTAATTTCGTTGCGTTCGGAACGACAGCCCCTCAGTCTTCCAATCATCGTCGCACAGATGGCGGTGAGGCGGGCGATTAGGCCGTTTCTTTCAGCCACCTGCTTTGTTGTTGCCGTCAAGCTGCAGAGTCTTGATGACTTTGAAGCTTATCTAGCGGCGACCCGCGACCTTCTCGATCCTTTCTATGCAGTTTCCGAGAACGGTGACCGGCCGGTTTCCGTGGATTGTGCCAAAGCCATTTCCCAGTCGGGTTGGGGCTTGGTCCAGAGATTCAGGAACACCAACCGAGCAGTGCTTTTCTACAGTGATGAGACCCAGATCTCTGCCGAATTGGGAATGGTCCTCGACCAACGCATTGTGCTTCATCCGCCTGAGCCGAAACTGTGGATGGCCGCGGCCCGAGAACTCAGTTTGCCGATGACCGCCGAGGAGGCCAGCTACCTTGCCACTCAGAGCTTGCATGATATTCACGCGGCCATGCGCCGTGGAAGGCCGATTTCGCGTGTCGTCCGCCAAATGCAAAGCAGGACGCAGCCGACTCGGGAGTCGGAGCCGCCTCCGCGGCCTGAAAATGCGAAAACGCGTCTCGAACACCTTGCTGGCTATGGGGAGGCGAAAGTTTGGGGCATGCAGTTGGCTGAGGACCTGCGTCTTTGGCAACAAGGCGAGATCGAGTGGCGCGACGTCGACCGCGGCGTTGTCTTGTGTGGTCCTCCTGGGTGCGGAAAAACTACCTACGCCTTGGCACTCGCGAATAGTTGCAGAGTCAACTTTATCTCTGAATCGGCGGCTGCGTGGCAGGCCAAGGGCCATCTTGGTGACATGCTAAAGGCAATGCGTGGGGCGTTCAAAAGGGCTCAGGATGAGCGTCCGGCCATCCTTTTCCTCGACGAGTTCGATAGCTTCGGCGACCGCCGGACAAATCAGAACGATCCCCACCATGATTACAAGAGACAGGTTATCAACGGGCTTCTGGAGTGCCTTGATCCGGCCGGGGGAAGGGAGGGTGTGGTTGTTGTTGCCGCCACGAACGATGCGGACCGCATCGACCCCGCCCTTCTGAGACCCGGGCGTTTGGAGAAGGTCGTCGAAATCCCGTTGCCCGACGAGGAAGCGCGGCGGGCGATTATCGAGTATCATTTGCCAGGCCACGAACTGGGTGATTTGACGGAGTTCGTCCGCCAATCTGAAGGTTGGACAGGGGCAGATATCGAAAAGCTTGCCCGCGATGCGCGTCGCCTTGCGAGAAAATCAGGACGGGCCGTGATCCGGGCAACTGACGTCACCGATGCGATGCCGCCGAGCGTTCCATTCACAGAGGAAGAACGGTTTCGCCTTGCGGTTCACGAAATCGGGCATGCGGTTGTCGGACACGTTCTGCGACCGGAAGCCCTCGTGAAGGTGTGGATCCGGAGCGGCAAAAGCTCGAAAGCAGCCTACGGCAATCTCGGTGAAACGCAGTTTCAGGATCTCATTCCCTACATGGGGAAGGCTTGCCATTTCCGCGACCAGATCGCGATCCTTCTGGCAGGGATGGCAGCTGAACGGGTCATCCTCGGAGACCACTCCACGGGGGCGGGCGGCGATGCGAAAGGCGACCTTGGTTTAGCAAATGACACGGCTACCATGATGGAAAGGAGTTTGGGCTTCGGCGATGACCTTCTGATGGACATGGGATACGGCCAGAGACCATGGGAAAACATGCGCCGTCAAGATCGTCAGCTACAGGGCACCGTGCGGCAGCGACTGGACACGGAGCTAGCGAGAGCGACCGAAATCCTTGCGGAACGACGGGTACAAGTTGAGGCGCTGGCACGGCTCTTGTCTGAGCGGCAGGAGCTGTCGGCGGCGGAAATCCGGCATGCGCTCGATGGGGAGAAAACGTCATGAAGGCTTGGATCGCTTCGGACCTGCATCTCGAATTCGGCGCAATTCGTTTCCTGACGGAACCGCCGGAAGCAGACATCATGATTTGCGCGGGTGATATCCTCAACAAGGGCATTGTCCCCAGTATTGAATGGCTCGCGGCAAACGTCTTGCCAAAGATGCCCGTGGTTTTTGTCGCTGGCAATCACGAGACCTACGGAGCAGCCCTCATCGAAAGCATCGATCGCGCACGGGAGACTGCCGTGCGGCATCCCGGATTCTACTACCTTGAGAATGACTCCGCCATTATCGGAGGTGTCCTTTTCCTGGGCACCACATTGTGGACTGACTATCGGCTTCTCGGTTCAGATCCCATATTGGCAATGGCTGCGGCCGAAAGTGGCATGAATGACTATCGGAAGATCAAGTGGTCGAGAAATCCATACCGACGCTTGAAGCCGATCCACCTTTATCGAAAGCATGTGGAGGCCACCTCTTTTCTGGATGGTGCGCTTGCCGTTGCGCAGGATCGCAAAGTTGTGGTTGTCACACATCATGCACCGAGCTGGCGGTCTCTCTCGCCGCGTTTCATTGGTGATCCGCTGAGCCCCTGCTACGCATCGAACCTCGACGACATGATTGCAGCTCACGGTCCTGATTTATGGGTGCACGGGCATCTGCATAATCAGAGCGACTACATAATCGCCCGCACGCGGGTTGTGTGCAATCCGCGGGGATATCCAGGTGAGCATACGGGTTATGATCCGCAAATGGTTGTAGAGATCGGTTGATAGGAGCGGACACCAGAGCAATGTCTGACGAAAAGAAAATGCATGACGATAGCCAAACGTCGAAGGGGAGCTCGTTTGGCTCTGCTCTCGGACCAGACTTTCGACCACTTGGAAGACGTATCAAAGTCAAGGTTGGAGACCGGACTCCGAAGCCCATCCTCCGAAAGCCCGTTTCTGAGAGCGATGACAACGAGACAGGATAAAGCTATGCCCTCACCGGGGTTTGAATTCCATTCAACGATAACGGAGGTGGGGCCGGGCCAATATGGGACCCTGGAGTATTGGCGCGAGTATACGCTTTGACTTAGGGCGATGCCCGCCGCTGGCTTTACGAATGAGCTTGCATACGATCGTTCTATAGACGCGGGAAGCCATTTCGCGTCTTGAGACACTTCGTGTGACAACTCGGAGTCTAAAATGCGCAGACTTGCTACGACTGCTCTAATGCTTGCAGTTTTCGCGTGGGGTACCGTTTGGATGACGGAAGTCATGGCGGCTGATAGAGCGCCTGGTGCGTCAAATTCGATAGTTGATGGCAAATCGGATGTTGATGGCGTCAATTATCACTATTTGCTAGCGCGTGGCGGTCCTCAGACGGTTGTCCTTCTTCATGGCTGGGGCACGACTTCCTATATGTGGCGCTACGTAATGCCAGAGTTAGCAGCCCGCGGGTATACGGTTCTCGCGCCCGATCTCCGCGGGTTAGGCGATACAGCGAAGCCGGTAGCAGGATATGAGAAGGCGGCGATCGCACAAGATATCCGGAAGCTGGTCAACAATCTTGGCCTTGGCCCCGCAATAAATCTAATAGGACACGACATGGGCGGGATGGTCGTCTACGCCTATGCAGCCCAACATCCTGACGAGGTGAAGACGCTGGCAATTCTTGATGTACCACTACCGGGGATTGATCCATGGGACGAGTGGGTCAAGGGGCCGCGCACCTGGCATTTTAGGTTCCACGCACTGCGTGACGTTCCGGAAATGTTGATCGCCGGACGTGAGTTAGCGTATCTCAAATGGTTTCACAACGTGGAGGGCGTGAATTCGCGCGCGTTCGACAATGAAGCGGACGAGATATATGGCCGCTCATATTCACAGCCAGGAGCACTTCGCGCGGGCTTTGAGTATTACCGCGCATTTCCCGAGGATGTTGCCGCCAACAAGATATTCGCTGAGAATAAGTTAGAAATGCCTGTTCTTGCGATGAGCGGGATCGGAGGACTAGGTGCCGTCTATGGAGAGCATATTCGCCATGTCGCGAAGAATGTTCGCGCTATCGTTGTTGAGGGTGCGGGTCATTGGATTCCTGAAGAGCAACCCGTTGCTGTAACGGCGGCACTGACTGAATTCTTGCCTCCAGCGCAGTGAGCGAACTGCGGAGTCGTATGTTCCCTGTCGTCGGTTTATCTGTTTAGAGATGCCGTCAGGCCGGTACACTCACAAGCAGAGTTCCTAGATAGAAATCCAGATCTGGAGACGCTCGTTCTGGCGGTAGGAGTTATAGCAACCTACACAACCATACCGCGTCAATGAACGAGAGAAATGCACCGGGAGAAGCAGATGGTTGTTGAGCGCAGATCAATTGCTTTCGGGGAAAACATCGCGGTGTCGATCCTCCAGTGCAGGTCTGCAGGTGTTCGTCTCGAACCATTAGTTCAGGCAAAACCAACGTATAACTTTTACAGGATTCCCCACGGAGTAACCTCAAACCGTCAAGACCGCGTTCCTCCCTCATCCGAAGCGGCTTGACTCTCCTCGGCATCCCCTTGTTGTCGAGGACTGCGGATGCCGCGTCCGCATAGTGGGCCGTCTTCCCGCCGAAGACGGCCCTTTTTTGCGGGGCTTGGCGATTCAAGACCAGTTTGCAAAACCGATCGACACGCGAATTCCCAACCGTTTCGTGGCGTCCAAGGCACATGATCGGTCTAGACATCTGCACGCGCGCCGCTCGCCAGCGCCGGCGTTGAGCCCGCGGAGTCTTCCTGAAATACAGATCGTACATCACCGTATTGACGAGGTGTCGTAACCGGCAATCGACATCTATGGGGCAGGCGGGACGATCGTATGTGAGGATGCAGGCAGTACGATTTTTTCGTCGGTGATGGACGGTGGCCTACGGCTTAGGATTGAAAACATGCTGTAAATCGAATTGTTCGATCTAACTTTCATGACGCTCCGGTCGGGCTGGTGGCGACAGGTGAGCGCAACCTGAGGCGATGGGCTTGCTTCAAACTTTCCAAGGAAGAGTAATTCGCGTCATGGCAAATGCAATTTAAGATTGTCTTCCTGGATGTATTCTCCCGTCATCGAGCGCAATCAAACGAGGGTATAGCTGTACGGAGGAAGAAGCAGGTGGCCTATTGCCTTTACTCAAACGCAAGGGCGATGAACATGACTCAAGGAAAGCTGACCACGGCCGCAGGCGCGCCTGTAGCGGACAACTTCAATATTGAAACGGCAGGCCGTCGTGGGCCGGCGCTGCTCCAGGACATTTGGCTAATCGAGAAGCTTGCGCACTTCGATCGAGAAGTCATCCCGGAACGCCGGATGCACGCCAAGGGCGCGGGCGCTTTTGGCAGGTTCACGGTAACGAGCGACGTCACGCGTTACAGCAAGGCGGCTCTCTTTTCCGAAATTGGCAAAGAAACGCCGATTTTCATCAGGTTCTCAACGGTCGCCGGCGAACGCGGGGCGGCCGATGCTGAACGGGACATTCGTGGCTTCGCGATCAAGTTCTACACCGAACAGGGAAACTGGGACCTTGTCGGCAACAATACCCCTGTCTTCTTCTTCCGAGATCCGCTGCGCTTCCCGGATCTCAATCACGCGGTGAAACGCGACCCCCGAACGGGGATGCGGAGTGCTGAGAACAATTGGGACTTCTGGACTTTGTTGCCTGAGGCGTTGCATCAGGTGACAATCATCATGTCGGACCGCGGAATTCCTAAGACATTCCGGAATATGCATGGTTTCGGCAGCCACACATTCAGCATGGTCAATGCGGCCAACGAGCGGCATTGGGTGAAGTTTACCCTAAAATCCCAACAGGGTATCGCGAACCTGTCCGATGACGAGGCAGCTCATTTGATCGGACGCGACCGGGAAAGCCATCAACGGGATCTCTTCGAAAGCATTGAAAACGGCGAATATCCACGCTGGAAGCTCTATATCCAGGTTATGTCGGAAGAGCAGGCAAAAACCCATCGGCACAATCCTTTCGATCTCACGAAGGTTTGGCGACACTCAGAATATCCGCTTATCGAGGTTGGAGTTCTGGAACTGAACCGCAACCCGGAAAATTTCTTCGCGGAAGTCGAACAGGCGTCCTTCTCCCCCGCCAATATCGTGCCGGGTCTGGGCTTTTCGCCCGACCGAATGTTGCAGGCGCGCCTATTCTCCTACGGCGATGCGGCAAGATACCGTCTCGGCGTCAATCACCATCAGATTCCGGTCAACTCACCACGCTGTCCTTACCATTCTTATCATCGAGATGGCTCCATGCGGATCGACGGAAACTATGGTGCTCAAACGAGCTATGTGCCGAACTCACGTGGAAGTTGGGATGAACAGCCGGATTATCGGGAACCTCCGCTCGAGCTAGCCGGATCGGCCGACCGGTATGATCATCGCATCGATGACGACCACTATGAACAGCCGGGTGATCTCTTCCGCTTGATGGGTGAAGAGCAGAAAGAGGTGCTTATCGCGAATACGGTCAGAGCGATGGCCGGTGTCTCAATGGCCGTGAAGGCTCGACATGTCGAGAACTGCCGCCGAGCTGACGTTGACTATGGCGTTCGACTTGCGGCTGCACTCGATCTTGATGCGCAGTAGAGAAGCAAGAGGTGCGCGCAGCGATCTGTTTGGATTTCCCGGCAGGTATCAGGGCAGATTTCTGCGCTCCACGAAACGGCACGGGAGATCCCCGTGCCGTTTTCTGTCAAGCATAGGCGGTCGCGCGAACCAACTCCCTTAGTACATCGTCGTGCCACAGAGGCTAGAGTACGGTGTGCAAATTGAGGTTTACGCTCACCTCCGAGCCGGCCATATGCCGAGTACTCTCAGGTTCTCTCAGCTCACCCCACTCCGTTGGCGAGTGGCCCACATCGACGGAACTCAACGTCTGCGGACTCGAATTACTAGCCGCCGGAGCGGTCGATAAAGCCCTGTGAATCGTCTACGCACATCGATCTAGCTCTGTGATCTAGCTCTGTGATCTAGCTCTATTCGAATTGCGGTCGGAGGACGGTGATTACCTCCGACTTATCGCCCGAGCCGGAAAGCATAATCCGGGAAGCTTGGATGCCATGCCTCGTCGGCCCATTCACCAACCTGAAGAACGATTGATGTGCCTGCTGGCCGACTAATACTTCGCGGCTTCAGGTCGTATTTCAATAAGATCGAAAACGGAGTTCAATCGATGAAATCACTTGAAGGAAAAATCGCAGTAGTAACTGGAGGTAACAGCGGTATCGGGAAGGCGACGGCAAAGCGCTTCGCTGAGGAGGGCGCGCAGGTCTTGATTACCGGCCGCCGCCAAGATGTCGTCGACGCTGCCGTGACCGAAATCGGCCACCAAGCAATTGGCGTGCGTGGCGATGTCTCGGAAATCGATTTTCATCGACGCTTGGCCGATACGGTCCAGCGTAAGTTCGGCGCAATCGACATCTATGTTGCGAACGCTGGCGTGATTAACCTTGAAAGCTCGAATAACGTTACGGAGAGCGAATTCGACAGGCATTTCGATATCAACGCACGCGGCGTCTTTTTCGGTGTGCAGGCAGTTGCACAACTGATCCGTGACGGTGGTAATATCATCGTTGTGAGCTCTTTAGCCGCGACGAAGGTGCTTCCACAGCACACAGTCTACGCTGGCTCGAAAGCGGCTTTAGCAGCATTCGCGCGGAATTGGGCCCTCGAGTTCCGGGACCGTCGTATCCGCGTAAATATCCTAAGCCCTGGTCCGGTCGAGACGGAAATACTCGGCAAGCTCGGCGTGAGCGACGCCGACCGACCTGGATTCGAGGCTCACATGGCAGGCTTGATCCCGGCAGGTCGCATGGGTAGACCCGAAGAGCTCGCGGAGGCGGCATTGTTTTTGGCGTCGAACGGAACTTTCGTCAACGGCGTCGAACTGATCGTCGATGGCGGCATGCATTTGACCTGAAGAAATTTTCACCGACCCGTCCTTTCAAAAGCGGGTCGGTGGGCGTTATTCAGCTTAGGCCTTCGACGGCCAATGCCACCTTTACCGCAGGACGCGCCCGCATCCGTTCGCGTAACGCGATAAGCGGATTGGGAACCTCGATGCCAAAGCGCTCTGCCCAAAGCAACATGACAAAGAGGTAGCAGTCGGCAACTGTCAAATTTTCACCAAACAGGTAGTCGCCGGCGAGACTATTCGATAGAAACTCGAACCGAGCCTCGATTGAGTTGCGCGCCTCCGTCGTCTCTTGATCGCTACCGGGATGCCACAGCTGACGCAGGCTACGATGCAATTCTGTGGAGATATAAGCGAGCGCTTCGAGCAGGCGAGTGCGGCCCAATTCTCCCCGAACGCCGAGCTTGGGGTAGTGCGACGCAATCCAGTCGAGGATCGCCACGTTCTCGGTGAGGATTTCGCCGTTGTCCAATTGGAGAGCGGGAACGTATCCCTTTGATGTCAATTCGTTGTAGTTCCGCCCCGTCGCTGTGACCTTTGTTTTGAGGTCTACCCGCTCGCGCTCGAATTCAATCCCAGCCTCTTCCAAGGCGATATGATCGGCAAGACTGCAAGCAAATGGGCAATAATAGAGCTTCATCGGGTGTCTCTCAGCTTTCAGAGTCGGAATTTTAGTGGAACTCCGCAGCCGGAGCCGCGGCACACGTTTGGTTTAGCCCCGTGTATTGCGATCGCCAATTAAACGAGTGGTTGGCTTGAAGTGTAGCGGAAGCTCCGGAACGCGTGAGCGCGGAATGCCGTCGAAGCTTGTGGTAGACGCAGGAAATGAGCATTGAGCGACTCTTTGAAGCGCCAGATCCAAACGCTGACGAGCTTGCGCCTCAACAGAAGCGTAGTCGTAAGGCACGCGAGAGAATCATCATCGCCGCCGAACGGCTCTCGGGGAGAACGGCGTTGAGGGTTTTCTCGATGGGGGCGGTGGGGCTCTGTCGCTCATATGCCCGTTGGTAACATTTACAGGTGCTTTTACGGAAATGATGATCTCCTACGGCTATGTAGGATATCGTTTCCAGCTTCGTTGATAGGCTCTGCAAACCTTTGTTTGGGTTGAGTGGCAGCGGTACGACAATCAGAGTGATGGTGCCGCTCGTTGTCAGATCGGACAAGTGCTCCCGACCCATGTGATGACAATGCGCGAGCGGTGGGTAGGGCGTTAAACATAAAAGGAAAGCAAATGCGCAATATCGCACGACTCGCGGTCGCGGCGGGCCTCTATATGACGTCCTCAATTGCCGGACATACAGAAGCGCCAAAACCCACAATCGTATTGGTTCACGGAGCTTTTGCGGATTCTTCTAGCTGGAACCGGGTAGTTATCCTCCTTGAGAAGGATGGATACTCTGTAAAGGCGGTTGCCAATCCCCTACGGGGTATCAAGAACGACGGGGAGTACGTCGCCGGTGTCATCAAAACCTTGAAAGGCCCGGTCGTTCTGGTCGGCCACTCCTATGGCGGTTCTGTCATAAGCGACGCAGCAGCTGGTGCCCACAATGTGAAGGCACTGGTATTTGTCGCAGCCTTCGCACCGGAGAAGGGCGAATCCGCCGCCGAGCTGTCCGCTAAGTTTCCTGGAAGCTCGCTTGCACCTACGCTGGCAGAACCCGTCGCGCTGCCGAGTGGCGCGAAGGACCTCTATATCGAACAGAGCAACTTCCCTAACCAATTTGCAGCGGACGTTCCGGTTGGCACAGCCCGCCTCATGGCGGTAGCGCAGCGACCGATCACTGACGCGGCGCTCGCAGAGCCTGCCCCGGAGGCGGCGTGGAAGGCAATTCCGTCGTGGTTTATCTACGGTGATGCAGACAAAAATATCCCCGCCAAAGCCCTGCAATGGATGGCTGACCGAGCAAAGTCTCGAAAGACCATCGCAGTTCAGGGTGCTTCACACGTCGTGATGATCTCTCATCCCGGCGAAGTGACAAAGCTTATTGAAGAGGCCGCTTCGGCGAATTGACAACCTGAGGCAGGAGGCACCTCACCGTACCTCCTGCGCTAGCCGGCTGCACCAATGAGAATAACGGAATTCTGACACCCACATGCCAAATCGAACAGAGTTGCCCGGCATGGCAAGGGTTTTTATTGTCGACAAAGATGTAGAAACGCGGCTTTCGCTGCTCAAGCTTCTCGAACTTGCGAACATCGACGCGCGAGGCTTCGAGACTGGTGGGGAGTTACTCGGTTCCGTCGAGCTCCGGCCACCAGGTTGCTTGCTTTTGGACACACAAATCGATGGCTTCGACGTGCAGCAACGATTGGCGGCCCAAAATTGTTCGCTGCCAATTGTCTTTATGACCGGGGATGCGACCGTCCAGATGGCTGTCGATGCCATAAGGCGTGGCGCGTGTGACTTTCTCCTGAAGCCGCTCGACGATGCGGTCGTACTGGCCGCGGTGCGAAGTGCCATAAATCGAGATCTGGCAGCTCGAGCGCTAGCTGCGGAACGCGACCTCACGCGACGATTAATCGAGATGCTGACTCCCCGTGAACGGGAAGTCATGAGATACGTAGTGGAGGGAGATCTCAACAAGCAGATCGCGCACCGTCTCAATGTGAGCGAAATGATGGTGAAGATCCATCGAAGCCGTATGATGAAGAAGATGAAGGTGAGCTCGCTCGTCCAACTGATAAAGAAGCTCGAACTCGTTTACGGCAAGTCCAACTATCGGTAAATGTTGTTTCCATTTGGATGTGAACGTCAACGCGCCTCGATTGGCGCTCGATTAATGCCGCGAGATCAACGCTGCAGTTCCGACCTTCAGAGACCTCAGCGGTCAGACGCAGTCAGGGCATGCTGGCATTCGCGAGCATGGCGTCAAGCTCCCAGCTTCCGTCTCGATCGCGACTAGCTGTTTTCGTTTGATGCGACGCCCGCAAATCGAAGTAATTTGTACTTTCCTTCAAACAGTTCGTCCTCCCGAACATCAAGTGCAATTTCCGCAAGGCCCTTTTCAGCAGCATATTTTGCGCTTGATGCTCAAACCTTCGTTTGGGAAGTTTCGAGTATGTCACGATGATATTTTCTTCTTCAGTCAACCGAAGGAGATTGAAATGCAAATGCTCAAATATTGTATACTCGCAATGGTGTGGTTCAACGTGGTTCTGGCCGCATGGCTGTCGATCCACATGCTCTATGATCCCGAGGGTTGGTATTATTTCGTTCCCGGGGTGACCGATACTGGCCTCTACAATCAGCATTTCATCCGGGATATCGGCCTTATCCAAGGATTTATCGCGCTGGCATTCGGTATCGGTACGTTCAAGCCCGAGCGGCGTATTGAGCTCTGGGCTGCCGCAACGCTCTGGCTGATCGCTCACGCCTGCTTCCACCTGTGGGAAGTAGCTGTTGGCATCTGCTCAGCGTCTGTTCTGCTACGCGATTTTCCCGCCGTGAGCCTGCCAGCGTTGTTCGGCACTGCTGGCACTGTTTGGGCGTGCGCGCAGTCTAAAGCGACGGACAAAAACGCCGCGACCACCATCGCTGATTGGCAACGCTGATAATTCGTACCGGAGCCACCTGTTCTGGTACGCTGCTCAAGCGTACGATGTTCTCGACAGCCAGTCATGATACGTCAGTTTTCCCAGAGCAGTAGGCATTGTCGGGATCAAACCGTCACGACGGACCGTGATTCCAAAGTAGCGTGCTGCCGGATCCGAAGTTACCGGCCGCGCGTCTTCGGTGACCGTCATCAGTTGGTTTGCAAGATCAATAAAATCAACCGGTTCTGGACCACCAATTTCTACAATTGAGTTTTCAGGCTCCTGGGCGGTGAGCTTAGCCATCCAGGCTGCGACTTCGGCACCGGCGACGGGCTGGAGCCGAAGTGATGGAAGCTGGATGACGCCGTCGTCCGCAGAAGTGCTGACTATACCGCTCAGATATTCGAAGAACTGTGTGGATCGGACGATGGTGTAGGGTAAGTCGGAAGCTCGGATGAGGTTCTCCTGGACGAGCTTGGCACGGAAGTAGTCGTTCTCGACAAGGCTTTCTGTGCCGACGACCGAGAGAGCGAGATAATGTTTGACGTTGTGCTTCCTTGCCGACGCCAGTAGATTAGTTCCCGCTTGTTTAAAGAGTCCGAGGACGTCACCGCTCCCAAACGAGCCGAAGTTCGTAACGTCTATTATTGTATCCGCACCATCGAAAGCGTCGTCCAAGCCGTGACCAGTCAAGGCATTGACGCCGGTCTCTTTGGACGCCACTACGAGGTCATGCCCATCGCGCTCGAGGTATTTTACTACCTTCGAGCCCATGGTGCCGCTAGCACCTACAACAACTACTTTCATGAGAAACTCCAACATAATGCAAGTCTCTAGATCGTAGGAGTATGCGACGTGCCTTGCGACTAAACGAAGTGTAGGCTTGACCCAATCTCCCAGCACCCCTTGCAGGGTTACAACGATGACATGTGGAGCTGGTATGTGTGCAAGGGACCCAAACTAAGGTTTATGGTCCCGCCGATGGTGAACTGTGCTATAGAGGCCTGGAGGGCTGAGGCTTTGTGGCGCAACTTGCTAGGTTGACGTGCCCCGGGACTGAAAGGTGGTACTGAGATGCGAAACACAAACGCAGAGCCGGAAGCGCCCGCTGAACCCATTGTTTATGTGGTTGATGACGACATCGAGATGCGGGAAACATTGCTTGACCTCTTTCTGGTCACAAAGAAGCGTGCATCTGCGTTCTCTTGCGGCTCCGAGTTTTTTCAACGAGCCGACACCACAGTGCCGGGATGCGTTGTCGTTGATCTCAGGATGCCCGACGGTACCGGACTCGACTTGCAGGACCGCCTCATTTCGATAGGAAGCAAACTCCCGGTGATCTTCCTAACCGCGTTCGCGGACATACCCACCAGCGTTCGCGCAATGAAGGCGGGAGCTACCGACTTCATAACCAAACCGTTTTCCAACAAAGACCTTCTCGAGGCGGTCGATCATGCGATCGAAATGGATTGTAAGCGTCGCAACACCGCTGCTGAGGTCGATCGGGTGAGGTCGCTGGCCGACACACTTACACCGCGGGAGACCGAGGTTATGCTGGCGGTCGTGAGCGGCTTGATGAACAAGCAGGTTGCCTATGAGCTTGGAATCAGTGAGATGACCGTCAAGCTCCACCGCATGAGCGTCATGCGCAAAATGCAGAGCCGCTCTCTTCCCGACTTGGTTCGCAAAGTTGAAATGCTTCAGCGAGACTAAGCCGCCGAACTTTGGCCCTTTGCCTCCTCTTTGACGAGTTGCGTTTGTCTGCGCCAAGGCGGCCGGTGTAATTTGCGCGAGAACGGCCATCCCCAACCTATGTTTAACTAGGCTCATCGGGATATTTCCCTAGACTTTCCGTAGGTCAGGCTCTGATCGGCCTGTCGCATTTGAGATGAATCTTCACCGAGCGTCGGTCGACCTCGTCGACTGGAATCCTGACCGCACGAATCTTCAGTACCGGTATCACCGGTATTGTGGAAAGATCACCGTAATAGGAGCGAACAATGAAAATCGTCGTGATTGGCGGAACCGGGTTGATCGGTTCGAAACTGGTGAAGCGCCTTGAGGCCAAGGGGCATGAAGTGATTGCGGCATCTCCGGCGTCGGGCGTGAACACTGTAACGGGTGAGGGACTCGCGGAAGTGCTTGCAGGCGCGCAGGTTGTAGTCGACGTCGCGAATTCTCCGTCGTTTGAAGATAAGGCTGTCATGGAGTTCTTCCAGACCTCGGGGCGTAACTTGCTTTCCGCCGAGACAGCTGCCGGAGTTAAGCACCATGTGGCGCTTTCGGTCGTCGGCACCGAGCGATTGCAGGATAGCGGCTATTTTCGAGCCAAGCTGGTTCAAGAAAATCTTATCCGGGAATCGAAGATTCCTTATACACTCGTTCACTCCACGCAGTTTTTCGAATTTATGTTCGGTATCGCTCAGTCCGGTACGCAGGGTGATAAGGTCCACCTTTCTCCCGCGATGATGCAGCCAATTTTCTCCGATGACGTTGCCGACGCTCTTGCGGAGGTTGTGGTTGGCTCACCTTCCAATGGCGTGAAGGAAATCGCGGGACCGGAAGCAATCCGTATCTCCGACGCGGTGGCGAAGTACCTCCATCAGATTGGCGACAAGCGTGAGATCGTCGTCGACAAGCAGACGCCGTATTTCGGCGTGGTGCTTGATGACAGAATGTTAATGCCCGGGCCAAACGTCCACCTTGGACGCACCGCTTACTCGGAGTGGGTCAAGACGGCAACGCCACCGCCGACACGCTGACTGACTCCATAGCAACCAATCGCTTAGAAAGGTCGCAGAACCTCTGCGACCTTTCTTATTTCTCGATGTGCGTAAAATCTGAAGGTCGGCCGACGTTGAGAACAAAACTGCCTTCTCCCAGGTGGTTATTTGATCCACGAGCCGCTTGTGATGCTGCAGATGAAAGAGGGGCGCTCGTCGCCTCGCGCCCCACCGATCAAGCTTGAATGAAGGCGAGAATGTCGGCGTTAATGACATCCGCGTGGGTTGTCGCCATGCCGTGAGGAAGGCCAGGATAGATCTTCAGTGTTGGCTTCTGAAGGAGCTTCGCGGAAAGCTCAGCAGAGTCCGCAACCGGGACCACCTGATCGTCATCGCCATGGAGCACGAGTGTGGGCACGTCGATGACCTTCAAGTCTTCGGTGAAATCCGTCTCGGAGAAAGCCTTGATTCCCAAGTAGTGCGCGTTTGCCGCTCCCGTCATCCCCTGACGCCACCAGTTCTTAATCGTTGCGTCGTTTGACTTAACGCCGTCACGGTTGAAGCCGTAGAACGGGCCGCTTGCCACATCAAAGTAGAACTGCGAACGGTTGGCCGCGAGTGCAGTACGGAATCCATCGAAGACCTCGATGGGGAGGCCGCCCGGATTTGAGGAAGTCTTCACCATGATCGGCGGGACAGCACCGATCAGTACGAGTTTGGATACGCGACCTTTGCCATGGCGCGCCGTGTAGCGTGCGGCCTCGCCGCCGCCTGTCGAGTGACCGATGTGAATCGTGTTTCGGAGATCGAGATGTTCTACGACCGCGGCAACATCGGCTGCATAGTGATCCATATCGTGGCCGTCGCTTACTTGCGAAGACCGGCCGTGTCCCCGGCGATCATGTGCAATTACCCGATAACCCTTCCCGAGGAAGAAGAGCATCTGGTTGTCCCAGTCGTCGCCGCTAAGGGGCCAGCCATGATGGAACACGATGGGCTGAGCATCTTTCGGTCCCCAATCTTTGAAGAAAATTCGCGTTCCATCGCTGACAGTAACAGAGTTGTGGCTTTCTGACGTCACCGTTTGTGGCTTCTTTTTGCTTGCGGCAGACGCTGGTTGCGCTACGGCGGCGGCCGCGGCGGCCGCGGCGGCCGCAAGGGAAAGTGATCCCGCTACGACATTACGTCGAGTGGCAGTAAGAGAGGAGTGCTTCATAGTTTTCTCCAATGTAAAGTATATAATACCTGCAAAACCCGAGTATATTTGAGCTGTGCAAGAACTTTACATTATCAATAGGTGTAAATATTTTAACTTATACGTACGTTATATCTGTTACTGTTTGAAGTCTTATTCAAATTGCGATTTAACCTATTGTCGAGATCACAGGCTCGCCAAACGATGCCTTTTGGAGAGACCGGACCTCATCGACGACGTCGCCTCGTCACGCAAGCTCTCTCGCCATTCGTATAGCTGGGTTCCGGGCTGGTGATCCTGGACTATAAGGTCGTGCTCCACCGCGAGAAAGAACTCTGCGTGAATCTGGTCAGTGAACCCTGCGAACAGCATACGCTGTTTTCGCGCAGGCAAATGGCGCTCGCGGACTTCGATCTCGACAATTCCAATCGTAGCATCCCAATGAGCAACGGACAGCGGGTTCTTATCGGCAAGTAGAGCTCGATCCGAATAGGCAAAGACTTCGGGCAGTTGGAAAAACTCATCAATCTCGGCTCGTCCGAGCTGCTCGTGGTCAGGCTTCCAATGCTGAAAGTTTAATGGACCCATGTAATGCTCTGAGAACAGCTGGCCACGTTCTACGCGATCGTGGCATTTGTACCCAAACCCGTTTTTGCACAACGCAAGTTGCACATCCGCGATGTCGAACTCGAAAGGTCTGTCGCGAATGCGATCGATGACCTGTTTAAGGTCGCGGAGATATTGTGTGTAAGACGTGACGGCCATCTTGGGACCCATAGTACTCGCTTCCACTACCCATCCAACTTGATGGCAATGGCGCAGCGCGCTGATAGTAAGATGCAACAATAGACTACCAGTGCGCCGCCAGAGTTCGGAGCTTCCGAACTCGAGAGGTGCCTTGCAGCTCTGGTGTATCGTAGGTGCTAAACAGGTGACCTTGAAGCTATACCGAAGTTTGCACAAAGCCGTTTTGGTGGCTTGGGTCCAGGGTCAGATTTTTCACGAGTCTTTAGCTTCGATAGCGACGTCACCGTCGAAGACATAACCACAGCCGCGCACGGTCCGTATAAGTCGTGGATGGGCGGGATCAACTTCGAGTTTCCGGCGGAGTCGCAAAATCAAGGGATCAAGGCTGCGATCGGAAATCTCGCCCTCATGAAGCCTGCTTGCTGACAACAAGCGCTCGCGCGTCAATATGATCCTTGGGCTAGCTAGAAATACCGTCAGCAGATTGAATTCCGATATCGTAAGTTTGATTTCGCCGAAGTCGGAATGCGTGAGCAACCGTTGTTGAAGGAAAAGCTTGTAATCGCCGAACTTGTACGAATGCCACTCCTGCCGGAGATTTGAATTCACTCTGTCTCTAATTGCAGCCTTTACCCTGGCAACGAGTTCTTGGTTTCCGACAGGTCTGCAAATGTAGTTGCTTGCGCCAGCATTCAGCCCGCGAATTATATCTTCCTCGATGGATTCCTCTGCCCCGACAACCAGTATCGGGGCATATGTAATCGCTGTGAGTTGGCGAATAACATTCTCGATCTCATCGGTAGCAATCTCGATCAGCAATGCGTCTACCACATTTGTCGAAAGGATACCCAATAGATGCTTGCTGTCGCTGACATGGATAGCCCTTATGCCGTGCAGCCCAAGAAGCTCGGTCAGTTCCAACCTCGTCGTTTGGGATCGATCGAGTACCAGAACGTGCTTCATGACGAGCTCTGCTGGTGCTATCGTTCTGAATATAATTCGCCTTCGAGCGGGAAGTTCGCGACGACTACGGATCAATGTCCGTGACCAGGTTCTTCTCATCGCTGTCTACAACAAATACGGCAAGGAGGCTGGCAGGCTCTGAGACGCTGGCGTTAGCGCTCACTCCATGGCGATCACCTGGCAACTCGGAAAAGTTCTCGCCTGCCTTGTAGACTGTCTCTGGACCGTCGTTAACCTTGCTCTTAATCGCACCGGTGAGGACGGTCGCATAGATGAAAGCTGATTTGGGATGAATATGAGCCGAGGACGAACCGCCTGGCCCATATTCGACGAGCACGCCCTTCATGCTTTTCCCGGGTACGTTCGGTAGCACGTGGTCGAACACAATCGAGATTTTGGCGGCACCTCCGTGGACATCGGAGGCGCTGTCGGTATGTGTTGACAACGTTGCTGCGGCCAGTATCAAAAGCGCTCGGGAAAACATATCGACTCCTTCAAAGTTCAATTTGTGGGGACCATGGTCCAAGGTGCCAAAACCCGATAGCCCCAATAAGGTAGAAAGGCGTTGTACCGAATGACGGGTTCATTCCTCCCGCCGGTGAACCGCGAGCGAAAGGTCTCGATTACGCGCCAGATTTTCGCTGGAATGCGCACGGCGATCCTGAATGGCGCGCTTGAGAAGGGATCACGGATTTCTTCTTGGCAGGACCTTTCGGCGCAGTTGGGCGTATCGCGAGGAACCGTCAAACGAGCTTATGATTTGCTCAAAGACGAAGGTCTCATCGTCACTAAGGGGAGAGGGGGAACTTGGGTGTCCACGACGCTTCCAGCGACACCTTCGGCGAGCGTGCCTCCTGTGGGGGCTCCGCGCGGTTTGTTTTACAATTTCGAGGACGCGCCCCAATATTTTCAAATGGGAGTTCCCGCTCAAGATCAATTTCCTACCAAGGCGTGGCATGGTGCTTGGCGCAGAGCAATCGCGATGGAAAGTGCGCGACCACAGATCTATCCAGATCCGCAAGGACTCCTTTCGCTACGGCGTGAGATTGCCGGATATCTTTCCATGGCCCGTGGGTATAGCTGCCATCCCAGTCAGGTATTCATGACATCAGGTTTTGCTGGCGCGCTTGGCATCGTGCTCGGTGCCATGGGATTTCGAGGCAGCAAGGCTTTCGTAGAGGAGCCAGGGTTTCCTCGTACACGACACGCGCTCCAACAAGCCGGCGTGGAAACGATTTCTGCCCCTGTTGATCACGAAGGCGTAAATCTTCCAAATTCGGAGCGCGATGTACGGTTTGCCGTCCTGACGCCGAGCCAACAAGCGCCGCTTGGAATGTCTCTTTCGGCTGCCAGACGCGCTGAAGTCCTCGATTGGGCCAATGCGGCAGACGCCTGGATAATAGAGGATGACTACGCGGGTGAGTTGCAACTGACGGGCAGGGCATCGCCCGCTTTGGCCGCCGACGACAAATTTGGGCGAGTGTTCCATATTGGCAGTTTCAGCAAGACGCTCAACCCGGGCCTCCGACTTGGTTTCTTAGTTGTGCCTCCAAGGCTTATAGATGTGTTCGCCACATTCGTGGGATGTCTTGCGCCCGCCGGCTCAATTGTCGCTCAACAAGCGGTGCAGGACTTCATGGCAGGAGGGCATTTTTATCGACATCTCCGACGTATGAAGACATTGTATGCTCGGCGAAAAGCCTTGTTAGTCGAAAGCCTCCGTCGTGAAATCCATCCTGGGGTTCGGTGCGAGTTTGAAGGCGCACTGTCGGTTCGCTTGTTCTTCCCTGGAAGAATCGACGATGTAGCTATTGCAGCGGAAGCACAGCGCGCTTCACTTGGCGTCCTTCCACTCTCCCCTTGGTATCAGTCGCATACTCCCGGACAGGGGCTCCTACTTGGAATATCCAACGTCCGCGAACGCTCGGTCGGGGCAAAGTGCGAACTGCTCTCTCAGCTCATCTCAACCCATGCCCGAAGCTAGATAGATTTGGGCACGCGGCGGGTCCAGTTTCACAACGCTATATCCAACTCTCTTTGGAAAAGACGGCGAACTTGCGGTGTCGGACGAGCGTCCTCCGACACTATGGATCAGTATTCGGGCCAAAGGCGGCCTTTAGATGTTGAGAGCATGGACTTCGATCATCTCATCAAAGCCTTTAATACTATGCATTCCAAGGCAATCTGTCTGGGCCGCGCATCCGGCGGACGCGACAAAGTCTGCAGAAATCAAAATAGGCCGCTTCAGTTGTTTTGTCATGGCTTCGAGCCTTGACGCTAGGTTTACGGCTGGGCCAATCACAGTAAAGTCAAGCCTTCTCTGCGAACCGATGTTCCCATACATTACCTCTCCGACATGTACGCCAGTGCCGAACTGGACAGGAAACTTCGCTGAAGTGCGGCGTGCCAATGCTTCGTATGCGGCCGTCAACGCCCCGATAAGTCTTTGACAGGCGTTTGGCTTGTCGAGGGGGAAAACAGCTAGCAGGCCGTCGCCCATGAATTTGAGAATTTCCCCGTCGTGTCTTTCTATCGGATCAGCCATTAAGTCAAAGTATTCATTCAGAATGTCGATAACCCGATCCCTGTGCTGGCTGCCAGAAAGGAGAGTGAAATTCCGCAAATCGCAGATCATGATCGCGGCGCTCACCGTGGTACCGCTGCCTCGTGTTGTCGCACCATCCAGGATCTGTTCACTAGCGTGTGGTCCAACATAAGTTTGAAGCAGTGTCCTCGCCAGCTGGTTTTTAAGCCGGATCTCGGTAACCAAGGAAAAGAGTGGCAGTGTGCCGCGGATCAAGGCGATATCAGCTTCATCGAAACCTTCCGGCCTGTCTGTGGCAAAAGTTAAAAGGTGGCGACGACCCTGCGTGTGGTCGAATGGCCAAGCGGCATAATCGGTCAGACCTTGATCGCGAAGCTCCTCATATACGGGATACTTGTGAGGGCCGTATACCTGGATTTTCTGCCTGACCTCCTTGCCGGTGGCTATGACGAAATGGAAAGGACTTCGTAGAAAAACGTCTGTTGCCTCGACATCATATGCAACATTTTGTACCTCCGCCTGACTATATCCTCTATACCAAATAAGGCGCGTGCCTAACCATTGAGGATGATGGACCCTGAAGTGCACGGTCGCTCGACTAAGTGCGATGCCCGCCTTCATCAGGCGTTCGCAGAGCTGTACGAAAATTCTCTCGGATGAGGCTTCATCGCGAACGCCCTGCGAAAGCCATTCGATCATTTCCGCGCTAGGATCAGCATTTCTTCGGTTCAACATCATTAGCTCCATCGGTCCATGCCGGGCCCAAGGTCAAAGGTAGTGACGCTGCAGCATCAGCTGTTGCTTCCAGCGAGCCCCGGAATTCGAGGCTAGTTATCCCCATTGCGGCGAAGATCGCGCGGAGATAGGGACGCAAGAAATCTGGCTCACCGACCGCTTCAACGCTCTGCGATATACTCACGAATACGGGGCGATCGGAGAGTAGGCCGACCATCCTGTTATCAATGTAACGGAAGGTCCTATTTGGTCTCACTACGTGGTCGATCCAGGCCTTTAGGGCGGACGGTGCTGTCATGTTGTGCGTAGGAGTGGCGATCACAATGGCTTCGCTTTCGACGACTTCTTCGATGAGCTCGTCGGAGAGCAGTCGCGATCCCATTGGCTCCTCAATCCAGCAATGCGTCCGCGATGACATCGAAAATTCACGGTCGATATGCGGCATGTTGGAGTCGTTCAGGCATCGAACGGTAACCTCGATTTCGCTGTTTGATGCGACTAGTTTCTCAATCATTTGACGTGAGAGACGAGCGCTTGCGGAGGCATGGCCGCGGGGACTGCAGATTAAATGCAAGATCCTCATGATCTTTGATTTTCGCCGTTTTCGATCGTGGACGGGCGATCGAATAAGGTTTTCCTGGTGCTGAAGGGAAGCCCGCTCGAATATGCCTGCGCCACATAGATTGGGATCGTAGTGGGCTCGGACCTTTGGCTCATTGGGCGATTGGTCGAAACCCTTTTCCAGAGCGATTTCGTCAGATTGATAAGGCTTCTCGAGCCCCGCTCTCCAAACACGATTTTGTACTCCTGTTGCAATGAGCAGGAAATTACGCGCTACGGACGAGGATATGTACTATACGTCGGTTTGTGCGGTTGATCGTCATCTGAGGCTATTCGGATGCCGCTAGTCGACACGGACGCAGGTCCGAGTTCCGCTCGACGTGAGCGTCAATGCCGGCTCTTAGTAGAGATGAAAGCGAGCAGTTCAGCGGAGTTGATTGGCTTTTCCAAAAAGCCTACAGCGCCGCCGCTCATAGCAGCCGCTTTGGTCCGGGCGTCGGCAAAGGAGGTCATGATGCATACCGGCGGGCCCCCTTGCTTGACCAGGAACTCCAAAAGTTGCAGGCCGCTAGTGCCCGGCATTTTGAGATCGGCGAGTACACAATGCACTTTGCTCACATCACCAGAGGCGAGGAATTCGTCCGCGGAACAGTATGTCTTGCTGCGAATGCCTATAGCCTCGAAGAAGTCGTGGAGCGACTCCAGCAAAAAGTGATCATCATCAACTATGGCGACCGTGGTGGGGGGCTTGAGACGCATTGAACCTCTGTTGTGTCGCTGGCCGTATTGAGCCTGACGTTGATTGTTGTCGGGAGGCTTAAGACCTAGCTGATAAGCTCATATTGCCGAACCAGGTCGGCTAAAGATTTCGCGCGCATCTTCCGCATCACGCTGCCGCGATGAAGCTTGACCATGATTTCGCTGATCCCGAGTTCAAACGCGATTTGCTTGTTCATCAGGCCACTGGCCACCAGCCAGAAAATCTGGGTCTCACGAGGAGTAAGGGTGTTAGCGCGGGATCGGATTTCTATGCGCTGGGATCTTTCCGGGTGTTGGTCCCGATCCAAAGAAAAGGCTGCTTCAATTGCATTAAGAAGATCGGTCGTGCTGAGCGGCTTCTGAAGAAAGTCTATGGCTCCGGCCTTCATCGCGGTAACACTTGTCGCCACGTCGCCATGTGCGGTCATAAACACTATCGGCAGATCGAACCCGTTAGCACTCAGCTTCGCCTGAAACTCGATGCCATCAACCCCTGGGAGGCGGACATCAAGAAGAACACATCCCGAATCGGCCTTCGAAGCCCCTTCAAAAAACGAAGCGGCGTCCTCGAACGCTCTCGCCTCGATATCGAGCGATTGGAAGAGATCTAGGAGCGATAGACGAAACTGTTCGTCGTCCTCCACAATATGGACGACCTGTCGCGGCACAAATGGGGGCTCGATGGATTTGGCAGTGTCCGCCATGTCAGGTCCTCCAAGCGGGATTGATGGCATCAGATCATGGTACATTCTACTACTCATCCCTCCTCGAACAAGTAAACCAACGTTTGCTATCTCTTTGCAATTCCACGAGGAACGGTTTCAATTGCAACTTCTTGCGAGCCGTCAACGATCGGCAACGTTACGCGGAAGACTGCGCCGCAGGTCCCAGCATTTTCAGCCCAGATCGTTCCGCCATGATCGCCAATGATCGATCGGCAAATCGCTAGGCCCATTCCCATCCCGTCTGCCTTCCGCGAAAAGAAGCCCTCGAAAATTCTGTCTAAGTCATCGGCTTGCACGCCACCTCCGGTGTCCCTAACTACGAGCGTTATCTTGCCGGCGGCCTGAGCCGTCTCAATTGAGATTTCGCGGGTGCGCGAATTGTTGGCCGCTATTGCTTGAATACCGTTGATGAGAAGGTTGACGATAACCTGCTGGAGCTGGACACGGTCACCCATCGTCCGGGGAAGCCCGCCTGCGAGCTTGGTCGTAAGCGCAATGTGATGCGTCTGGCTCTCTGATCGTACGAACAGGGCGGCTTCCCGCACAATGTCATTGATATCAACAAGGTCACGAACCGGGTCGGATTTTACCGCCATGTCCTTTATTCGTCGGATTACTTCGTTCGCCCTATGGGCGTTCTCCATGATCCGTGACATGATCGACCTTACTTTGGGAAGGTTTGGCTCACCTCGAGTAAGCAAGCGAATTCCCGTATCGGCGTCCGTAACGATAACTGAAAGCGGCTGACGCACTTCGTGCGCAATCGACGTCACCAATTCACCGAGAGCGGAAATGCGGGCGGCGTGGGCAAAATCGGCTTCGATCTTCCTCAGTTGCCGCTCGATCCGACGCTGTTCTGTGACGTCGATCATCATTATCAACGTCTTATCCAACTTCTCCGGATATTGAGGAAACGTAACGTAGAACAGAACGTCGAGAAGCTCGCCATCGAACGTAAGAATTCTCATTTCCTCGCTGTAGTTCCGTCCTCCTTCGAAGTGGGCAATGACCACACGAGAAGCGGCAGCCGGTGTACCGGCGAAGAGATATGATACGTCTTGTAGGAAGTCTTCTCGTCTGTTTCCTCGGAAGAGGCGCATCGCACTTTCGTTGATCTCCGTTACGACGACTGCCTCGCTGGCAAAACGCACCAAGTCGGGTTGCTCCGAAAGGTAATCCTCGATGTTATCAATGCCGGACGCCTTGAGATTTTCGATGACGCCACTCATGACGCGAGCATCCACCTGCCACACGGGAAGGGGTATGTTGTCGATCAGATTTCGGTAGCGCTGCTCGCTCGCCGCGATTTCCCAATAGGTCTCGGGATCGCTCCACGATCCAGTCACGCTGACGGAAATGAGTGAGGGATGCTCGGTGCTGGCGCGCCATACGGTAAGCGTGTCGGCTCCGACGATACGTCTAATAATTGGGATGTCGTCCTCTGCCATCAGCAGCATGGCGAGTGTCATATCCAATAGAGCATCCCTGTGGTTCTTTGGCCAGCAGCGGTATGCGCTTTTACCAATGACTGCAGCAGGAGAGCCCTCGTTTGCAAACAGTTTGGCGGCAGTGAGGTTCAGATCTTTAATTTTGAGATGGTCAGCCACGAAACGGGGATCCGAAGCGGATAGATGGTTTGGTCCGCCTTCGCCGCCACTGGCCATTTTCCGGAGTGCCGTGGTCGCACTCGATACATCGATACTCCAGACTGCCACCCAGTCCCTTTGGATGCCGACCGAATGCCCCTCGACTATGCGCGGATCTGCCCGGCGACCAAGTTCGATGAAGAGATCCGTGGCGTTTGTTTCGGCTCGATGATATCTCACTCGGATTTCAACGAGCAACGGTATCCCGTCCGCCGTACGTCGTTGGACGATACCCTGCCAAGAGCGCTTTGAGACTAAGTGGTCCAGCCCAGGCCCATCAATTGACTCCCCGAACAGTTCAACCGCGGTCTTTCCGATTGCTTCCGAATTTACGACACCATAAAGCAGATGGGACGCCTCGTTCCAATGAACGATGCATCCTTCCGCGTCATAGATAACAATGCTTTCGCTCGACGCATCAGCGATGTCTACAACCAAGCTGTCCATAGCGCGCTTCGCTGAACCGATCCTGTTGTTAACTCTTTCAGCCATCCGACTTCTTCAAGAGCAATTGGGTTGGTGCTGCCAATGTTCGAACACCCACCGAAAGGCTAACGGTCTTCGAGAAATTGCGAACGCTGTGGGATTTTCCGAGTTCACCATCGAACACCGAATGGAAACGGCAAAACCGCCGATCCATAGGGGCAAGGATCTTTTCCGACTGAAGCTGGATTTTGACATGCCTGCCTCGGTCGAGGACGGTGTGCCGATGACACACCGTCCTCTCGATATCAGGCGGCAGCGCCAGGTATTTTTGCATGGAGCAGCCCGCGCGCCACCGAGGTGACCCGACGACCCTGGAAGCGTGCCACAGCCAAATGATCGTCGTTTGGTTTCAGGCTGTCGCGGGCGGAGACGTGCGTTGCGCCGTAGGGAGTGCCGGCCTTGAACATCGCGGGGTCCGCGTAGCCGAGTGGAACGATGATAAGTCCGAGATGTGCCATCGGCGTATAGATGGACAGCAGCGTCGACTCATTTCCACCGTGGAGGGAAGAGGTAGCTCCGAAAACAGAGCCGACCTTGCCATTGAGTTTGCCTTGGAACCAGAGCCCGCCGAGGCCATCGATATAGGCCTTGAGTTCGGACGAAATAGAGCCAAAGCGCGTAGGTGTCCCGAATACGATCGCATCTGCCCATTCGGCGTCCGCCTCGCTCGGAGCTTCGTATTTCTGGTTCATGGCCTGCGCGTTCTCGCGCCAGCCCGGCACCTGAGACATGATGTCGTCACCGACAAATTCGCGCGCGCGACGAAGACGTACCTCCGCACCCTCCTCGATCGCTCCCTGAGCGATCGCGTTTGCTAGAATTTCGGTAGAACTGTTCCGCGAATAAAATGCGATCAGCACCTTTGGTTTCGACATATCTGCCTCCAGTTATCGCTGTTGGCTCATGCCACAGCCGTGCCTGGAAAATGGCGAACCACGACCTTCCTAAAAAGCCGTCAAAAGCCGGAATGTGCGTCCAAAAAATTGGACGATCGCTTTCGCAAACATGGTCCTCGCCGACACCGTTGTGGTGAATCGCGGCCCAAGGCAGGATTTGTAGGGGCGGATTGACACCACTCGCGATGTTTACGTCCATGATTTTGGACGCTCCGTTTCTCTCGTGCCGACTTCAGGTGGAAGGAACCTGGCCATACGGTTGCAGTCGATCGAGCCAGCCAAGGCCGAGCACGAACGAAAATAGCAAAGGTGGAACATGAACCAGATGATCATCAGAGGCGTCAACAGCCAGACTTTCGTTGCGGCCAACATCAAACGGACGGAGGACTTCTATAACAGGGTTCTCGGCTTGCCGGTCGTCAAGCGGACGGTTCATCACCACGATGCCCGTCTTCCGATTGTCACCTTTGGCTTCCAGTCGTTCGAAAATGAGCCACACCGTGGCGAAACCGTCATGTATATCGAATGGAATCCAATTTTCTATATGATGCCAGATGGAGGCTTCGTCGAAGAGAATGCTACACGTGACGGCGTCTCCAATCCTCGGGTCGGAGATCCCAAGGGACGTTGGGGTGCTGGTACGAACCATCATCTTGCTCTGCACGTGCCGAACAGGGACGGACTTTTGAAGTGGAAGCGCCGCCTTTCCGATCACGGCGTCCACGTAACCGGGCCCTACAATCGGCATTACTTCCATGCAATCTACCTGCGCGACCCCGACGGCGCGATTATCGAAATTGCGACGACGGAGCCGGGCTTCGGTCATGACGAGGCGGTCCTCGGCTCAGGGTTTCGCCCGCAACCGAAGGAAAATCTGATCGGTGGTCGCGACGAATTACAGATCGCCATGGAAACTTGGCCACGGCCGGTCCCCGAAGTCACATCGGATTTCGCCCTTCGAGGTTTTCATCACATCACATCTATTTCGAGCAACGCGGAGAGAACCGAGAACTTCTTCGTGGAAAAGGTGGGACTCAGGCTCATCAAGAAGACCGATTATCTCGACGAGAAAGGCGGAACCCATTTCTATTACGCCTGCGACGAGGACCTATCGCCCGGCTCCGTGCTGACCTTCTTCGGTCTGCCCGGGTATAAGAGCGGCCGGCTTGGTACCGGACTTTCGCATCATTTTGCGTTGGAAGTAGAAAACGATGCCGCTCTCGCCGACCAACATGTGCGGTTCAAGAAAGTCGGTATCGACGTGTCGGAAATCCAGGACACGGTATACGCACGTCAGTTCCTTTTCCGTGATCCGGATGGCCATATTTGTGCACTGTCCACCCCGAACCGCTTTACGATAGACGAAGACGCCGCGCTCTTAGGTCAGAAGCTATGCCTTCCGGAACATCTGGAGAGCGAACGTCGCGAGATCGAACGTCATATCATCTACCGCCCTGCACCTGTGCCGGTCCTGCCTTAAACAACGACAATCCGGACTGCAGGAGCAAAACATGCAGCAGCTTGATTATCTACCGCAAGAAAGAGTCGTCTGGGGCCGCCATATCCTAGCCGATGCCCTTGTGAAACTTAGTCATTACGGCATCGAGAGGCCTATATTGTTCACGGTGGAGCCGTTGGCTGGGCTAGCTAATGAGGTGATCGCCTCCATCGGCTCCGACATCGTGGGCGAGTTTCTAGAGCTTCCGCCGCACGTTCCCGAGACGGCCGTCAACAACGCTTTGCGGGCTTGCGAAAGCACGGGGGCGAAATCGATCATCGCTCTTGGCGGCGGTTCGGTACTCGACGCGGCAAAGGCCGTGTCGCACTTCTACCAAGTTCGGCATGGCAAGATTCTTCCGATTGCTGCTCTTCCCACCACATTATCGGGTTCAGAGTTTTCGCATTATTTTGGTGTTACCGAAACGCAAGGGGAGATCAAGTTCAAGCGGAGCTACGCGGTTAGGGAGACAGCTCCTCGGGTCGTAATCATCGACCCTGAACTAATCCGAGGTACGCCGCGGCGACTACTACTTTCTTCCGCTATCAAGGGAATCGATCATGCTGTCGAGGGGATGCGGTTAGTGGAGGCAGACCATCCGCACGCGGTTCTCGCGGCCAGCGGTGTGGCTCGTTTCTTGGGCGTTCTCAATCGGTGGCCTTCAGAGGGCGAGACGCAGCACGCGCTCGATGCTGGATCAATCACACTTGACGACTTACTTCAACTTCAGTTGGCTGCCTGGCAGTGTTATTTCTTTCCAGCGTCCGTAATTTACGGCTTGAGCCACCGTATCGGTCACATTCTTGGCGGAAGCTTCGGGGTACCGCACAGCCTCACGTCCTGCATCACGCTGGCTCCGGTCATCGAAGCCTGCGCGTCCTTTTACGGGGACAAGCTCAGAATATTCAATGTCCGCGCCCGTGGACGCGAAGCTGCTTCCGCTCTCTCAAGTGACATCAGCGGCATTGTGACTTTCCTCGGCTTGCCCTCAAAACTGAGGGAGATCGGCTTCGACAGAAGCTTGATTTCGAATGTTGCCGAATTGCTAGTCGAGAATTATCCCCGGGAGGTCGCAGATCTCGGTGTAGACGCGCGCACCAAACTTTCCGATCTCCTCGAGAGCCTCTGGTAGGAAATGGAGCCGACGTGACACACTCGCTAGCCGGACTGCTATCAGACTACGCCGCCGGGCGACTGCTACCGACTGCTGTAGTTGAGGCGGCAATTGCATCTGCTCAGAGCTGCCGCACCGAAATCCGCGCATTCGCGGAAATTGACGCCCTTGGGGCGCGGCTGTCCGGAGCTGTGTCGGACGACCGCTACCGGGACCGGAAGGCACGAGCACTCGAAGGCATACCTGTTGCCGTCAAGGATCTCTTTGATACAGCCGGTTTGGCAACACGGTATGGCTCGCCGGCCTACTCTGAGAACATGCCGTCCGCCGACGCTGAGATTATCCGCATCCTAAGAAAGAGGGGGGCCGCTATTATCGGCAAGACGACCACCCATGAATTCGCATGGGGCGTGACAACAGCGAGTGATTACTTTGGCGATACATTGAACCCATGGGATCACGGTAAAATCCCGGGCGGTTCGAGCGGCGGTATGGCAGCGGCGATCGCCTATGGAACTGTCAGCGCGGGGCTTGGAACCGACACCGGCGGCTCGGTTCGTATTCCCGCGGCCCTCTGCGGGGTTGTTGGTTTCAAGCCGACCTACGGGTTGCTCTCAATAGAGGGTGTCTTTCCTCTTGCGCCGTCACTGGACCATGTCGGGGTGATGGGGAGATCCGTCGGTGATGTGGAGATGGTTGTGTCCGCCCTCGGTATTAGGAACGATATCGCGCCGCGAACCTCGCGGTATCGAATAGGTGTCGCGGGCAAAACCAATGATCTTCCGATTTCTTCGGACGTCCAGCGTTCGCTCGAGAAGGCTTATGCTGTTCTCGAACCTCACTATGATTTGGTCGAGGTGGGAGAACTGCCGTCGTTTAAGCGAGGATTTGAAGCTTTCGCTGGGATTGTTCTTGCCGAAGGTGGCATGGTCCATTTCAGCCGGCACGATAGAGAGTATGTCCAGGCATCGTACGGCCCCGAGACCGCTAGCCGCCTTGCAATGGCTGAGGAGACAACGATCAGGACCTATGCGGACAGTCAACAAGTTCGCCGAGTGTTCGTTCATCAGCTCGATAACGCGATGGCCGATCTTGACTTCTTACTCCTGCCAACGTGTCCATGCACGGCTCCAGCCGTCGGAGCTGATCAGATTACGATTGGTTCGTGGAACGGCAGCGTTCGAGAGGCGCTGATGTTCTATACCGCGCCATTCAACCTTGCGGGCATGCCAGCCTTATCGTTGCCGATATCTCGAGCCGAGGCAGACGGGATGCCAGTCGGATTGCAGATCGCCGCTAGGAGGGGTCGAGACAACGGGCTTCTGGCCTTCGCGTCTGAAGTTGAGGCGCATCTGGTGTTGGCGCGGCCGAGTTGATCTCAGGTAACCATGAACGGGGAGAGGACTAAATGTCTGTGCATGCCATTTTAATGGAGAAGGGGTGCAATGTTGTAACTGCTTCTGGCACCGATACCGTGAAGGACGCGTGTCGCTTGCTTCACTCGAACCATATTGGTGCGGTAATCATCGTTGACCGCGAGAACCGGATCGAGGGCATATTTACTGAGCGGGATGTAGTCGGCGCAATTGTTCAGCGCGGGATTTCCTGCATGGAGCTGCAACTCTCGGAAGTCATGTGGAAGAATGTCTTCTCTTGCAGCCGAACGACTAGCATCAATGGTCTGATGGACGTCATGAATAAACAAAAAGCTCGCCATCTGCCGGTGGAACACGACGGCCGGCTGGCAGGCATAGTCTCAATTGGCGACGCTGTCAGGCATCACATCCGAGCCATAGAATACGAGGCCGAATATATAAGGTCATACATCACTGGTTGAGGCGGATGGATCGAATGCAAGCCTAAATTTGATAGCCATACCGCGAGGTTAAGGGCTAGAGTGTGACTCGCTAGATTGAAAAGGCGAGGGAACGCACGCGATGCTCAGACTCTATGACAGCCGTTATTCAGGCAACTCATGGAAGATAAGGATCCTGCTAAACCAGCTAAAGTTGCCCTTCGAAAGACGCACCCTCGACCTGGAGGCGGGTGAGACGAAGACCGACAATTTCTATAAGCTGAGCCGTTTCAGCCGCGTCCCCGTTCTTGAGCTCGAAGACGGGCGGAGTGTAGTCGAGTCGGCTGCCATCCTTCTCTACCTAAGCGAAGGGACACAATACCTTTACGACGATCCGTATCTCCGATCGCAGGTCATAGGCTGGATGTTTTTCGAACAGGGAGACCTCCAACGCTTTCTTGCTATGGCCAGGGTCTACCATATTCGTGGATTGGCCGACAAAATGTCGCAACAGATCGAGCGACTGCACGCTGACGGCTATCTCGGTCTTGAAAAGTTGGAGCGTTGGCTGGCAAACCGTGAGTGGTTGGTGGGTGATAGATACACGGTCGCCGACTTGGCGGTCTTTGCATACGTGTCTCTGGCACATCAGGGAAAATATGAGATGGAACGGTTTGTTGCCATTGCCGGATGGCTCGGGCGAGTGAGGGCACAGCCGGGCTGGATCAACATATTCGATCAGAGCCCCTACCAATTGGTTTAGTATCGAGAGAGCCCGTCAGAGGGTAGACTGCTGTCAAAAATCCTCTGAGAGGCGACGGGATAAGCGGCTTTGCGCGCATATCTCGCCGCAAACACGGGTTCGTATGTCTCAAAACACCATTTTTCTTACCACCTTGATAGATTTGCTCGGCATAACCGGCATTGTCGTGTGGCACCTACAGGGCCGGTCTCGACCAAACGAAAGACTCGTAACGCAGATCTTCTTCTTTCTAGCGATGACCGCGGTGCTTGTTAGCGCACGCATTATGCCTTTCCGGTTCGACGCGCCGCACTTGGACGGAACCGGTTCACTCGTCGTCATGGCTAAGATACTCTGGTGGACGCACCTCTCTTGGGCCACGATCGGGTTTGTAAGGATCTACATCGTGCTCGACGGAAGGCCCCGGGAAGCACGCCTTATACAGGACCTCCTAGTTGCCATCGTCTACCTCGGGGTACTGCTTTCTGTCATGGCATTCGTCTTCGGCGTGCCAATCGGAACAATTCTCGCCACCTCAGGGGTGTTCGCGATCATTCTCGGCCTCGCGCTTCAGAACACTCTTGGCGATGTTTTCTCGGGCATCGCGTTAACTCTCGGAAGACCATACACGATCGGAGACTGGATATCGCTTGCCGATGGAACTGAGGGTCGCGTCGTCGCAAGCAACTGGCGTTCGACTTATTTTCTTACGGGCACCCAAAACCTGGTTGTGATGCCGAATAGCGTCCTGGCTAAGCAGGGTTTGACGAACGTTAGCAAACCAGATGAAACGCATCAGGTCATGTTAGATGTCCGTATTGTCCCGACCCATACTCCCGGCTTTGTGCTCAAGGTGATGCTGGATGCCCTCAGCAGCTGCAATAGCATTGTCCAAGAGCCGCCATCAAGCGCATCCTTGATGGGTATCGACGGGGCAGCAATCGACATTCAACTCTTCTTCAGGGTTACAAGCCTGGCTCAGCGTAGCGCGGCCAGAAATGATGTCATCGATCTTGTATATAGGCATTGTCTTGCTAACGGGCTTGTTCTGGCGAAGCCGGTGGGGAGCCAGATTATTCAAGACGGCCAAATCAATCCTCCCAAGAGTTCGGCGTTGACGTTGTTGAAGTCAATCCCGCTTTTCTCGGATCTCACGGAAGAGGAGCAAGATGCGGTCGCCGCCGGCGCGATCGAAAAGAAGACGGATTCGGGGGAGGAGTTATTGGCAAAGGGGTCCGTCTCGACCAGGCTGCTGATCGTTCGCGAGGGAGTCGCTTTGCGACGCGATCAAGGTGAGATCGTCAAGAGACTAGCTCCCGGCGACGTCCTTGGAGCCTGGGGGGTATTTGCAGGGCAGCCCGAGGAAAGCCAGTCTCTTACCTTGACACCTGCCGTATTCTACGAGGTCGAGAAGTCAGTGTTCGATAGCCTCGCTATAGAGCGGCCACTCTTAATCAAGGACCTGGCGAGACGACTGCACCGACATGGATCACATAGCGAGGCTGGGTCACCTCCTCCGAACCATTCGGACGGAACGCGAGCCGACCTCGTGCACGCGATTAGGAGCATGTTCGGTGGGCACTAACCACCGCATGCTTTGGAGGACGAATGCCACCGCGCCCGGAGCCATCGTTCAAGTGGTTGGAACATGCGTACAAGCATGGGAACTTCTAAAACTCTATAGAGCTATTACCATTCTTAACAGCTCAAAAAAATGAAAGGGGAGCTGTCATGCAGGCAAATCTGAAACCGGATGAATCCGACATCGATCGAGCATCTACTGTTGATCAAATAATGATGGAAAGACGCGCCAAACGGGGCTTTTTGAATACGCCGGTCCCGCGCGAAACCGTCAACGACATTCTCAATGCAGCTCGCTTTGCCCCTAGTTCCAGCAATACCCAACCGTGGCGCTGCTACGTCCTGACGGGCAGCGCGAGAGACCGGATCACATCAAAAGCAGTCGAGACCTTTCGGGCGGGTCCGGAAAAGTTGGCACCAGAGTATCCGTTCTTCCCGCAGCCGCTGCACGACCCGTTCATCGGTCGCTTCAATCAATTTCGTGGTCAACTGGGCGATGCGGTTGGCGTTCCTCGGAGTGATAAGTACGGCAGACTCAAGGACGTCGAGCGTCAATTCAGATTCTTCGAAGCCCCGGTGGGTATAATTTTCACCATGGATCGGAAGCTTGAGTGGGCAAGTTTCATCTGCTACGGGTGCTTTCTGCAGAACATGATGCTTGCGGCCAGGGCAAGAGGACTGGATACATGTGCACAGCAGATTTGGTCGCTACAGCATCGATTGCTCCGCGAGGAGCTCGGATTTCCCGAAACTGACATGGTAATCGCGGGCATGTCGTTGGGCTGGGCCAACAACACTCTCCCTGAAAACAACATGGTGAATCATAAGCTAGCGATCGAGGATTTCGTCGAATTCGTAAGCTGAACGCGTCAGCCACTTGACGTCATACTACGAAGCCGCCGATTAATTGGTCGTCGCGAGGTCTCGCGGGGACCTTTTCGTGTTTACACGCGCCAAAGTGATAGGTGCCAATGCTCGATCTCAAAGATGTGTACTTCTTTGTTCAAGTCGTAGATCGCGGCGGCTTTACCGCAGCTGGCGAAAGCCTTCGCGTGCCGAAGTCAACCCTCAGTCATAGGGTCCGCGAACTTGAGGATTCCTTGGGTGTACGGCTGATCAACCGCACCTCTAGACAATTCGGCATGACGGACGTAGGGGCAGAGTTCTACCAGTATGCTCTCCACATGCTTCAATCGGCAGACACCGCCGAGGAGTTCGTCCGCCAGAGATTACACGAGCCCAGCGGTACGATCAGGATCACGACCGCGGTCGAGATTGCTCAGTTTGCCCTGCGGGACGTCATCCCAACCTTTTTGAACAGATATCCTAAGGTGAAGATTGTTGAGATCGCAACCGATCGGTTGGTCGACATGGTTGCCGAGGGATTCGATTTAGCGCTCCGCGGCCATGTCGCGTCCCTTCAGAACTCAACCTTGGTTCAAAGAGGGATTGCCAGTGTGCCTTGGTATCTATTTGCAAGTCCACAGTACCTGAAGCAGGCGGGCGACCTGTCCAAGCCGGAAGATCTTACCTCACATTCCACGCTGGCTAACGACCGCCACGGAGCCGAGCTATGGCGTCTTAAAGGTCCGGTAGGTCAGGAGATTGAGGTCCCCATAGAACCAAGATTTCTGAGCAACAACATGATCGCTCTGAAGGAAGCGGCGTGCGCGAACCTCGGCGTTGCCGCATTGCCTGGATATATGTGCCGAGAGGAAATAGAGGCCGGGAGATTATACCAGATATTGCCGGGCTGGATGGCCGCCGACGCTCGCATGAGTGCACTTATGCCATATAAGAACGGGCTCCTCCCTGCTGTCCGGTCGCTCGTCGATTTTCTCGCGATCGAAGTCCCCAAGGTGACTGCTTTCACTCCCCGATCGGCAGACGACTAGAGCAGTGCGTCGGCGACTGTTACCCAAACCTGAGTTTACTACAAACAAAACGCCACCCCGATTACTCTTGGCCGCCGTTCGATGACTCGGACGCGACGACCCAAGGTGCGGCATCTGGTGTAGAATTATGAGACTGCGGACGCAGGTAAAACAGGCAATACAGTGTTGTGCGCTTCTCGCGGTTCGCTCCGGCAATTGTATGACAACGCGTGCGCTCTCCGCAACTTTCGACCTGCCCAAGGATTATCTTGCGAAGACGCTGCAGACACTTGCTCATGCGAAGATCGTAACTGCCTCATACGGTCCTGGTGGCGGTTATCGATTGAGTAGAGAGGCGCGCGGGATTTCCATTCTGGAAATCATCGAGGCAATAGAAGGTCCAATGGACAGCCCGAGGTCCAAAGGCTCCATGCTCGCCGCTGCTGAACCGCCAGCTCAAGCTCTAAATCAGGCGGTCGAACGGTTAATCGAGGAGGTCAACGCGGCGTGGCAATCGGTGCTCGCAGGATTGAGCATTGAGGATTTGCTCGGGGAGGTAGGGCCGGGTCAGCGGGCGTCACAGGGCGAGAGCTGGGAATAGGCGGATCTCGGTGTACGGTCTCCTAAGTGAAACCACGGGCTTGCTCGCTTTTTGCCGAACTGTCGAGACAGGCTCATTTACCGCAGCCTCGCGTAGTATTGGAACTAGCCCCTCATCCGCCTCAAAGGCTGTATCGCGGCTGGAGGCAGTTCTTGGAGCGAAGCTGTTCCGGCGCACCACAAGGACGCTCACGCTAACACAAGAAGGCGAGGCACTCTTCGAGCGGATGCGTCCTATACTAGACCTCATCGAGCAAGCAGGCGATGTCGTCCAGTTTAATCAAAACACATCGGGTCACCTACGCGTCAGCTTACCAGGTGAATTCGGTAGGCAGCTTCTCGGACCAATTTTCGAGAAGTTCATGGTGGTGCATCCGGGAATATCACTGCAGCTGGACATGACTGACCGCCACGCGGACGTCGTCCGCGATGGATACGACGCAGCGTATCGTGTAGGCTTTGCAGAGCAGAATTCTCTTATTTCCCGCACTCTTGCGCAGTTGGATATGGCGGTGGTGGCCTCGCCGTCGTTTGAAGCGACCCGCGGCAAGCCGGTGACTGCCGAAATGCTGCGAGAGTTGCCCTTTGCGCGATACTCGATCGGTGGGCGGACCTATCCAGTTCAGCTTGCCGATGGAACAGAGTTTATTCCAAAGGGCCGACTAGATCTCGACACAGCCGCGGCAATCCATCAGGCGGCGAGATCCGGAATCGGGCTCGCATATGTGATCAAACTGATCGTACAAGAAGACCTTGCGCGCGGCACGCTATTTGAGGTGATCCCGTCGGCAAGCCTCAAGAGGATGCCGTTCCAGGTTCTCCATGCGCTTGGCAGGATGCCCACCCACCGCTTGCAGGTGTTTACCGAATTCGTTGCCGAAACTGTAAGAGCGCTTCAAGAGGGCGACCTTAAATTCGATCCGCTTCAGCCTCTTCCCGCGTAGCCTCGAGTTGGCTTGCGCCTTTCACGGGTGAGATGCCGGCTTGAATCCGCCCTGCCGTTTCTCGCAAGCAGTCACGCAGCCAAGAGTGTGCGAGATTGCTGGTGTGCCTCGGGTGCCAGAACATACGTTCATGTATATCGGGCAACGCTATGGGCGGCTCAACCCCAATAACCTCCGGGACGCCCAGTTCGGAAATTGCTCTCTCCAGCACCAAACTAATAAGATTGGACTGGCGTAATAGGAAGGGGACTAGCACGAAACTCTCGACAGTCACTGTAATCCGCCGGTTGACACCTTCGCGCGCTAGATGCTGGTCGGCCAAGTTGAATTGCCGATCAGGTCCGATACCATATGCGAGGTGGGACGCATTTAGGAATCCCTCCAGCGAAACCTTACCTGATTTCCCAATAATCGCGTTTTGCGAGTCAACAGCGCAAAGCCAACGGTCGCTCAGCAGGGGCTCAGAGGGAAAATCGCTGTCCGGCAATAGCTCGTGAGGCTCGATCACGACATCCACCAAATCCTCGTGGAGCATTCTTTCAGTGTCATGCGAGCGAGGGACAAGGTGAAGTGTGATGTGTGGCGCTTCTGTTTCTAACCGCTTTACCAGCGGGCCGAGTAGCACGAGGACCGCATAGTCCGACGCGCTTATTGTGAAAGTTCTTGCGTCGTGATGAGGGTCAAAGCCTCCTTGTTGCATTAGTGTTTGCTGAACCTTGCTCAAAGCGTCTTTCAGCGGCTCGATCAAATTCTCTGCGTTCTGGGTCAGCGCAAGCCGGCGACCAACCCGTACTAATAACGGGTCATGAAACATGTCCCTCAATCGGCTGAGAGCGGCGCTCGTAGCCGATTGGCTCAGTCCTACCATCTCACCTGCTCGGCTGACGCTCTTTTCGCGAAGAAGCGCGTCGAGAACCACAAGCAGGTTCAGATCAACCCCACGAAGGTTCATAGGCGCTCCTCTCCAGATATCGACTGGCTAGATAGATGGCTTCCGAATTATCGATTGGACACACTACGACAGAAACGTAACATTGCTGTCAACAAAAAATCAAAAAAAGCAGGGAACGAAAAGCTATATCTTGAAGAGATTCTTCAGAATCTAGCGTTCGACGACAGATGTATTCGCTTTTGTGCAAGTGCAAGCAACGTATTGTTTGCGCAATGGAGGATCTATGCGTAATTCAGACGAAGTCAATTCTTCATTTATTCGCGAAAGTCCGCGAGACTCCTTCCAAGTTTGGGAGCTTAATTCTGGAGCAGAGGCGTTGGCGTTCCGCGCAGCAATGCGCAAATTTGTGGGGGGCGTTACTGTCGTCTCGACGCTTCATGACGGTCGTCCCTGGGGTATGACCGTGAGCGCTTTCAGCCCAGCGTGTATGGATCCACCCATGCTGATCGCATGCGTGAACCGTGAAACGATAACCGCCAGCGACATCACTCGGGATCCGCATTTCGCAGTCAACATTCTAAGCGACGAGCAGGTGGCAATCTCGCAGTTCTGTTCGCGGCCACGTGAGGACAAGTTCATTGAAGCCTTCGTTTTGCCGCCTGAGGAAGTCCCGGACACCATCCATATGCCCGTGTTGAGGAATTCGCTTATCACCTTTGACTGCAGAGCAACCACAACTTTCGTCGTGAACAGTCACCTTGTCCTTCTAGCTCAGGTTCGTGCGGTCCTCGCACCCTCTTCCAAGAGGCCGTTACTCTACGGAGAAGGACAGTACATGCAGGGTGTCTCGATGCAGTTGGCGATGGCCTGATGGGTGTCGTCGAGCAAACCACTGCACTCGTTGAGACCCTGTACAACGCCTACAACAGTCGTCGAATTGACGATATTGCAGCGCTCTACGCGACGGACGGGACGCACGAGGATATCGCCCACGGTCGGCTAAAGGTCGGTGCGGGAGCGATTGTCGAGGGGTTTCAGAAATTTATCGACTGGTTCCCCGACGCAGAATGGAAGCTTGGCTCCATCATTGTCGGCACGAACAAGAAGGCGGCCGTCGAGTATGCGCTGACTGGCACCCTGTCCACCGCGATGGGACCGATCGTCCCTCGCGGCCAGAAAATCTCACTCCGTGGGCTTATGGTTCTCACGATCGAGAACCAAAAAATCTCGCGGAGTGAAGACTACTGGGATGCAACGACGTTCCAGAAACAACTCACCTTCAATACTCCAGAGGACAAACTATGAGAACGGGTAAAGAATACCTCGAATCGCTTCGCGACAATCGAAAAGTCTACGTCGGTGGCGAACTGATCGATGATGTAACCACTCATCCCAAAACGCGTGGTTATGCCAAGGCTATAGCCGAATATTACGACCTGCATCTCGATCCGGCCAACCGGGATATCGCCACGTTCATCGACGACAAGGGCAATCGCCAGTCGATGCATTGGTTCCTTCCGCGTACTAAGGAAGATGCTGTCCGCCGCCGCAAATACGCTGACTTTATTTTCCGCCACTTTAAGGGCGGCATCTTCACGCGTCCTCCCATGGGTATGAATTGCGTGATGTTCACTCAGGTCGATGATCAGCAGCCGTGGGCCGACAACTCAATCTTTAAGAACGGTCATCGTGATCTTTCAGGCAACATTCAACGCCAGTGGGACGAGGTGACCAGCAAAGACCTAGCCATCTCCCCGATGTTCGTTGACGTGCAGTTCGATCGCGGCCGTGTAGAAGCTCTCGGCGAGACCCCGATGCTTAGTATCGTGGAAGAGCGCGACGAAGGCATTCTTGTAAGAGGATGGAAGGCCATTGGAACTTCGGTTCCCTTCGTCAATCACATCCTGATTGGCAATTTGTGGCGACCGGGCCAGACGTCTGAGCAGACGGTCTATGCTCTGGTTCCGATCGCTACAAAGGGCATCTCCGTCGTGGCGCGTGAATCACGCGTTCAGCCGAACGCGGATCCCTATGATCGCCCGTTGGCGACAATCGGCGATGAACTGGACGCGATGGTCTATTTCGACGACGTGCTGATCTCTTGGGACCAAGTACAACATATCGGCAACCCCGAGCATGCGAAGTGGTACCCGCAGCGTCAGTTCGACTGGGTTCACCTCGAAACACAGATCCGTCATTGCGTTCATGCAGAACTAATGGTCGGCCTCGCTTTACTTCTCACTCAGTCCTTGGGAACGAGCAATAATCCAGTTGTACAGTCTCAGCTCGCCGAACTAATCAGATTCCGCGAGACGTGCACGGCGTTCATGCTTGCTGCAGAAGAAACCGGATTCGCCACCCCTGGCGGCCTCTTCAAGCCGAACAACATATATATCGACTTTGGCCGAGCTCACTATCTCGAGCATCAGCCAAGAATGGTGAACATGCTGATCGAATTCTGCGGTCGCGGAATCGTCATTCAGCCGACGAAAAGGGAACTTGACGATCCCTACATAGGTCCGAAGCTTGCAGAGGCGCTACGCGGTGCAGAAATCAGTGCGCACGATCGCATTAAAATCTTCCGCCAGATCAGCGAAAGATTCCTTACAGAATGGGGTACGCGCCACGAGATGTTTGAGAAATTCAACGGCACGCCTCTATATCTGATCAACCTCCTCACCCTTCAGCGGACCGAGTACCACGTTGATGGTCCTCTTACAGCGCTCGCCCGGCAAGTTCTTGGTTTTGGCGATACCGCCGAACTTGGCAAACGCGCTCAGGAAGCCGAGAAGAACGCTCACTATGCCAACGTGCGCTTTCAGCCCGAGTATGCTCGCGCCCAGGATGTTCATGACGGTTATATCAGCTCTCCAGGCGAGCGTACCAGCGACAACGCCGCCTGATGGAGACTGTGCCGGCGCGCTCTGCGTGCCGGCACAGTGCGCTCTCTTTGATCGCCGCTCGGAGCAATCCAATGTATTCGTTCACGTATAGAGGCCACTCCGTTCGAGTCCTATTTGGCTCAGGGACGGTGAGAGAACTCGGCAATGAATTGGAGCGGCTCGGAATGAAGCGTGCGCTGTTTCTCACCACACCGGGGCAAGAAGATTATGTGCGGAAGTGTGCCCAAGCGGTCGGCCCGGTGGCTGTTGGCGTCTTCGCAAACGCAACAATGCATACCCCCGTATCGGTCACGGAGGAGGCTCTAAGCGTCGTTCGAGAGCGGCGAGTCGATGGAGTTGTTGCAATTGGCGGCGGCTCCACCATTGGATTGGGCAAAGCGATCGCATGGCGAACGGATCTGCCGCAAGTTGTCATCCCTACAACCTATGCCGGTTCTGAGATGACGCCAATCTTGGGTGAAACTGCAGACGGCCAAAAGGTTACGAGGTCCGATCCGCGGATCCTCCCTGAAACCGTAATTTACGATGTAGAGCTAACTACTACGCTGCCTCGAGAAGCAGCCGTCGCCAGCGGTATCAATGCGATGGCGCATGCTGTGGAAGCCCTCTATGCGGAAGACCGAAATCCCGTCGTAGATTTGATCGCTGTCGACGCGATTTCTGCATTGTATGATTCCTTGCCATATCTTGCGGAAAGCCAGAAAGCCGCCGAAAGCAGTGAGAAGGCGCTCTACGGAGCCTGGTTGGGCGGAATCTGCCTCGGTTCGGTCTCGATGGCTCTTCATCATAAGCTTTGCCATACGCTGGGTGGCATGTTCGATTTGCCGCATGCTGAACTGCACGCCGCACTGCTACCTCATACCTTGGCGTACAACGGGCCTGCCATTCCCTACGTCATAGACAAGCTGGGCAAGGTGTTCAAACAGCACGACCCTGCACAGTCACTTTTCGAATTCAATCAGCAGCTCCGGGTCAGGGCAGCTCTCGCCGAGCTCGGAATGCCCAAAGACGGCATTGAACCCGCAGTCGCTGCTGTTCTTGCAAAGCCATGCAGGAATCCACGGCCTCTCGAGCGAGAAGCGCTGATCAAACTACTGAAACGTGCGTACGCCGGAGCGCATCCGGCACCATGAGCAGATCAACGTTGGAGGAGACAAAAATGGATACAAGAACGACCGCCGTAGAGAAAGGGAGCCGCTTCCTAAACGAGGAAAATTCGGTCGCAACAGTCAACGGGCGCATGGGGGCAGAAGTAAGCCCGCGGATGAAGTTGGTGATGTCAGGGGTCGTCAAGCATCTTCATGCGTTGACGAAGGAAATCGAACCAACACACGAGGAATGGCAGCAGGCTATCGATTTCTTGACGGCGGTTGGCCACAAGTGCACCGACTGGCGGCAGGAGTTCATCTTGCTCTCGGACATACTGGGTGTGTCTATGTTGGTCGAAATTATCAATAGTCGAAGACCATCGGGTGCCACGGAGAATACGGTGCTTGGTCCATTCTATCTTCCCGAAGCGCCCCGGTATAGAAATGGAACGAATATTTGCCTCGATGGCAAAGGCGAGCCGCTGATCGTCAAGGGAAAGGTAACCGACCTCGACGGAAACCCGATACCCGGAGCTCTTGTTGACGTCTGGCAGACGAACAACGACGGCTTCTATGACGTTCAGCAGAAGGACGTCCAACCCGATTGGAACCTTCGTGGCGTATTTGCCGCCGAGTGGGATGGTAGCTACTGGTATCGGTCTACGAAACCCAGATTTTATCCTATTCCGGATGATGGCCCCGTGGGGCAGCTTCTTGGGCGGTTAGGCCGCCATCCAAATCGCGCGGCTCACATTCATTTCATAGTTAGTGCGCCAGGTTATGATCCGGTCATAACACATATTTTTCCTGATGATTGCCCTTATCTGGGCGAGGACACGGTCTTCGGTGTGAGGGAGACGCTCATCTCGAAATTCCAGGAGGTCCGCTCATCCCAAGATGCCAAGGGGTTAGGTTTGGGTGACCTAGAGGAGCGCTTCCCATACTTCTTCGTTAATTGGAACTTCGTTCTCACGCCTAGCGTGACCTGACTCATACCGCCAAATGGACGCAAGTTCGAAGCTGCCGAATAAGGAAATATCATGTTCAGGGCACGACGATTTGCGCACACATCGGCATAATACACGGATATCAAGATGCTTGCTGCGCGCTTCGCTAAAGCTGGACAGTTATTCCGCCAATTCCCGGACAACAGTTTCACTAAAGTCCGGACAGTTTGACGAGGTTGGCCCTCGGCAGCCTGGTTACCATCAGGGCTGATTGATTTCGCCGTTTTCAGCAGCCGTCAAGAGGGGTGCGTTCTTTTGCTTTCGCATGCTCTCGCCCCGCAGCGTAATGCGATGGGCATTGTGCACGATGCGGTCGAGTATGGCGTCGGCGACGGTGCTATCGGCAATAAGGTCGTGCCAGCTTGCCACGGGGACTTGGGCTGTAATCAGGGTGGATTTTCGCTGATAGCGCTCCTCGACGATTTCGAAGAGATGGAAGCGCTGCTGATCGGAGAGCGCATGGGTTCCAAAGTCGTCGAGGATGAGGAGTTGGACGCGAGTGAGCTTGTCGATGAGGCGGGGAAAGGAGCCATCGAGGCGGGCAAGTGCGAGATCCTCGAACATGCGCGGCACGCGCACATAGAGCACGGAGTGCCCGAGCCTTGCCGCTTGCCTGCCGAAGGCACAGGCCAGCCATGATTTGCCGGTGCCGGTGTGGCCGGTGATGATCAGGCCCTCATGGGCGGTGAGCCATTGCCCTTGGGCCAGTGCCATGGTGTTGCGCCGGTCGAGACCACGGGCGGCGGCGAAGTCGATATCTTCAATGCAGGCCTGGGCGAAGCGTAGCTTGGCGGAGGCGAGCCGGTTGCGGATGCGCTTGTCGGTACGCAGGGTAACTTCGCGATCGAGCATGAGGCCGAGCCACTCATCGCGGCTGAGCTCATTGGTGCTGGACTGCTCGGCCAATTCGCGCCAGGCGGCGGCCATGCCGGTGAGCCCGAGGGCCTGCATCTGGTCGAGGGTGGGGTTTGTCAGCATTCTTGCTTCCTTCACTGATAGTAGGATCGGCCACGGATATTGGTATGCGCAGGCGTGGGGGCCGAGTGTTCAGCCTGCGGTCTTTCCCGGTCGAGGCCGGATTTGAGGATGGAGGCAACGGAGGAATAGGTGATTGCATTGATGGTGAGCGCCCGCTCACAGGCCGCATCGAGGCGCTGCGATCCATAGCGCGGCGCCAGCGACAGAATGCCCATGGCCGAGCGGTATCCCTGTTCCGGATGCGGCCTGTCGCGCATCATGCGTTCGACCAGGATGGCGGCATTGGGGCCGATCTGGGTCGCACGGCCGATCAGATTGGCCGGCGTGGTGTTGGCATAGCGCTGATGCGCCTTGGGCATATGGTCGTTGATGGTAACGTGGCCGGAACGCTGGGAGCGGCGAACGTGGCTGGCGACACGCTGGTGATCGTGGAAGATCTCGACCACCCGGTGGGTGAGCCGCACCTGGAGTGTGCATCCGATCAGCCGGTGCGGCACCGAGTAGAAGGTCTTGTCGACCTCGACATGATAGTCCGGATGGACCTTCGCCGACTTCCATTCCGCATATTCGAACGGTATCGCCGGCAAGGGCTTCAAGGCTGGCCGCTCGATCTCCTCGAACAGTTCGCGGCGGCTTTTGCCGACATGGCGCATCGTCCGGTTGTTCAGGTCCTCGAGCAATTCGGCAATCGCCGTGTTGAGGGCGGCAAGCGAGAAGAAGGTGCGGTTCCTGAGCCGGGCCAGAATCCAGCGTTCCACGATCAGCACCGCTCCTTCGACCCGGCCTTTGTCGCGCGGTTTCCTGCTGCGTGTCGGCAGGATCGTGGTGTCGTAATGCTCGGCCATGGCGGCGAACGTCGCAGTCAACGTCGGCTCGAACCAAAGGGCCTTGGCCACCCCTGATTTGAGGTTGTCGCACACGATTGCCTTGGTGACCCCGCCATAGAAAGTCAGAGCACGCACCTGGCCGTCAATCCAGTCCGGCAACTGCTGGCTAAAGCTGGCATGGGCGAAGGTCAGGTTGGAGGCGCCCAGCACGGCCACAAAGATTTGGGCCGGATGGATGATGCCGGTCGCCGGATCGATCACCGGCACCGCCGGCCCGGCATAGTCGGTCTGCATCACGGCACCCGCCGCGTGCCGATTGCGGAACGCTACACTCGCGCGCTGCCGAAAGGTGGCGACCTTCTCGCAGAACCACGTGAAGCCGTAACCATCGGGATGACTGGCGCGGTATTCCTGCCATAGAAGCGTCAGCGTCACGCCTTTGCGCTTCAACTCCCGAACCACCAGCGCCCAGTCCGGCTCACTGAGATCACGCGGTGGTCGACCGGCGCGGCCGAACAGCCGCCGCTCCAGCTTTGCATCCTCGTCCGAGCCGATCGGCAAGGGCCACGAAAGCCCGGCTTCCCGAGCTCGCAGCAAATAGGTCGATACCGAGCTCTTGCCGATCTTCAGCCGCTCGGCAATCTCGCGCACCGAAAGACCCTCTTCATGAGTCAGGCGCAGAATTGTCCGGATATCCCTCACGGTCGTTCGTCTTGCTTGCTTCCGTCTCGGCATCGGCCCCTCTCAACGTTGTCGTGAGAAGCCTAATGCTCAAAACGGCGCTGCTCGAACCAACCCTCAAACCGCCGCCGGAAACTGTCCGGGATTTAGCGGAATCACTGTCCGGGAATTACTGAAAACTGTGTCCGGAGATTACCGGAAATCCTGTCCGGACTTTGCCGAAACCCGCAGCTTGCTATTCGCTTTGCTATTTCAAATCCATGGAAGAAGCACGAGCGGGGCCTACAAATGGAAGCTCATAAACTCCATTTGCGAGCAGCTCCTTTCAAAATTGTCCTTTCCGGACCGATGTTTGATGCATTCGGTAGTCAATATGGTGCCGTGGTCTTAGCGGAGGTCGACAATTTGGTGCAGCTAAAAGACTTCAGCGATAACGACCCGTTTGTGCAGCATGGCGTTTATCAAGAGGTCACCCTTTGCCAATGGTCGGCGACGATAGATAATCGGTAGTGTGATAAACCGCGTTCTTTTCGGTTCGGAGAATGCTTACGGGAGCTGCGCTTACATTCACACTACCGTTAGACGCGTCTACGGCACAATCGAAACAAAAGCTGATTGATCACGCCTCTACTAGCATCTAAGAGCGGACTCGATCGATTCCTTCAGCTCCCGTCCCCCGAATGGTTTAAAGAGGCAGATCCCCGCCGATCTCGCTTCTGAAATGATGGCTTCCTGAGCGTGCCCGGTCATGAAGACAACAGGGATGGCAATCGACCGGCGCATCAATTCCGCGTTCAGCTCTACCCCATTCATTCCAGGCATTGAAATATCCAGTACTAAGCAATCCGTCTGCAACAGCGAGGAAGAAGCTAGAAAGTCGTAGGCTGACGCATATGACGTTGGGGAAAACCCCAAAACCTCCAAAAGATCGGTCAATGATTCCCGCACCGATAGATCGTCGTCGATGATCGCGATGGTTGGTGGGGAGTGCATTTCGATATTTTCCCCAATCAAGAGCTACGGACTGGCAACGATCCTTTAGCTTCATTACTGGGTCGCACGCCATTCCAATTGCTGACACGTTTGAGAGTGAAAGAAAAGGTCGTGCCTCCACCTGAATTTGCTGTCGCCCAGATCTGCCCTCCGAGGCTGTCTATGATTGCTTTACTAACTGAAAGTCCAACGCCCATACCGTTCGGCTTGGTCGTATAGAAGGCTTCAAACAGTCGTTCAGTGTCTTCGTCATCGATGCCACAACCGTTGTCGGTGATGTCCATTCGCACTTGATCGCCGAAGTAAGATCTGGTCGAGATGCTTACGGAACGCTGTCCACCGGGGACGCTCTTAACAGCATCTACTGCATTGAGCAGAATGTTCAACACAACCTGTTGTACCTGAGCCCTATCGCCGGAGGCCAAGGGTAACCCTTCCTCGAATAAGGATCGGAGTAAGACTTCATTAACCTGAAGCTCGTTTCCGGCAAGTGTGAGAACCTCGCGCACGACGTCGTTCAAATCGAAAGCCTCAACCGTCGGGGTAGTGCCGCCGAATAGACCGCGCAAGCGCTTGATGGTCTCGGCCGCGCGGTTTCCATCCCTAAGACTGCGGGCGGCTGTACGCCGTGCGGCATCAAGATTTGGAGGGTCAGAGGCGAGCATGATCTGACAGGCTTCGGCATTCGCTACAACACCCAGCAATGGCTGACTAACTTCATGCGCGATCGACGCCGCCAGCACCCCTAGAGTGGCGGTGCGCGAAACCTGCGCGAGCTCCGCGCTGATGCGCGCGAGCACGTCCTGCGTGCGCTGCATTTCACTGACGTCCTGCAGAGAGCCGAGACGCCTACGGCTCCCTCCTGCGTCGTATGCCGTTCGCGTAACAAGACGAACATCCCTGATACTGCCGTCATGCAATTGCAGCTTAAATTGGCGATCAATGTCCGTGCCGTATTGCCGAGCGCTGTCGACTAGCTGTTGGAAATCCAGTTGGTCCGCGGGGTGAATAAGCTCTTCAATGTGGCGTATGGTGAGTGGGTGGCCCTGGGGAAGGTGACAGATGCGATATATTTCTTCCGAGCATTCAAGTTGGTCGAGGTCGTCACTCCAGTAGAAGCTGCCCGTGCGGCTCAGGCGCTGGGCTTCACGCAGCCAAGCCTCACTTCGCTGGAGTTCCGAGTAAAGTCTCGCGTTGCCGAGCCATATTCCTGCCTGCGAGGCGAGAAAGTCCAGTACCGAAGTCCGATCCTCCGAGAAGACGTCGGACACGATGTTGTTCTCAACATAGAGAAGACCAATCAGACTCGTTGCGTTGAATATCGGTACGCACAGAATCGATCGCGGCTGATTTACCTGAAAATATTCGTCACCGGGATCGAACATTGCCACTGCTGTATCGTGTAGCGCTACTGGAGACTCGGTGCGCATCACATAGTGGAGCACCGACGAGGGAAGCTCGGATCCTGCATGTCGTCTCCTTTCTTGTTGGACTTCAATGTCGGCTTCCCCAGTAGTTGCCGATGCCTCTATGTAGAGCTCGTTACCCGAAAGGAGCATCAAAACGCCGCGCTCTGCTCCAGAATTCTGCACGACGAGCTTCATCAGCTTCTCGATCAGGCTGGCGAGTATAATTTCGCTCGACAATACGCGCGAAGCCTTGCCTACCGCATCGATATCCAACGAGGCTACAGGCAAAGCCAGGGAGGCGTGTGATTGAGGTAGCGACCCACGGCTTGTCAGGTTGATAAAACGGAAATCAAGCAGCCTCACTTTTGCTACCGCGCCCCACCGAGAAAATGCCTCCCTCGCGCGTCTCAGATAAGCTTCCGCTGCGATGTCCAACCCATGGGTGACATAGAACCTGCCTGCGAGCTCGCTGGCAATGGCCTCTACTTGTAGAAATCCCTTCGCCCTGGCTCCCCTGATCGCACCCTCGTAGAGTGACTGCGCATCTGCGCTGTTGCCCTCCAATTGTGCTATCTCGGCCGCGAGTAGGGCTTCACGGCAGGCAAACGTGACTTCACATCCTTTTGCCCACGCCGCCAGCCGAGCGTGATGCCGGCGGAGTTCGTCGAGATGTTGCTGGCGGCGGCCGACAGGCATGACGTCACGTACCGCTAACGCTGAAGCGTTGAGGCCAGCATAGAATTCGAATTCTGCTTCCTCGATCGAGGATCGCATTGCCCATTTTATGGGCTCGACGCGCAAGGCAGCTTCGCGAGCCGCTGCGAAGTCTTCCATCAGATAGTCTTCGACTAGGCGGAAGACCCAGTGATAGCTGATCATCATCGCGTTGCGAGGTTGCGGATTGCCACATTGGGTGGCCCACGCGTCGACATTGCCCCCTCCTGCGGTCGAAAATCCACGCAGCTTCTTTATGAAGTGAACTTGGCTGAAAAAATTTTCATGCGGTAGGCCCAATTCCACCGTGCGTGCGAAGGCTAGCGAATCTTCCGCCACCTTCTGCACCTCCGGGAGCGGCTTTCCAGACATCAGCTGATGTGTGATATGGTTTCTGGCGTTGTAGGCGGCGAACGCCAAATCCCCCGTTGATGTGCTGATCCGAAATGCTTCCTCGGTGAGGGGATTGCAGTTGGCCAACGGCTTGATCCAAGGTACGGCGAAACCTGCAAAAAGGGCATATACGCGCGCCTTGTATCTTCCTGCACGTCCTCGATCGACGAGCTTTCGCGAGAGTTCGCCGAATTGATACGCAGTTGCGTAGTCACCAAATTGAGCGCCTAGCGCCATGTTCAACGCTGAGAAAGCGACGCTCGAGCTATCGCATAAACCATGCCGTAAAGTCAGAACGGTCATGCGGAGCAGAAGGAATTCCATCAACCGACGATCCACCGCATAGGCCGCAGGGAAGACTTCCGTCATCACGGCCATACAAGAGATGATGTGGGGGTCGGTCATTTCCGGAGCGAACACAAGGTCCTTAATCGGGCTTTCGGCCAACAATCGATGAAGCTCCTCGAACTCGCTGACAACATGCGCGTATTCTGGTTGGGGCGGCCACTCGATGCCAGCGTTTCCCAAGAATTCGACGCCAGTCTCCACCGCCTCAGCATTTCGCCCGGTCGTAAAGAATAGCAACACGGTTAGGCATATCACTTCAGCGCGTTCGGCGAAGCCGGTTGTTCCTTGAATAAGCTCCGCAAGTCGCTCTTCGGCCAACGAGAAGTTTCCAGTGACTATATCGCATTCGGCAAGGCCCAATCGAAGTCTGAAGGATAGCGGATAGGGTTCTTCAGTTTCGCAACTTAGGACGGATAGGCCTTTCTCATAGTACGACTGAGCCGACGTATAGGCACTTGCATGTTTCGCTCGTTCGCCGGCTGAGATGAAGACTCGAGCGACCGCTACGCGTTCGCCGTCGGAAATAAAGTCTAGTGCTTTATCAAAATGACCGGCGATCTCATAAACCCTATCGTCGATCTCATCGACCGTGGCGAGGAGCAGGCGTCCGATCCTCAAATGCTCTTTGCTACGCTTAAAGTTGTCCAGCGAGATGTAGGCAGCCATCTGAATTTGGTCGTGTACGAACGACACGAGGCTTGATGACATTCGCATCAAGCCGGCGTCGATTGCAGACCGCAACGTCGACTCCAGGTCGTCAATCCTCATACCGAGAACGAGTTCGGCTGTCTTCACGTCGGTTGCGCTGCCCAGAAGCGATAAAATTCCCAAAGCGCCCTTTGTCCTGCTCGGCAGCTCGTCTAACTGAAGACCAAGGAGTTGGGCCACATTCCGTGTGACGCTTCTGCTGGCGACTTCTGCATCGTCCCACTCCCATTCTGATGTTTCGGCTCGGAAGGTAAGCAAGCTATCCGAGGCGAGTTGTCGAAGAAATTGAAGCGTGAAAAAGGGGTTGCCATCCGTCTTCTCGCTAACGATAACAGCCAGTGTTTCGACGCGCTCTGGGGCGCACGAGAATAGATTTGCCAGCAGCTGCTCAAGGTCAGCGTTCGACAACTTATCGAGTTGAATGTCCGTCACACGATGAGGCACCTGCCGGACACTGTCGAGGAGAGCGGACAGTGAGTGCGTCGAATCGACTTCGTCATCTCTGTATGCGACGACTAGTAGCGAATGCTTGAGTTCATGCTCCGTTGCGAGCCCTTGTATAAGATCTAAAGTTGCCGGATCGAGCCATTGCAGATCGTCAAAGAAGACAACGAGGGGATGGGCAGCGGTAGCGAAGACCCCCAGGAAGGCTTTAAAAAGGTATCTGAAACGGACAGCAGCAGTAGCAAGCTCAGCTGCCGCGATTGGCGGCTGATCCCCAACTATATGCGCAAGCTCCGGGATGAGATCGACCATCAGTCCCGCGTTGTCTCCCAGAGCCGTGACAAAGCTGGCCCGCCATTCTTGAACTTCCAGTTCGTCTTTCGCTAGCAATTGTCTTACGAGGCCACGAAACGCCTGGACAATTGTGTAGTACGGCGTCTCCCACCTGTTCTGATCAAATTTTCCTTCCGCAAACAGAAAGCCCCGGCCTACCAGCGTTTGCCGTAGGCCAGCTACAAGGGATGACTTCCCGATGCCGGCGGACCCCGTCACGATTACGACTTCGCTACTAGCTCCGGCTGCCACACGCTCTGCGGAGTTCAACAGAAGCTGTTGAGCGAGATCGCGTCCGTATAGCGTCGCTTCGTAGCCTGAGCGCCTGAACAGATCGCCCCGCGCGACCGGAAAACGTTCAACTCTTCCTCGGGCGGCCCACTCTGTTACGCAGCGTCTAAGATCACTCTCCACAGCTCCGGCAGATTGATATCGATGGTCCGGATCCTTCTCCATCAACTTGAGCAAGATTGCGTCGAGCTGCTCAGGTAACTCGCGACATCTGAGACTCGGCTTTGGTGGGCGGGCGGTTAGATGTCGGTGCGCCCAATCGAGCGGATCTGAAGCTGAAAATGGCAGGGTTCCGGTGAGCAGTTCGAACAGCGTCATTCCTAAGCTGTAGAGATCGCTTCGTTGATCAGGGCGGCGATTTGTACGACCTGTCTCCTCTGGGGACATATATGCCGGCGTGCCAAATGACGACAATTTGGAATTCGTGGTTCGGCCCGCACGGCCGAAACCCGTAAACGCTACCTCACCGGATGTCGTGACAAAGCAATTCTCCGGCCGAATATCACCATGGATCAATCCAGTCGCGTGGACTAACCGCAGCGCCTCCGCAATGCGGCACGCCATTTCGAGCTTGTGACCGACAAAAGATTTGGTTTCCCATTCTGCCGCGTTACAAGCGATGCCAAGCGGAGTGCCGCCTGGATCAACGAGCGCCATGCCGATGTGCTTTTCCCCCATGACGACTTTGGTCGGGCGCAGTATCGCTGTGTTATGGGTAAAGGGCTGAAGTAGGCCAAGCTCGTGAGAGAACTGCTCCCCTCGATAGGGGTCCACATGCGAGGTAATAATGAGAACCGTCTGGCGGTCTGGCGACATTGCCCGATACCATGAGCGGTCAACGTCGGAGTGCAGTTTTATTGCTACGATATCAGGGTGATCGATAAGCTCAGCGGCGATCGATAGGGCAAAGGACTTGCCTGCTTCGACGGTCAGGTCGGACGGCATGCTTGGTTCGGTAGACGACATCTATTAATTATACACGATCCGATCCCCCAAACGGAGCTAAACTAACGTTCTATTGCGTCGGCTCACCTCGGTGACTGGAGGGCGAACGTTATGCACATGGTGGCTGCAACCTGGCACTCGCCGACGTCTTTACAGGCCGAATTTAGTACCAGCTGCCATCGATTTTATCGGCTCTTGCTTGAGGCCTTGTCAAAGAAGGGATCGCTGAGAGCAGAAAATATAGTGAATTCTTCGGACCGATGCCTGAAAACATGATGGCATGAAGGTTTGTGTTCCAGAAGGCGCGACGCTTCCTTGGGAACTACCGCGCGTAACATAAACGCGCGTATAGCTATCCTGACACCGCATCGTACATCACGGTTTGTCCGGCCCGCAGTCTTGAAAGTCGCGCGGGCGCTTAACGACAATCAAAGTGGAAGAAGATGATGACACAGCGGATCAACTACGCGCAGCTCTCGCCCGAGCTTTTCAAGGGCCTGATGGGCTTCAGCATGGAAGTCAAGAAGGGTTCAATCGAACAATCCATCCTCGATCTGGTCGATATCCGAGCCTCCCAGATTAATGGGTGCGCATTCTGCCTGGATATGCATTCGAAGGAAGCCAAGATTCATGGCGAACGCGAATTGCGCCTCTACCACCTTGCCACTTGGCGTGAATCCACCCTATTTAGCCCGCGCGAGCGTGCCGCATTGGCATGGACGGAAGCACTGACGAAGTTGCAGGACGGCGGTGTCTCCGACGAACTCTACCTAAGGGTTCTCGGTCAGTTTTCCGAGAAGGAACTCTCTGACCTGACGTTCCAGATCATGGTAATCAACAGCTGGAACCGCGCTAGCGTCGCATTCCGTTCGGTTCCTGGCTCCGCCGACAAGGCATTCGGCCTCGACAAGGCAGGCCTGGCCTAAGTGTTTACCGCATGCGGCCGCGTTGTCGGCCGCATGCGACCTTGTCGATATCGTCCAGTTTTTTGAACGCTAAGTCGAAGAACGGCCGCCTGTCCGACTTCGCAAATTGACTCTACGCTCTCTTGACCGGACGCAAATAGCCGGCGGTGACAAGCCGAAAAAGAGGACGGAACAATGAACGATACCGGGACAACCCAGCCGATCCAGAGTGACGGCGATACGCCCTACAGCAGATACGTCCAGACAGAGGTCCTGCATACGCTTCAGGAGTTCGTCAGCGACAGCCCTGCGGAACCTGCATTTCTCGCCAATGTCCAGATCAGTGAAATCTACTGGGCGCTCATCGTCCGCGAACTTGTAGCGGCGCAGACCGAATTGCGGCACGATCGTATCGCCGCGACAAACCGCATCCTTCGACGCATCGTCAGCCATATGGAAGCGTTTAACGCCAACTGGCGCTCGCTTTCATGGCTCACGCCCGCGGAACTCATGCCCATCCTGAAGGGATTGAGAGCAAAGCACGGCAAAGACACGGCTTTGCAAGGCTGGACGTTTCGCGAAATGACCTTTCTTCTCGGGGTAAAGGACCGACCGTCACTCGAACACTTCGAACCGCAACCGCGGAGACATCGACAACTGACAGAGCGCTTGAACTCTCCAAGTCTGTACGACGATATTTTGGCTGCGTTAGCGCGCGCTGGAAAGCCAATTCCGCAAGATTACCTGAAGCCCGATTACGCGAAGGCGTACAGTCCAAACAAAGAGATCGAAGCCATCTGGGCGGAAATCTATCGCAGAGATGATCCAGCGGATGAATGGCGGTCGTTGGCCGAGCTGCTCGCCGACATCGCGGTGGAATTCACGAACTGGAAGTATCTCCATCTGATGGCGACGCGCCGCACATTCGGAGCACGGCCTGCCTATCACGATGTCGATGCAATTCAGTGGCTCCTTCCCACTATGGAGGAGATCCCGTTTCCCGAAGTTTGGACTGCTCGAGGCCTTGTGTCCTAGCGCCAGCCCATTCGCTGGCGTCCCTTCCATTCCATTAGCAAGAAATCTCGTTGAGGTCGCTCCGGGATACTGGACACCTCGCACGGCTCGGGGGAGCTGTACATGGACCACACTGAATTGAATTCTCTGGTGTCGAATGCGCGCGCTTGCATCGTCGATAGCAAGCGAGCTGGCGTGATGCGTTTCTCTGATGGTACCGAGAAGGGGCGCTTCGTACTTTTCCATGCGGCCATGTCATTCTGCTCGCAAAAAGTGCGAGCGACCCTAGTGCAGAGGGGCGTTTCGTACGAGTCAAACGAGATGTTAATACTTGCCAGCCGAGATCGGGAGGGAAACCTGGTTGCAGCGGAGAACTATGGTGCAGAGTATGTGCGTTTAAGACGCTCAGGCCAGCTATCATGCTGGGGCATGGCGGATAGCTACTCGGGGATTTCTTCGGTTTCGCTCTGCGGATTGGACGCTTGTGCTGTCCCGACGTTGATCGACCTCAAGACAGGTGAAGTGATCGTAGATTCTCTCCGCATTTGCGTTCATATCGACGCGGCAATTGGCGGTTCGGAGCTGTTGATCCCGACGGCCGACCAAGATCGGCAACGAGTATTCCGACAACTGGAGGCCGTCGATGCCACGCCACATCCCGGCATTCTGTATGGATTCCATCCACATGGAGATCGGCGTCCTCAAGCACTTCGCGATGCCATGAGGACCGTTTATGACGAGAAGCTCGAGACATTGGCGATGCTCTCCGCTCGTCATTCCGCCGACCCTGCAGTTGTCGAGGCCTATCGTGCAAAGATTTCGAAAGAGACCGCCGGGCGGGCGGTCCAGCACGATGCAGTCTTTCAGGAAGCAATCCGGAAGGCAACTCGCGAGCGTCTTGTTCAACTCAATTTCGACCTCCAACAAAGCACAACCGATTGGTTATGTTCAAACAGCCTAAGCCTCGCAGATATTTTTTGGGCCGTCAGCTTGGTCAGACTCCGCTACTTAGGCCTCATGGTTCTATGGGAGGATATGCCCCTCGTTGAAGCATACTATCGGCTTGTTACGTCGTTGCAGTCTGTTCGCGAGGAAGTCATTGGTGCGACAATAGCGTCTATGCCGTCATCAATGTATTTAAGCTCCGAAACGGCCGCGAGTTCTTTCTGATACTTCTGGCCGCCATGATATTAAGTCCGCTAGCCAGTCTGCAAATTGACCCATGGATGTCGCAGGTGGCCGTATACGACCTTCTCGGGCTCGAGCCCGGAAGGATCTTCGAAACAACCCAAACCAATGGCCGTTAGGTCAGGATATGCGTTCGCGATCCAATATACGGTCGTGCCGCACGATGGGCAGAATTTGAATGTTACGTTGTGACCACTATCCCCGGTCCGTGTATACGCACGTTCTTCGCCGACGCATCGCACATTCTCTGAATTGAAAAAAACCGCAACTCCAAAGGCGGAGCCAGTGCGACGCTGACACGATCGGCAATGACAAAGAGCGGTCATGACGGGCGATCCATTCGTAGTTGTCGCCAGTTCACCGCAGCAGCATGTCGCAAGTCTTTTCATTTCACGTCAACCTCATAGATTCGGTAATTCGTGTTGCTTTTCCGCGTCTCGATCGAGAAGTTGACCTGAAAACGCGCGCGCAACTCGCCTAACCCAGAAGAAAGTGCCCGGCTATAGCCGGGCACTTGCGCTTTAACTGAATTTAGGACAGCTACTGTTGCCGCAAATGCCACTACAGCTTCCTCGATTTGAGGAGGCGATCTCTGATGTGAGTAGCTGGTTTGCGGCCGGAGGCTTCCGATTTTCCTCAATAGTCCCAGAAAACTGGTACCCAGCGAAATGCATCGCCGGCCACCGCGACACGGCCGAGGGAAGGGAAGGGCAGGTGAGTTGCAACGAGGAGTTCGCCGGTTCCTGCGAGCTTGTGGAGAAGATCGATGCGGACACGGGCGGCCTCCTCGGGATCGTGTTCGAAACCGTTGTGCCAATTGGGCTGATCAAAACCGACTGCGAAGATGGCGTCGCCGGCGAAGGTCAGCGCTTCATCTCCGGATGCTACCCGGATGATGGAGTGACCCGGGGTATGCCCGCCAGTCCGGCGAGCAGTAACACCAGGCGCGACTTCAACCTGTTCTGCAAACGGTACCAGGTTGTCCCGATACAGAGAAGCGAATTTCTTGGCGGTCGCCTTCAGTGCGTCCGGAAAACCATCCGGCATCTTCGTTTTGGTAAAGTCCGGCGACTCCCAGAACGCTACCTCAGCGGCGGCAACATGAATACGGAGATTAGGGTGGAGGCGCTCCTTGATTCCCTCGACCAGAAGTCCGCCGACGTGGTCCATATGCATATGAGTCAAGACAATGTCAGTGACGGATGCAAGTTCAATATCGGCATGCTGCAGGCGCTGCAATAGCTGACCTGCGCGCGGCAGGTTAAGGTCGGGGTCGAGACCCAGCCCTGCATCCAGAAGGATTGTCTGCGAACCACTACGCACGACTACCGCATTCAACGGCCAGTCGAACGCATCTGGAGGAAGAAACTGGTCGACCATCCAGTTGGCTCGGACGGTGGGATCGGCGTTGTGACCCATCATCACGGTTGGCAGTGGCAGTACTCCGTCGCTGACAACCATCACGTCGATGTCACCGATCTTAACTGCATATCGCGAGGGAACGAGTTCCTCGGTACCCTTCTTGCCGGTGTGGAACGCACTTTCAGGCGGAACCTGTAGCTGCCGGACGGGTGACGGGTGGTTTGATGGTTGCGACATTTCGCACTCCTTTGTTGTGGACTAATGGTCACCGCTACCGAGCACTGGAATTCGAACCAAACTGCCTCTTGCGTTTGTATTGCAAGGCTCGCCGCGTGACGCTCCAAGAAGCTAGCCTTATGGGACGATGTTGGTAACCAAACTTTAGTTTGGGAGAGATGGGCGGTGCAGCGTTGCTGAGCGTGGTGCTAGGGACGCCACATGCTGACCGTCTACACCGCAGGGAGGGAACTTCTGAGCTAACCCAAACCTGTGTTTAGCTTCAGTCACATCTACCAGTCGCATAGAACTGCACGGCCGCTTTCGGACATTTCCTGCACAGGTACATGCCTCGATTGCCGCATTTGTCTAGCAAAGATCAAAGGAGATCAATATGGAAGCTGAGGTTTCAACACGTCCCCGTGCGCAGTTGGATGAACTGGTTCCGTCTCGCTATGCAGTCAAGGTTGGCGACATAGAAGTCATAGTCATCAGCGACGGCGTGCTTGCGCCGCCCGCAGAGTCAATGGCGACAAACGCTGACACGAAAAGCCTCAATGCGTGGCTCGACGATAGGCTTCTGGCGCACGATACGTTTGGCTGGGCACTCAACGCGGTCGTTGTCAAAACACCCAAGCAGACGATCCTGATCGACAGCGGTCTCGGCGAAGAGTATCCGGATTTCCCACGCGCGGGACACCTGATCCAGAGATTGAGGGCAGCTGGTGTCGAGCTGGGTTCGGTAACCGACGTGGTCCTGACGCATATGCATTTTGACCACGTTGGAGGGTTGTTGGCTCACGGAGTAAAGCAGCAGCTTCGGTCAGACTTGCGGGTGCATCTCTCCACACCAGAAGCAAAGTTCTGGGAAAACCCCGATTTCTCCAAGACTGCTATGCCGCCAGCCCTCGCAGATCTCGCTCGCAAAGCATCGCTGGATTTCTTGAAGGAGTATTCGAGCTATCTACATCTTTTTGATCGGGAGGCTGAAGTCGCCGATGGCGTTACGGTGAGCCTGACGGGTGGTCACACGCCTGGTCACAGTGTGGTCCGTGTGCAATCCGGAAACGACAGATTGATGTTTGGAGGCGACGCAATCTTCCCCGTCTCGTTTGACCATCCAGAATGGCATAATGGTTTCGAGCACGACCCAGAGGAGGCAACCCGAGTTAGGCTGCGCCTCATGGCTGAATTGGCAGCTTCAGGCTCATGGCTCGTGTCCACTCACATGCCATTTCCCTCGGTTGGTCGAGTGGTTGCTGCCGGGGACCTTTATCGGTGGGTCCCGGTTCAATGGGACTATTAAAACGGATATTCGTCACAAACGGTTGAAGTTTCCTTGCTAACCGCGTCACGAACTTAGCCGCAGGATATAATTCCCAGCACGTCGCCCGTCTCTGGCGACGTGCCTGACGCGATATTCAGCGGGAACGTTCGATGTATTTGGTGAGACAATGAAGCGGATCTCCCCTCCGCCCGCTAGATCCGGACGGCTACTTCCAGACGGTCAGGATATGCCTATCCGTTGCCACACATATCCCGACTTCGAAATTGCCTCGAGGGGGGTCCTATCTTATACGCAGTTTGAGAGTGACTTGGCGGCAGCCGGTCGTTAGCACATTGGCGGTATTTGTCGAAGAACGGGGGCAGGCTGTCGGAGTAGGCCGCGGCCCGACGCGCAATGGTATCAGTCAGGGACGAGCCATAAGCGGTGGCCCGGCAATGCGTCTGCTTGGTCTACGCGGCGATCAAACCGCAACATGCCGGTTAATGTTTTTAGGCATGGGCCGTCAGCGAATCAAAACAAACCTTCGTATATCTCAGATGTTGAACCTGGAGCGCTTACCGTGAGCTCGCCGCTCGTTATCCATGCGGCGCTAAACAGGAGATACGAAATGTTTCGAACCCTCATTTCCGCAGCCATTGCGATGTCTTTGGCGGTACCTGCGCTGGCGGCTGACAAGCCCTATCGCGCGAAGATAACTGTCGTTTTCGATCACGTTCTTCCCAACGTTCCGGGCAAAAGCCTCCGCGGGGTCCTGGTTGAATACGGGCCAGGCGGATCGAACCCGTCGCACACTCATGCCAAGAGCGCCTTTATTTACGCCACCGTACTCGAGGGCCGGATTAAGAGCGCCGTGAACGATGGCAAACCAACAATTTACGAGGCGGGTGAACATTGGATCGAGTCGCCAGGCGATCACCACAAGATCAGTGCCAACGCAAGCGATACGGAACCCGCGAAACTACTGGCAGTTTTTGTCGTCGACACGAAGGAAACGGAACTTACGACTCCGGATAAGTAACTCCGGATGCAGAGCAGCGCCATCATCGCTGCTCTGCCCAGCCATGCGATGGAGTGGAGGCCCGCTCATTATCGGCGTTGGTGGTCTTCTGACTGTGTTAGCTGCCCGGCAATGAGAGACAAACCAAAGTATAGGTGGATTTTCGATGGCTAGTTCATTGATCTCACGACATGCACTGGGAGCGGTGATGCAGTGGTTAATGTAGCGTCCGTTCCCCGGGGCAACTGTACGATCGTCAAATAGATATCGAGGAGTTCAAAATGAAAGTGCTGGTTGTCGGTGGGAGTGGGCTGATTGGCTCGAAAGTTTGTGACATCTTGAAAAAAGCGGGCCACCGTGTGATCCCTGCTTCCCGACGCAACGGGATCGATACGGTGACGGGCGCGGGACTTGCGGAAGGTTTGAAGCAAGTGGACGTCGTAGTCGACGTTCCCAATTCGCCCTCGTTCGAAGAGCGGGATGTCTTCGAATTCTTTACTAAGTCCTCGTCAAATATCACTCGTGAAGCAAGGAACGCCGGAGTTAAAAGCCTAGTATCACTTTCAATCGTGGGTATCGATCGACTGCCGACAAACTCGTACTTTCGCGCTAAGTTAGCACAGGAAGAAATCATCAAGAACTCCGGAGTGCCGTTCACCATTGTCCGAGCCACGCAGTTTTTGGAATTTCTGGACGCGATCGCCTATACGTCTACAGATGGTAACGTAGTGAAAGTTTCCACAGCATATCTCCAGCCGATCGCGGCTGATGATGTAGCGAAATTTGTGAGTGAGGCTGCGCTCTCGGAGCCGCGAAACCAGACAATCGACATTGCAGGACCCGAAGCATTCAGAACTAGCGATATCCTGGGCTCCTACTTGCGGAAGAAGGGAGACCCTAGAGAGGTTGTAGGCGACCCGCAGGCCTCCTACTTCGGTTCGAAGCTGGAGGCCAACTCCCTGATTCCTGTTGGAACGCAGCCAAAACTTGGGTCCATCACTTTTGAAGCGTGGTTGGATGCAGCACTTCGCTGACTATATGACGCCGAAAGTGGTAGCCGACACGCATGACATGCACCCTTGTCGGGATTGTCGCTAGCCCTGAGCACGTCACGTCGTCAACGATACTGACACCAAAGGGTCTGCCGCCAGCAAACTGATCATGGATGAAGTCCAGCGACTAGCGCGCTCTGGACTTCACCTCAGCAAATTGGGCGCGCGTACTGACAGCACGCCATCTAGCTTTCCACTTTCGAGCGGAAAGTCCGTTATCGCGATGAGCCGTTGATGCGTTTGATCCCCGCGGCGCTGTATCTCGCCCGAGGAGGGCTAACCTTTGCTGATATTCGGGAGGTCTTCCCGCCAGCGAAAGCAATTGCGGATCATGAACTGGATGTTGCTCAACATTCGACGATGATCCGCGTACCGCATGCTGTGCGAAAGTGGAAGGAACGGCCCGCAATGCGCGGCGACAGACAAGGTGAGACCCAGCGTCAAACAGGACGAGACTCGGCGGCTGGGGTGTGACGAAGAGAGGGCGGAGCCTGGCTAGTCGAATGTTCGATGCCGGCGATTATTCAGTCCGGGACAGGTCCGAGGCCGGCTGCTCTTCGATCGGTAGTGTGAAGATAAAAACCGCACCATGTGGTTCGTGGTTCTCCACCCATAATCTGCCGCCATGCGATGTAATGATGGATCTGCAGATCGCCAGCCCCATCCCCATGCCATGCCCCTTTGTGGTATAGAATGGCTCGAATATTTTCGACGGGACCTCGACACCCGGACCCGAGTCGCTGATAGCTATCTGAATTGAATTATCAACGCGGCTGATCCGAACCCCGAGTTTTCTGGTATCGGAGTTCGGGGTGATTGCCTCCATACCATTCCTCATCAGGTTGATTATAGCCTGCTGTATCTGAATTCTATCGAGCTGTAGAGCCGGTAGCTCACGATCAATCTCAACCTCCAACCCTATGCGGTGCCGCAGGAGTTCTTCGGCAAGGAGATCGCGGGCTTCGCCAACAATGCGGCCGATATCGCTAGGCTGCCGCGCATCAACCGACTGAGCAAACAAGGCACGGATACGACTGATAATATTCGTCGCCGCGTTCCCGCTTCGGATTATGCGCTGCAGCGCCTGCAGCGCTCGATCCAGGTTTGGTGGATCAAGCAAAAGCCATTGTTTGCAAGCGTCCGAGCTGGACAGCAAGGCGGCCAGCGGCTGGGCAACTTCATGTGCGATAGATGCGGATAGCTCCGCAAGATTTGCAGCTTGGCTTGCTTTGGCTAAAGCTTCGTGCGCGAGCCGTAGCTCTTCTTGCGCGAGGACCTGATCATTGACATCAAATGAGACCGCGTACCATTCCACGATCGCTCCACTCGCTTCTCTTATCGGCTCTGCGCGACTGTCCATCCATCGAAAGACACCATCCGCGCCGCGCACCCGATAGCGTATTGCAATTCGATCACCCCGTTCTGCGCCCTGACGAAGTGCTGACGTCAACCTGGCTGCGTCATCGGGATGTACCGCGCTTCGCATAGCTGCCAAGGTTGCCTCGGGGTGCTCGATGTACTGGTCATCCAGCGCAAAGTAATCCAGTGTGGCTTTGCTGAGGAACGTCGGCTTCCCCTGGCCGGTAAGGCGCATGATGTGCACCGGGACCATATTCACAAGTTGTGAAAGCTCTTGTTCGCGGACGCGCAGGGCGGCTTCGGTTTGCTTGTAGACGGTGACGTCAATCGACATCCCGTACCATCCGGTAATTCGGCCCTCGCGATCCCGTGTGGGCCTCATCGCAACGCGGTGCCAGCCATATTCGCCTGTGGAGACCCTCCTCAGTCGATATTCGTTGTTCCAGTGTTCGCCTGTCCCCAAACTATGGCGGAGAGAGGCCGCTACCCTTTCGTATTCATCGGGGTGAAATATCTCTTTCCACCCCAGATCGCCACCTTCGAGGAAATCCTGATCGGTGAGTTGTCGGTTCATCTCCTGAAGGGTCTGGCCGATTGTCGTTTGAGCGTTGGGCGTTGCGTAAGTGAAGCGACCTGTTGTGTCCATAGCCCAACCGGTCCCGAATATTGTTTCGAGCACGAGTGCGATTCGCGCAGCTTCAGCTGTTTCGCCGATCGCGTTTGTAATGGACCAAGGTAGGTGTTGGGCTGAGATTTTGGCAGGCGTGTCATCGGCGATCTTGTAGCCCGGCTCGGCTCGGAGCTCGGTCCAAGTATAACTGCCATCGGGTTGAAGACGACGATATCGTACGATTTGCGGGAAGCCACTCCAAAAGGCGCGGGACGACGCGTGGCTTGTTACGTCTCTATCCTCGGGGTGAACCAAGCTCAAGAACTGCGCGGTTAGGCCGAGTGTATCCTGCTCGCCAATGAACGTCGCGCCACTATTGCGAGGAGTAGTTGTTTCTGTGGAGCGGTTGAAGTCGAGAATTAAAACGCACCCCAAAGCCACGGCGAGAAATGTCGTCCACGTGACTAAGGTGGGCCGGATTCCAACGGGATCGAACAATGCTGCGGCCAAGGTCAGCACCAATGCAAAGGCCAGTATCCAGCACGTAATAAGCCGAACGTCCCGTTCGAAGCGGTGTGCCAATCCCACAATTGGCAACAAAAGCCCCATTGGGTTGGAAGTGAGCCAGGACAGGACGCCGCCGGCAGCGGAAAGCGCGACCAAAATGGCCAAGCTTGAGAAGGCAATTTTCTTTGTCATCGCGTCGTCATCCGTCATGATTTCCGCGATTTTGTCCATAGCAATAATTGGTGGTCAGATGCTCATTTATCTTCGCCGCAGCAAACCCACTCGCTCGCGGTCAGGAGAGTTCGCTGTGTGGTCTCAGCTCACTACACCATGACCACTCGGAGGCGATGAAGCAATTGCCCATTGCTGAACGATATGATGCGACGGCTCACGGATCGGGGGGACGAACGTGAGAAGAATGACCGCGACCACAAGAGCTAGCGACCCCCAGATCGGTGCATCTTGGTTAGTCTGATAGAGGGCAGTGCCGAGCACCGGGCCGATCGCGGATCCCAATCCGCGCGCCGCCATGTTGATCCCTCCGATTTTTCCCTGCGCCCCTTGACCACCAATGAGACTTATCGCGCCTAAGACCGCCGGTGCTAGGAAACCGACAGCGAAGCCAATAACGGTCATCGACACACACATCGCCCATATGTCGCGGGCAAATAGTAACATTGCCAAGCCGACGAAAATCCCAGCACTGCCAGCGCGCAGCATCACGCGAGGGTTCTTGACGTTGTTCCGCAGAGCAATCAAAACCTGCGCGAGACAAACGGCTACGACGCCGACGGTAAGCACAAGGCCGGTTTGAGCAGCGGCGGTGCCTCCGTCCATTCCGAAACGGTCCATGAGCCGAAGTGCGAATATCGGTGGCACGGTTGTATAGCAGGTGAAGCCAACGAGGGTTATCGCGAGATAAGGCCAAATCTTGGCAAGAGGTATTGTCCTTTCCTCCCGAGGAAGCGCGGGACGCGAACGAGAGTGTGGCAAGTACGCCAGCACGATCAGGAACGCAAGAATACCGAATGCTGAGATTGTCGCGAAGCCTGAGACTACCCCAAGCCGACCCGTGAGCCATAATAATGCTGAGCCGCTAAGGGTCCCAAAGCTGATAGCGGCGCTTAGACCGCCCATGCCGCGAACCCGTTGCGAAGGCTGAGTGAAATCCGCCACGTAGCCTTGTGCTACTGGGATCAGAGCCGCCCCGAATACTGCTTGAATCAAGCGAGCAGCTCCAAGCACAGTCGCCGAGACGGCAGCGGACAGCACCACGAACTGGCCGGTGACGATCCACATTATCGCTGGTCCCAGGGCAACCATCGGAACCGCCCAAAGCATCAGCTTCCGACGACTCCATAGTTCTGAGGCATAGCCCCATCCCGGTGCTGCGATGACGCCAACGAATGCCCCGAGGCCAAGGATCAGCCCGACTTCGACGTCACTCAATCCTAGCTGCCGCCCGGCAACCCCAAGTCCTCCGGTCATAAAGCCGTTGGCGGAGGTGTATACGATGACTCCGGATAACGCTGCCGCCAATTCGCGGTTAGATCGAGGTTTAGTTGGTTCCAGCTTGGAGAATTCGGTTGTGGCCATGACTTCCAGATCGAATAATGAGTCCAGTTCTTATACGATAGATTATTCGCAATCCAATATGCGACCTGGCTAGGCTCTCGTTCTTCATTTTGGCGTTTCCGGAGGGGGCTGTGCTACAGCCTGCATTGCTATGTGGCTTTTGCACCGACGACGTCACTACGTTCCCGCGAACCAGGTCAGCCGGAGAGAGCAGGTCCTCCAGAGTCTCGCACAAAGCCTCCACATTCGTCTCTACGAAGTCAGTCACCCCTGGCAAAAGGTTATGATTCTCATGTCCTCCCCATGCAAAGACGGTCGTCGAGTACGGCTTCTCGGATCTTGGTTTGGATCTGATTGGCCGCGGTAGATAAGCGAGGCAAACAAGCCTGATTTCGCAAGCCGTACTCGCGATATCACTAATGTAGCAAGCATTCCACTAGTCAACCGCGGGGGCTACGAGAGCTTAATTCCTGGGGCGGCAACCAAAATCGATCTATGGATTTGCATGTGCGGTTGCTTGTCGCCTAAGTGCCTTTTGATGCACCACCAGAGACTTCAAGACTTGCACCCGTAGTAAAGCTGGAGGCTAGAGAGGCGAGGAAGCATATCGCTGCGGCAACCTCTTTTGGCAAACCCATCCGACCTAAAGGAATCTGGCGTTTGTGAGCCAAATCTTTAAGCCATGCCTCCTGGCTTTGCCGCTTATCTTGGCGTTCGGCAAAGCGTCGCTCCCATTGGCCGCTATTGACGGAATCCACCAGAACCGAATTGACCCTCACAGTTGGAGCGAACTCGAAGCTCATTGACTTCGCTAGGTTTAGAACGCTCGCCCGCGCTGCTGATGTGCAAACCATGTGCGCGGCAGGTTGACGGGCTAGTATTGCATTCACGATGACGATTGAAGCGCGGTCGCTTTGTTGCAGCATCGGCAGAAGGGCGCGGGTGGGGCGTACGATCGAATATAGCTTCAGGCGAATTTCCTCGTCCCACTCCGCGTCTGTTGTCGTCTCGAACGTGCTGTAGCGGCCCTGACCCGCATTGTTGATCAGAATATCCAAACCGCCGAAACGTGCGCGAACTTCGGCAGCTAGGGCGGTCGTCTGAAGTTCATCCGTTACATCGCACTGGATCGCCACTAGGTTGTCGCCAATATCGATGCCAGAATCTTCCAGATCCGAAATCGCCCTCTTGAGCTTCTCCCAATTGCGTGAACAGGTGACGACTTTCGCACCCTCAGCGAGCAGCATGCGAACGGTCGCGAGCCCAATACCAGAGGAGCCGCCTGTGACCACCGCAACCCGATTTTCCAACCGAAGATCCATCTTCCATCCTCCCGCGTGACGCACCAATACATGCGCTAGTCTACCCGAAGGCTCTGCTCTATCGCGTAGCATTGATCCCAGATAAATGTGTCGAACGCTGCCAGCTTGTCCTTCCATTTTGGCGTCATCGTAGCAACGCACTGACTAGCGACTCGCGCCGTGTAGTCACTGACGAGCGCCCAAGAGTTCGCGGGCTCGGCTCCATTAAGCTCCGAGCCGTAGGCTTGGCTGTGCAAGGCCGTTGACGTCGCTGCCTTGATATCGTCGTCGAACTCGATCTGAAGCTTTACGTCCTCATGAGTGCCGATGCGGCTCACATGACCGCCAACCAGCTTTTCAAACGGATGGTGGTCGAGTTCTCGGACTTGCTCAAAATATCCCGGAATGTCCTGCGCAACACCAAAACGGCGGAACGGCATCCAGCCCGGGAAGACGATATCGACAAACATCAGAACCTTTTGGGCAGGCGCATATATCATGATGTTGCCGGGTTCGTGACCATTGCCGGGGTAAGATAGCTCGAGTATCTGCGATCCGAGTTTAAGCGTATATCGATCTTCGAAGGTTATCGTGGGTATCGGGCGTTGAGGGTCGGCATCGCGCGTCAGTAAGCGTTTTGTCTCACTGTGAGCGATGATCACGCTTATGGGTCCGAGACTCCCCGCACCGCCAATGTGGTCGGCATGCGAGTGGCTGTAAATGAGATGCGTAATGGGTTTGTCGGTAATCTCGCTAACGGCCTGCCTCAGTTTGCCCGCATAAGACGGCGGTGCGTCGACTACCACAACACCATGATCATAGACCATGAACATTGATTGGTAGGCGTTGTCCGTGACCATGTAGAGACCGTTTCCGAGGCTTTCGATCCGATAGCCCTTCTTTCGGTCGATCTCCGGCCCCCGAGCCGAAGGCGGTATTTTCATGAATGCCAGTGGCATGACCCCAATCGGAGCGATCTCAGACGTTTCGTTGGTCTTGGTCGTCTGCTCGGCTGCGGCACACTGTGCACGTAGCGGCCAGGCTGTCAGGACCGCTGCCACCAAAGCAGCGGTGCAAACACCTTTGAATCTATTGGATTTCTGGGATTTCATTAAATGATCCTCGTTGCTTGCTGCCATTCGCCAACGAACGTGAGGTCCGTATCATTATGGGGCGCTCGCTTGGTTCTAAAGACCCAAAAATAGCTAAAAGATTTGGCCCATCCTGCGACGCGCGGAAATAGGAACCACTACGTCTAGCTTCACTGTCGTCATGCTGAGCCGCGGGCGTAACAACTCACCAGCACGCGCGGGGATATCCTGGAATGTCCGCGCGTGCTTTCTAGTTTTAGGGGAGGGTTTACCTTCCTACTTCTTAGGAAGCCATTCGAAATGATCGCTCTGCGAAACGATCCAGCCCACTCCGGGGTAGGGAAAGTGCGGCGCGAAAATAAGTTGATGATCTGCTGCAAGCTGAGTGAGTACTTCTCGCCGGCTTGTCCGTCCGATCGCGCGATCACTATCGTACCCCATGCCCCAGTCGGGCTTCGCAAGGGAGACGATGGAGCTATGAACCGTGTCGCCCACGTCGAGCAAAGTCTCACCCTTGGACGATATCATGTATCCGACGTGACCAGGTGTGTGCCCCGGTATGCGGACCGACTTGATGCCCATGGCCACATCCTCTCCAGGGATGAAGGTGCTCACCTGCGGAGCAATCACTCTGGTGAGTTCAGCCATTTCGGGCTGCTGTTGAAGCCATTTCCAGTCCGGCCCCGAGATCTTTATCACGGCATGCTTGAACGCGGATTGCTTCTCTCGAGTGATTAGACCACCAATGTGATCGCTATGCACGTGGGTAATCAATACCGTCGTCACTTCGTCCGGCTTGACGCCGGCAAGGCTGAGGCTGCTGGCGAGTGCTCCGGGTATCGCCGGACCTAGCCCCGTATCAATCACAATAGCTTCGCTACCCCTCCGCGCGAGAAGGGCATCGACGGATAGTTCGATGGCCTCGGTCTTTTGTCCTGCCTTCGTGAGAACCTCGGCCACTGCCTTTGGCCCGACGTCAGCGCCAAACACGGAACCGTCGTTCGGTACGACGTTTACCGCGTCTCTCAGTGACGTGATGCGGAAATCACCGAGCGTGAAAGTCTCGGCACCCGGCTGCGCTGGCTGGGGACCCATATCTGCCGCAGATACTTGCACGGCAGCGAGGCACGCGATCAGAGTTGAGATGCACAGGGATTTCATGTCTTTCTCCTTGCGAATGGACTATCAAGATCCACTACACGGTTCTCAGACGCGACCGATTTGCACCAGTCCAACTTGTGTATAGTTCACGCATCGTGCTGAAAGGCAGATATATGTGGTGGGAGCGACGCCGGGATTGTTCTGAGGCTTCATAACTGGTGTGTGACGACGCCGATTTTTCGCATCCAGCAGCTTCAAGAATTGGCAGGCTAGGGGCGCATCTTGTCCCGCCGGCGCTCGTTCCTAAAGCCAATGCGCATGATTGGGCACGCTTTGCCGAGTTTCTGCAGTTGGGCGGAAAATGGAACGGCGAACAGCTTTTGCCGGACGGGTTCGTCGATTACATGCGAACGCCTTTTCCGGCCTCTGACGATGGCCACGGCCCAGAATATGGTCGGGGCCAGCTTTGGTTGGCGAAGGGTCTTCAATCTGGCTTACCATCCGAAGCTTTCATGCTGAACGGTCACCTACGCCAGACAATCACCATTATCCCGTCACGCAAGCTGGTGATCCTCCGCATGGGGGTGACGCGAGAAGACATTGGCTTCAGCAATGCGCCGCTGTTGCGGGCTATCGTGGCCGCGGAGCGTTGATTTAGTCGGCTGGACCCAGCTCAGATCATTCCGCTCGCATCATCCCTGTCATTGTGGACTTGAAGCGATCAAACAATGACCTCACGCCAAGACATGTGGTAAGCGCAAGCGAAGCCATAACAGGAGTATGAGAGTGACCGACCCGACCGTAGCAGATGCAATCAACCGCATTTATGAATCGCTTCAGGCGGACAATGTCGACATTGATTTGCACATCGCGAATCTCAAGGCAGCCCTGGCGCGGGCGGGCTTAAAGGAAGCCGAGTTCGATCCGACCAGGCTCGCGCACAACAATCGTTCTGGCAGGAAACTTATGCAGGCTTACTTTCGGCAGCGCGGTGTGGCGGTGAAATTCGCCACCTCGTGACGCGAGGCCGTCTTGGCGGCCATGATCAGATTTCTGTTTTGCGGTCTGGGCTGACTGTTAATGGGGAGCCTTTCGGCACTATTTTGGGGCAGGGGGAAATTTCCCGCCGAGGACCGCTGGTCTCTGTTTTGGCGGTGTCCATTTAGGGCCGGATGAATGCTTTGTCGAACTGGTTTGGCCCGGCCCAGCAACGCGTCTCCAGCCATTCATGGTCATGCATTGTTGCATGAATTGATCCTCTCGAATGGCGTTGCCAAGAGCATTACCGATTGCCGCCCCCGTCACGTAGCTGGTGCTGCCAAAGGCAATGTAACCTTGGTCGACGCTACCCGCCATCATCTGGCACCGAGCCTGCGTCATTTCCATGTTCGGAGGATTTGGAATGATCGGCTCGTATTTGTAATTCGTTACGCAAGATGACAGACCGGTTGCCATAGCGGCAGCCAGCAAATATTTGAAATTCATTATATTTCCCCCAATACGCTGGCGAAATTCTATTCACGCTGAGCGACAAGCGTCAATGACAAAATTCGCGCTCTGATTTAAGTATTGGGGTGTACCGCCCCCATCCGAGTTGACGATGTGGGTTTTGAAATTTGCTCTCCAAATCCCGAGCACTCAACCCTGCACTCCTCATAACATCATCAAGAAGCCGATTGTTCTCTTTTTGTTCTTATGGTATTCAGAACAAATCTGAAGAGCTGAGGCTGGTACCATGTCCAGGCTATTTGCAGTTGCTCGCACGATCGAGGAGATCGCTGAGCATTTCCAGGTTGATATGTCTTCGCCCATGTCCGTCCCGGGCGAGACGGTCGAGGGATCACCAGGCCTGATCGTCATCGAAAAGGACGGCCTTCGACTGTTGAAGTCTGTGTCGTGGGGTTTTCCCCGGCACACGCGGGAGATGCAGTATAGCGGTGAACCACCAGGACGCATTGGTCTGGTCGCCGATCTGACCAATCCCTTATGGGACCGGATCGTCGTCGACCCCCGCTACCGTTGCCTCATCCCAATAACCCATTTTGCCAATCCGGACGGGGTGAAGGGACGCAAAACAAGGACCTGGTTCTCAAACACGAAGGAGCCGTTGATCGCCTGGGCCGGGTTCTGTCGGAATACACAGGAATTCGGTCCGGTGTTCGCAGGGATGACAATGACCGCCAACGAACTTGTTCGACCGTTCAACGACCGAATGCCGGTTTTGCTCAAGAAATCTGAATGGGAACTCTGGCTCCATGGAAGCATAAAGGACGTCATCGCATTTCAGTTCAGAGAGCCAATCCCATCGGACGAGTTCGATGTGCTCCAAACCCGCGATCTGTGGCGCAGTGGCATGCCTCCACGGCAGAAATCTTTCCTCAGTTGCGAGGCCATGCCAATCTAGGTCTACCTGACGCCACTATCGAACAGAGCTGGCTGCGATATTACGATAGCTTCACGAACGCTTCCGCGTTTTGCTGTGTATGCGCAAAATGGCTTCCGCCTCTTCTGCCGTGGGAAGGGGACGCTCAAGTCGGAGTCTGTAAAAAGCGCCGCAATTTGGATCGGGGCATCCGCATGAAATTACATCGACGTGGTAACGTTTGGTGCCGGTTCGCTTTTGCAATGCGTTCATGCGTTCGGCGCTTTTGATCGTATCGATAATCGCGCCTCGGCTTAGGAACTTGCTCGACATTGGATGCGCTCGTTTTGGGGGAGAGGATGACGTGATAGAGATACTTAATTCCCTCAGTATCATAAACTGTTTGGGAGAGAAATCTCGCGCTTTGGTTTAAATGTCGTATTGTCAAAGCCATAGACCGTATCCGAGCGACGCAATACGCCTCAATTGAAATTCGCCGACGGCCGGAAACGATCCTGATTTGATCGAAAGGAACGCTGCAGCATGTGCAATCTGTATACTGTTCGGAAGTCAGCTGAAGAAGTCGCCCGCTATTTTGGTGTAGCCAACCCAGTTAAATCGAACTCACCAGAAGAGGTCTACCCGGGCACACCTGGCATTGCCATCGTTGAACAGGATGGTGTTCGGGAAATGCGGTCGATGACGTGGGGCTTTCCCTTGCGTCTCAAAACGATGAAGCCTGAAGCGAAACCGATCCCGGTGAACAACATCGCGGAACTGACGAAACCGATGTGGGTCGGTGTTGCTCGTAAACCCCAATGGCGTTGCCTGATACCTGTCACGCATTTCGCAGAGCCGGAAGGACCGAAGGGAAAGAAGACCAGGACCTGGTTCAGCCTTTCCAATGAACCGATCTTCGCGTGGGGTGGGCTTTGGCGTATCTCTGATGAATGGGGACCGGTATATTCAGGAGCCATGACGGCGGCGAACGCGGCAGTGTCGCCAGTTCACGACCGGATGCCTGTAATCTTACATCGGGACGATTACGAACGGTGGATGAAAGGTAGCCTCGACGACCTACTTGCCCTCCAGCAACGCGTCTATCCGCCTGAATTGATGCAAATGGAGCAGACAAGCGATCTTTGGGTAAAGAAGAAGGCATCGGGGCCCGAGGACGCCGTGCTGCTGTAGCCGGTCCATTGCGGGCATGGAACCGTTTCTGTACATTCAGATTGCATGAGCACCTTTTCGTATCGAATCCTCCCCCATGACGAAGACAATACGCACGAAGTGAGGTTATTCGTTGATGGCATAGACTGGATCGGAAACGACCATTTGGGTCTCGATCCCCCCGACCTTCTTCGTCAGCTCACCGAAAGACACGAAGGTCACCTTATCATAGGCCTCTGCGGTTGTGGGTGTATGGGATGCGATGATCTCATCGTCGACGTAAGGAGGACGGCCACGTCCGTGGAATGGTCAGGTCGTGACCGAATGACTGCCGTCTTCGACGCGGAATATTATGACCATCAGATCGGTATTCTGATCCAGGATCATAGTTGGGAATCACCGGGTAGGACTGTAGAGCGCCACCTTAACGTAATGTTCTCTGGCAAGGTTATGGATGATGGATACGGATTTGATTGGAGTTCCACACGGATCAAGCCCGGATTTATCATCATGAGCTTCACCAAAGGTTCGCAACAAAGACTGCTGGAGTTCCCATGGAACGGAGAAACCGTTGCCAGCGCGTTAGCGCGTGGTAGGGAATTCTTGCGGGAGCGCTTTGACGGCTAACGTTCGCCGACCGCTATTAGCGTATTCTTGCCATCTCAATCACAGCGCCTTCTGCTAAAGGACACTTCGTTCTTCACCATAGCAACCAAGACTCATTCTCCGGCAAGTTTGTGCACGGCTGCGACAAGTTCCGGTTCGAAGCCGACGGCAAAGGTATAGCAGCGCTTTCGGTTGAATGTCGTGCAAGACGCACTCATCGAACTCATGACACCAACTGCTTCCAGACCTTGAGGCCCTTGGCGAAGCAATGCTCCACCCGACGCACCATGGCCGGAGGAACAATCTGTGCGAATGCCACTGGCGACGACGCCATCAATATTGTCGATTGCACGTATCCTACAATCAGTGAGAATTCGCTCGTTCCAATCGTCGGGAAGAAAGTTGTCCTGGCGAATAGTGGCCATTGTGATCTTTTCGCCCGCAGAAACAGGCTTTGAAGGCATATGATACGGCTCGAACTCGGTTACTGGTTCGGATAGTCGCATCACGACCCAATCAAAGCGGTCCGTCAGCGAACGTTGCACGGCATCGGGATAGAGGAAAGATCGAACATCAACCTTGTGCCATTTCGACCCTTTGCCGTCGCTCACCTCAAAGCCACAACGCGTAATCGACATCCGACCAGCGTAGCCGCCCATGCTCGCTTCGGGAAAAAGAACATGTCTTGCGGTGACGACAATATTGGACTTGAAAATAAGGAAGGCGCTAGCCTCGCCAAAGGGGCACATGATCCGGCCCGACGCACCGAACTTCTTGCGGGCCTCATCCGGCGACATGCTGTGTAATTTGGCATACTCATCGATTGGGTGCCGATTATCGCCGCCAATGGCTCCTGCTTTGGCGTAAGAAGATCCGAGGATCAATACAAGTATGATTGCGAATAGTTGCGGCAGCTGCCGAGCAACGATTGAGAGCGACCCCATTGATAAACGTGACATGTTTGGCTTTTCCTCCCGCTTCTGTTTGGACCGCGACGCCAAAACCATTCTTCGGATATCCCGCCCGCTAGATCTTCTTGATACAACTAGACCGGGCGCAGGTCCAGCCATCGCACAACGCAGTTAAGGGTACGCTCCCGAACAAAAAACTATCGTCGTGATCCGTGTAAGGGCGTAAAGGCCAAAAAATATTCTGCACCAATGCTTGGCGGTATCCGCAGACTACCGATTTGATTCACTGAGGTAATTTCAAATCCACTGAAACTAGGGGAGTAAATTCCTGTTTTGCTCCATCTTGACACTCGGCATGCTTTGGAACAGAACGTGAACATAAATCATTTATGACGACATCAGGTCGTGTTTTCCATCCACGAACCGAAAGGATTCAGTGAATAATGACGGCTGCGCGTGAGCACGTCATATCGGATCTTCGTACCCGCATCGCTGCACTGGAGCGGAATGCCGGGCGTAAAGCAGACTATTTGCCGTTTGGAGTTCCTGAGATCGACGCCGTTCTTCCAGGCGGTGGCCTTGCCTATGGCGCGTTGCACGAGTTTGCCGGGGGTGGGGCGGGTGTCGTCGACGGTGCGGCTGCGGCCCTGTTTGTTGCCGGGGTTGCGGCACGGACGAATGGAAAGATCGTCTGGTGCCTGACGCGGCCGGACCTGTTCTTTCCGGCATTGGCGCAGGCGGGCCTTCATCCTGATCGGGTCGTCTTCGTAGAGGCCGACAAGGAGGAAGATGTCCTGGCGTCGATGGAAGAAGCCCTGGCCTTCGGCGGCATTGGAGTTGTCGTCGGCGAGATCGTGAGACTGCCGATGGTTGCCTCCCGTCGCCTACAGTTGGCGGCAGAAAAGACCGGCACGATGTGCCTCGTCGTCAGGCGTTGGCGCAGACAGACCGAAGCTAATGATTTCGGACAGCCAACTGCCTCGACGACACGCTGGCGGGTCAGCGTGCTGCCTTCGGAAGACCTGCCGGTTCCAGGTGTCGGCCGCGCGAGGTGGTTTCTGGAATTGATGAGAGTGAAAGCAGGCGAATGCGCCGAGTTTGTCGTTGGAGCGTGTGATGCCTCGGGTCGTATCGATATTTCTACCGGACCTTCCGACCGACAGGATCAGGCGGGCAGATCCCGCTATTCCGCCTGATCAGCCGGTTGTCGTCATCGCCAGGAGCGGCTCCAAGCGCTGGGTATCCGCCGCCGACGTTGCGGCGAAGAAGGTCGGCGTTCGTGTCGGCATGAAAGCAGCCGAAGCACAGGCGCTGTTTGGTGGACTGCTGATGGTCGATGCCGACCCATCTGCAGATGCGGTCGCTCTGGAACGGATCTCGTTCTGGGCGCTCACGCAATATTCGCCGATCGTCGCCATGGATGGTGCCGATGGGATCGTCATGGATACCGAGGGTGCCGACCATCTGCAGGGTGGCGAACTGCCGATGCTGACCGGAATTGCCAATCGATTCCGGGCGAGGGGACTGACGACCCGCGTCGCTGTCGCCGACACCTGGGGTGCGGCTCACGCCTGCGCCCGCGCCATCAGCCGGGAAATCGTCATCATACCGCCTGGAGAGACCGTCCGCGCCGTCGAACACCTGCCAATTTCTAAGCTGCGATTGCCTGACAAGATCGTCGGTGATCTGCGGACGTTGGGTTTTAAGACGATCGGTGAGCTGTCAGTGACGCCACGTGCACCACTGACCCTGCGCTTCGGTCCGGAAATCGGACGCCGCCTCGATCAAATGTTCGGCCGTGTATCCGAACCGATCGATCCCATCCGAACGCCCGAACTGATCGAGGTCAGTCGCTCCTTTGCCGAGCCGATCGGTGCGGCGGAAACGATCAACAAGTACGTCGGCCGCCTTGTCATCCAACTCATCGCCGAATTGCAGCGCAAAGGGCTGGGGGTACGGCGGACCGACCTCATCGTCGAAAAGGTCGATGGCATCAGGCAAGCCCTACGTGCGGGAACAGCCAAGCCAGCTCGCGACATCGCTTGGCTCACGAAACTGTTTCGGGATCGCACCGAGAAGATCGAGCCGGGTTTCGGTATTGAGAAGCTGACGCTCGTTGCTGTCATGACGGAGCCGCTTGAAGACGTGCAACGATCGTCTTCGTTGGTTGACTATGCTGAAGAGGACATCACACCGCTGATCGACATCTTCGGCAATCGCGGGCAACGCGTCTACCGGATCGCTCCAGTCGCATCAGACGTTCCCGAACGTAGTGTCAAAAGAATCCCGGCAGCTTCCGAAGAAGTTGCAACGTCATGGGCGCATCATTGGCCACGGCCTGTGCGTCTGCTGTCGCACCCGAAACGCATCGAAGCCATCGCGCTTTTGCCAGACCATCCACCTGCCAGTATCACCTGGCGCGGCAAGCGTCGTCGAGTAAAGCGTGCCGATGGCCCTGAGCGAATATTCGGGGAGTGGTGGAAGCGTGACAGTGAACTCTCTGCGGTGCGCGATTACTTCGTCATCGAGGACGAAGGCGGTGAACGCTTCTGGATCTTTCGCAGCGGTGACGGCATCGATCCGGAGACGGGATCGCATCTCTGGTTTCTGCACGGGATCTTCGCATGAGATATGCAGAGCTGCAGGTCACCACCCATTTCTCCTTCCTGCGCGGCGCATCCTCTGCCGACGAGCTGTTTGCGACGGCGAAGATGCTGGGGATCGAGGCGCTCGGCATCGTCGATCGCAACAGCCTTGCCGGGATCGTCCGGGCGCTGGAAGCATCGCGGGCGACAGGGCTGCGTCTCGTCGTCGGTTGCTGTCTCGATCTGCAGGACGGCATGTCGATCCTGATCTATCCCACCGACCGCACCTCATACTCCCGCCTGACCAGGCTGCTGACACTGGGAAAATCCAGGGGTGGCAAGGACAACTGCATTCTCCATATCGAGGACGTGGCTGCTTATGCCGAAGGCCTGATTGGCATCCTTGTGCCTGATCTGGCCGACGAGACATGCGCCGTCCAGTTAAGGAAACTGGCCGAGATTTTCGGTGATCGGGCCTATCTGTCGCTCTGTCTCCGTCGACGGCCGAACGACCAAATCAGGCTGTACGAGCTGTCCAATCTTGCCGCTCGTTTCAAGGTGCGGACCGTGGTGACGAATGATGTGCTGTTCCATGCGCCATCGCGCCGCCAGCTTCAGGATGTCGTCACCTGTATCCGCAACAATACGACCATCGATGAAGTCGGGTTCGAACGGGAGAGGCATGCCGACCGTTTCCTCAAGCCACCGGAAGAGATGGAACGTCTTTTTCCAAGGTACCCCGAGGCGCTCCGGCGGACGATGGAGATCGTCGATCGCTGCAAATTTTCTCTTGAGGAGTTGACCTATCAGTATCCTGAGGAGGCAATCGTGCCGGTCAAGACGGCCCAGGAATCCTTGGAGCATTATGTATGGGAATGCATCCCGAACCGCTATCCGGAAGGGTTGCCGCAATCGGTGCTGAAGGTGGTCAGGCACGAACTCGATCTCATCCGCACCATGAAGTATGCACCGTACTTTCTGACGGTGTTCTCCATTGTCCGCTATGCCCGTTCGCAAGGCATTCTTTGTCAGGGGCGTGGCTCGGCAGCCAACTCCGCCGTTTGCTATATCCTCGGCATCACCTCGATCGATCCAGAGACGAACAACCTGCTCTTCGAGCGCTTCGTCAGCCAGGAGCGTGACGAGCCGCCTGATATCGACGTCGACTTCGAGCACGAGCGGCGCGAAGAGGTGATCCAATGGATCTACAAGACCTATGGGCATGACAAGGCGGCGCTGTGCTCCACGGTGACGCGCTACCGAGCAAAAGGGGCCATTCGCGACGTCGGCAAGGCGCTCGGTCTGCCGGAAGATGTCATCAAGTCCTTGTCGTCGGGGATGTGGGCGTGGTCGGAGGAGATCAGCGACAAGAATGTCCGGGAATTGAACCTCAATCCAGACGATCGCCGTCTGGTCCTGACGCTGAAACTTGCCCAGCAGCTCATGGGCGCTCCGAGACACCTTGGCCAGCATCCCGGCGGCTTCGTGCTCACCCATGACAGATTGGATGACCTCGTCCCCATCGAGCCCGCGACCATGAAGGACCGACAGGTGATTGAATGGGACAAAGATGACGTCGAGGCGTTGAAGATGATGAAGGTCGACGTCTTGGCTCTAGGCATGCTCACCTGCATGTCCAAGGCCTTTGAACTTATTCGCCAGCACAAGAACATCGATCTGAATTTGGCGAATATAGAGCAGGAGGATCCGGCGACCTATGCGATGATCCGCAAGGCTGACACACTTGGTACCTTCCAGATCGAGTCCCGTGCTCAGATGTCGATGCTGCCGAGGATGAAGCCTCGGACCTTCTACGACCTTGTCATTCAGGTCGCCATCGTCCGACCCGGCCCGATCCAGGGTGACATGGTGCATCCGTACCTGCGCAGGCGTGAAGGCAAGGAAAAGGTCGAGTATCCGACTCCGGAACTTGAGGCCGTGCTCGGAAAGACACTAGGGGTGCCGCTGTTCCAGGAAAGCGCAATGAAAGTGGCGATGGTCTGCGCCGGATTTACGGGTGGCGAGGCTGACCAGCTGCGCAAATCCATGGCGACGTTCAAGTTCACAGGAGGGGTGTCGAAGTTCAAGGATAAGCTTGTCTCTGGCATGGTCCGGAATGGCTACTCGCCGGAGTTCGCCGAAAAGACCTTCAGCCAGCTCGAAGGATTCGGCAGCTATGGATTCCCGGAGAGCCATGCCGCCTCCTTTGCTCTGATTGCCTACGCAAGCAGCTTCGTGAAATGGCATCACCCGGATGCGTTCTGTGCAGCCCTGTTGAACTCGCAGCCCATGGGTTTCTATGCCCCTGCGCAGATCGTGCAGGACGCCAGGCGGCATGGCGTTGAGGTCCGCCCAGTCTGCGTCAACCGATCCCGGTGGGATTGCACGCTCGAATCTGTTGATGGAAGCGATCGCCATGCCGTCCGACTGGGCATGCGCATGGTCCGAGGCCTAGCGGCCGCGGATGTCGCGCGGATAACGGCTGCTCGCATTGACCTGCCTTTCGAGAGCGTCGACGACATGTGGCGGAGATCCGGCGTCCCTGCTGCGTCACTGGTCGAGCTTGCCGAAGCCGACGCCTTCCTGCCATCGCTGAAACTCCAACGACGTGATGCGCTCTGGGCGATCAAGGCGCTCCGGGACGAACCGTTACCGCTCTTTGCCGCTGCCTCCGAACGGGAAGCGAGGGCGATTGCTGAACAGAAGGAACCCGATGTCACTCTTCGACAGATGACCGAGGGCCACAATGTCGTGGAGGACTATGGCCACACCGGGTTGACGCTTCGGGAGCATCCGATCGCATTCCTCCGCCGGGATCTGACCGAACGCAGCATCGTCACCTGTGCTGAAGCGATGGGTGCTCGCGACGGACGCTGGCTGATGACTGCAGGTCTCGTTATCGTGCGACAGAGACCTGGCAGCGCCAAGGGCGTGATGTTCTTGACCATTGAGGATGAAACAGGACCCGCCAATGTCGTCGTCTGGCCGACGCTGTTCGAGCGCCGCCGGGGCATCGTGCTCGGCTCCAGCATGATGGCGATCAATGGCCGCATCCAGCGGGAAGGAGAGGTGGTGCATCTCGTTGCACAGCAGCTCTTCGATCTGACAAGCGATCTCTCCGGTCTGGCCGATCGCGACCAATCCTTCACGCTTCCCTTTACCAAGGCGGACTATTTTACACACGGCGGTGGCCCAGATCCTCGCGAAATGCCGAAACGTACCGTCAAGCCCAGGGACATCTATGTGCCGGATTTGCAAATCGATACGCTGAAGGTGAAGAGCCGGAATTTTCATTGATGACGGCAACTTTGCGCCAAAAGCGGATGATATGACGGGGCCGGAAATGTTTATCTTGCCCCGAAATCTCGCGCATCGTTGTGGTTCGCAAAACCCAGTGACCCAACCGTGCTCGAAGGGCCGGACGCGGATTTGTCAGGCTAACTGTGGCGAAGGCCTTGACATCCGATCTGCCACCACTCATGGTTTTGCCAAGGGTGGCCTGTGGGCCGCCAACGATGCAGCCAAAGCGTGTTTTCGGTCACTCCTGACGGCTGATATGGGAAAAAACCGGGTAAGAGGGCCGCGCCGGAAACGGGGCGGCTCTCGTTTTCTGGACTATTCCTAGCGCAGCGTACTAAAGGCGATTTTTCCAATTACGGTAGCCGGCTTTGCTGCAAACGCAGTGAAGCCAGGACGCTTTACGCCGGTCCTTGTCTTGTCGTAATATACTGACAGTATTCCTGACAATAGAAATTGAAACCCTTGATGCAATTCAGCGTCACCCAGCTCGACATACATATACTGGGCGAAGCTGTTCATGGGAGTTAGCTTGGGCGGCGGCCGCGTTTTGAATACATGCCAAGCGGAAAGGTCGCCAATGAACCCTATCATGTCGTCGAAAACACTGCTGCTGCCGTAGAGGGTCTCAAGCTTTTCGAATAGTTTTTTTTCTTTCGGTTCTTGCTTATCAGCAAGGTCAGAATCGGTTGCGACTAAGGCTAGGAACGGTCCGCGACGGCGCGCTTCAAGATTACTCTCGTCACAGCGGCAAGCCTTAGAAGCCTCCAGAAGTGCACTACACTCTGCGATGATTTCTGCATCCCGGAGCGTCTTTTTAACTGAAAGCACTGCAACGACGCCCTCGGGCGGGACAATTACCGTATCGACCATTCGTTGGAAAACGGGATAGGTTCCAGAGTCATAAATTATTATGTCAAGCTGGGTTGTGTGAAGGTCTTGCTCCTTGGACCTTGATCGGTTGTTATCTCCCAGCTTAACCGCCGGCCGGAGAATAAAGCCCGTAAGGACCTCGAGGTCTTTTGGCAGATACTTTTGAAGGTACGAGCGGATCAACGTTTCCACATACCGACCGTCTTCGCCACGATGTTCGGCCCCTGCAGTCTTGGGATTAGGCAGCAAGGTTTCGAACTGCCTGTAGACTGCTAGAAGTGATTTGACCTCCTGATTCCAGAATACTTGGAGACGTTGGCCGTCCATGTGAACCTTCACGGTGGATAGTTGGTCGCGTGGCACAGAGGCTCATCGGGGGCGAGCAGTTACGAAAGACCCGTAATAATCACTTCATCGAACAAACGCGCAGATTTTATCATTGAAGGTCGAACCTAGCCAGTCCTGCTAGATAAAAGCGATGTGAAGTCTGGTTAGATCGTTTTTTGCGAGATTGGTTGCGAGCAAATGACCGCTTCGGGCCGATAGCCGTCTTCCGCTTCGCGCCAACAGCGGACATTGGCTTTTGACGGTGCACGTCCGATACGGGGCCGTTATCGGACTGACCGGCATCGGAGGGGAATTCGAGAAAGCTGACATCCAACATCCGACAGGCACGCAGTCCACGCGGCATTTCGCGCAGGTTCAATCGAATACCGGGGTAGACGTGCAAATCGGAGAGAGCCCTCTCTTATGTGCCTTATTTGGCGGACTTGCTAGGTTTGAGGGACGGTGTATTCCCTGGTGTACTTTTGTTATCACGGCGGCGCTGATCCGGCTTCCCGGTGGATTTCGCTATCGGCTTTGGTCCTGGTTTAAGTGCCATGAATGCTCTCCTTTTTTGATTTAAGAAAATAAGCCTGCGCGTACCTTATGACGGGGACTTAGGACACAGCAATGTAACAGTCCACACCAGTTCTGGCAGAAGTCAAGGCCCAGTGTATATTCATGCAGTAGCAACACCCCACGAAAATCGGCAGGCTAGGCCGGAGGCACTTTGACTCACTGTCCCTGTCAGCGTCGGCGCGTGCGAACGACGGCTTTCAGGACGGTGAGGGAAACGCATGAACGACCGGTTTCGAGGCGCGAAGCCGCTGCTTCTCGTCCGGCCAACAATAACCGCTTTGGGCCGATTGCGGGTTTGCCGCTTCGCGCCACGTTGACGACCCCCTACATAGCTACACCCAAACCTGGCACGCCCGTTGCAGACCTAGCGTTGGCGATCCAAGTCCCACGCTATCAGCCGGTTGCGCTAACAAATTTCGCAGATCAGGCCGAAGCGATGCTTTATCGGCTCACGATGCAGTGAACGGGCTGCCTGTTGCTGGGAAAAGCCGGAAGTCCACCAGCTTTAACGTTGTTTCACTGGTGTGCGCCTCAAAGCATGCTTAGATTGTATTTCATATAGCTTTGAGGTGCCGAGGGGTTGCGCCAGCATGTTTCGAAATAACACGACGTTTGTTATTGGCGCTGGAGCGAGTGCCGAATTTGGTTTGCCTGTGGGATCGGAGTTAGCGCGTAGGATTAGCCGCAGCGCGATACTGAAAGACCTAAGCAGCCCGAGGCGAGTAATCGGTGACGATACGTTCTACTACAACATAACACGGATGTGGCCGAACTCCGTTGAGAGAGCCAAGCCGTTGAAAGCAGCCCGAGACATCCATGAGGGCATTCACACGGCTGTTAGCATAGACGCTTTTATACACCGTTTCCCGAGCGATCCTTATATCTCTCAGATCGGTAAAATGTTGATCGCTTTGGAGATTGCAAAGGCCGAGCGAGATTCCAGCATGTGGCCGGACAACTGGAATAGGTTGGCCGAAGATGCGAGGATGAAATTGCTCAATCAACACCAAGCGGAACTTATCAATCCCGATGACACTTGGATCGGGAGTTTCTTTCGCATACTCTGCGACGGCGTTAGTGACCCCACCAAGTTGGGAGAAAACATAATAATAATCTGTTTCAACTACGACAGATGTATTGAGTATTACTTGCGCCGACAAATCGCTGCAGCATATCGAATTCCATTGGGCGATGCCCACGAAATCGTGATGAAGATGAACATCATTCATCCATACGGGACATTGGGTGGGCTCACTTTGAATGATTCCGGCTATGGCGACGGGCTGTTGAGTTTTGGGGCTAAAATGGACCAGAATATTCGACTCGAGGAAATTGCAAAAAACATTCGCACCTACACAGAGCAGACCCACGACATCAACAGAACGATGAAAATTCACAATGCCATTGGCAACAGCAATGTGCTCGTATTCCTCGGCTTCGGTTTCAATAACCAGAATCTAGATCTGCTGAGGGTGAAGGCATTTCCGGAAGATTACAACCTGAACGCACGAAACGTGTATACGACCGGTATGGGAATTGAGCGGCAAGTCTCAAATACGCTGAAGCGTAGAATTGCCAATATTTTCGAGAATTATGTGGCCGAGGGGTCTCTTTGGCCGGATAGAATTTACATCGAGCATAACGAGACATGCGCAAAATTATTTGGCATTCACAATATGAACCTATCGCATTTCACAGAACGCTATGCGGATCACGATGGCGGGATTTTGAGGTTAATTAGGTCCTCTGCTGAAGAAAACTAGCAGAGAAGTTGTCAAAGTTAATAGTCGCGAAGTGAAGAAATCTACCCTCTGCTTTGAGGGCATTTATCGCTGCGAGCGCTCTGATGGTCTGCGGTCCGCGGAGCCATAACGCCGTTCCCGTTCATCATCGACCACAATTGTCTTCACAGGGGTAGTTCCAACACCGAGCGCCTTCACGACCGCGAACTCTGTCCCTGTCGATGCAAGTTTTGACCGCAATTGAGCGATGTCATCGCAGAATTTCGTCTCGGCTTTTACGTCGTTCGCTATGTTATGTGGTGACGTCGCGCTCTCGAACGCCACCGCGCGCATTTGCAGGGCGGCTTGTGGATTGCCACCAAGCTCCACGCCATTGTCAGGGTCCGTCGATCGCCTCAAAACTATACGACCGTTCTCAACCCACGCAGTTTCCATCCCCTCTTTGACCTCATATCCAAGCTCGGCCAACCCCGACAGCAGAACTCTCCGACGATCACGCTCTGCCTTAGCCTTCCGCAGGCTCTCCACCAGCGAGGACGATGCTTCGATCATGGATTTCAACTCGGTGGCCGACGGATTACCTCTCTCGAGGCGATCAATCTCTTCCAACTGCCGAAGAACTGCCCCGCCTTCGAGCAGGGCGAGTTGTGCTCTCAGCGAAGCAAGCTCGGTCCGCAAGGTCAGGCGTTCTCTGGCATCTCGTTTTGCGCTCGCTACATCGACGGTAAGGCTGTCAATCAGGAGAGAGTGCCTCGACGGGGGCTCATCAGATATCGAACGGACGCGCTCCGTAAACACGGCTGCCGTGGAAAGGTCTAGGGCTTTTAATTCATCGAGTTGACGTTCGAGAGCCGCTAGCTTGGGGTCGCTATCGTCCCCCCGGCTCTCAAGCCAAGCTGCAAAGGTGGTCCGTTCCTCGTCCTGGGAGAGGGCGGCAGCGAGCTCCCTTTGGCGTTGTGATGGTTCTACGGCTTGCTGTGGTGGAGAAACGGCTTCCAGTGCTTTCGAAATTGCCGCTTCAAGTTCTTGGACAGAATGCCGGGCAGGTGTCGCCAGTTCGGGTGGGATTGGCATCTGCCTCTCCCCGAGCATGCGGGATAGGGTTACGGCCGCTGCACGCAGCCTTTTCTCCTTCGTTCGTTCGGATGCTTTCGCGTCGGCCGCCTTCTGAAGACGGTCTTCTAAATCAGCAGTCAGAAACGCAATCTCAGCAGGTACACGCTTTTGTAGATCCGCAAACTTGTCCGCCCTAAGCAATTGCTCCATCGCATTTATCCTTGCTTGGACAGCGGCAATATCTCCGTCGTTTATGGTGTCATTTCGCCTGCCGATCCGTTCCCATTGTCCAGCAGCCGCGCGAAGCGCTGCTATGTGGCCCCGGCAGATGTCGATGAGTTCCTCGCGCGTGACGATCTTGACAACTTTCGGTCCACTCATTCAGCAGCCTCCTTGTAGAGTGCGGCTTCGACAGCACTGCGGAGATGCTGCCGTTCCTCATCTGGGCTATGGTACCATCCGTGCGAGGAAACGCGGTGGATGTTCGGGATCGATCTCTTCAGAACACTTGGCCGCCAGATTTCGCGTGCACGGGCGTTATCGAGTATCTTGTGCCGCGGTGCATCGCATTCGATCCCAAGTCCGTAAAGACCCGTTCGCGGATTCTCAATAGCAAAGTCAAGCCCAAATGCACTGCCGTCATTGACTCGATGGGGCTCCACACCCAATCTGGAAAGAAATTCGAACACCGAGTTAGCGAAACCGTCGAGAGAGTCTTCGCCGCGATATTGCATAGCGGATCGTTCCGTTACCAGGCGATCGAGGAGCGTGCGTCCGCTTGTGAAATCGCCGTCGGACATCATCCTTGCATATTCGAGATATCCTTGGAGGTAGTCTCGGGGAATGGTCGGTTTACGCCGGCTGGATAGCATGTCAGACACCAGCTCGGTAGGCATGGATGTCACCATGATGACCTTCGAACGTGCACGGGTAACCGCGACGTTCAAACGTCGCTCGCCGCCCTTTTGCCCAAGGACACCGAAGTTTCGACGGAAGCTACCCTGGGCGTTGCGACCGAAAGTTGAGGAGAAGATGATCACATCGCGTTCATCACCCTGAACGTTTTCGACGTTCTTGACGAAAAAGCCAACGTCTTCACCGCCCTCCACACGGTCGCGCTCGCGAGTAAGGATGGTCCTGAACTGTTCATCCCGCCGGGCTCTAGCTTCGAGGACTTCGTCAATCAGGTCTGCTTGCTTTCTGTTGAAGGTTACGATGCCGACGGTGGGTTTGCGGCCGTCGGCTTTCCAGAGATCGGCCAACACGTCGACGACTTTCTCGGCCTCGATTTCGTTCTTCTGATCTAAATAAACCCCGTCCGCGCGGACAACTTCTATCGGTTTAGCGCGCCGGATTTCGTCGTCGGGATGGCGAACAGGAACGCTCAGGCGGTTCGCATAGAAGGATGCGTTAGAGAAACCGATCAACTCGCGGTAGGCGGAGCGGTAGTGGATTTGCAGCGTCGTGGTCGGCATGACCGACTTAGCCAGCTGCAAAAGATCCGGGCAATCTTTGATTTCGCGCCGGTTCCAGGTGTCGTTGTAGGTCTCGCGTTCGACTTCCGTTGCGTCCTCATCCAGATCTTCGCCGTCAAACACGTCGGCCTCGTCGTTCTCGACTTTACTGGAGAAGAAGGCCGTCGGAGGCATCTGCTTTTCATCGCCGCTTACGATGGCAATCTTGCCACGGAATAGGGTTGGCAACGCGTATTCGACGGGCATCTGCGACGCTTCATCGTAGATGACAATGTCGAACATGCCCTTTCGGAGCGGAAGAACGCGGCTTGCAACGTCTGGGTTCATCAACCAGACAGGCCGGAGTTCCATCAGACCGAGATCGGGACCTTTTTCGAGGAACTCGCGCAAGCGCTGAGCCCTCTGGCCCCTGAGCCTTGTAATCGGTTCCCATTCACGCTCGGAGGCGACCTTCGATCCGTCGATGCCGTATGTGAGCATCTGTTTGTTCGCTCGGCGCATCGCGCGTTCGCTTTCAGCGACTGTGCGGATCTTCGATTGCAACTCGGATGCATCGTAGAGGAGTTGCGGGAATTCACTTTCAAGCTTCGTCTTCCACGCCAGACGGGCCTCACGATTGATAATCTTCCTGACCTCGTCCTCAAGTTTGTGAACGGGGACGGCCAGCAAGTCGTTCTCCTTCGTGCGAAGCACCGCGAAGATTTCCATGGCTTCTGCGGGGAGGGCATTCAGCCGGATGCGGAAACGTTGGAAAGGCTCCAACGTTGTCAGCGCCCTGAATATGGCGTCGATAGCGGTGTCGTTACCTTCGTCGTTGTTGATCGCCTGCAATCTTGCCTCGACCCAGCCGGGTTCGAGCCATTGTTCCGCATTCGACAACGACGCACGGCTGAATTGCTTGGCTTCGTGACGTTCGAACGCATGTTCGGCGCTGTCGCGTAGCTGCTCGTATTGCGCCAGTGTGGCTTTTGCGACGACCTGTCCCATGGCATCAGCCGACGGGAACGCAAATGCCGCATTCGCAAGCGCTTGCGTTTTTTTGAGAGCAGCGTGGCGATCGTCCGCTAGTCGCGCAAGTGCGTCCCAAGGCATCTCGCGGTTAACCAGCTTTCCGTCGCCCAATCCCACAAGCGTCGCAATGAGAGCCTCACGGAGCGGCCGTAATTGAAGCTCCCATTCGCCGGCTCGTAACAGGTCCGTTGGTGGCGTTCCTTCGAGACCTAACTGAGCGGTCCGGGTTTTGAGCCGTTTGGCGCGAAGCCAGCGGAATGGGTTTAGCTTTCCAAGCCCGGTCGGTTGGATCGAGACTGCTCGCGCCAAATCGACATCGGATTGAAGGGCGTTGCCATCGAGGGCCGCCATCCGGATGCGAATGTTCTCAGGGGGCGAGGTGCCGAGCAACGAGCGCAAACGACCCGCGAGTTCGGCAAGCACGCTGGCAATTTCAAGTGCCTTGCTGTCAGTGCCGGACCGTCCACAGAGGCGGAGCCATCGAGCCAAGTTGTGTCTCTCCTGGTCTTCCAATTGCTGGAAGTCGGCGTCGTGTCGATCGAACCAAAGACGATATGGTTCGGGATCGTTCATTGGGAGCGCATGATCGGTCTTGGTCAGGACTGCGAGACGCTCGGTTTCAGAGTCAACAAAAGCTATTAAATCTCCTCTGAATGCAGCCATGTTGGCTTCGTCTGGATTGAAGATCTTTAGCGCCGCCAATGCGTTACCTTCAAATTTCGACGGCAACCAGAAACGCGCCTGAGATGCGCACGCTTCGGCCAGAGCGGCGACCGCTCCCGCCTCCAATCGTACAAGAAGCCGTCGCAAGCCGGGGACATCCAACGGGACCCCTGAAGCTTCCAGCTCGATCAATTCACCGAGTAGCTCGCGGTACGATAACCCGGTGGTTTCATCGACGTGATGGAGTGCCTCATGATGGACATTGAGGTCTTTTTCGATCGTCTCGATCCGCATGGCTAGGTTCTGGCGGTCCCTCCGCCAGCCTTGTGTTCCGGCCGCACCGTGCTGCGCCGTCAGCTGGTCACGGATGGCCGTTAAAATCGGCTCACGGTCGCGGTTGGTATCCGTGATCATGAAGATGCGATCTTCGAGACCCTCGGCTTCCAGGCGTTTTTTCACGACCTCTAGGGCAGCCTGCTTTTGGCAGACGACGAGAAGGCTCTTCTTTCGCCCGATCGCGTCGGCTACCATATTCACGATAGTCTGGCTCTTTCCCGTACCAGGTGGCCCTTGGATGACAAGTCCGGGCGCGTTTCTCGCCTCTAACACCGCGGCTTCCTGGGACGGATCGCTGGCGACGGTAAAGTACCGATCGAGCTCTGGAACCTTCGTAGCTGTCGGCGCTGCCGGTTCGGCATCTGTAACCTTGAGAGCTGTTTCAAGTCCGCTATCGCTCAGTTGCTTACCTTTTAGAGCTCGCAGGTCTTCGACAATGGCTTGCCCCATGTAGGCGAGGTGGAAGAAAACTCCGGCACAGACGATCTTAGGCCGACCAATCTCCACCGTTGTATCTTTTCCCGGCAACTGTCCGAGTTGGCGAACTCCGAGATCGGCTAAGCCGCCGAAGCCGTCAACCACATCGGCGGCAGTCACGGTTGAACGACCGAGCAAATCGTTCGCTGCTTCCTGCCACCGTCTTGCCGCGTCAATACCGAACATGCCTTCGAATGCTGGATTGAGGCGGACCTCATCACGATCTCGATCAAACCCGATCGACGCGTGTCCACGGTTTCCAACCTCGGGGATAATCTTGATTGGCCATAAGAGGATCGGCGCAATTCGGGTGCGAGTCCGGTCTTCCCGATGTAGCAAAAAGGGAAAACCAAGATACATCCCGTCGATCCCGGTATCTCGCTTGTACAAAGTCGAGTGAGCATGGAGGCTCCGCATCCGGCGCTCAAGCGTATCCGATACACCTATCGCGGCGGGATCGAGCGTCTGTGTCTGCTCGGATCGAGCAAGGATATGGTCGAGAATGGCAGGGGCTGGACGGCTCTCTGTTCCCAATTCCGTGACGTCTACACGTGGCGTCGTTTTGCCGATCGTCATCTTAGTTAGAGGGCCGCGTAGGATGCTGCCCGAGATCTTTTTCGAGAAGTATTCGAGCAACGTCGATACGTATGCCTGCTTCGGCGGCTCCAGCCAGTGTTCGGCGGGAACCGAAAGCAGGACCAGCGATCGGTCGAGACTTATCCTGCGATCTAGGCGGAATTGGTCGGCCCATTCGTCAACTCGCTCAACGCCGCAGCGCGAGAAACCGTTGAGGCGATCTTCGATCATTGCATGAAGATCGCGTCGGGAGTGCTGCAACAGTTCTCTGGCCTCTTCGCGGTCGAAGAAATGCACTCCGGCTCGATCAGCAGTTTTGGAAGTTTCATCGAGGATTTCGTCAACTGATCGGAATTGGCTAACTTCCGCCGACAGGAGGAGAATGAAATCCTCTTCTGTTGTTTGGCGTCGTTCGATCAGGGAGTTGAGGCCAGGATGATCCGTGTCTGGAAAGATGCGTCTGCGCTCAGCCCAGAGGGCCGTCAATCGGGCTTTGGAGGTCGACAGCAGATGGATCTGCAGGTCTTCTTCGTTTAACTGAATTGAAAACTGCTTTGCCTTCTCCCGAACCGAAAGCCCGCGCTGCTTCATCCTCTGAAGCCACTCTTCTGCACCCAGTCGGCGCAGGAATTCGGTGGCGGGACCGAAGATCAGCTCCGTGCCTTCTACCGGATGGTCGAGCAACCAACCGGGCGTGACGATGTTCCCCTTGACAATGAGCGGCATGGAGGGATGCAGAATCTTTAGCGCAAGCGAAAGCTTCAGGTCATCCATCAGGCCTTCTGTGTGGGAAAGGCGGCGGATGGCGGCTTGCGCAGCCGGATCGATCCCTGCGTCTTCGACCCATGCCGCAACGCTCCCGCGGGTCACCTGGTTTCGGGCCTCGTCCCAGTTCCCGGGTTCAGCGGCCGCCAAGGCGTAGCTAGACGGTTTGCGGAACTCCTTGCCGCCGAGTGAAATCGCTGCGCGGCTGTCTTGCTCTGGTGTCGATTGTCCAGTGTTTGATACCGGGACGTCTTCGCCGTCGTACCAGGCTCTGACCTCGCGCCACTGCCAGCGGTCTCGGTGATCGCGTGTTAGCAATCCCCTCAGCAAAACTGCGATTGTTGGATGTATGTCGGTCGGGATTTCGACGCCATTGGTAATGATATGGATCAACAGTGCATGTGAATTGATGCCTTCGAAGCATTTTCCGGCGGTAGCGATCTCGAGGACGATCATGCCCAGGCTCCACCAGTCGGAAGCCGCCGAAACACCGCCCGCAATGGCTTCCGGAGCCATATAGCGTGTGGTTTCCAGTGGAGCGACGATGTCCAGATCGTAGTCGGAAAGCCGGGCTGAGCCGAAACCGCTGATCACAAGATCCAGAGGGGCCGCTGTTCGGATCAGGACGTTCGATGGACGAATGTCACGGTGGCGCAGGCCCGCCTGAGAGAACGAGCCTAGCGCTTTCCCAATCTCGAAGGTGATAGTGCGTAGGAGGTCAGTGTCGCTGGAGTTCGCTATAAGTTGTTCGAGAGTCCCGCCGGTGATCTCCTCACTGATTTCGTACGCGCGGCCGTTCCAGCGGCCGATTTCGAAAATTTCCGGCAGATGATCAAGAGGCATATTCCGGATCGCATCGTAGACTGCGGTGTCAGGCTCCGCCCCATCAGCATAAAGCGTCAGGACGCCCCTTTGTCCGCTAACCGGATTCGTCGCGATAAACCGTTCACGGACCGAACTCGATGAGGCGATCCGGGACTCAACGGTCCAACCGCCAATTTCGGTCGGAACCGACGCCGATACGGGACTGGTGTTAGAAGCAGGCTCCGCGACAACGGTGGCGAGAGCGGGGCCGTCCATTTCGATCTCCGCACCGCAGGTCACGCAAAGAAGATCACCCTCTTCGACGGGATGACCGTTGGGGCAGGTCCGCTCATGTGGGAGTGAGGCGGCGGGAGCTGAAACGTCTAGCAAGCTGTCTGCAGACTGGGCGGAACTCGCACCCGGCTCACGGATCGCGACCGACGTCAGATCCCAGTTGCAGGTTTTTCCGCCAGTCAGCACATTTTGGCAGAAGAATTCGCTCAGCGGACGTTCGGTGTTGCAGTTAGGACAGAGTCTAATCATGGGGCTTGCCTCGACGTGCTCGGCTTATGGAACGGTCTTCGGTGGTGAGGAACGTATGATGTTGGTTCGATAAATGGCGCGATAGCTTTTCGAAAACTCCCCGTTCGGGTATTCCGGCCATCCAGACCGTACCATCGGCATCCATCATGAGGTCGATTTTTTTCTCTTCGGACTGGTTTGCTCGCTCGTATGACGCGAACCGATTTTCGCCGAGCGGAGTCAGAGAGTGAAGTCGCTGGTTGTCACTACCTCTCAAGGCTTTCGTCTGAGGGGCTTCGGCAAGATATGGATCGGAGATCAATGCATCCACCAATCCATCCAACTTCTTGAGATAGGGCATGATTTTTTCTACCGGATATCCTGAATACACCAGGATATCGGCGTCGGAACGCTGGCGAAAAGCTTGTAAGAGTTCGGTTAGCGCATCTGGTTGGTCAAATGGCTCGCCGCCCGAAACGGTCAAGCCATCTGCGTCGGGAAGCCAACGATTCAAGGCATTGATGACGGCGTCCACGTCTGTCAAATCCCGACCCACCGCCCAAGTGTCCGCGGAGATGCAGCCGGGACATCGTATCGAGCATCCCTGGAACCAAATGCCGATCCGGTTGCCCGGCCCAAGAGTTGTAATCGGAAAATGAAGCCGTGATAGCGCGATCGAGGTCATGATCGACGTTTCTCGGCCAACTCCAGCGCGACCAGGGGTTCGATCTGTATCGCACTTACGATGAAGGACCCGTCCGTCTTGCCCGAGTCAAAGAGTGCCCGTGACAGAGGGTTCGCAAGATAAGCCTCGACCTTGTTCCGAATGCCGCGACCACCGTTTGACAGATCCGCTAGGCAATGTTCGCGAAGGTCGGCTTCCGCGGAGCTCGAGAGAGAGACGTCGTATCCAATTGTTCGCGTCTGGTCGAGCAGACCCTGGACTATCTGTGCAAAAATCTGCTCGGCGACGGGTCTGCGGATGAAATCGAAGACAATGACGTTTTCGCCCATTCGATTTAGGATCTCGGGGCGATTCAAGACGAGTTTGAAATGTCGATCAATCTCCTCGCGCACCTTTGCCACCACGTCGGGATGGCTGTCACCTGGCACGACGTTCGGAATTCGGACACCCGACGCGTCGGATCGGTAGATCCCGAGGTTTGAGGTAAAGAGGATAATCGCCTCTGAGAAATAGACGCGATCACCGCGCCCGGAAGTCAGGACGCCGTCATCTAGGATCTGCAGAAATTTGTCGAGGATTCGTGGGTGAGCCTTCTCGATTTCGTCAAAGAGCACGACACTGAAAGGCTTCTCTCGGATCGCGTTCGTAAGCTCACCGCCTGCATCGTAACCTACGTAGCCGGGAGGAGCGCCAATCAACCGCTGGTCCGCATGCTCGGCGCTAAATTCGGACATGTCGAACCGAATATAGGCGGACTCGTCTCCGAACAGGAGGCTCGTGATCGTCTTCGCTAGTTCCGTCTTCCCGACGCCAGTGGGGCCGGCAAGGAAGGCCACACCTCGCGGCCGCCCGTTCGAAGACGACCTGCCAACGCCCGTCACTGCTCGCTTGATAATATCGAGCATGTGAACGACGGCGTGGCTCTGGCCTTTAACGCGTGAACGGATGAAGTCTTCCGCTCCCGCGATCCGGGCTCGATCGATCTTCCGCCAAGGGTCATCGGTGACACCAACCTTGTAGCGGCGGATGGCGTCGGCGATCTGGTGGACGGAAAGATTGTCGTTCCGGCCGAGCTGAGCGATGGCATTCATATCCGAAAGCAGCAGTCCGTTCGTCAGATTCACGAAGGTATCGATGGCCTTGTCGAAATCCTCTGTGGAGACGTCACGGGAATCCGGCAATCCTCGAAGAATGTTAGGAACGATGGATTTGCGAATAAGGTTATCCGGGGTGGCGATCGGGATATGCCGGATTCTGGGGTTTTCGACCACGAACCAATCGGGGAGGTCGGATTCCTTGTCTGCAATCCAAATGACAGCGTTATAAAACGGCCTTCGACTATCGCCGGATGGTCTGGGTCTTGCGTTCGACGAGCAGATTTGCGCCCGGGCAAACAAAGCCTGTTCTGCGGCGAGGAGTGCGTCGCTCCGATTGATCAGCCTTGAAGCAAAGTCGACGATAAGTGCGGCGGGTTCGCCCTTTGCTTCGACAAAGGCGGGAAGGGCTGCGGTCAGACTTTCCAGTCCAAGGACGCCATCCGACTGGTTCTGAATGCTGAGCCTGCCAAGTGCCGCCGCTATGTCAGTGCCGGGGACTGGAGAGGCGAGACTGAAACCCGACATGGGCGTGAAAACGATAACGTCCCGATAGCCTTGGGCCCGTAGTTCGCTATCCAGGCAATGGATGAGTGGGATTGCCGCTATCGTTCCCGGTTGTACATCATAGGCCTGCAGATCGCGTACGTTTCCGGTAAGTACGAACTGGCTTTTAAGCGACAAAAACCGAGAAAGGTCTCGTAGCCAGCGGGATTTTGTGGTCGAGATATCTGTCAATTTTTCCCTCCGTGGCCGACTTTATAAGAGATGCCTGCGGTTGAATAGATGGAATAAGAGCACAATCAGGCCTTTTCAATCGAGGATAGCTCATTAGCAACAATCCAGATTGTCGCATTGAGGTCTGGAAGCTGAGATGACATCCAAATCCGTCGCAGCTGCTGATGCCAGCGGATAGGTGTGGCCGATTTGATGCATGCCTTTTGGCTCGATAACGAAACATAACCTTAGCTTCATATCGATATCCTTAGTTAAGGTCGAAGGGTGGCCTCTCGCTATCAGGCTGATGGCGATTCAACTCGTTTCTGAATGACGAGCTGCTGCTCGGGGAATCTTCCTAGATTCCCGAAAGTCGAACCTTGTCTAAGGCCCGGATTCCACTATCGAATCGAGATGGCGAATTGCCCAACTTTACTAGGATTCGGACGAAACTCCCTGGAATCTCGACATAAATTGATTCGAAATTCGAACTATTCTGTCCGGACTTGCAGGGCGAAACTCAAGAAAACACAAGGACACGCAACGCCTTGTTGCTTACCAAGGGGCGATCGGCCGTCGCCGTGAGTATTCGGCGCATGTATCCAGATCGAGGATCAACCGATATTTGTCTCTTAGTCGTTCGAAGCTGAGCCTCTCGCGAGGCTCCGGGACGGCAGGTTTCGATTTCAGATATTGTCCCAGGACGCCCAACAGAAAATCAGGGGGACTGAGCAGCGGATCGGGCTTCGAAAGAAATTTGACTAGCGTGTCCTTTGGACGTCGGTTGTTGGTACGTTTGAGATCGGCTGCCGCGTTGCTGATGCATTCGGCGATCGCTGTTTGGGAAACTTTGCTGTTTTGCTCGATCAGGATGGCGGCGTACTGGCTTTCGGCAGCTATCAGGCGTCGCGGGATCATCGTCGAAAGCAAGCGCAAATATGTCGCCTGATAATTTTTCGGACCATCGTATGCGCAAAACGCAATATAGCCTTCGAAGGGCATCGTCGCCAACTCTTTAATGTAGTTGAGTTGAAGGTCTTTGGTCGCGTCCGTGAAATGAAGGCCTCGTGCGAGGAGGGCATTACGGTTGCCATCTCCCCAAAGGTCATTGAGCGCGTTCGACAATACTCGCCCCGTCTCCTCGGCTATTCGGTCTATATGCTGGCTGACCACGATACAGAGAGCGAGATATGTCTGGTCGTCTCTCGAAAACTCGGCTTCGTCTATGACCAGAACGAAAGGTGCGCGATGCATCCCCCGCGGTGCGAAGCTCGGTTTCATATCGGCGGCGTTGAGAATTTCGCGCCATTGCTGTTTTATAATGGACGAAAGCTTAGGTTCGTGATGGCCAACAAATTTAATCATGCCGTCCAAGCGATTGACCTCCTGCTGAACAACAGTGGGGTCATTGATCCCTTGGCAGTGCAAATGCTGCCCCAGTCCGAATTTTCGTGCGTAGTACAGCTCCTGTCGCAGCCTTCGCTTTTTTGCCTTGGGAACATGCGGCTGATTAGGGTCGCTGATGCTCAGGCCGGTGACGTAATGCGCCTGGCCACGCACCGATAGCCTTGTTTTCTCGTCTGCGAGTTTGAAATCATTGTCCGAAACGATTTGAGCTATCAAGGCGAGATCTGGAAGCGCGTTGTCACTCGAGATACTGATGTCATCTGAATAGCGGGTGTACACGGCACCTGAACGCAGAGCCAATTCTTCGAGCGCCTGATCAAGGCAAAGGGCGACTGCATTCGAAATCGTCGGGCTCGTTGGGAGACCCATGGCCAGGGCGTCTGATATCGTGACGAATCGGGCCAGAAGTGCTGCTATATCCGGGGCGATGCCAAGGTGTTCGAAAGTGGCGGCAATCCGACTTCGCGAAATTGAAGGAAAGAAGTCCTGGAGGTCGAGCGATAGAAGAAACTTCTTGCCACGGTGGACCGCGGCGTTTTCACGGATATTGCGGCCCGGTCGATATCCGAATGACGATTTGTGAGGGTAGCCATCGAGCTTGTGGCGAAAGAAGCTGTCAAGCCTACGTCCGAGCGCCTTATAGGTACCCTTTGCTAGCACGGGCTCCCACACCGTCCTATGGCCGCGTTTCGTGTTTCTCTTAGGAATGTCGTGCCGCAGAAACGCGGGGAGCATTAGCTTCGATATTTCGTCTGGCGGGGAAGGCGGCACCGACCAGGCTGGAGGAGGAGGCACGAAGTCGAGCACCTGCGTGAACAGGGCTTCGTCGATCGAAAGTGCCGCGAGCAAGGAGCCTCTGCTCGTGGTGCGGGAAAAGTCGTAGTTGAAGCTCATGGGTGACCGATTGAAGAGGGCGATGCGAAAACACGGAGCAAGTGGTTCCGAATTGGCAGACGCGACTCGCGCCTCAAACCTTGAAGTCGCATCGCCCGCAACGACCATAGTAATTTTAGGGACGGTTGCAATAGGGCCTCCAAACTACACGTGCATACTGAAAGGCCAAGAGTGGATCAGGCAAGGAGTTTCTGGAGTACCCACTGTGACAGTCGACGCTATCGGCAGTGTTTCCGCACAGGTAGGAGTCAGAGGTGCGCATGGGTTTGTGCCGCGGCACCAAGGATTCCGAGTATTTTCGAAGTATTAAACACAGCATGGAGACGCGAAAATCTTGACTGAAAGAGAACAATCTCCAATATGCAATATATTGGTGTGGCCAGATTCAGTGATAGGCAAGACAGTTTGGACCAACGACATTTCTTTGGAAGTTCTGAGACAGAGAGAAAGCTTGACTGTCTCCGGCGGTACCTGAGCGCCTATTCGATTGCGTTGCGGAACAAAGGTTTTGCTCGGATCTACATCGACGCGTTCGCGGGAACGGGTAGTCGGACAGAGACAAAAGCTGTTTTGCCATTCATGGGGCAAGGAGAGGCGACTACCGTCGAAGTTTCCACGCCCGGCAGTGCGAGAATTGCTCTGGAAACTAACCCCAATTTTCACCACGTCCTCCTTATCGAGAAAGACCCTGAGCGCGCTGCAGTCCTCAAGGCCGTGCTTGGCGAGTATCCTGAAGCCCGAGGGAGCGTACGAAATGGTGACGCCAACACGATCGTGCAGCACGTATGCAGAAGGTACGACTGGCAAAGCGAGCGAAAGAGAGGTGTAGTTTTCCTTGATCCCTACGGAATGGAAGTCACATGGGATACTGTGGAAGCTATAGCTAGGACCGAGGCATTGGACTGTTGGTATTTTTTCCCGCTATCGGGATTGTATCGCAACGCGCCTAAAGACCCAGAGCGCTTGGACGCGGGTAAGGTTGCTATATTGAACAGGGTCTTCGGCACCACAACATGGCGACAGGATTGGTATGAGCTGAACGCACGTCAATTCGATATTTTCGGCGAATTGATTGTTGAAGAACGCCGAGCATTTGACGTCGATCGGATCGAAGAATGGGTCCGTGACCGCCTTCTCTCTGTTTTCAAGGGTGGCGTCCTAAAGCCGATGCGGTTGTACCATCCAAATGGCGCTCCCATGGCATCCCTGTTCTTCGCGATCGCAAACCCCAACAAGGCTGCCGTCAGGTTGGCGACCGAGATTGCTGGTCACATACTCAAGCGCGGCATTTGATCCCAAGTCTGGTGACGGTATGTTCTTCCGGTCGCTTTCTTGTTTTTTCCACCCCACTGCTTGAAGAAGAACGCCGCGTCAGCGTCACTGCACATATCAAAGATCTCGTCGACCCAAGTGGGGTCGAGCGGTCGGGCATTTGGGCCAGACTCGCCACCAACTATTGCCCACTGAATGCCTGTTAGCGAGCCGCGCGCTACGGAACCAATAAGAGGTTCGAACGAGACGAAACGAACGGCTGCCTGTATCGATCTAAGGTCATCGAGACGGTGTAGCACGCGGTCGTCTTCCACGCTCGTACCGAGCCAAACATTGGGCAGCGTCCGGAAATCATCGCACAGGATTTCTTTCATGAGATCAGGTCTTTTGGTCAGGATTTGATATGTGTGTCGCTCGGTTCGCGCCATGACATCCCAGACTTTCCGAACGAAGTCAGTTGGTACGTTTGGATGGAACAGGTCGGACATGGAGTTGACGAAAACGTTCCGAGGCTTCGCCCAGGTTTCGGGAATGCTGAGTGCCGCCTCGTCGATCCGAATATCTCCGGTCCATTTCGCGCGACCGCCGCTTTTGCGCGTCAGCCCGCGATACTTGTCCAAACCCATGGCATCAAGCCGAGCCGCCATTCTCATGGCGTAGCAATTTGTGCAACCAGCACTCATGATAGTGCAGCCTGCCACCGGGTTCCACGTAGCGTCGGTCCATTCGATCGATGTGTCTGCCATAGTATCGTCCTTGATCTAGTGGGCAGAGTACATCAAAAAAGCGTTTATGAGCGGTTTCTCGAACGACCCCGACATTTTTCGGCTCTAATGCCTGAGGCGTCTTGAAGGCGTATTCAGTCGCCGCGGCGCTGCTGTTCGAAGGAACGGCAACTGCCGCAGCGTAAGACCGATTGACGAATTTTCGATGTCGATATCCGGGTAGGGTCGCGATGAAACACAAAGTTGAGTGAAATCTCGACACAAACGAACAGGCTGGGTTCAGATGGCGGTATCGGTATGGTATCTTAAACGAGGCGTGGCGGAGTGGCTTATCGCGAGCGGCTGTCCTGCGGGGCCCGCTCCGGGCTTTGGGGCTCGCGCAGGTTCGAATCCTGTCGCCGTACTGCTTTCGTTGCAGTAGCGAAGCCACCGGCGTCTCGCCGGTGGCCTTACTCTACAACTCGATCGGCTTGGCAATCCTGAGGACGTCATCAACCTCGACATTGGTGCAAGCTTTCTCCCTCTATGTTCTCTGTATTGGCACATCGACTTCGGTAAGCACTGATCATCGCCGAGAACAAACCATCCGGGGAAAAGTGATTATCGATTGGATGATCAGCCAGCGGCCCTGGGCTAGATTGCGTCGTTGGTGATCGGCGACGTGCCAAAGCCGGATAATACAATATCACCAAGGGCTCCTGCGCCATTTCTCCTTTGTCAGGCCGCCGAATTAACGGCGTTACAACCTCGCTCCTACAAGCGACGCGAGAACCGCCTGCTCAGTTTCACCGAAACGAAAGGAAACATTTATGAAGGCCAGATTTCTCTTGGCTCTTGGTATCGCCGCGCTGATGAGCGGAACGGCCTTAGCCGATACCATTCCCGGAGCAAACGAACCGATCGTCAGAGGTAACCCCGTGCAGAAAAGCTATGGCGTCTATATCGATCAGATGATCGCCGACTTCATCGAGAAGAACCAGTTGCCGGGCTTGACGTTGGCGATCGTTCAAGCCCCCTATATCCCGCGCTCGAGCGGCTACGGCAAAACAAGCATCGACAGAGATGAACTCGCGTCCACGAAGACGATGTGGAATATCGGGCCGATCACCCAGGCTTTCACCGCGGTGGCCGTTATGCAGCTCAAAGAGCAGGGCAAGCTCAAACTGGACGACATGATCTCGAAGTACGTCGATAACCTCCCTTCGAGCTGGAAGGCCATCACGGTCCTTGAATTGCTTCAGCACAGCTCGGGTATTCCAGATTACCGGGAGAAACTCGACGACAGCAAACAGTACTCGTCCAAGGACCTAGTTGCCCTAGTTGGCGATAAGCCGCTGCAGTTCGAAAGCGGCACGAAGGTCGACCAGAGCGCTACAAACTATACACTGCTCGCCATGGTAATCGAGCGCGCCAGTGGCATGTCCTATCATGATTTCATCTGGAAGTATCAGATCGACGCCTCCGGACTGACGAGCACGATGTTTGCGGGAGACATGAAATCGAGAGCCCGGACCGACAGGCCGGACACGATGCCCGCGCACGACAACCAGCATTCGCATTTCAAGGCGGACGTCGATTTCATCAATCCAGTCGAGCCCGCAACGGGCTACCGCGAAGTCGAGCGTCACTTGGTGCCCGTCCCTGTCGAGATGCCGGAAAACCTGTTCGGCTTCGGCAACATCTGGTCCTCTGCCGAGGATATCAGCAAATGGGACATTGCGCTGGCAGGCTCCGTGCTGATCAAAGACGCCGCCGACAGGGAAGTCATCTACACCCCCACCAAACTCGCGAACGGTACAGTCGTGCCTGCGATGGCGGGTTGGGAGTTCACGAGGCATCCGGGCTTCATGGAAGTGAAGGGGAAATCCCCGGGCTTCAGTGCATATCTGAGCCGGTTCACCGCTTCCTACGAACTTGTATGCGTGACGCTGCTCACCGACAAGGAAGGTGTTGATCTCACCACTCTCGCCCGCAACATTGCGGCGGCGTATCGAGCCGATCTTGGTCCTGCGGTGAACCCTCAGAACATCGTCGCGCAGGAGAGCAAGTTCGGCCCGGCGGAGACAGTTGCACGGATCAAGGACGATCTGGCGGCAAAGAAGATTCCTTTGTTCGCGACGTTCGACCATGCGGAGAACGCGACATCCGTCGGGGACAAGCTACGTCCGACGACGGTCCTTGTATTCGGCAATCCCAAGATCGGCACCAAGCTGATGCAGGAGGACCAGTCGATCGGGATTGATCTGCCGCTTCGCGTTCTTGTCTGGGAAGATGAGTACGGGCGGACCTGGGTTGGTTATCCGAATGTCGCCACACTGGTCGACGGTTACCGAATCAAAGATCAGGCAACGGTCGCAACAATGACGAAGTTCCTCGAGGGCGTGGTCGGCCGAGCCGCCAACGTCTACAGCTACTGAGTGGAGAGATCGCAATGTTTGGTCTCGAAAAACCCACCACCCGTCGGTTGGCGCTAGGCGCGCTAGGCGCTTCCGCAGTAGCCGTCGCGTCGATCGGAACGTCTACGCTGTCCGCAAAGGAGAAGAATCCCCCGCCGGTCGCATCCGACGGGGGCCGGAAGCTCCAAAACCTCTCGGAGCGACTGGCCAATGTACCCCGCCGCCGCGATTTCACCTCCGTCCCTTTCATGGCTGATCGCAAAGATCTGTGGGATCATGAGGCATCCGTCGAGCTCCTTGCTTACGACGGCGGGCCGCGGCAGATGTGGGAGGCATCAGACATCTCCGCTGCCTGGCTGAACCTCATGAGAGAGTCGGTGAACGGGCAGGTGTTCGCTCACGGAAACAAGGACTTTCTTGCCGTCGCGGCCGTGCACGGATCCGCTCATCACACTCTGTTCAATCAAAGCATGTGGGACAAATACGATCTGGCTGAGATCGCGGGTGCCAAAAGCAGGCGAAACGATTTCATTGTCGAAAAGGCAGGCGCGACGGCCATGGACGATCACCAGGATGTTGACGGCTTCTACGGCCCTGCCAACAACAATATCCTATCGCTCCAGAAGCGTGGGGCTGTATTCGTGGCGTGCCACGATTCCATCCACGCGATTGCTCGTGGGATTGCTTCTCGGGAAAGCAATTCGCGGTTGCCGGCGGATGCGGTGGCAGCCGATCTGACGAATAACCTAATCCACGGCGTAATTCTCGTGCCCAGTGTCGTCGCATATCTCGCTGAGTTGCAGGACGCTCGGTTTACCTACGCCAAGGGTGCCTGAACGGACCCGTCGGTGTGGGGCAATGTGCCCCACACCGACGGGTCAGTGTTTTCTCACCGACATGCTGCAAATGCCCAGAATCATTCACTTTTCTGAGGTGGTCACTCGCGAGTGAGCTCGCTTGGGCTCGATCGCAGTCAACGACCCATCAGAGGATGGCCCAGCCACATAGAGGCTCCCGGATAAAGCAATAGAGGAGGAAGGTCTACAAGCGAGGCGTCTCGGCTTACTTGATCCCAGACGACGTCGCGATGGAAAAGATGGAGATCGTTTCGCCAAAGTCGTGGGCGGTACCCACCAATTCCGTCGTCGTCCCGGCCAATGCAGGGTCTTACCGTACGGCCAACCGACGCTGCCCGATGTCGATTTCGTAATCCTTGAACCGCCGGAGCGAAGTACTCCATAGTTAGTCGGATCAGTCAGTCGGGCCTAAGGGTTTCTGGCGAGAGAGATGCGACCTGGCTGCGGCAATTATCGTAGCAGAATCCACGTCCGCGGCTTCCACACCGTATCTGATCCACCTGACGACACCGTGGCCGTCTATTAAATAAGTTGACGCTAGGTTTGGCGCTGCTCGATTGAGGTTGAAGCCGTAGAGGCGTGAAACAAGACCCCTTGGCTCCCAGTCCGACAATACGGGGAAATCCGTCAAGGTAACTTTGCAATGGTCCGCGACCACCGCTTGCTGGGCACAAATTATGCCGACCAGCGCCACACCAAGCACGCCGAGTGTCGGTGCGAGCGCGTTGAGGCATGCGCTTTGTTCGAACCATGAAGCGCCCGTTCCGGAATAGAAGTGTATGACCGAAGGTCTTCCGATCAACTCCGCGAGGCCAAGGTATCCCCGGTCACAGCGAGGGAGTACGAACGCGGGAGCATATTCTCCCACAGGTACTCTGGTCTCGGGGGCACATATCGGCGGCGACTGCCATTGGTCTCCAAGACCCAGAGCAGCAACATTTTCGTACCGGGCAATGGCGGCCGGATTCGTTTTAGTCACGCTCCCCGTCACGCTTCTCGGAGCGCCGAGGACCCCATGGTCAGGACTATCCGGAACCGCGGCTTGCCGTGCATCATCTTGTCATAGGCGTCGATTGCCCGCTCGAGCGGAAACTCTTCGATCATGGCGGATATCCCGAAAAGAGAGCTGAAACGCAACGTCGTGTCCCCGGTAGCTGGGTCCCCAGTCAACGCTCCGGCCACCGACCTCTCCTTGAAAAAGAGCTCGCCCGATACAAGCTCGATCGGTTCGGCGGTCGCGCCGAGAACGATCGTTTTGCCTCGTGGCTTGAGGCCCTTAATCGTATCAGAAACGCCTTTGCCGCCCGAGGCGGTGGCGAGCACGAGATCAGCACCTCCAAGCCTTTGCAGCGCTTCATCGACGTGATCGGCTGTACTGTCAATGTAGTGGTGAGCTCCGAGCTTCTTCGCGAGTTCTCCCACAGCCAACCCTCGGCCGATCGCTGCGACCTCGTATCCCATGCTGCGGGCATACTGCACTGCGAGATGACCGAGCCCGCCGATCCCGACGATGGCGACGAGATCTCCGGCTTTCGCGCCAGAGTTCCTGAGGGCGCTGAATGTAGTCAAGCCGGCGCATAGGAGCGGAGCGGCTTCAACGTTGGTGAGGTCGTCGGGGATGGACATCAGACCCGACGCTTTGGCGATCATAGATTCCGCGTAGCCGCCGTCGTGATGAACTCCTGTGAATTCCTGGTTTGTGCAGTTTACGAGATGGCCGGAACGGCACTGTGTGCAATGTCCGCAGCTACCCGCGAGGAAGCCCACGCCGACGCGCTGGCCGACACTCCATCCCTCGACACCTTCCCCGAGCAGGTCGATTTTTCCGACTACTTCGTGGCCAGGGACACGGGGCCAGACGATCGTGAAAGCGCCTTCGATGGTGGCGGCGTCCGAATGGCAGACCCCGCAAGCTTCGATCTTGATGCGGACATAGCCTGGCCCCGGAGCTTGAAGCGGCTTCCTGGCGAGTTCGAGCTTGCCGGGCGCAACGGCCTGGACCGCGAGGTAGGATTCTTGAGTTTCGGGCATAGCTTGTTCCCGGGTATGGTTGCGATGTGCTGCCGGCCTTTGTCGCAGCTCACCTGCGTCGGTTCTTGTAAGATCGAGTATTGGCCACAGTGGAATGCACTAAAATGTATCGGTCAGACGGCACATGTCCGCCGTCAGCGGGACGTCGACGCCTACCTGGCTGGGGAAGGCCGCCCGTACATCCTGCCGGATAGCAGCAGCCAGAGCGTCATGATGACCAGCCCAAGGACAAAGACATTGGCGAGAGCAAAGGCGACCGGTGCGATTAGCGAGATCGCCGCGGTATCACCGTGACCGAGAAGCCTGATTGGGGCCGTCGCGATGGAGGTCGCACCGAAGCTAAAGGCCCAGAAGCCCATGACGGCTCCGGCTTCTCGTAGCCATCGCGAAAGACGCAGAAGGACCACCAGTTGGAGAAGACCGTAGCCGATTAGCGCGTGGGCAAAGACGTCGGGCGCGCCGCCGCTGACCGCTATGTAAGCGACCGCGCCGACGGGCGCGGGAGCAAGCTGCACGCCGAGCGTCGGACGAAGCGCAGGAAGCATCATAGGTCCGGTCAGCAGGCGGTGAAGCAGGACGGACTCGATCGCGAGCCACGAGAAAATACCCGCGCCGAAGGCCAACTGACCCCAGTCCTGATGTCCGAGGGAGGAAGCGATGGTGGCGGTGACGAAGCTTCCGGCGACTGTCGGCAGATACAAGACAGCCGTCGTTGTCGCCTGATCGCGCTCGCCATGCCAGAGGCCGCCTGTGCGCCAAACCGCAAAGATGCTCGTGAACGCAAAACCGACGATGAACAGCGCGACGGCAGCTGCGTAAGAATAGGGCTCGACCGCCCCTGCGACTAGCATCGTCGCCACTCCGATTAGGCCGACGAAGCAGCATTGCACGGGGTGGTCAACCTCGGCAGCGAGCTTGTCCCGGGCCAACGAAGCCTTCACCAGGAACAGCAGGACTAGGATCGCCCAAACGGCCACGGCGAGCGCGAGAATATACTCCGATGCGCCGACCCCGACATGCCAGGTCTGTTCGGCTGCGCGCCAGGCATTTCCAAGCCCTGCAAGGCCGAGTACCATACCGAAATAGGCCGCCGGGGTTCTGCCGGCGATATCCGCGAGCCAGCCTGTTTGGAGCTCATGCGGTTTGGGTTGGTACCCTGTCGAGTCGATTGTCATGATAAACCTGCGTCGAGCGTTTGAGTGAGGCGGCCGACGCGCTGTTCGCGGCGGCAGGGCATAGAACGCCCGTTTGTCAGCGGACGCTTTGGTCCAGCTTGTGGAATTCGTCGTCAGAGAGCTGGATGCGGGCGGCAGCCACATTCTGCTCGAGGTGGGTTACCTTCGAGGTTCCGGGAATGGGCAGCATGACCGGGCTGCGCTTGAGCATCCACGCCAGGGCGATCTGTCCCGGTGTCGCGGCATGGTGTTTTGCGAGGGAATCGAGAACGCCTCCCTGCCGGGCGAGATCGCCCGCGGCCAGCGGAAACCAGGGAATGAAGCCGATCCCATTCTGTTCGCAGTAGTCGAGGACGTCCTCGCTTTCTCTGTCGACGAGATTGTAGCGGTTCTGCACGGTTGCAACCTTGAAATATCGGGAAGCGATTTCGATCTCGGAGATCGACACCTCGCTGAGGCCCGCGTTGGCGATCACGCCCTCGTCGAGGAGTTGCCGAATCGCCGCGAACTGATCCTGCATGGGGACACGCGGATCGATCCGGTGAAGTTGCCAAAGGCCGATTCGCTCTACGCCGAGCTTCTTGAGGCTGCCTTTGGCCCGTTCGATCAGGTATTCCGGTCGGCCGTGAGGTACCCACTGATCGGGGCCCGGTCGACGAAGTCCCGCTTTGGTGGCGACTAGGATATCTTTCCGGCCTACCAGAGCTTTTCCGATCAGTTCTTCGGCGACGTCCGGGCCATAGGAATCGGCGGTGTCGATGAAGTTAACACCGAGCTCCGGAGCGCGGCGCAGAGTAGTCAGCGCCTGCTCGATATCCGCCGGGGGTCCCCAGACACCGCGGCCGGTGAGCCGCATGGAACCGAACCCAAGCCTGTTGATTGTGTAGTCGCCAATTTTGAAGGTTCCTGAGAAGTTCTCGATCGTGTTGGTAGCGTCCATTTCCAAACTCCCTGTTTTCGGCGGCATGCCTCGACTGTCACGTTTCGGTCGACTCTCGGCTATTGCCAGTTCGTCGTGTGGGAGCAGCCTACGACGAGGCTGATGTTGATTATTGTATCATCGCGCACGGCACACTTTTCCTGCTTCCAGTCTCACCTGCGCGTGCTCAGAGCTCACATGACCAGCTCCTGTCGACACAGTTGGCAAGGCATAGACGGGGCGGATTATTTCGGCGGAGTCCTGGGGCTCCTTCCCGCCGGGGAGTTTGTGCACCAAAGTGACTGGATATTACAATCCACGAACCATTCGCCGCTCCATTGTGGCGCTCGTGTCCCCCGAGAAAGAGGTCCGCATCACGGACCTGTATCAGCGGGTACCAATTCCAGAAATCAACCACTTGGCCCGCGCGACCGCGAGGAAGGGTGATCGTTGCCGGCCAGTAAAGGCCAAAGGAAAATTCCATGACTGACAAAATCGTCCCGCTCGCATATCGAGATCCGGAAAACCCGGCTCTTCCCAAGACCGACGTCGAGATCGACACCCCGAGGACTGCCCTGGTCATTACCGATCCCCAAATCGACTTCCTCAGCCCCAAGGGTGCTGGATGGGGCGCTTTCGGCGAAAGCATCACCGAGCACAACACCGTGGAAAACATCGGCAAGCTCTTCGAGGCGGCGAAGAAGGCCGGAATCGAGGTGGTCATCTCGCCCCACTACTACTACCCGTTCGACCATCGGTGGGATTTTGCCGCTACGGGCGAGACACTCATGCACAAGCTCCGGATGTTTGACCGCCGCGACCCACTTTCCCTTGATGGCTTCGAGAATTCCGGCGCAGACTGGATGCCCGAGTACAAGCAGTACATCGAAGACGGCAAGACCGTCGTCTGCTCGCCCCACAAGATCGCGGGCCCGCAGACCAACGACGTCGTCTTCCAGCTGCGGAAGAAGCGCATCGACAAGGTTATTCTGGCAGGGATGGCCGCCAATTTCTGCGTTGAGTCCCATTTGCGAGACTTCGTCGAGAAGGGCCTTGAGGTTGCCGTCGTACGCGACGCCACGGCCGGAAGTAAGCTGCCGGAGGGTGACGCGTATCTCGCCGCCCTGGTGAATTTCCGTTGGTTCGCAAACGCGTTGTGGACGACCGAAGAAGCCGCCGATCGACTTGCGCAGGCCTCGAAGGTCTAAAATGTAGCGCTTGTCAGTTGAGTGGTCCTCCGACTGACAGCTGCGCGCCTGGTAAGCCGGACCTTGAAACCCGTATGGCGGCCGACTCGCGGCGGCCGCCTGTCGAAAGCGCTGCAGCGACAGATGGCCAGGCATGCCGCGAGAGCGGACCGGTCATTCGAGTTGCCACCGGCGACGAATAGCGTCCGCCGACCATAATTATCGACTGGGGTGTTGCCGTGGCCATCACGGTGGCGACATCGCGGCTTCCCCTTGTCGATAAGGGTGCGCGACCTTTATGGCCGCGGCCCGATCGACAAGCGACGCGCCGCTCCGCGAGAAGTGCGCGACCGCAGTGCCGTTCACTCCGCCGCGTTGTCGACAGCGAAGCCCAGAGCGCGGGCGACACCCGCGCCATACTCGCAATCGGCCTTCGTGCAGTTGACGATGTGACGCTCCTGGACCTTCACCGAGGTACCTGCCATTGCGCGCGCAGTGTTTTCGAACAACGCGCGCTTCTGGTCGGCCGACATTGCCCGGAAGAGATTGCCCGGCTGCTCATAATGGTCTTCGTCGACCCTGTGATCCCAGTGATCGGCGGCACCTTCAAGTGCGAGCGGTGGCTCACGGAAATCCGGTTGTTCCGTCCACTGGCCCACGGAGTTCGGTACGTATGACGTCGCTGCGCCGTGGTTGCCGTCGACCCGCATCGCACCGTCACGATGGTAAGAGTGGAACGGACATTTCGGGGCATTCACGGGGATCTGGTGATGGTTCACGCCCAGGCGGTAACGAGCGGCGTCACCGTAGGAGAACAGCCGCGCCTGCAGCATCTTGTCCGGCGAGAAGCCGATGCCGGGGACAATATTCGCTGGGCTGAAGGATGACTGCTCGACTTCTGCGAAGAAGTTCTCAGGATTTCGGTTCAGTTCGAAATGGCCGACCTCGTGCAACGGGTATTCCGCGTGCGGCCAGACTTTGGTCAGATCGAAGGGATTATGCCGATGTGTCGTGGCGGCGCTTTCGGTCATAATCTGGATATACATCTTCCATCGAGGGAATTCGCCGCGCTCGATGCTTTCGAAGAGATCCCGCTGGTGGCTTTCGCGGTCGGTCCCGATAAGCTCTGTGGCTTCTTCGTCCGACAGGTTCTCGATGGATTGCTGCGTCTTGAACGTGAACTTCACCCATGTCCGCTCGTTTTCGGCGTTGATAAAGCTGTAGGTATGCGATCCGAAACCGTGCATGTGACGGTAGCTTTTTGGAATGCCGCGCTCGGACATAACGATCGTGACCTGATGCAGCGCCTCGGGAAGGAGCGTCCAGAAGTCCCAGTTGTTCTCGGCGCTGCGCATCCCGGTGCGCGGGTCGCGTTTGACCGCGTGATTGAGGTCCGGGAAACGGAGGGGATCGCGAAAGAAGAAGACGGGAGTGTTGTTGCCGACAAGGTCCCAGTTGCCCTGCTCGGTATAGAACTTGATGGCGAACCCGCGGATGTCACGTTCGGCGTCCGCAGCGCCGCGCTCCCCGGCCACGGTCGAGAAGCGAACAAATACGGGTGTTTGCTTTCCCACTGAGGCAAACACCGAAGCCTTTGTGACTTTGGAAATGTCGTTGGTGACGGTGAACGTACCGAACGCGCCCGCGCCCTTGGCGTGCATGCGACGCTCGGGAATGACCTCCCTGGCAAAGTGGGCAAGCTTTTCGATCAGCCACACATCCTGAAGCAACGCTGGACCTCTTGGCCCCGCCGTCTCAATGTTGAAGTTATCGGCGACAGGTGTGCCTGCTGCTGTCGTTAGTTTTCGATCGCTCATCAGAGTTCTCCATCTTGTTGGTGCAGATTCCTCGAACGGTCGCCGTCCCGCGCGTTTTTTTTGAACGCGTGGTTCCCGACCATGCGCAAACTGCTCTCGCCTTGTTGCATCGTTATTGACCCCGTTTCTTGTATAAGTCGGCATCGCAGCGATGGAGGCTCTCTCCTTGAAACGATCCCAGACGGGTTTCGGATTCTGCAATGGCGCAAAGATGAACGTGCGATCCCGCCAGGGTTGCATGAATGCGTTAGTTGTAATTTCCACTCGGTTTTCGAACAACAAGACATGGGTGCGGTGGACGGCTAACGACAAATCCAGAGCCCACCAACCAAAATTGCACGCCTATGGTCAAATCCGAATGCGGGGCGACCTTGAGGCCAACAGGCATAGTAGAGACGCCGAGGTGACAGGTTTGCGCCTGACGCTTTCGACAGCCGCTGTTTTTCCCTCGATTAGCAGAATGCCGCTCATCGAATTTACCGGGGTTGATAAACCACGATATGCCGGGCAGACGACCGCGTCCTGTAAGATGCCCCCTGGGAGCGACTGGATCCGATCAGAGCGCCTTTTTTAAAGTTCCCGCTGTTGCTGCCGGATCGTCCAAGAAAACCATTCGACACGGACGCAAGTTCTCGGATCGAAGTTCACAGATGTTATCTGTCCGGAATGTGGGCTTCCTTGTCAGATCCATGGTGCCGGACCGGAGAAGAGAGCGATGATTAACAATTTGCACTCGCGACGAAATTTCTTGAAGGGCACGGTTTTGGCGACGGGGGGATTGGTGCTTTCGGTCCAGCTGCCGCGCCTCGGGAGAGCCGCAATCGCCGCCGGTCAGGAGAACCAGAAGTCGTTCTTCCCGAATGCATTCATCAAAATCGACAATGACGGCATCACTCTGATCATGGCTCATCACGAGGTCGGTCAGGGCATCTTCACGTCCAGCGCCATGCTGATGGCCGAAGAACTCGAGGTTGGACTTGATCAGGTCAAGCTCCAACCCGCACCTCCAGACCTCTCGAAATATCTCGATCCGCTTCTCTTCGACCAGTCGACAGGTGGTTCGACGTCGACGAGAGCCGACTGGATGCGCCTGAGGCAAGCTGGGGCGACCGCGCGGACGATGCTGGTTCAGGCCGCCGCTTCCGAATGGTCGGTGCCCGCCTTCGAATGTCGTGTCAAGCTAGGCGTCGTCCATCACGATACCACCGGACGATCCATGACATACCTCGAGGTCGCGCCCAAAGCTGCGTTATTACCAGTTCCTGAAAACGTTGTGCTGAAGGAGCCTTCGGAATTCAGGGTTATCGGCACCCGCGCCAAGCGCCTCGATACCCCACATAAGGTGAACGGCAGCGCTATCTACGGGATAGATATCATCATTCCCAATATGAAATTTGCGACCCTGGCCATCAGCCCGGTGGTCGGAGGGCGCATCTTGAAGATGAATGAAAATGCGGCTCGATCAGTGAAAGGCGTCCGCGACATCGTCAAGCTGCCGGATGCCGTGGCCGTAATCGGCGATCATATGTGGGCCGCTAAGGCAGGCGTCGATGCACTTGAGATCGAGTGGGAGGCCGGACCCAATGGATCGATGAACCTCAATTCAATCGTCAAGAAGCTGGCACAGGCATCGCAGCAACAGGGTGTGATCATCCGAAACGACAAGGATGCCGCCGCGGTGATCTCGAATGCAGCGGTGAAGCTTTCCGCTGCCTATGAATCGCCCTTTCTGTCCCATTCGCCGCTGGAACCGCTCAATTGCACGCTTCACATTCAGGACCACAAGGCAGAGATGTGGGTCGGCACACAAGTTCCAGTCCGGGCACAGAAGGCAGTCGCCGAAGCAACAGGGTTGCCGCAGGAAAGCGTAGTTGTGAACAATCAGCTGATCGGCGGGGCGTTCGGGCGTCGCCTTGATGTGGATTCGATCGAACTCGCCGCCCGGCTTCTCAAGGATATCCGGTATCCGGTGAAGCTCGTCTGGACCCGAGAACAGGACATGACGCACGATTACTACCGCCCCTATTATTATGACAGGGTCGCGGCGGGACTGGACAAGGACGGTCAGCTCATTGGGCGAACGCACCGTGTGACAGGGTCCTCGATCTTTGCACGCTACGCGCCCGCTGCCTTCATCAAGGGCGTCGATCCTGATGCCATCGAGTGCGCCTCGGAGACGCCCTACGACGAGGACGCGGTTTTCGTGGACTATGTCCGCAACGAGCCCGACGGCGTCAATACGAGCTGGTGGCGTGGAGTTGGTCCGTCGCACAATCTCTTCGTAGTTGAAAGCTTCGTGGATGAAATGGCCGCGGCGATAAAGCAGGATCCCGTCGAATTCAGACGCAGGATGCTGACCAAAAACCCGCGTGCGCTGGCGGTCCTGAACGAGGCTGCGGAGAAGGCGGGCTGGGGCGAAAAGCTTCCAGCGGGTAGAGGCCGGGGCGTCTCCCTTCAGGTGGCGTTCGGAAGCTATCTGGCACATGTCCTCGATATCGAGATTACGAAAGAGGAAGTGAAGCTTCTTCGGTCGGTCATCGCGGTCGATTGTGGTGTCACGATCAACCCCGATACCGTAGAAGCCCAGATGCAGGGAGGTGTGATTTTCGGGCTGGGTAGCGCCATGTACAATCAGGTCACCTTCACCGACGGGGCAGTCGACCAGACCAATTTCGATATGTACCGCGCGCTCCGGATCAACGAGATCCCCAAGATCGAAATCTATCACATCAAGAGCCAGGAGACCCCGGGCGGCGTTGGTGAGGCCGCAACGGCTGCTGCCGCAGGTGCGCTCGCGAACGCCATCTTTGCGGCATCCGGAAAACGCATCCGTTCGCTGCCACTCGCGGAGGCGGCTCTGAGCTAGCAACAGGAGCTGAGAGACGGCGTTGGCTCAACTGTGATGGCGCGACGTCTCTGGGCTCAAACGAAAACCGACCGCTATCAGTCACATAAATTGGTACCTACAGCTGGCTAGAAGCGAGTGGTACCGTCTCGGCGCAAGATCACATGGTCGACACACAGCGGCGCTCGCAGGTCGTAGGGTAGAGTCTCTTTCGGTCCGCAGTTCGGCTGGAAATCGCCGACGACCATCGTGGAAGGTGGGAAGCCCCATACTTCCATCGGCAAAATCGACCGGCGTAAATTCCACGCCGGATACCGTCGTCTAACCTCTCACCTCAATTGAGATCATCCAATGAAACTTTACACGCATCCCGGGGCAAGCTCGCTCTCCGTCCACATCCTTTTGCGCGAGACGCGTCTACCTTTCGACCTCGAAGTGATCAATGTCACTGCCAAAGTTCGCGCGGATGGCTCCGACTACTGGACGGTCGCCCAGCGGGGAATGGTACCGCTTCTGGAACTAGACAACGGCGAGATGCTGACCGAGAACCTCGTGATCGCTCAGTACCTCTGTGATCTTGCTGGGCGTCGTGACCTCATGCCGGAACCGGGCACCATGCCGCGCTACCGTGTCATGGAGTGGCAGAGCTACGTGGCGGCGGAACTGCACAAGAGCTTCGTCCCGATGTTCTGGCCGATCGACGACGAAATGCGGACGCTCGTCTTGCAGCGTATCCGTAGCCGCCTCGGGTTCCTTAACGAGAGCCTCAAAGGCCCGTTCCTGACCGGGGAAATCTTCACGGCCGCCGATGCGTATCTCTTTGTGATTGGGAGCTGGACGAGGCACTTCGGTATCGCGACCGATGAGTATCCACGAGTGAGGAATTTGCTCAAACTTGTATCTGAAAGGCAGTCGGTACGAGATGCACTGAATGCAGAGGGGCGCGGGCTCGTAGTTATCGACGATCCCGATCCGATGCCGTGATACGCGAATGGCGAAAAGCTCGGCGGCGATGTTCGACATCGCCGCCGAGCTTTCAAGGGTTGTTTGTGCTCAAACCCCTTGGCGTTTGAAGCGCCGGTCGAGAAGCAGCGCGATCATTTCAGCTGCACCTGCTGCCACTCCGATGAGCCAGATGTCGCCGGCACCAACGATGGCCGCTCCGATAGCGCTTCCGATAGAGAAACCCAAATACATCGTCGAGGTATTCAATGAGAGAGATACCGATGCCTGGGACGGCGACGAGGCCTGGATGAGACGCGCCATTTGCGCCGGGAAGAAGGACCAGACGCTGAAACCCCACACGGCGATCGCAACGAGGGTTGGAACTAACGCAGCTGTTGGCGTCAGGCCCGTCACTGCAGCAAGGGCAAGGAAGGACAGCGCCAGAAGGATCAGTGAAGCTGTAGCAACCTTTCGCGAGCCGAACCGATCGTTGAGCGCTCCGCCTGTGGTTACTCCGACGGCAGCGGCGATTCCCCACATTGAAACGGTTGCAGCGATGCCGGTCACTCCGAAGCCAAGCTCGGATTTCAGATAGGGCGCAATGTAGGGGTACGCAGTGTAAGCCCCCAGGGACCAGAACAGGGTCACGGCGAGCAGCTCAAGTATAGCCGCCTGGCGGACGACACTGACCCTTTCGGAAAGGCTGGCGACGGTCATACCGTCTCCTACCTGACGGCGTATGCCCGCCATGATGCCGATGATCGCAATGAGGCCCATAAACGCGACAGCCAGGAACGTGGCACGCCAACCAAACGCATGGCCAACCAGCGCGCCGAGCGGCAGACCAAGTGCAATCGCGATGGTCATCCCGCCGCTGACAATCGCCAGGGCACGGCCGCGTCTATGCGGACCAGCGATGGCACCCGCGAGCGCATTGGCACTTGGAACGTAAAGACCCGATGCCACCGCCATCAGGACGCGCGCTACGAGTAGAGTGCTGAAGGTAGAAGAGAACGCAGCGGCAAGATTGCCAGCAGTGAACAACGTCATTGCCAAGATCAGTGTGTCCCGGCGATTCATGCGTCCGGTGGCGACGGTCGTGATCGGCGAGCTGATGGCCAGGACGAGCGTGAACACAACGACCAGCATGGCCGTCGTCGAAATACTCATCCCCAGATCGTCGGCGATGGTTGGTAGAAGAGGCGCGATCATGAAGCCTTCGGTGCCGATGGCAAAGGTACCGAGAGCGAGGAAATAAGCTGGGACCAGGGAGGGTGCCGACGTTTCCGCGTTTTGCGTGACGTCGTCAATCGACAACCTGTTGTCTTTGGATTTCAGTCGATTTGACATGACGGATTCCCTGCGGAATTTGCCTCCCGGCCGTAGACCGGAAGGCAATGCCGCGATTTTGAAGGCTTAGACTGGGATCGGGTTCGCCGCCAAGGATTCATTGAATCCATGGACGAAGGCATGCTCGTTGTTCCCCGGGTTGTCACGAAGGGCTGCAATTTCCTCGACGTAAACTTCCGGGGCGTCCGTCTCGAGACCCTTCATCGTCTTTTCGATGAAAACATCCAGCGGCATCGCGCGCGGATCGCCGCTCTTTTTGACCAGGTCCGTATCGACCCATGGCGGAGCGATTTCCTGGACCCCTACATTGGTGTCGCGAAGCATGAACCGCTGCGAAAGCGAGTATGAATGAAGGGCTGCCTTTGTCGCTGAATAGACCGCGTTCGAAGCGAGCGGCACGAATGCGAGCACCGATGTGTTATTGATGATCGTCGCCTCGGGCTGCGCCTTCAAGTGCTCGACGAGCGCGGAGGTCATACGGATCGGGCCAAGCAGGTTCGTGTCAATGATGCGACGTGATACTTCGTCGTCAACCAGGCCGGAAGCATCGTCGAACGGCATGATGCCCGCGTTGTTGACCAAGACGTTCAGCTTGGGATACTCGGCGATCAGCTTCTTGGCGACGCGATGGATGTCGTTGATGTCGTTGATGTCGAGCTCGACGCCGTCGATCCCTGGGTTTGCCGCGGAGACTTCGTCGAGCAAGGCCTTGCGGCGGCCTGCGATGATGACCTTGTTTCCAAGCTTGTGGAAGGCTTCCGCCAGCCCGCGGCCGATGCCGGAAGTTCCGCCCGTAATGAAGATCGTGTTACCTGTCGTTTTCATGGATCGCTCCTATTCGTTGAGACGCGCGTATTTCTAGGCGCATCGCCTCGGTTTCGATTGGAGGATCATGTCCCAAAATGCGATCGTCTCAAATGTCAAGGAAACGGCATTTTAGGACATTATTTGGCCATCAGCTCTCCACATTCTCCAGCCCAGCGCCTCCAATCATTTTAAGAGTGCGACGAACGGCTTGAGGCGGCTGACCGAATGAGCGAAGAAACGCGCGGCGCATACGATCCCGATCAGCGAAACCTGTGTCGCGTGCCACGATTTCAACGGGATGGCTTCCGTCCTCGAGCATTGCCTTTGCTGCCTCGAGCCGGAGTCGCTCAACGGCTTTTGCCGGAGAATGTCCCGTTTCGTCACGGAACAGCCGACTGAACTGGCGAGGGCTCAGATTGGCGGAATCCGCGAGCTCTTCGACGCTCAAGGGATTTCGAAGATGCTCCTTGGCATAGATGAGTGCTTTTCGGATGCGGTCGGAGCGTGGCTCGAGCTCGAGGAGAGCTGAGAACTGGGACTGCCCGCCTGGCCTCCTGTGATAGACGACAAGTTTGCGCGCAATCGTCTTCGAAAGCGCCGCCCCGTAGTCATCCTCGATGAGCGCCAAAGTCAGGTCAATGGCGGCACTCATTCCGGCTGATGTCCAGATGTTCTCGTCGTGAACGAAGATTCGATCTTCGTCGACATGAACTTGTGGGAACTTCCGCTGCAGATTGCGTGCGTGTGCCCAATGGGTCGTGGCGAGCCGGCCATCGAGCAGGCCCGCTTCCGCCAGGAGGAAGGCTCCTGTGCAAACCCCCGCGACACGCCTGCTTTCCGTGGCAGCGTTGACGATATATTGCCGTAGTGCCGGTGAAGGCGCACGCGGAACCAGCTCGCCGACGACCATCAATGTATCGGGATACTCTTCCAGCTTCTTGGTCTGGATGCCGATGCTCAAGGACGACCTGACCGTTCCGCCCTTTTCAGACATCACCGTCAACTTATAGGCCTCTTCACCCAGTTCCTGGTTTGCGAATTCGAACGCTGACAGCGCCGCCAGTCCCATGACCTGGAAACCATCCTCGAGAATGAAACCCACGCTGCGCATAGTCCTGATTACTCCTGCTGTTTTCAGTGCGGCGCTGAATGCGGCACTGCCGACGTTACTCCCTATCGGAGACGCCGGCAGACCTTGTCTATATGGATTGGCAATATTGCGATTGCCACCGGATGGCTGCCGGCTGGAGACGGCTTCGATCGGAGAGGGTTACTCAGCCGCCTGCTTTGTCTCCGGCACCCACTCGTCCTCGACGTGCTTCCTCGGCATATATCGTGACCGCAGCAGCACGTAAAACACCGGAGTCAGGAACAGGCCGAATAGCGTGACTCCGATCATGCCGCTGAACACGGCGGTGCCAAGCGAGCGCCGCATTTCGGCTCCCGGCCCCTCGGCGATCGCGAGTGGCAAAACGCCGAAGATAAATGCGAGTGCCGTCATGAGGATTGGGCGCAGACGTAGATGGCAGGCTTCGATAGCTGCTTCCACTGCAGTCTTTCCCGCGTCCTGTGCCTGGCGCGCGAATTCCACGATCAGAATGGCGTTCTTCGCCGCTAGGCCGATCAGAACCACGAAGCCGATCTGCGTGAGAATGTTGTTGTCCATTCCCCTCAGATAGACCCCGAAGAGCGCACCCAACACCGCCAGCGGAACGATGAGGATGATTGCCGCCGGCAGGATCCAGCTCTCGTACTGTGCGGACAGTGCGAGAAACACGAAGACTACTGACAGCGCGAAGATGTAGACAGCGCTGCCCCCAGCGTGGGTTTCCTGGTAAGACAGTTCGGTCCACTCGTACGTCGTACCCGGTGGTAGCGTCTTTGCGGCAAGCTGCTGCATTTTTGCGATCGCCTCGCCGGTGGAGACGCCCGGAGCAGCGTTGCCCTGGAGAGGGACTGAGACATACATGTTGTAGCGCTGGACGAGCGTTGGTCCGCTTGTCTCCCTGATGTCCGCAAGCGTTCCCAACGGAACAAGGGCTCCGGCCGCGGATTTGACCTTGAGATCGAGCATGTCGTCACGTTCGAGGCGGAACTGTTTATCGGCCTGGGCGCGGACCTGATAGACTCTTCCGAATGCGTTGAAATCGTTGACGTAAGCGACACCCAGATTGCTGGATAGGGCGTCGAAGATATTGGGGATCGGAACGTTCAGATACTGGGCTTTGTCTCTGTCGATATCTAGAAAATACTCCGGGCTCGATTCCGAGAAGGTAGTGAAGACCCCGGTGAGGCCCGGCGTCTGGTTCGCTTTGACCATCATCTGCCGAGCCAGGCCGAGGATGCGGGTCATGTTCGAGCTGTCCTGATCCATAATTTGCATCTTGAAGCCGCCCGAATTGCCGATGCCCTGAACCGGTGGAGGGGGGATGGCAATAATGAAGGCCTCATCGACGCTCTGCAGGTTTTTATAAAGCGCCCGGATGATCTTTTCGGACGTGTCCCCGGTCGCCAGCCGCTCTTCGAACGGCTTGAACGGCGTGAAAATCACGCCGGCGTTTGACGCGTTAGTGAAGGTTGCACCGCTGAAACCTGCGAATTGCACCGCATTGGCGACACCAGGTGTGTCCTTAGCGATATTTCCGGCCTTCTTGATCACCGCATCGGTGCGGTCGAGGGATGCGCCTTCCGGAAGCTGGACGACCACGATCGCATAACCCTGGTCCATGATCGGAATAAAGCCGCTCGGCACCTTAGTGTTGAGGAACCAGGTTGCTCCGAGGAGGGCGACAAAGACGGCAACTGCGCAGCTTAGACCGGTTTTCGAGCTGACGATGCTTCGGACGATTGCGGAGTAGCCGGAGCTGAGTTTGTTGAAGCAGTGATTGAATATCTCGGCACACCATTTCCCCAGTCTCGCCGGAAGGTTCGTCTTCGTCTCCGAGTGACCGTGAGCGCGCAGGACGATCGCGGCAATGGCCGGAGACAGGGTCAGCGAGTTCAGCGCCGAAATCGCGGTCGCGATTGAAATCGTCACCGCGAATTGTCTGTAGAACTGACCGGAGATTCCCGGGATAAAAGCTGTCGGCACGAATACGGCGATAAGAACGAGCGAGATAGCGATGACCGCCGTGCCCACTTCATCCATTGTCACGTGCGCTGCCCGACGGGGCGACATACCGTTCGCGAGATTGCGCTCGACGTTCTCCACTACGACGATCGCGTCGTCCACTACGATACCGATTGCGAGCACCAGACCGAAGAGAGTGAGCATGTTCAGGGACATGCCGAATGCCGCAAGGAAGGCGAAAGTACCGACAAGCGAAACCGGGATCGCGACGATCGGCACGATCGCGGTCCTCCACGACTGCAGGAATATGAGAACGACGATGGCGACGAGCACGATCGCTTCGCCGATCGTCCTGTAGACCTCGTTGATCGAATCCGACACGAAAGCCGTGGTGTCGTAGATGATCCGATACTCCAGACCGGGCGGAAACTGGCCGGAGAGGTCTTTCATGATCGATTTGATCTGCGCAGCTGTCTGCAGTGCGTTCGTACCGGGCCGCGCGAAAATGCCCATGCCGACCGCGGGCTGGTTGTTCACGTAGGAGTTCGTTACGTAGTCCCGCGCGCCGAGCTCGACCCTGGCAACGTCTTCGAGTTTGACGAGCCTGCCGTCAGGCCTTGACTTCACGATGACGTAGCGGAACTGCCGGGCATCCTGGAATCGACCGTCCGTGCGCACGGTATATTGGAACGGGTTCTCCCTTGCTGTGGGTGGAGCCCCGATGGAGCCGCCGGAAACCTGGACGTTCTGATCGCGCAGAGCGTTCACGACATCGGTTGCTGTCATTCCATATGAAGACAGCTTCTCCGGGTCGAGCCAGATCCGCATGGAATATTGCCGTTCGCCGAAGATCTGGATATCGCCCACGCCCTGCAGGCGGACGAGCACATCCCTGACGCGGTTTCGCGCGTAATTGGACGTATAGAGCTGGTCATAGCGACCATTCGGCGAGAGCAGATGCACGACCATGAGGAGGTCGGGTGAGCTTTTCGTGGTGGTGACGCCGAGGCGCTGCACTTCCTGGGGCAGTCGAGGAAGGGCGACGGCTACGCGGTTCTGCACAAGGACCTGCGCCTTGTCGAGGTCGGTTCCCAGGGCGAACGTGATCGTAAGCGTCATTGCTCCGTCCGCACTCGAATAGGACGACATATAAAGCATGTCCTCGACGCCGTTCACTTCTTGCTCGATCGGCGTCGAAACGGTGTCGGCGATCGTCTGCGAGTCGGCCCCGGGGTAGGAGGTCCTGACGACGATGGTGGGAGGTGCGATCTCTGGATACTGGGAGACGGGAAGTTCGAAGTAGGCGATCGTTCCGACGATCATCAGGACAAGCGATATCACGCAGGCGAAAATCGGACGGGAAATGAAGAAGTGAGCGAATCTCATTGGCCGACCTCCGTTGCCCGAGCGGCTTCCGGTGCGGAGCCGACTGGGTCCTTGTTTTCCGGGGGCAGCGTTGTTTCCTTGGGATCGACCTTCATGCCGGGGTGCACACGCACCACGCCTCTCACAACGATGGACTCGCTTCCGTCAAGGCCGCTGCGGACAACACGGTAACCGAATATTCGCGGGCCGGGCCGGATGGCCTTCGTACTGACCGTATTGTCTTTCCCGACAACAAAAACGACCCGCTCATCCTGGTCCGAGCTGATAGCCTCGTCAGGGATGAGAATAGCCTCATAGGAATTCGATCCCTCAAGCTCGACCCTGCCGAATAGCCCCGGCTGCAACGCGAAATCCGGATTTGCGAACCGCGCGCGAGCGCGAAGCGTGCCTGTCTGGGGGTCGACGCGGTTTTCTGCGAAATCCAGGGTTCCTTGGAATTTGGTGCGGTTGCGATCACCGAGGGTGACGGAGACCTTGAGTCCGCCGCCGCTCTGCAGGGCTTCGCCGTTTTTGCGTGCCGTTTCGGCGTAGTTCAGCAGCCTGCGCTCATCGATGTCGAAATAGAAGTCGATCGGATCCAGCATGACGATGGAAGTCAGTAGCGTCTCGTCGGCTTGCACGAGATTGCCCACCGAGATCTGATGGCGATCGATCCGGCCACCGAGGGGTGCTGTGATCCGGCTGTATGTTAGATCAAGGTTCGCGCGGTCGAATGCCGCCTGCGCACCCTGCACACTCGCTAGAGCCGAGTCCAGCGCACGCCGGCGGTCGTCCAGAGTAGATATCGTCTGGCTTCCGGACTTCACCAGCGAATTGACGCGATCGAATTCAGCTTGCGCATAGGTAAGGCCTGCATTGGCAACGGCGAGGTTTGCGCGCGCTTGATTAAGCGCAGTCAAGAAAGGACGCTGGTCTATCTCGAAGAGCTGATCTCCCTCCTTGACGAGTTGACCGTCCTTGAAGTTGATCGCCTGCAAGTATCCGCCTACGCGCGCCCGGATTTGGACTTCTTCGGCCGCCTGAAAACGGCCGATGAATTCATCGCGGTCTACGACATCGCGCAGCACTGGCTTGGCCACGACGACCGTCGGCGCAGTACCTGTTTCCTGAGCAACTCCGACCGAAGTCAAAGCGACGCTACAGGCGAGGAGCCAAAGTGAAAATGGAATAGAGCGGTACTTCATCAAAGCCCCCTGTGGTGTTGCGGAAAAGCGCGTCACAGGCCAACGCCGATGCTGCACGCTCGAAAGGAGTGCCGGAGGCGAGCAAAAAACGATTGTAAGATCGGTCCTCCCCGAGGGAACCCGATCGTCCAATATCGACGTCGGAATGATCGCTAGGAAACCTTTGATACGAAAGGAGCTCGGGATCGATGAACAAGAAGCTTGAGGTCAGCAAAGAACCTGTTCGGGACGGTATCGAAACTCTGCCGGAGCTGTCGGACATCATCCTCGAAGTAGGAGACGCACCAGCTTCTCCCGCGGACGCACTTCTCGAGGAAGCACTCGAGGAAAGTTTCCCGGCGAGCGATCCTCCGGCGTCCGGCAAGATGGAATGACCGAGAGCTAGGCCGCCGTCCGAGCTTCAAATATTGGTCGAGCGTTTTCGAAGGCCTGACAGGTTGTCCGCGGCCTCACTGCTCGTGGACAGAAGGAATGGACCATGGATAACGGTTCCCGCGACTATCAGAGATTTCCGACGCTCACTCCTTTGCAGGTAGAGACAGCCCGCAGATTCGCCAGTGAGGGGCCGCTTTCATTCAATCCTGGCCAAGAGATATTTCCTGTTGGCGAGCGGAACGCGCCGGCCTTTCTGGTTCTCGAAGGGCGGATCGATGCGTTTCGGCACGATGGCTTTCGCGGGGATCAGGATGCCGCTACTCATAAGGCCGGTCAGTTCTCGGGCGAAATCAACCAGCTATCGGGCCGTCCCTCATTGGCGGGCCTCAGGGCCGGTCCAGATGGCTGTGTGGCCATTCCATTTGATGCGGCACATTTGCGAGCACTCATCATCGGGTCCGCGGAAGTCGGCGAGACTGTTATGCGCGCCTACATACTTCGTCGCGTCGCCTATCTTGATACTGGTCTGGGCGGCTCCATCCTGGTCGGGACATCGAGTGATCCGTCCCTACTGCGCCTTCAGCGCTTTCTCGCCAGCAACGGATACCCCCACACGGTCCTCGATGCCGCGTCGAACGAGGAAGGGCTGGTTCTCGTCGAGCGACTCGGCATATCGCAGAGCGAACTGCCGCTGATGATTTGCCCAAGCGGCACGGTGCTGAGAAACCCGACGGAAGGGGAGGCGGCGGCATGCCTCGGCATCACTCCTGAGCTCGATCCGGAGATCTTGTATGACGTAGCGATCGTGGGAGCAGGGCCGGCAGGTCTGGCAACCTCGGTCTATGCGGCCTCAGAAGGTCTGCGGTCGATTGTCATCGACCAACGCGCGATCGGCGGACAGGCGGGAAGTTCATCCCGTATCGAGAATTACCTCGGCTTTCCGACTGGAATTTCCGGAGCTGCACTTGCGGGGCGGGCCTTCAGCCAAGCGCTCAAATTCGGAGTAGAGGTTGCGTTGCCGCTGAAGGTCAGGGAACTGACGGCCCCCGAAATATCTCGTGCACGGTCAGCACCCATATCGCTGAAACTCGAAGATGGGCAGTCAATTCGTGCAAAGTCGCTCGTGATTGCATCCGGTGCGCGGTATCGCACGCCCGAGATCGACGGCTTGCAGAAGATACAGGATACCACTGTTTCGTACTGGGCCTCCGCCCTAGAGGCCAAGCTTTGCGAGAACTCGGACGTTGCCCTTATCGGAGGTGGAAATTCAGCCGGCCAGGCGGTCGTCTTCCTCGCGCCACGCGTCAAGCGGCTGCACATGATCGTTCGCCGCGACCTCTCCGAGACGATGTCGTCATATCTCATCGAACGGATTGCGGCGTTGCCTAACGTCGAAATACATCTCGGCTACGAACTAGTCTCCGTCAGCAGGGACAATGGGCCAAATGTCTCAGGCATCCTGCAGCATAAGAAATCGACGCAGACGAGGGCCTGTGATTTTGGCCACCTCTTCCTGTTTGCCGGAGCCGACCCCAACACAAGTTGGACTGGCGGAAAAATTGACATGGACAACAACGGTTTTGTACTTACAGGCAGGGGGTTCGATGAAGATGTCTCGTCTTCCCTCGGGCGGCAATCGTTCGCCCTGGAGACGAGCATACCCAACATCTTCGCAATCGGGGACGTACGCGCCGGCTCGACCAAAAGAGTTGCCGCAGCCGTGGGCGAGGGGGCCGCGGTCGTCAGCCAGATACATCAGGCGCTGAAGTTTCTCGACGTCACGGGTTGACGGAAGCACGCGCAGGCACAGTAAGGGCCATTAGAGGAAACGCGTTTATCCACGACATCACGTATTTCATAGCGAGAGACGAAACCCGGCCCCGATGGAGCAGGCAAAACGGGACGTCGTACGCTCCCTATGCTAACGTACTAGAAAATGGGCTATGTGCTCTTCGAGCACTCGCCACCATCCCCATCCAACGTAGGCGATGACGGCTGTGAGGATTGCGCCAGCGATCGAGTTGAGACGCCTTAAAGGCGACAGCGACAACTCCGTCTCGAGCGCGCTTGGCTCAAAGATCGAAGGAAGTGGCATTTCTGCGACAGGAGAGAGCGCTCTCCTAAGTGCGTCGGCGTGGCGCTCGTAAGCCCCGATCCGTTGCGCAGCTGTCAGGTCATCGTACAGGTATTGTTTCACAGCGCGATTGCGCTCCTCGGGAAGGGAGTGGTCGATGTACAGCTGGATTTCGATTTCAGTGATGGTTGGCATATTACTTGATGCTCCTGAGATGTGTGCCCTTGTGTGCGCTCGCCCGTAGTGGAGTCTCGACGAACTCCCTCAGTCGCTCTCTCGCGAGAGGGAGTTCGTTGATTACGAAGCTGTGGGGTATGCCCAAGGCGCTCCCGACTTCCTGGAAAGTCAGCTGTTCGACTGAAGTGAGCAGGATCATGCTTCGGTCGAGTGCGGTCAATCTTCTCAGGGTGCACGCGATCCCGGTATCATTCTCCGGCATCTGTTGGCTCTCGACTTCGTCGATGATCGCGACATCGCTTTCCGCAAGACTATGGATCAGACCGTAGCCTTCGATCCTGAGGTCGCCGAAGCCGAGGAACATCCATCGTGCTTTCAGTTTTTTCAATGCAATCATCACCAGTGCATCGGCCGACCCAATGTCCGCCGCATGCCCGCTTGCGAACCTTCGAAAGGCTGGAACGTGCGGCAACACGTTTCTCGTGAACTCTTTCATGAACGCGGCCAGTCTATGTTTCAGGTCTGTTTCGGTGGGATTTCAAGCAATTCCGGTCTTGGAAGCGGGGCAACGAGCCCCGCTAGCGTTATAGGGCGCGGGTGGTTGCCCGCGCGCCCGCTACCTCACGAAAGATGTATGTCCGAAAGATCGATTGATACTACGAGCGGTTCCGGCATTGACTTGCCGTCAGGCTGTCTGGGGAAAATGCGCCGTTCGGTCGGGAACATCAGTCCCTGAACTTCCTTGTAGCCGCCGATGTAGTGGGCACCCGGAGTGTTTCCCGCAATCTCAACGTCGTAGTCGTGCCGCTTGAGGAGACCGCTGTCGTCCACGTAGAGCGTCTGGACGGTGCTGTGCGTTGCGATATTGGCGGGGAACGTGACCTTCAAACGCTGCCACGTCTCTCCGCTTTCCGTCCACTCGCCGACATCCTCACTTTCGACCCCGGGCGCTGCCAGCAGGAACGGCATGTTGAAGTAAGTCCACATTGCGATGCCTGCGAAATAGGCAAGTTGTAGGTCGGACCAAGGAGTTTCCAGCGTGTGGCCGGTGAACGACGTGCGGGGATGCTTGAGCTCTTCGAGGACCTTCCCATGTGCATCCTTGATCTGGACCAGATCAGGCTCGAACCGCGTCACTTTTCCTTCGGCGCTGAAGGGGTCGTGGGAAGCCCACTCCTCGCCGAGGCCGACCGAGACGTTGGTTACGTCAAGCTGGCCGGAATGCCCCTTGAGCGGCCACAAAACGCCACCTTGCTTGAGATGGGCTGTGAGACGCGTGTACTTCTGCCAGGTTTCCAGGCCACCATGAGCGGCAATAATTTTCTCGACGAGGGAGTGCATTTGTCTTCTCCGTAGTTGTTTTGTTTAGCTGTTCAAGAAGTGCTGGACGTGCGCGACGAACGTTTCGGGGTACTGGAAAAGTGCGCCGTGACCGGAGTCAGGGTATAGAACGAGCGTGGCGTTCGGCATGTTCTTGAACATCTCGTACGCGTTGATGGAAGGAAACATCGTATCGCTGCTGCCATGTACGATGAGCGTTGGCTGCTTGATCGCCTTCAACGATTTGTGGTCGGGGTCTTTGTCAGCGCACCATCCGATGATGGAGGCTGCCTGCGGATTGCTGACGGAATCCGAACTTTCCGGATCGCGCTGATGTGTCCGAACAACGGCGCGATTGATGAATGCCTGTCCAGCAGCCTGGCTTGCTTCCGACGGAGTGAAGAAGAGGGGAAGGCGGACGTCCTCGGCATTTCGCGCGAATGCTTCCTCGACGACCTGCATCAGGTGCTCTTCGCCGCCCTTGGGCGCTGTGCCTGCGAGTACGATCTTGCGGACCTTGACGGCCGGGCGAGCAGCCATAAGCTGTGCGATGAACCCGCCGAGGGAGAAGCCGAGAAGATCAACCTCCTCGTAACCGAGCGCCGCTATGAAGCTCTCGGCATCCGTGGTCATCTGATCGACCGTGTCGGGAGTCTTGCCTCCCGATGTTCCGACGCCGGCGTTATTGAAAACAATTACGGGCCGATTCACCGCGAGAGCGTTCACTACGGCCGGATCCCATGAATCCATCGTTCCGGTGAAATGCTGCAAAAAAACCAGGGGGGTTCCGGTTTCACGGCCTAGCCGACGGTACGCATAGCGAATTCCGTAGGCTTCCACATACCTTGTTTCGGCTTCCTCAAGTTTGACGGACATCAGGCATCCTTTCCTTGTCATCACGTCCATGTTGGTGTGAAGGAAAGTGCCGATTAAGGTGCCGTTACGCGAGTTAATCGGTGTTAAGTTGGTTTATCGCTCGAAACAGAAGTCCCGCCCGCGGACTTTGATCATCCGCAACTGACTTGATCTCTACCTACGTCGGATTAGGAGGAGGAAACGTTCGCCGGCGCTAGGTCGCTGCGGCAGGGAGCCGATCGTACCAGCTCTATTGCCGCGCTGAGATCCACGGTCTTGCTTTCCGGTTCGAATTTGGCGATCGCCGCTTCGATGTCATCGACAATGGTGGGTTGGTCAGAACGCGGCGAGAGTTCATAAGCGGTCATCAGGCAACGCAATTCCCAGAACACCGCCCTCATCTTACGGGAGAGCGCAACCGCTTCAGCGGCGATGTTTTTCGCTAGCTCCGGATTTGTCGGGAACTTCGCGACCGCCAGCAGGCGGAGCAATTCTGGACGACACCAACCGGCCTCGCCCTGAAGTGCGCGTTCGACATGAGCTGTTGGCGTACGCGCTCCGCAGATAATCAGGAAGTATTCCAGCCTCAGTGCAGCCAGCCCTGCAAGCGCCTTCTCCAAAGCATCGTGGTTGTCTGCTTCGGACAACCCGTTCCGGTATGACGAAATCCACTGTTGCCAACGGATCAATCTTTGCTGTTTCGCCAGGCTTTCTGCTTTGTTGAGGTATTCATTTGCCTGGCTGTGTCGTCCCACAAGCGAAGCCATCGGAAACGCACTCAGCATGAGAAGGAGGCATGAAGCGATCGAATACCCCAAATCCTCCGCTTCCTCTACTGACTTCTCGAGGCGATCCATGGCGGTGGCTATGTTGCCTTCGAGGAATTCTACGAACACCAGGACCGCTAGGCCCGTGATCCGTTGGTCGAAACCCAGTCCGGGATTCGCGGTCCTCCTGATCGACCCGCTGCCGTCGTCCAGCGAACCCTCAAGTTCCTTTCTCGCGTGCGCAAGATCGCCGTTGAAGAAGTAATTGTGCTCGAGCATGGCACTAAACACATGCGATGGCACTTGTGGATTCTCGTCCCGGAGCGCGAGCGTGGCATTAATCGCGTCTTGGTACCTGCCATGCGAGCAGAGGATGGCTGTTCTCGCCGCATTTGCGTGGATACGCTTGCTTACATTGCCAATCGCTTTCGCTATTTCGATCCCCCGATCAATTTCGTGGAGTGCATCGCCGTCTTTCGAGTATCCCTGAACGTGGTATAGTGCGCTTCCTTTGGAAATTCGGAGGTCGAGTTCGGTTTCCGTCCCCTCGTGCGCCGACCCAGGGATGCGTTTCAAAGCTTCGTCAAGGACCTGTATCTGCTCGTTCATCAATCCGAGCTGAACCCAAAGTACTTTGGAATTGGCAGCGAGGCGCATTCCCAATTCTTCCGATTCGACAGACTCGAATGACCAATGGATCGCGCTGCGGATATCGTGGATCAAATCTGAATAGAGCCGCATCCAGTCGGCGGTCAGAAGTGTTGGCCAGTCACGCGTGGCGCTGGTAAGCGCCTTCTCGCAGTAGTCGGCATGAGACGCGTGTAGCCGGTGGGCCTGGTCTCCTCTCCTAACCTTCTCCAGAGTGTAGCTTCTTGTCGTCTGAAGAAGTCGATATTTCCCGTCGCCGCTCACCGAGAATAGTGATTTCAGGAACAGGCCATCGAAGGCCTCGTAGAAATCCTCCTCCGCCATCACGCCCGCACTGAGCGTCAGGGCGGCTTCGGTTGAAAAAGCGCCGGCGAACATCGCGCAATATTCAAACAGAAGGCGTTCCTTATCCGTCAGCCCATCAAAGCTCCAATCGAGTGTCGCCCTCAGGGTTTGCTGCCTTGGAGGCGCTGTTCGTCGTCCTCGACGTAGAACGGCGAGCGGGTCGCTCAGCGATCCGACGAGGTGGGTAAGTCCGAGGTTGGCGACGCCGGATGCGGCAAGTTCGATGGCAAGCGGGATACCATCCAGACGGCGAACGATAGACGCAGCCGCCGCAAGCGTGTCCGGATTATCGAAGTCCTCCAGTTCGGATGACAACATAACCCGGTCAACGAAAAGCTCGACCGCAGGATATTTCAGTAGCGATGATTGGGGGCTGTCTTCCGGAGGCACAGGAAGGGAAGGTAACTGTCGTATTCTTTCCCCCGCAATGCGTAGGGGCTCGCGGCTTGTGGCGAGCACAGTCACCAGCCTCGTGGTCGCCAGGATGTCCTCGACGATAACAGCCGCTTTCGAAATTACGTGCTCGCAGTTGTCGAGTAAGAGGAGGAGGTCACGTTCGGCCAGAGCTTCCAGTACTGCATGTTCCGCGTTGTCGATGACGACACTTAATCCGAGCAGGCTCGCCAGCGTCGGTGCGATCTGCTTTTCGTCACTTAACGAGGCGAGATCGACAAACAAGACCTCGCGAGCAGCACTTATGATTTCGGCAGCCGCCAACGCGACGGACGTCTTGCCAACGCCGCCTGCTCCCGAAATCGTCACCAGACGATGTGTCGAGAGCAAACCCGCGGTTTCGGCCACGAAGTCGTCTCGACCTATGAGGCGTTCGGTCAGTCGCGGGAAACGCTGCTGTAGAACCTGCGGTTTGGCCTCTGCTTGATTGAGGGACTCGACCCCTGAGCCCTCCACCGGCATGACGAAAATGTAACCTCTACCAGGTATGTTCTCGATGTATCTCCCGCTCGTGCGGTCACCCAGAAGCTTTCGGAGTGTGACCAGGTGCACGCGGAGCGCGCCCTCTTCTACGGTCGTATCCGGCCACACCTCTGCAATCAGGGCTTCCTTGCTGATCACTTCGCCGGCCGAAGTTGCAAGTACGACCAATATGTCAAATGCCTTGCCGCCGAGCCGAAGTACGTTGCCGGATTCGGTCAGCTTGCGTTGGGCGGTATCCAACTCAAATCGTCCAAACCTTAGTACGGTCATTGGAAGCATCCGGCTGGGTTAGAGCCGCGATAACACGCGAATGATGAGGGGTGATTGTCAGGACAGCCGAATAGGGGCGCGGTCGCCGACGTAGGCGCGGCGCGCAAAGCTCCGACAGGAAAAATTCGTAAGCGGTCTTGTCCCACGTCAGGCTCGCCTTTGGTCTTGCTAGGGAGATAGACCAACCGGTCAGTTTATGCAACGGACCATTGAGCGAACGAGATCTGAGCTTGTCCTTATGCGTTATATCCGCCGTCGACGTTTAAAACGCTTCCGGTGATGAACGAGGAATTCGGCCCGGCGAGGAAGAGTATCGCGTGGGCGACTTCTTCAGGCGTTCCCAGTCGCTTGAGGACGTTTGACTGCTTCTCGGCTTCAAGCATTTCGCTAGAGGCCTCGGAGAGCTCGGCCTGAATCGACCCGATTTGGACAACGTTGACATTGATCCCCCGCGGCCCGAGGTCGTGGGCTGCGCCGCGACAGAAAGCCGTGATTGCCGCTCGGGTGGCCGCATAGTCCGCCAGACCAGGTGCTCCAACCCGGTCCGCGAGGCTTGCGCTGAGCGCGATTATCCGTCCTCCGTTTTCCATGAATCGGACGGAGGCGCGGATAAGCGCTGAGGTCGCCATAAGGGTACCCGAATACTGCGCATCGAGTGCGTCCTCATCCATGTCCACGTCATCGATCTGCCAATGGGCGCGGTGATGTGCATTCGCAATGAGCACGTCCATTCGACCTAGCGCCGAGATGACCTTCCGCGCCAGTCGCGTGCATTCCACTCCTGATCCGTCGTTTGGCCAGTCAAAACTCATAACTCGACTGCCAAACTGCTGAAGTTCGACGATGAAATCGGGAGAAAGTTCGCCGGCATCGACCGTTAGCGCCAGGTCGGCTCCCGCAATGGCAAGCAGTTTTGCAGTGGCACGCCCTACGCCCTTGTCGGCGTTTGTTAGTAGCGCCACTCGGCCTGCGAGCGGGCGTAGGTTGTCGTGGGGCGATTCTGGCACAGGCATTTCCTTCAGAACTACGGCAACGAAGCCTACTCCCAGCTTCGCCCATCGCTCGACCGTACGGGGAGGGCCGATACCCGTATTGTAAAATTGGGTAGCAAACCTCCGCAGCGCAAACCGTAACACTGCTAACCAGACTTAACATCGCTTAACTCGCTTAGCGCCGAATGCCGAGACTAGGTTCAACGGCATCCGAAGCAACGAGTTACGCCAATGCAAAATCAAGTTTCATCCGCTCAGCTGCGCCCGGCAAATAATCAGGCGGTGGTATGGAGTTTGAATACTCACGGCCTCACGGTGCATTTTCCAACACCCGTACCCGCTCCGACGAAAACACCGACGTTTCCTCGCGGCAGGACGGTTGCTGGCCTCGCCGAATGGCAAAAAAACAAGATCGTGCGCTACATCGACGATAATGTCGAAAGCTGTATAAGGGTGCAGGAGCTTGGAGCTCAGGTGCGGCTCAGCGTTAGCCGTTTTTCAAAGGGATTCAAAGTCTCGTTCGGGAAGTCGCCTTATGATTACGTCCTCGCTCGACGGATCGAGGCGGCCAAATTCCTCATCACCTCTACTGACGAACCGCTAAGTCAGATTGCGCAAGCATGCGGGCTTAGCGATCAGGCTCATCTTTCGAAGGTGTTCAAACGCCTAGTTGGGGTTACGCCGTTGAATTGGCGGCGACGCCACGCAAACGGATCGACTATCACAACTGCATCGCACTCATGGTCAAGGCTTGCCCAGTCGTCTGAACGTGCCATCGCGGTCTAAGGGCATGGCACTCATTCAAACCACACCTTCGCGGCGTAGGGAGCATTTGGCTAGGTTACGGCGTCGGCTGTCAGATTTCGAAGTTGGAGCATGCAGCCCATGGCTCGGTTTGCGAGCGCCCGGCGAAGCAATTCAGCTCCGCCGGGTTGTCGCACTTTCAGCGGAGGGTACTGTGCGGAAATATTTCTGTCTTTTGGCGCTGGGCTGGATGGCGATCGCGCCCGCAGCTTCGATCGCGTGGGCAGATGGCGATCCGGATAGGGGACAGAAGCTCTTCACGCGCTGCAGCGCCTGCCATGCTGCAACCGAACAGAACAAGGTCGGTCCCGGACTCCTTGGCGTGGTCGGACGGCCAGCAGGAACCGCGGAAGGCTATAGCTATTCGGCCGCGATGAAATCATCCGGCATCATCTGGGACGAAGGAGCGCTTGACGCATTTCTCAGGTCGCCTTCGAGCGTCGTCAAGGGAACGCGAATGGCGATCTTGATCCCGAAGGACCAGGATCGCGCCGATCTCATCGCCTATCTGAAAACACTCACCGCCCGCTAACCCGGCACTAGAGGAGCGAAAGCATGAAAACTCTCATTATCAATGGCGAGACCTACCAGGTCGATGCTCCGGACGACATGCCACTTCTTTGGGTGCTTCGTGACATCCTCGGTATGACCGGTACCAAATACGGATGCGGCATTGCCCAGTGCGGTGCTTGTACGGTCCATATCGACGATATGGCCGTCCGTGCGTGTCAGACGACGATTGACATGATTAACGGTCAGAAAATTACAACAATCGAAGGCGTTGGAAAAACGGAGATCGGCGCGAAGGTCCAGGCAGCTTGGCTTGAGAATGAAGTCGTGCAGTGCGGCTATTGCCAGTCTGGACAGATAATGTCAGCGACCTTCCTGCTTACTGCCAATCCAACACCGACCGATGCTGAGATCGATGAGGCCATGGCGGGCAACATTTGCAGGTGCGGCACATATGTCCGTATCCGTGAGGCGATCCACTCCGTATCGGCCTGATACCCTCCATGATCAAGAACCTGTGTTCAAAGATGGATATTCCGGAAAGAAGCCATCCTCAACGCGGGTGGTCGCCGTTGGGTGTCCAATTGCTGCGCGTCTGCGAAGTGGCCGCAGGGCTGTGGACGTGAACACCACGGTGAGGAGGCTGGGAAACTTCGCCATGGCCGCCCTGTCTGAGGCAACCGCCATCGGGGCTCCTGGATATGAGGCGGGAAAGCGATTATGTTCGGTAAGTTTGAGACAAGACTAGCGACCGGTATGATGCTCGGACACCGTATCGTTGTTGGCGGCAAGGCGTTCACCAAAGGGCACCTCCTGTCACTAGAGGACGTGGCGTTCCTCCTTTCGAATGGCGTTATCAGCGTGGTTGCCCATCAGTTTGAGGAACACGAAATAGACGAGGTGTCCGCTGCCGAGATGCTAGGCGCTCCATTTGCCAAGGCGGGCATCTTATCTAAGTCTGTTGTGGGCGGGAGGATGAACTTCTATGCCAAAGCTGATGGCTTATTTATTGTCGAGCGCGAGTTGATCAACTCGTTCAATAGCATCAACGATGCTGTCACCTTTGCCTGCCTGACCGATCGCTGCCGGGTAGCTGTGGGAGAACTCGTTGGTACTCTCAAGATTATTCCGCTAGCGGTCGAAAAACGCATCGTCGAGGCGGCCAAGCTGGTGGCCTCCATCCGTCCGCCAATATCTGTAAGGCCGTTTGAATCGCGGACTGTGACGCTCATCTCAACAACACTACCATCGCTGAGCGCGAAGACAGTAGAGAAGACGACGCGAATAACCGTCGAAAGGTTAGCCGCGCGGGGCTCGAAGCTCGTATCGGACCTATTTGTGGAACACGACATGCACGCGTTGGCGGAGCTCTTGAAGAAAGAAGCCGAGGGAAGAGCAGGCTCCAATCATCTTATCGTGGTGTTCGGAGCATCGGCGGTAGCGGACGCAAACGACGTCATTCCAGCCGCAATCCTTGAGGCGGGTGGAAATGTGGAACGGATCGGAATGCCTGTAGATCCAGGCAACCTGATCGTCATTGGAACGCTCGGCGATGTTCCCTTGATAGGAGCGCCTGGTTGTGCCCGCAGCGCATCTTTCAACGGTCTCGACTGGGTGCTGGACAGGCTGCTCGCAGGCGATCGCCTTGACAGCGGGACGATTGCCAGGCTGGGAGTCGGCGGCTTGCTCAAGGAGAGTTCCCAGAGGCCGCGTTTACGGGAAGCGGCAGCCGGCCGCTAACCAGCATCTGAGCTTCGTGATTATGTCTGATCGTGTGTAACGGGCACCTGATGGTGGTGAACTGGTAGACTCGGGCGCTTGAGCTCGCCTGATAATCGGGACGATCGTCGAAAGATTCAGCACCCAAAGACTGAACGCGCCAGCTCACCTGAGGCCGCCGTGAAAGCAAATACGTTACTCGTCGGTGACAAATGCCAATCTTCAGGCTCCCTTATAGCCGCCGGAAATCCAAGATGACACCAGATCGGCATAGCTGTCTGCCGCATCTTCCCAGACGAAGTGTCCGGCATCGACCACCTCGGCGCGGCAATGCGGAAGTCTATCCGCAAGGAACTGGCCATTCGCAGGTGGGACGATCGGGTCGCTCTCGCCCGAGATGACCAGCGTTGGTGTAGGGATCGACGGCAGAAGGCCGGCGAGAATCGGGAGATCTTGCTTATAGGCTCGAACAAATTCGGCAGCTTCGTTCCATCGTTGACCGCTGGAGGAGCTTTTGTAGTCTTGCAGGATTGCCTCGGGAATCGAAACACGCACTGCGCTTTTTACCAGCTCATAAACGCGTTGGCCGCTATCGAAATTAACGAAGTCACTCTTTGATGATGCCGTGATCTGACGCAGCGAATCTCCGAAGAGCTCTTCGCTTGTTCCGCCGCTGCCCCCCACGATGCTCTCGAAGCGCTCGGGATGGCCGCTGGCAGCGAAAAGCACAGCGAGCGTGCCGACATCAGGTGCGACGACGTGCGCCCGCTCGATCTTGAGGGCGTCCATGATGCAGATGAGGAAGTCTCCCATTGCGTGGGGTGACATCAGGTCCGGCCGGCCTTCGGACATGCCAAAGCCCGGCAGATCAACGGCAGTCAATGGTCCGAGCTTGCCGATGCGAGCCCACACGAGATTGAACGCAAAGATGCTTTCAGGCCACGGGGCTGTAAGGAGTAGGGGAATGCCCTGAGTATCATTCCTACGGACGGTTCGCACAGCGATGCCGTCAACGAGTGTGAACGCCGCCGCCTCAGGCATATTGAAACCGCTTGTCATGGAAAGAGCCTCCTGATCACCCGCCACTATGGCAAAGTCAGTTGGGAGATTAGGCTTGGAGAGCGCGCAGATCTTTGACAATCCAGCTCCCTGACAATTTTGCGAGGGGCCGCATCTTACAATATCGGGATGCTGTCGCATGGTTCCATGCTGCCAAATCGAAAAGCGAGGCAGCAATGAACGACATCGAGAAATTCGACTTCCTTATCTTCGGCGGCGGTAAGGCAGGCAAGACCCTAGCTATGGAGCAGGCTAAGGCAGGGAAAAAAGTTGCGGTTGTGGAAGCCGGTATGATCGGCGGTTCTTGTATCAACGTCGCTTGCATTCCCAGCAAAACTCTCATTCGCAGCGCCGAGGTCGCGCACGCGACCAACAATATCGCCGAGTTCGGGATCTCCGTCGATACCGTTCGCCATAGCTTCGATCTGGTGAGAGACCGTACCGCGAGGGTTGTCGCTGAGATGGTGGTGACGAACCAGGCGGGGTTCAACGCGAGCGGGCTCGACCTCGTTTTGGGCTGGGGTCGCTTTGTAGCGCCCAAGACCATTCAGGTCGAAACCGAAAACGGCGTGCGGACGCTTACGGGCGACCAGGTGTTCGTCAATCTTGGAACGATCGCAGACATTCCGGATGTGCCAGGGTTGGCCGACGCGAACCCGATTACACACGTGGACGCCTTGACGCTGGGCGAGTTGCCTACTCGTCTCATCATAATTGGCGGTGGGTACATCGGAATGGAATTGGGGCAGGCGTTTCGACGTCTCGGCGCGGAGGTCACTATCGTTGAACGTGGGCCGCGGCTTGCTCCGCGCGAAGATGTCGACGTCAGCGAAGCAATCCTCAAAATCCTCAATTCAGAAGGCGTGGAAGTAGCTCTAAGCGCTTACGATCTCACTGTTTCGGGTCGCTCCGGCGATCGCGTCACGGTTCGTTGCGCCGACGGCCGATCGTTCGAAGGTTCGCATATCCTGGTTGCATCAGGTCGAAAGCCAAGGACGGCCAACATCGGGTTGGAGCTTGCCGGGGTCGAGGTTGATGAACGCGGATTCATCAGGGTCGACGAACGACTGCGCACGAGTGCTCCGGATGTCTGGGCGATGGGTGAAGTTGCAGGAACGCCGATGTTTACGCATGCCTCGCTCGATGACTACCGAATCGTCAAAAGCACCATGAGCGGCGGGGACCGCACTACCAACGATCGGACGATCCCGTACTGCGTGTTCATCGATCCCGAGTTCGCAAGGATCGGCAAGAATGAAACCGACATGGCAAAACAGGGTATTGAATACCGGGTTGCTAAGCTTCCCATGGATGTCGTTCCACGAGCGAGAACTCTATCCCTGCGCAAAGGATTCATGAAGGCCATCATTGCCGGCGATAGCGACACGGTTCTTGGGTTCAGCATGCTTGGTGTAAACGCTGGCGACGTGATGAGCGTCGTCCAAGTGGCCATGCAGGGTGGATTGCCCTTCACTGCTTTGCGTGACGGCATATTCGCCCATCCTACGATCGCTGAAGGCCTCAACATGCTCTTTGCAAATGTCGGCGCTCCGTCCAAGGGCAACTAACTAGAGTTCGGAGATTAGATGATGACCATAGCGAATGCTTCGACAATCGAAACCAGCTACGCAAACCTTGAAGGTCGTACGCTTGCCTACCGCAAGTTCGGAAAGGGGCCGCCGCTGGTTCTGGCCGTCCGGTTCAGAGGAACAATGGACTCCTGGGACCCGCTGTTCCTTGACGAGCTAGCCAAGAATTTTACGGTGGTGATCTTCGACTACACCGGGCTCGGTGCATCGACCGGGACACCTACATACGATCGTGCCTCGCTGGCGAAGGATGTGGGGGATTTGATCGATTTCCTTGGCTTTGAGAAAGTTGTCATGGGGGGATGGTCCCTGGGTGGGGTCGTCGCGCAGGTTTTCGCAGTGACCTATCCGGACAAAGTCTCGCAGGCAGTCTTGATCGGAACGGCCCCTCCGGGACATCCGAAAGTCAGCGCAGAGCCACTTTTCATTAAAACCGCTATGAACCCGGTGAATACGCTTGATGACGAGTTTGTCCTGTTCTTCGAGCCCGCATCTGAGGGTAGTAAGGCGGCCGCGAAGCGCTCCCATGATCGGATCGCCGAACGCCAGATGGGCAGATCTCCTGCTATCCCGGAAGCGACATTCTTGAAGCTCCTCAGCGAGGCGAAAGATAGGTCGACCATCTACCCGGACCCCGAAATGGCTCATATGAAAAAGCTGTCGGGTGGGGATGTGCCGCTATTGGTGATTACGGGCGATCATGACATCGCGTGCCCTGTCGAGAACTGGCTAGAGCTGGTGCGCGACTGGAAGTCGCTTCACTTGGTCACGCTGCCGCAAGCAGGCCACGGACCGCACCATCAGGAACCGCACTATTGCGCTGATGTGATCGCGTCGTTTGTCCGCAACCATCAGGTCAGTGAGCGTCCGTAAACGGCCTTTCATACATCCGAATTCCACCTTTCGGGAACCAAGACATGGTGAGCCTTTCTCGCCTCATTCATCGCGGTTTCTGCCGATGCTGATACCCGCGGGGTTTATAGGAAATCGCGCGGGGTCGACGCCGCCTCATCTCGCATTTCGCTTCAGGCCGTGCCCGGCATGTTTACCGTCCTAGAGGGGCCAAATGGCAACATTCTTGCTGGCTTTGGCAACATCGGAATGTTCCATATGGACGGCAGTATTGCGCGCTGATATCCGCAATGGCGGTCACTGAGAGCACGGCTTCACTCGTGTGCAATATCAGTCCAAATGAGGCTGAAGCCGAGTTCATCAGCTAAAACAACGATGCAGATTCCGCTTCAATGCCAAGCGTTATAGGAGCGCTCTCGCTTCCACGAGGTCCGCAGTCGCAAGTTCTCCGTCGAATAAGCACAGCGTTCGGTCAAGGCGACTCTTCGAAGCGCCGAGGGATTCCTCTGACGCAAACCTGACCATACTTGTCGCGCAACGGAGTTCCCAGAACTTCGCTCCTTGTTGGGACGAAAGCAAGTATCCTTCCATGATAAGCTTCCGGGCGGCGTCGGCGTCTTCGTCAAGGAGCTGCAGACCTTTAAGACGGTAGAGCTCCGGCCGGCACCATCCGGCGTTTTTTGATAGCGCGCGGTCTATGGTTACCCGGTCCGCAAGGTGACCGCCTACAATCAGGCAGTTCTCGAACCGCGCACCCCTGGCATTTGCTAGCGCCTTGTTGAAGCGCTCCTTGTCGTCGGATGCCAAGGACATGGAAACCTGCTCGAACGTGAAAGCCCATTCCTGCCAACGGAGCAGGGAGTTGTTGCCGGCCTTTTCGATGAGGAGGCGAAGCAGGCGCTCACCGAGTTCGAATTCTCGCATGCCAAAGGCGGTGGGACAGGCCGATACCGCAAGATAGAGACAGGTTGAGATAGCATGGTCCAGGTTAATTGCTTCGGCCAATACGGTTTCGAGCTGCTGCATCGCCGCTCGTAGTTCGCCCTGGACCCACAAGGTCTTCACGACAGTTGAAAGAGCACTGAGTCTTTGGTCGTAACTTGCTCCGTTATTCAGTGTTCCTCGAACACCCACTTTTGCCATGTCGAGGGCTATGTTGGCATGTCGCATAGCGCCTTCGAAATCGCCAATGTAGTGGAGGTTGTGGGCGAGCATGCGGCTCACGGCGTTCGGCAGTTTTGCGCCGCAAAGGTCATCGAACTGACGAGCAACGTTGATCGCATCAATGTAGTCCGCATTCATCGTGTGGATCGCAGTTATGCCGCCGCTCGCCCGAAGTATGCTCATGTGATCATCGAGCTCTTTAGCGATCTGGATTGCTCTGTGGTATTCGGCAAGCGCCTGCGGATCCCGCTCGGAGCTTTTGATGTGATAGATGGTGCCTGCATGCGACAGCCGCAGGTGCATTTCGTGACGTGGATCAAGTGCTTCGGAGGTAGACGCCCGAGCGAGCGCGGTTTCGATCACGGCAAGCTGTTCGGTCATTAATCCCAGTTGCGTCCAGATAATGTTCGAAGTGGCGGTAAGCTCTATTCCAAGGGAATCGTCGCCATCGGCGGAAAATGCCCAGGCAAGGGCGATGCGCAGATCGTGGATGAGGGCACCGTGCAGTCTCAGCCACTCATCTGTTTCGAGTTTAGTCCAATCCGCCTCGGCTTCTTTTAGCCTCACGGAGCAATGGCGGGCATGCGCCTGTTGAGCCTCCCGTTTGAGCGGCGACGACGCAAGTTTTGCGGAGGCGTAATGGCGTGTTGTTACGAGAAGCCTGTAGCTTCCGCCCTCGGAAGCGACATTTAGGAGGGATTTGAGAAAGAGGTCGTCGAATGCTTCGTAGAATTCGTCATCGGAAAGATGGCCGCCTGCGATGGCGCGAGCGTCCTCCGCGCTGAAAAGTCCGGCAAAGGTTGATAAGCGGAGCAGGAGCTCCTTTTCAACTGGAGACAATGTTTGGAAGCTCCAGTCGAGGGCCGACTGCAAGGTTTGTTGCCTCGCGGGAGCATTTCGCCTTCCACGACGAAGAACTGCAAGCGGCCTTGCCACGGAGCGATGCAGCTCCCTGATGTCCAGGTCGAGGGTTCTCGAAGCCGCAAGTTCAATGGCAAGCGGGATGCCCTCCAGTTTTCGCACAATGTCGGCAGACAATTCGACTATCTCAGGTTGCCTCAGGTGCTGCTCGTCTTTGAAGAGACCAGCCATTCTATAAAACAGGTCCAAAGCCGCATAGCTCAACGCCTCCTCCGCGATCGCCCCCTCTGGCGGGACGGCGAGGGGTGGCAAGCGACGGATGCGCTCGAGCTGTATCCTAAGTGGCTCTCTGCTGGTCGCAAGAATCGAGGACGTTGGTACTTCGAGAAGTATCGATTCTGCTGCTTCGGCTGCAGCATCGATGACGTGCTCACAGTTATCGAAAACAAGAAGCGTGGGAGTTTTTCGCAGTTCTGTCGCCACGGCCTGAAGCAGTTCCGAACCATAGACGCTTAGGCCGAGTTGGCTGGCGAGCGACGGCATTAAGCTTGCGTTTTCGGACAGGGAGGCGAGATCGATGAACAACACTCTCCTTCGGCCTAAGAAGCGTTCTGCGATGGCAATTGCCGCAGACGTCTTTCCGATGCCTCCCGTGCCCGTGATGGTAATTATGCGCGACTGCTGTAAAAGATCTGTTGTTGTTTCGATAAACTCATCACGGCCGATGACCTTGTTCGCGAGGCGTGGAAGGTCTCCTGAGGATATGCTGGACTTCGTCGTGACGGACGCAGCACGGTCGATACGAACCGGCGGCACGAAAACGTACCCCTTGCCGGGCACGTTGTCTATGAAGCCACGGGCACGCTCTCCCAACGACTTGCGGAGCGAAACCAGCGATACGCGCAGTGTACCTTCTTCGACTTGGGCGGTCGGCCAAACCGCGTCCAAGAGCTCATTCTTGCTGATCACCTGGCCGGCGCGTTGAGCAAGAATCGCTAGGATATCGAATGCACGGCCACCAAGTCTAAGCTGTTGACCATCCTCCATCAGCTTCCGATTTTGAACATCCAGCTCGAAACCTTCGAAATGAAGTACGGTCATCGGGTCCCCAACTCCTAAACGTTCCTCCAAAATCCTGCCGGCATCTTCCCCCCAAAGACGATTTGATTTAGTCTCGCGCCTCTGGCTTGTCGAGCCCGACAAGCCTTCTTTCCTTAGCCCCGTAGAGCCTTTCTCTCCCGTTCCGTTTAGGCCCGCGTAGCACGAGGGTAGCGGCGGCTATTGTCAGAATCGATCCCGGGATCGCACCTTCCCACACATCGAAACCGGATCATGCAAGATTTGATAATGCGAGCCATTATCCTCCTGTCCGAATAACTCGCGTCCTTTCGATTCTGGGCCGCGAGGGCAGCATCAAGAGAAGAAGGATAAGGCTTTGGCGCGAGTTCTCGTCCTGTTCGCGCACCCTGCGCAACGGCCGACAAGTATCAATCTATCGATGGCGAGGCGCGCCGAGCAGGTTGCCGGGGTCACGTTTGTCGATATCTACGCCGAATACCCTCGGTTCGATATAGACGTCGAACGTGAGCAGAAGCGGTTGATCGAGCACGACGTGATCGTGTTCCAGTTCCCGCTCTTCTGGTACTCGACGCCCGCACTTCTGAAGCAATGGCAGGATCTGGTCCTAGAGTATGGCTTTGCACACGGACCTCACGGGAAAAAGCTGGCCGGCAAGTTGGCGATCGCTTGCATAACGACCGCTGGCAGCGTTCAAGATTATTCATATCACGGAGGCAACAGGCATCCGTTTTCCGCGTTCATTCTACCGCTACGGCAGACTGTAGAACTCTGCGGAATGACCTTTTTGCCGCCGTTTGTGCTCCACGCGGCCAACCATACAGATTCACATTCCGCAAGAACCCACATCGAGTCTTATCCTTTGCTCCTGGCGGCCTTGCGTGATGCGACATTGGACGTTGGCGAGCTCGGACGACGCGATCAAGTGACCGCAGCCGACCTTGCCGCGCTCGTAGACCAGCAGGGAGTAGATTGATGTCTGGCTTTCTCTTGCCGGCATTCGCCTATCTAGCGTCCTCGGTTTTCGCTGTCATCGTTTCACGGAGGCTCGGCCTCGGTTCGGTCGTCGGGTACATTGTCGCAGGTGCCTTGATGAGCCCGGTTCTGCAGCTCTCGGAAGCCAATACGAGCTATCTCGAACAGCTCTCCGAATTGGGCATCGTCATGATGCTGTTTTTGATCGGACTGGAAGTCGATCCAAAGATGGTCTGGCGTTTGCGTGCAAAGCTCGTCGGATTGGGTGGCTTGCAGGTGGTCTTGACCGTCGCGGCCGTTACCGCGCTCGGTGTGCTACTTCATATTCGTTGGCAGCAGGCGGCTCTATTTGGATTCGTCACCGCCCTGTCATCGACGGCAATAGTCTTGCAGACCCTGGAGGAAAGGGGGGGCTGGAATCGGACGGAGGTCAGGCGAGTTTTGCGGTTCTCTTGTTCCAGGATCTAGCTGTCATTCCAATGCTCGCGTGCCTTCCGCTGATGGCACCCGGCGGCCAGACGTCTGGAACCGACGATGGGGCAACCTGGCTCTCCACTGTTCCCGGCTGGGCAGCCGCACTCCTGACACTGGGCGCAGTAGCGGCGGTCGTAGTCGGCGGCCATTATCTTTCGCGTCCGATCATGCGCGCGATCGCGCGAGACCGACTTCGCGACATCTTCACGGCGTTCGCATTGCTGGTAGTGGTAGCAATCGCTCTGCTGATGTCTTTGGTCGGACTATCGCCGGCGCTCGGAGCTTTTCTTGGAGGGCTCGTGCTCGCAAACAGCGAGTTCAAGCACGAACTTCAAAACGATATCGAGCCTTTCAAAGGGCTGCTCCTCGGCCTCTTTTTTATGACGATCGGCGCGAAAATCTCTCCTTCCGTCTTGGTGGGTAACTGGGATGTGGTGCTCGAAGCAACGGCTGTGCTCGTGATCGTCAAATTCACGGTCCTGTTTCCGCTCGGTCGTTTTTTCAAACTGAGGGATGCAGCTACATGGCTCTTCGCGTTAGGGCTGGCACAAGCGGGCGAATTCGGATTCGTTCTCCTCTCGCTCGGTCAGAGCATGGGTCTGATAACCGGAACCTCTGCATCCATCGGCGTGCTCGTCATAGCCCTGGGAATGATAATCACGCCGGGGCTTTTCATGCTCTTCGACCATATGGTCGTGCGGCTTGAGAGAAGAAAAGGTCCCGCGGTAGAACCAGAGCGGCCCGGCAGCGGCAAGGTCATCGTCGCGGGCCTTGGCCGTTTTGGCCAGATCGTGAATCGCATGTTGCTGGCCAACGGCTTCGTGCCCGTTGTCCTCGACTACCGTGCGGACGTGGTTGATGACCTCCGCAAATTCGGGGTGAAATCGTATTTCGGCGACGCAGGGCGTCCTGATCTGCTTCATTCGGCTGGTCTAGCCAAGGCGGTACTGCTTGTGGTCGCGATCGACGACCCCGACCGCACCATACAGATCATCGAGACGGCTCGCCGGGCGAATCCCAGGATCACGATTATCGCTCGCGCTTATGACCGGTTGCATCATTACCAACTTGTCGACGCGGGTGCGGATCATGTTGTCCGCGAGATTTTCGGAAGCTCGGTGGAGGCAGGCGGCCTGGCTCTCAGGACAATGGGCATGCATCCCTACGAGGTTGAGAAGCGAAAGAGCGTGTTCGTCCAACAGGATCTCGCGGGCCTCGCACGAATGGGGGCGCTGCTCGACGAGACGACGCGCGTGTCCGACAACGAGCGCTTTGTCGCGGGTTTCAACGACATCGGGCGCGTCATCCAGGAAGCCATGCTGGGACGGCGTGAAAAATACGATGAGATGGTCCAGCGTGGTTGGAGCCCGCCGGAATTGGAAAGCAGCCTCACCGCGCAAAAGCCTGAAATAGACGAAAGAGCCTTAGGAGCCGGGCAATGAAGTATTCCGTGAAAATTCTGTTGAGCCTGGGCTTCCTAGCCGTGGTGGGGGCAGCCGGAGCCGGACTGTTCTTCTTCTACCCCCATTCGCTTCCGGAGGTGACTGCGAGCGCAAAACAGCCATCTGGGCAGGAGTTGATCGCACGCGGTGAATATCTGACGATCGCTGGCGACTGTGCCGCCTGTCACAGCGCGAAAGGTGGCAAACCGTTCGCTGGAGGGCTGCCATTCAAGCTTCCATTCGGAACTATCTATTCGTCCAATATCACTCCGGACAAGGAACACGGTATCGGCGCTTGGAGCGATGCGGAATTCGTGCGCGCAGTGAGATCGGGCGTCGGCAAGCATGGCGAGAACCTTTATCCCGCGTTTCCCTATGCATCCTACGCTTTGCTTTCGACCGACGATATCCTGGCCATTCGTGCCTATCTTAATACGGTCACGGCGGTCTCGGACGCTGCGCCCGAGAACACGCTCGAATTTCCGTTCAACCAACGCTGGCTGATGCGCGGTTGGAACCTCCTGTTCCTGCCCTCGCATCCCTTCGAAAACGATCCTTCGAAGGATGAGCGGTGGAATCGTGGCGCTTACCTTGTCGAGGGCCTGGCACACTGCGGGGAGTGTCATACTCCTCGGGGTCTCATGTTCCAGAGAAAGCAAGGGCAAGCCTTGTCGGGTGGCGAAGTGGACGGCTGGAAGGCATGGAATATTACAAGTGACCCCGAGACCGGCATTGGCAACTGGAGCGATGAAGACCTCAAAGGATTCCTCGCCACCGGTCACGCCAAGGGACACGGCCCTGCGGGCGGCGCGATGCGGGAGGCGGTCGACCTCTCATTCAGCAGGCTCCCACCTTCTGACATCCAAGCAATCGTGGCTTATCTACGAACAGTTCCGGCTGTTAAGACCGATCCGGGATCGAAGGTGGTTCCCGCAGTGCCGGAGGCATCTACTCGTCCCCCCGAAGAACTCGGCGCACGTATCTTTGCAGGTGCTTGCTCCAGCTGCCATGGAAAGGACGGCAGCGGCCTTGTGAACGCCCGGGCATCAATTCAAGGTTCGCACGCGGTGAACGATCCCCAAGGTAGCAATTTAGTGAGGGTGATCCTTCAAGGTTCGTCGAACTCGGCGCGTCTACCGGGCCAGACGATGCCTGCGTTCCATGCGATCTACTCCGACGAGGAAGTCGCCGCGCTCGCCAACTACGTGACCGGGCTGCTGAGCGGAAAGAACGGTAGAGTAACGGCGAAAGATGTGGCAAAGGCGAGGGAGTGAAGGTGTCCTTCGCAAAGTCATCGTTGAGGCAAGCAGTTCAGTTCCCGTTTTAGAGACATCGATAATCGAAAGGTTTGCCACTGATGCGGATCACCCGAGCATACTGCGTAGAACTTGATGACGTTATCACTATCGACGCAGCTCGGAGAGAATACCTGTCCTGTGATCCGCGCCCTCGCCGGTTCCGATTCCTATGTTCAAGTCCAGCTTGCAGGGCGGCTGAGGTGAAGGTCACCGCTGTCAACTACATGTTCAATTCGGAAGAAGGCACCAAGCAGGTGGCGGCCCACTTTCGCGAGAACCCCGCCCACACGCACCTGCAGGGTTGCGAATGGGTCTCGTTGATGCATACCGAGCAAGCACAGGTGAGGCATCCTCACGAAACAGATGAACAGACCGTACAGCGGTGGCTTCGGAGAAAGCTTACTGATCTCGTCACGGGTTTCGATCCCCGTCTTGCGGACGACAGGGCCATCACGACCGGCGAGGGAAATGGCGTTGGAGGGCGCATTAGGGCCAATAGCGTTCCAGGCGCACAACGTCCCGATGTCGATCGACAAGGCGACGTTCGAACACGCGACTTGCACCGCCTCGTCGAGACGTTTGTGGAAACTAGAGAGCGGTTACCTTCTGAGCAAAGGAACGAACTGATGCTGAATGTGACGGGTGTTGGAACGCTCAAGCTAGTTGACTACTTTAGGCCGCTTCAGTTTTGTGACCCCTATACGCGTGACAGGGTGATATTTGGCGGAGCCACACTGGAAGGTCGATATGGTGTTGGATTTAAGTTGCGCTTCTACGATCGAATAAACGAACTTCGCGTTTATCTCTACGTAAGCCCGCAACAGATAGATGACTACCGCTTTGGGCGATACATGAGAGGCATAATCGACGACGGAGCACTGCGGAAATATTTCACTGTATATGCGCTTGGTCGACTGGAAATTGGTCCAAAGGGCAGGTCAATGAACTTGGTTGTGGAAGACTTGCGGCATCTCGTAATAATGCTTGGCCCTCTGAAATAACGTCAAACACCAGCGAGTCTGCAAGGCGAGCGCATATCAGCCTCGCCGTGGCGTAATCTTTGACCGAGAATTCAAGCTCGAATTCGTTGGGAGCACTGCCTAGCTGACCCGCCGTAAACTCCGCAGCACCAGGTATGTTCGTTTTTCCGTCAGGAAACATCGTTAGACTTATTGATCCTTCGCTTCCAACAATGTCGCAGGCTATGACACTCCCCCCTCTTGCCTCGTATGCCTTGATACCGGCCGCTGTTACAGAGCCGACGATAGCTGCTACACGGTCACAAAAAGACGAAATAGAGCCCCAATCGTATATGTCTCGCTCTGCTTCAACTTTGGTCTGTTGATTTGTTTCCATTGTTCCGATCCACCTCGTTACAGTGATCTTCAAAGTTTACTGCGCAAGGCACAACCTGCTATCCTTGAGAACTTTGGTGACCCTCCCGCCAGCTATGATTGCGACAGCGCGGCGTGCCACTGACGGCCGAGGGACGAGTTCAAAGGCACCAGGATCATGCGCCAAGATGACCGTCTGCAGTGCGATTTCTGAGCTTCGTGGGTGGGATAACGCGCCGCAATTTTTCGACTGGTTGACGAGCTGAGGTCGGTTCAAGCTAGAGGTCGTTATACCTGCCACGCGCGTCCGCGAGGCATCGCCTGCCGCGATACGAGATATCGCACGGCCGCTCGGGCTGAATCGCTATTTTCGTCTTGGATGGTCTCGGAAAACGTTCCGGCCTCCCAGCCCGCGCTGGTCGATCGCAAAATCTTGGCTGTGCTGGGATTTGTTGTTTCAAGGTCAAAGTAACCGGACAAACTTCGTCCGAAGGACACTGCGACGATCCCTGACTACGCAATAGCCCATCCTTGTCTGCCGTCGCGACGCTTCTGTCTGAGGTTGTAGCCCTCAGCAATTGCGATCTTTTTCGACCATCTTCGGCAAAGGGCTCTATTTTCAGCGGGCAATCAGGTGGTGTCCAAGTGCTGCGGCTTGAACTGAATATGCATTGACGTCGCTGCGGACATCTACGGTCGCGCATGCGAGGGCCGATACGATACCCAGGCCATACAGGCCGAGGACGAAAAAGAACTCTAAGCTCTCTCGGGATTTTGGGAGTCGCATTGAGCACCTTCGGGCAACCGGGCGCGGGAGCATTCATGTGAAGCTGACTGTTGGCGGGCTTACCCAGCGCTCATTTTGGTGTCGGGGCGGCGGACAATCTGTCCGCCGCTGATTGATAGCAGGTTGAAACGTCAGCCCTTGATGAAGGCCAGGAGATCGGGGTTGATGACATCTGCATGCGTTGTCAGCATCCCGTGCGGATATCCTGGATAAACCTTGAGAGTGCCGTTCTTGAGGAGCTTGACGGAGAGCTTGGCCGAGTCGTCGATCGGGACGATCTGGTCGTCGTCGCCATGCATGACAAGCGTGGGCACGGTGATCCTCTTCAGGTCCTCGGTCTGATCCGTTTCGGAAAAGGCCTTGATGCCGTCATAGTGGGCCTTGGCTCCGCCCATCATCCCTTGACGCCACCAGTTCTGGATAGTGCCCTGCGAGATCGCCGCGCCATTGCGATTGAAGCCGTAGAACGGGCCGGTCGGCAGGTCTAAGAAGAACTGGGCGCGGTTTGCCGCCAACGCGTTCCGCAATCCGTCGAAGACGTCAATCTGCAGGCCACCGGGGTTGGATGCGGTCTTGAGCATCAATGGAGGGATGGCGCTTACCAGAACGGCTTTGGCGACACGGCCCTGAGGCTCGCCGTATTTCGCGACATATCGTGCCACCTCGCCACCGCCCGTCGAGTGACCGATATGGACGGCGTTCTTGAGATCGAGGTGCTGGTACACCGCGTCGGCGTCAGCGGCGTAATGGTCGAGATCGTGACCATCGGCGACCTGGCTGGAGCGTCCATGTCCGCGACGATCGTGGGCGACCACACGAAAACCGTGCCCCAGGAAGAAGAGCATTTGCGCATCCCAATCGTCGGACGAGAGCGGCCACCCATGGTGGAATGCGATCGGCTGGGCATTCTTCGGACCCCAGTCCTTGTAGTAAATATTCACGCCGTCCTTTGTTTTAACGAAACCGTCGGTCATCCGAACTTCTCCATTGTGGGGGATTTGAGATTGTTTCTGGGCTGCAAGGCCGGGTGCCGCCATCACAAGCGACGCGGCAGCGCCTGCTATCAAGGTCTGTCTGCGAGAAAGGGGTAGGCTGAAATCGTTTGTCACTGGAGACTCCATCTCGGTCAGTGTTGATGGAGTGAAAGTAATAGCAACAGTTATGCGGATATTGTCACATCCGGCCGCATTGCACCTTCATTACAACGGCTGTCCGGCCCAGCGAGTTGCTGATGAAAAATGGACTATCCTACGAGGAAGCGCTCGCCGAAAGTCGAGCTTACTTTGCATTCAATTGGCTAGCCGCCAACAACGACATCGCGATGGAGTAGAAGTTTTCGAGTGGATGCTTGGTGTTGGTCAGCTTCATCCTCAAGAGCGCCCCCTCATAACCATCTATCAGGAAGCGAGAGAGCTTATCTGGCTCATGTTTGGTGTTGACTTCTCCGCTGCGCTGGCCTTCCCGGATGGTATCTGCGAGTACATCGATCCACTCCGTCAGCGATGCATTCAGGGTGTCGCGAAGCAAGGGGACACTATCGGACGTTTCCGCAGTCAGATTGACGATTAGGCAGCCCCGGTTGTACCGGTTTCTTTCGTGGCTCTCCAGCAAGTGGCTGAAGTGCTGGGCGATCCGGTTGAGCGGACTGACACCCCGGTCTTTGAGTATGTCGCGTCTTGTCGATGCGATGTAGTTCGTGACGACCTCGACCGCGAAGGTTTCCTTGGTTTTGAAGTGATTGTAGAACGTGGCTTTCGGGACACCTGCTTGATCGACAATGTCCTGTACACTGCAACCGGAGTATCCCAGTTCGTGGAAACGATCCGCCCCCGCGTTGAAGAGCCTTTCTTTCGTTGTTGGCATCATATGCGTCTCCTTCCCGCAGTCATTAAGCATCATCGGTATAAATAACAGTGCGCGGAGGTGCGAAATGCTTGCCGTAGTGTTCGATGCGCAGCCGATGCCTTCTCAAAAGAATCTCACCGTTCCAAGAAGCGCGGCGAGCCGTCAGGCGCAAGTAAATTAGCGGACGCTTGGTGATTTGGTGAAGCCCTCGCGCCACCACGGCTGAACGCTACACACGCCCCATCGGATGCGCAAACACAGAAAACGCGATCGGATCGTTTAAAATGCCGGATTATACAATACTTGTGCGAGGCGGCCTGTTCGCTTGCTGTCCGGTTCACCGTGAGGCCTAAAATGAAAATCGGTTCGATTAAAATCACAAGGATAGAGGAATATCGTGGTCCGGCTTTCATGCCCAACGACCTGCTCCCCGATTGGTCTGCCGACGCTGTAGTTCCGCATCTCAATTGGCTCGAGCCGCATTATCTCGACCGAGAAACCGGAAGGCTGGTGATGTCGTGCCACAGCTGGCTAGTAGAGACGGAACATCACAAGATACTGATCGACACCTGCACGGGCAACCACAAGCAGCGACCAGGTGGAGCTCCCTTGTTCGACATGCTGAACACCCCCTATATGGATAGGTTTGCGTCTACCGGAGTCCGCCCGGAAGAAATCGACTACGTCCTCTGTACTCATCTTCACGCCGATCACGTCGGATGGAACACCTTCCTTTCCAACGGGCGCTGGGTTCCGACGTTTCCTAACGCGAAATATGTGATGTCGAAAACCGACTATGAGGCGCTCTCGCCGGAAGGTGGCGGCGGTTCATTCGCGGCTTGGGGTTCTCTACTGTCAATGCCGCGTGAATTTTCCCCAGAAGTGCCGAAGTAAAATTCCCCAATTATGCCGACGTGGTCGCCAATGAGATTTGGGAATTTTTTGGCGGACGTCCACGTGGCTTTTGAGGTGGCGCGAACGCCGGGGGTGCGATTAAGGCTTTGGATCGGACATGTTCCGGCATCAGCTCGGCATGCTGGCGCAGCCGATAGCTTGATCCTTCGATCTGCACGACGACGGCATGGTGAAGCAATCTGTCGAGCAGCGCCGTTGCGACGACGGGATCTCCGAAGACGTCGCCCCATTCTGCAAAGCCGCGGTTTGATGTGAGTATCATCGCGCCACGCTCGTATCGCGCGTTGACGAGCTGGAAGAACAGATTGCCGCCGCCCTGGACGACGGGCAGGTAGCCGATCTCGTCGACGATCAGCAGGCTCGGCCTGCAGAAGAAGCGAATGCGCTCCTGCAATCTGCCTTCCCGCTCGGAGCGGGCAAGTGAGCCGATCAGATCGGCGAGCGTCGTAAAATACACACTCTTTCCGGCCTTCACAGCTTCGACACCGAGCGCTGTGGCGAGATGGCTTTTGCCCGTTCCCGGCGGACCAAGGAAATGAACGGCCTCGTGACGATCGACGAAGCCGAGCTGCGCCAGGGTGAGTATCCGATCTCGATCGAGCGAAGGCTGGAAGGTGAAGTCGAAACCGGCGAGCGTCTTGATCGTCGCAAGCCTGCCCATTCGCAGTGCGGTCTTGATCCGGCTGTTCTCGCGTAAGGTGAGTTCCTCGGACAGGAGGATATCAATGGCTTCCAGCGCGGAAAGCTCACCGTGCTCGAGGCGTCGAACGACGTGGTCGAGAGCTTCGAGTGCACGTGGCATCTTCAGGCCGACGAGATCATGACGGATACGATCGATCATGGACGGAATGGCATCGAGGGCCGCGCTCATGGGCGATTCTCCTGCGCCAGGACTTTGCCGACGGCATCGTAGAAGGCGAGAGATCGCTGAAGCACGGTGTCGCCGGCGGGCTTGACGACAATGGCGTCGTCGCGCGTCCTGGACCGATGTTGCGGCGCGAGTGTTCGTCGATGCTCAGGATGAACTCGGCGCTGTTTGCGGCCCTCCAGGACGGGATGGGCTGCGATCAGCACGCCGTTCTCGAAGATGCGGACCTCGTCGGCGAGAGAATGGACTTCCACCATTCGGCTTCGCGTAGCATCCGGAACGCTATAGGTGTTGCCGCCGACGCTGACCATTCCCTCCCGCGATACCCGGCGCTCCAGCTTCAGAACGGATTTGAACGGAGCCAGCGGTAACGGTCGCAGGTGCTTCCGCTCCTCGGCGAAGGCTTCATTGACGACCCGCTGGGTCGTGGCATGCTTCCTTGGATTGGCGACGGTATCCAGCCAGTGCCGGAGCTGGGCGTTCAGATCATCGAGGTTGCGAAACGAACGGGCGAGGAAGAAGTCTTCGCGAATATAGCGAAAGGGTCTCTCGACCTTGCCCTTCGTCTTGGCCCGATAAGGTTTGCAGGCCTTTGGGTGGAAACCGTAGTGGCGTGCCAGGTCGATCAGGGCACGGTTATAGACGATGCCTTCTGTCTGGCCTTCGCCGATAACGGCCGTCTTCATCCGGTCGTAAAGCACCTCTCGTGGAGCGCCACCAATGGCCTCGAAGGCCGCTATATGGCACCGCAGGACGGTCGGCAGGTTCTGATGCATGACGAAGCGTGCCCAGATGAGGCGGCTATGACCCAGCACCATCGAGAACAGCCAGACGATCCTCGGCGTCATCGGTTCGTCGGTGAAGACGACATGGAACTGGGCGAAATCGACCTGGGCCTGCTCACCAGGCGGCGTCTCGAAACGAACTTCAAAGCCCTGACTTGCAGCGGGGCGTACATCGCGGAGAAAATCCGTCACAGCCGTGTAGCCGCCGGTATAGCCTCGTTCACGCAGTTCTCGAAACAATCGACTGCCGGTCAGACCGGGGTAGGATTTGACCCGCTCCCGCAGGTAAGAAGCGAACGGGTCGATGACCGTCGCCCGAGGCTTTCTTGGACCATAGGCCGGAGCCTCAAGTCCTCGCTCAATGTATTTGCGCACCGTCTTGCGATCGATGCCAGTTTCTCTGGAAATAGCCGACACCGTCAGCCCCTGCTGATGCAGATCCAGGATCATGATCGTCTCCCTCAGCTTGATCACCAATATCCCCCTTCCGACCATCGGAAGGAGTATCGGCGATGACGCGCCGCCGGTCTTCCGGGGCGCGCCCCGGAAGACCGGCGGCCGCAGCACCTGGGGAAGATTCAAACGGCACTAGTGGGGAGTATTGCTCCGGTACTGACATCTACTTTATGAAGATAGCATCCTTCCAGTCATAGAAAATCGCCAGGAGCTCCTTGTCGACGGCGGTTTTCAGATCGGAGATAACCTCTTCGCAGAAGACTCTCCTGGCCATTCCCCTGGCCATCTTCTTTTTGCACTACGCGATAATGATCGGGAAGGGCTCTTTGTTGGCGACATCGTTCATCACCCGATCCAGGTCTATTACCCCGACTGGCACAGCGCGTTCTGCTTCGATGCTGACCAAGCCACGAAAACGCGTAAGGGTGTCCTTGAGCGTGCATGCGATAGAGGCAGCGTTTTGTTGCCTGCGCACTACGCGGGACCTGGTGCGTGCTGTGTTTCCCACAGCGCCAAGGGTTTTGCATGCATTGGTCTTGACGAGGGTTCGTCAACGATTTCCGAAGCTATACATAACCAGCTGGCTTAGATCCTCACTCGGAGATGCCGGCTGTTATAAGGCGAGCAGGCGCTCTGCGGTTTGAAGCTCTATTCTCGGCGGTGTCTCCGGGAACGCCTTCAACGCTGCCTCTATCATCCGCTTCGAGGTCGACTGTTCGTCATCCTGCAGCCATTCAGCGTTACTGTTGGCGGCTCTCAGTTGCCACAACGGCGACCTCTGAGCGATCGCGCCGGCAATTGCTTGGGCGTATAGGTCACGGGCCATTGCCGGATCGCTGTGGCGAACGATGTCGCCTTTTATCCTGAGGAGCTCTGGACGGCACCAGCCGGCATCCCCGGCGAGCGCCCAATCCACCAGATGGGCTCCGCAACGCTCTCCTGCGAGCGCAATTACCGTCTCGAGCCGAGCCCCGTTGGTGTCTCCAACGAATGCAGTCTCAAACTGCCTCGTCGTGGCGTTTGATTCCGGCAGCAACAGCTCGAATGCATCTGCCCAAAGCAGCGACCTGAGCATCGAATGTTTCGTCGATAGTTCTCGAAGAAGCGTGAGATGATGTCGTGCAACTTGAAATTCGCCCAGACCGAAATACACCGGAAATGCGGAAACATATATTGCAAGGCATATTGATATCGCATCGTCCAAGTTTAGGGCTTCGGCGATAGCTTCGTCCGCGAGAGAAATCGCGCGCTGGGAGAATCCCTGGAGCCAGGCGGTTTTGGCCATCAACATCAATGCGACCGTTTTTTGATCATATCCCGCACCGCTCGTCAGCGTGCGGCCGATCGGCACCCGGGTGGCTTCGACAGCAACAGTGCAAAGATGGTTCGTCTTCTCATGCTGCCCAAGGAAGTGGGTGTTCATGGCAAGGATTCTGCTGCTTGCACCATGAGCGAGCTTGCCAAACTTCGACTCCAGCTGAAGCGCAATATCAGCAGCCTCCGCGTATCTTCCCTGCGTTGTTATGATTGCGCAGCGTCCACTGTGAGCCCTGACGATCTCTACGTGGTCACCGGTCGTCTCTGCGATCTCGGCCGCCTTTTCGAATTCCCGGATGGCTTGTTGGTCAGCACGCAACCCTCGCACATGGAAGAGCACGAGGCCGAGGGTAGAGCGAAGCTGGGCCTCGATCAGAGGATCGACGTCGGCCGTCCCCTCCATTAGCGCCATAGCCCGCTCGACGATCTTCAGTTGCTCGTTCATCAAGCCGAGTTGTGTCCAGAGGATATGGGACGCAGCCGTAATTTCGAAACACAACTTCCGTTCACCCGTGTCGAAACCCCAGTCGAGCGCTGCGCGGACATCGTTTATGAGGTTCCCGTGCGCTTGAAGCCACTCGAACTTATCGAGATTTCGCCACTCAGCTTTCGCCTGTTCGAGTTCCGCGCAGACCCAACGAGCATGTGACAGGCTGCAGGATTCAGCGAACTCGCTTGCGCTAAGCTGCCTGCGAGCGAAGGCGCGGGTCATTTCCAGTAGACGAAGACGTCCGTCGCCACGGGACGTCGAGACTAGCGACTTCGACCGTAGGGCGGAGAGCGCGTCTGAGAACGTTTCTCTATCGAGAAAATCCTCGGCTATCGACCAAGCCGCGTCGCTTGTAAACGATCCTGCGAAAACCGAAAGGCAGTTGAGTAGAAGCTGCTCCTCAATCGTCAGCAGATTGTAGCTCCACTCTATTGTCGCTCTCAGGGTCTGCTGTCGGGGAGGGGCAGTCCTGCGACCGCGCCAGAGGGTGTTGATCGGATCGCTGAGGGAAGAAGCCGTGTTTTGAAGGCCGAGCCCTGCAACGCGTGATGCCGCCAGTTCGATCGCGAGCGGGATTCCGTCCAGTCTGCGTACAATATCGGCGGCAACCGAAATGTCTTTTGTTTCGGTAAGCCCGTTCTGGCCCGTGGCGAAAATCAAACGCTCATTGAAAAGTTCCAGTGCGGAAAATTCATTACAGGCGGACGGCAGATCGTCCTTCTTCGGAACGTCCAAGCTAGGCAGGAGCCGGACCTTCTCCGAGGCGATCCTCAAGGGTTCACGGCTTGTCGCGATTACAGAGGTGGAAGGTGTAAGTTGAAGAAGCCTATCGATAACGCCAGCGCAGCTGTCGATCAGGTGTTCGCAATTATCAAACACTAGAATGGTGCGCGAGTTTCCGAGTGCCTGAACGATGCCAGGCATGGGGTCCGACGAAAAGACGCTCAGACCAAGCGACGACGCCAGGTGCGAGACTATCAATTCCTCATTCGAGAGGGCTGCGAGGTCGAGAAAGACGACGCTGTTGTTCTCAGTGGCGAGGCAGCGGGCGATTTCGATTGCTGTCGACGTTTTTCCGATGCCTCCCGGCCCTGTGATCGTCATCAACCGCATCGAGCGCATCAATTCTACACTTTGTGCGATGAATTCATCTCGTCCGATCAAACGTACGACCGTTGCCGGCAGGCCGTGGCGTGTCGTAGGCGCAGGGCTGGCGGAGGAATCATCGGTGATCGTGGAAACTGGCTTGGCAAATTTGTATCCAAGACCCGGTATGCTTTCGATACAAAGCGTTGACTCACCATCGTAGATCGCCTTGCGAAGAGCCACCATATGGACGCGCAGCGAAGCCTCGTCGACATATGTGCTCGGCCAGACGGTCTTGATGATTTCTTCTTTCGTTACGATCGTTCCTGCCTTCTCGACCAGGCACGCCAGCACATCGAAAGCCCTCGCGCCGATACGTACGGCTGCTTCGCCCCTGCTTAACCGGCGCTGACCGGGATCTAGTTCGAATTCGCCAAAACGATAGATAGTCACATTCACCTCGGGACGGCACTCAGAGCAGGAATTGATGCCTTCGGGATATTTACCAGTAAACACTTGGGCAAAATTTGCCGGAATCGCAATAGCTGAACCGGCAATCGAAAATAAAGAGGTGTCCTTAACCTATGCAACTATCCATGTGTATGACGGAAAGCGATCTAACTTACGTTTCTTTCTACTCGAACGGCGGAGAGAACAGCGGCAAGGACGGAAGCGGATTCAAAGTGTCGCCGCAACAATAGTGTTGGGACAAGCGCGATGTGGCCAGCTCCCATCGCTGAAGTAGCCCCCTGGATTTCCAGGTCAAGTTCGTCATGGAGCGACTTCGGAAGGCGGGCTTTGGGCGACAGAACTTTGCGGTTTCCATGCATCGGTCACTTCCTAGTTCGAGCCATTGAATATCCACAGAGCATACGACTCCCCGTTGGAGGAGTTCGTTTCGTCTCAGATCGAGGCAATGGGATGCATCCCTATCCCGCAGGTTGGAGCAGTGAGGTATCTGGTGGCGGCCGGAAAAGTAAACAGCCACTATGATGCCAAGCAGGCATGCGTCTTCTCTATCCACTGCTTCAAGCCAATTAGGGCTGCCGTCGCATCGGCGTCGTTTAGCTTATCGATGTGCTTCGCGATCTTCACCTTTCCAGCGTCGCTGAAGCGCCGTCGAACGCGTAGTCGCTCAACCCCGATCAAGGCGTCCAATGGGTTAGCTAGGTCATTGTTTAGGACGCTCTGCAACACTTCGAGCCTAAGTCTTGTCCCAACGTTGTCAAAATCCTCCAGCCATCCCTGCTTTTCCGCCAGCAACCAAAGTTTGTCGCTGTATGTGCTCTCCAGATCGGCGTAGAGCACAAATCCCCGCTGGTTGAGTGCCCTCACAGATTCAATCTGCGGGTAAATCTGGGACGTGAATTTCAAATTCGTGCGTATCCCAAGCGACGCAATATTTTCGCTAAGTTCCCTTTTGGCGTTCTTGCCGGCTTCATCTGCGTCAAAGATAGAGACCGCGGGTACAATGTCGTCCTTCGCACGGTGGCGCATTTCCAACAGCCAAGCCAACGACCTACTGGCCAAGGCGTTTGCACTCCCATAACCAACATTGCCGCCGTCATTAACGTGAAGCTTCATGTTCGGGTCGCCGAAGAGCGACCACGCCTTCTTGAAAACTTGGACGTCCGTGGGCCCTTCTACGAAAATAGTGGGAACCTTCAATGCCGCCAGTTCATGTGCCGTCTTTAGCTGGGATTGAAGTTCATCATGTCGCTTCTTCGCGTCCTCCAGATATGGTGCAAGAAGCGGCATAAGCCCCATCGTGATATCTACTTCGTCTGCATTTTTGTTTACGATCAACGTCTCATTATCGATCCGCTCCACGAAGTTCGTCGAGATACCGGCGTTATCATTATCCTCAGGAGAGGGCATCTTGTAGAAGATCGGGGAATGGGTCGTCATGAAAAGTTGAAGATTTTCCCGGCCCGCGACGGTGTCGTACATGTCCTGTGCCATGGAAAAGGCAGCAGACATTTCAACGTTGTTTTCGGGTTCTTCGAAGCCCCAAATATGGGTATATCTGACACCGCCACGATTGAGGATCTGGTCCTGCTTCTCAGAGATGAAGCGAAGAATCATCGGGATATTTCTAATTTTGATGCCATCGCCTCGGCGCGACAGTGGGATATCACCGGAGCTAATCTCAAGATTTTCAAAGATTTCTCTGAGGTTTTCGGGCAACTTCATCAACGCCCGCCCCTTGAAAATCGTTTCCAGGGACTGCAGCAGCTCACCGAGCTGAATCTGAAGCTGGCTCTCAAAATTAGAGGCGGAGTTTTTCAACGGCTCCGCGGCAACATCTGACAGTACGTCGTAAAGCCGCCCCTGCAGATCCGCGAAAAAGTCCTGGTCCTTGATTGCCGGAATATAGGTGTAAAGAACCCGATAAATTAACGCTGGGACCTTGCTTCTGGCGGGTATCTCTGCCCCACCGACATAACTGAACGAGCTGAGGCGATCAACTTCACCTTCCTCTCGCCAAACTTTTTTCCATTCGACCTTGGTCGGAAGGCCGTCACGTTGGTAGGACTTTGGGAGCGTGAAGGTCAGCTTGATTTCGATTTCGCCAGCTTTCTTCGCGCGCTTCTTCGCAAAAAGATTATAGTCTTTCGCGAAATCGAACGGCTCATCGTGTCCAGTCGTGCCATTGAAAAAGAGGTTCAGGGCACGCAAAACATTGGACTTCCCAGCGTCGTTTGAGCCTACGAACGTCGTTATCCTGCCCCCCTTGATGACCGCCGACGAGATTGAACGGAAGTTTTTGATGCTTATTTCGCTAATCATAACAATGCGCGCCCCGATTGATTAAGGGGACGATAAAGTGAAATTGTTTCCGCTTTCTTGTCGTTCATTTGCGGCTGTTCCGACGGGATGATCGTTACTTCAACAAATGGAAGCGATCGATAACCAAGCTCGCACTTGAGGGCATTTATATTTCTGAGGCAGGGTAATCTCACGCTAAAAAATTGCCGAAAACCTAAATTAATTGTCGGAGGTTGCTGGAGCAGAGGCGGTCCACGCCGATTCTCATAGCACGCGGCGGCCAGAATTGGTTCTCTTGAGCGGCGATGATCATGTCTTCCCGTGTCGGAGGGCTTCGCTCTTGGGGGAATCGCCGATGAGACACAAAGTTATTCCAGCGCTGTCGATCAGCTTGCTGTTTGCTTCTAGCTGCTGGAGCTGCTGAGTTCGCCATCAACGGCCACGGAACTTGGCAGGAACGCCGATCAAGTGATTGTAAAGTAATGGGAACTCCGTCCCGGCAGACAGTATAACTTTTTCTAAGTGGCCATTACCTTAGGGTACGGAATGGGTCCTCGAGGACAATGGTCTATCCGGTGCGGACAAGAAACGCCCGGGTCTCGCGAAGGCTTTCAGGACACTTAGCCCAGGTGAGACATTAGTTGCCTGGAGGCTTGATCGGCCTAGCCGCTAAATCAGTCATCTTATTGAGGTCGTCGGCAAGCTTCATAGCCGTCGTATCGAATTCCAGTCGCTGACCGAAGGCCTCGATACCAATTCCGCAAGCGGCCGTCTGGTTTTTCATCTCATGGCTGTTGATTGCCACTGAGAACTGACCCGGCGTGGCCTGGGTCAACTCTCAGCGCAAATCAACACAACTGGCCCGCAGACAAGGCGACGATGAGACTTGCTAAGTACTTTGGCGGGAAACCGAGCGTTCTAAATTTTACGCCCCCCTAAGTGGGACGTTCCAATTGATACGACAAAAACTTATTCCCCGAGGTATTTGGCAGCCGGGGCAGGGATTCGAACCCCGCGTCGCAGCTCGAAGGCTGGAGACGACCCCAGGCAACCTGAGGATGAGGAGAGCACCGCGCTCCGATTACGCCTACGCCCGACTTCTGAGTTAATGCAGGAGCGTGAGGGTTTGTTCCCGATCCCGTGCACTAACTGGTCGCGGAAAGGCCAAGTTCAGTTGCCGTTGAAAAGCAGATCAATTGCCTCCTGCAGCATATCATACACCCGTGGAAGCTGCCGGCCCCTAAACGCCGGGACCGCCGAGCGCAGGGCACTACAGCCGTACCGCGTGGCGTAGAGACGCCCTTTCTTCTGATGCACGTATTCCATCTCCGTACCGCGGTCAGAGCCATTAACGAAGTCGAAACGAACAAGCCATGCGTCCTTGTGGGGGACAAGCGCTACGTTTGAAATGGAGACCTCCGGGACCTGGAGTTCAGCGCGGGATATGAATTGCGTCCAGTCGCGGTCTTCGAAGAGATCGTCCAGACCATTCTCGATATCGATCGAAGCCTTAGGGTCCCACAGCGCAATATTGTCGAACGCCACAAGATATCTCTGGACACCGTCTCGGATAATCTGAACCGACTTCTCATCGTCGCCGAGTTCTTGCGCACAACATCGAAGGAGCCCTTCTGCAGTGTCGAATTCTTTGGACGCATCAAAAATTTCAATCGCGTCTTCGAAGGTGACCGAGGCTCGGATATTCCACTCCGCGTAGCCATCAGTCGGTCGCCGACCTTCTTCCGGGAAAACAACCTCAAAACACCCATATGACCGCTCCGATCCGGACGTTCGCCGCGCGCCGAACACCGCGCGAGGGTGGGCTTCTTCGCTTGCAACCGATGGCAAAGCGTTAGTGAGTGCCATTGAAAGCGTCGGGCCTGCGACCTCCAGTTCTTCATCGCCGTGCTCGTCGAAATAGTAGAGGTCGAATTCACATTCTGCGAGTGTTTTGACAGACGGAGGAATTGGCGAAGGCTGCATTGCCGGAATAGCGGTTTCGTTCATCGAGGTTGGGCCCTTTGGTTCTCGCTCTAAGGAAATGGTCATTCGGAAACTGGCCGTCCGCAAGGGGGACAACCTAGAATTTTGCAAGGCCGGCTTCGGAACGCGCTAGGAGAAAATCAAGGATTTTCTCGAAATGCCCTTGGCTCAGCCTGGCGAAGGAACCTCTGAACGGTTGAACCGTTTCCAACAGCCGCGTGGCTGCAATCCGCCTGTCCTGGCGACCAGGAGATGGCTGTCTCAATCAACGAGCCCTCCGGATTGGGCTGTCTTACACTCGTCGTCGTGCTGGCAAAGGGCGGGCGGAGGTCGATTCTGAAGAACGGGCCGTTGGATGTCTCGGTTGAACGATCTCGTTTGATCAATGCTTCCCCGGATGTATCGAGCCGACAAGGAGAGATTATTGACTTTGCAAGTTCTCGCTCGAGAAGAAGATGTTTGCATAGCGAAGCGAGCAGGGAAGCCACGAGTCTTGAAAAATGTGGGCTCGCCGGTCAATCACCAACTAAGCCGTGGCTCATGCCGCCTGCAACGTATCGGACCGCGGCTGTCGATCTCTTCGTTCGATACAAATCGCTTTCGAGCGGGCATTTGGGTTCGCGCTCAGAGGTCGGAGGGGTCTTCCGGCCGCGCAACAGCGCGCGGCTGTCATTGTGGCCAATTCTGTCGTCGTCAAATGCAGAAAATCTTGGTTCGTACGTGTCGTAATCCGCCTGCACCTGAAGCCAGGATCCGCCGCTCCTAGCTACTGTGAATCCGCTGTGCGGCCCTCGGCACTCCAGACATTTGGCCCCTGTCGATCGGAAGCGACAATCGATCGATATCGCCTCTTTCGATTGTTGAACGTGATCGACCACCAGAGACGGTGGGATCAACGGTAGAATACACATTGTCTTCCATGCTCCTGCTGATTCGTGTGTCGAATCAGCAGGATTCAGAGCGTTGCACCGAAATTGCGGAAGAGCACACTTCTGAGGAAAATTCATGCGGCATTGAAGACTCTAGTCGACGCAGCGGTTATTCGCCGCCACAAAGATTGGCCGGTTGCGCGGTCAAGACGATCCATATCTCCGTCTCACCACGGCCAGTTCAGCCATCGAACCGGTGATCATATAGCTCAAAGTCAGGTGCTTTGGCGGCTTCAAGCCCGGATCCTTGCATTGTCTTGTTCCAGATCATATAGATAGTTTTTGACAGATCGGAGATATGCCCGCTGTGTGTAAACACGGCATATTGCGGCCAACACAGCTCGATCTGCTCCAGACGCCCGGGCAGCCAGTGTATTTCATTTGCGGTCGAGATCGACGATGCATCAAGTTGGGCATCGGTAGTCCCGCACAATGGCCAACTCTCGCAACGCTCGGTTAGCAAGATTGCCTGCGGATCGTCCGTACTTGAGCGCATCTTGGCTCACTCAGTCCGGAACGCATTTTTGCCGTAAGAAACGTGGCTGTCACGAACAACCCCTATCCTGTGTACTTAAAAGTTGTATAATAGATATCGAGTAATGCAGGTTTTGATTGAGTTCAAGCCATCCATGGGGGGCGGTATGCGTTATCTTGAGGAGAATAACGGGCTAAAGGTGCGCGCGATCACCGGGACGCGTTCTATCCTTCTGGCCTTCGATGCTGACGCGCAAACACGAAACGGTTTGAGGGGCTTCTCGATACGACGGACCGAAACCCTGGTGAAGTCCGACGGCCAGACGGTAACGACCGTGAAATGGCTTCAGTCGAGCAAGGTATTCAAATCCGTCGATCCAAAGCCCAAGGAAAAGGTCGATGGCAAGTTCAAGATTTTCCGGACCGACAAGCACCCAATTCAGAAGTTCTTCTGGTCGGACTATGGCACAGAGCCTGGCACTGAGTATGAGTACGAGATTCTCCCCGCCTACGGACCGGTAAGCAACCTTCAGCATGACCAAAGTCGTCGGATTGCACTCAAGATCAGAACGGAGAATGAAGACGACGGCAAGCACGGGGTCTGGTTCAATCGAGGCGCAATTGCGAGCCAGCATTATGCCCGTGAGTTCGGCAACGTGCCGCCGACGGATGCTGAAACCCTTGATGTGAATAACATCAAGACCAGTTGGCTTTCGCGAGGACTGCTCGAAGCCTGCCTCCGCTATATCAAAGCGGCGCAAAAGGGGGAGTGGCTCCATGCCTGCCTATACGAGTTCACGTATCCGGTCATTATCGATGCATTTGATGATGCGCTAAAGCGAGGCGTCAAGGTCCGCATCATCTACCATGCGACGGGGGAGAACAGGGACGCAATCGGTAGCAAACTGAGTGGCGCAGGCGTTCTTACCGAGCGGACGCGCCCGAACATTCCGCACAATAAGTTCATCATCCACTCTTCGAAATCCGGGTCACCATTAGCCGTCTGGACGGGCTCAACGAACATAACGATGTCGGGCTTCCTTGGGCAGTCCAATCTTGGTCACCTGTTCCATAACTCCCAACTCGCCGAACGCTACAAGGAATACTGGGACCTGCTCTCGAGCAACCCAACGGGTGGACCGGTGAAAAAAGGCACGGGGACGATTTCTCCCCAACCGGAGGAGTTCGTCAATCCAGGTTCGCTGACACCGATCTTCTGCGCTCGCGATGACCTCGCCATGTTGTTCTGGTATGCGAACCGGATAGTGGATGCGCGCGACCTCACCATGTTCACCGTCGCGTTCACCGTGAGCCCGCTACTTATTCCGGTGTTGGCACAGAAGCGGGATTGCCTGCGTATGCTGGTCATGGAGTCTCGACCGCCGCCGGACTTGATTGCGGCATTCAATAAAGATGGTCGCGATCCAATGCTGACCACTTCTTACGGCGCGGTGCTTGGCAAAAAGAAGATCTCGGTCACGCAACCGGATGGAAGCAAAAAAACTCAGACAATCGATATTGAAAACTTCCCTCTCGGAGAATGGTTCTGGCGGGAGGAGCACACCCGTAAAGAAGGGAACATCTTTTTTATCCACACGAAGTACCTGATGATCGATCCGCTGTCGGACGATCCTCTCATCTGCACCGGCTCAGCCAATTTCTCGAGCAATAGTCTCCAGGACAACGACGAGAACATGGTGCTGATACGGGGCGATACTCGTGTCGCCGATATCTATCTGACGGAGTTTCTGAGGCTTCACGAGCACTTTTATTTTCGGGACGCGGCCAACAGCTTGGCTGGAAAAGGTAGGGACGAGGAAGGTGCATTCTTAGAGGAGGTCAAGGACTGGACCGCAAACGATTTTCGCCCGGGAACCTATTTGAACGCCCGACGGGAGATGTTCTTCCAGGATGCCCCAGGCTCTTGGAGCGAACAAGCTCAAGCCCGAGATGCAAGCGATTCTATCGATAAAGGGCATCAGCGGATGCTCGAGGATAAGCAAAAAGCTGCCGAGAAGCGAAAGGCGGCGGGCGGCAAGGGCGGTTCGCCCTAAGGGGAGCATTGAGCGGGAAACGCTTCGGAATCCCACAGTTCCATCGAGTGCGTCAAAAGCCTAAGTTCGACGTCAATCTGGAGGTCCCGCATAGCTTGCAGTACTACAAAGGCTCATTCAGTCAATGCTGAGCGATCGACATCGGTCGTGCCTGTCGCGAGGCTGGATGGATTCTCATTAATCCGTTGGCCTTGATTACGGTAGTCGCCGTCGCTATTTCGCGGGGTGTAAGTGAAACGCGGAGTGCCAATCGACTTGGAGGCACTCTCACCGTCGCGAGAGCGATTCGGCTGGTATAGCGGATAGAACGAAAATTCGAAGAGTCGTCGAGTTCCCGAGGGGGCTTCCGAATAGGAGCCTCCTTGATGATTCTCAGCTCAGCTTCTGTCCAATTTCGCGAACACGCCCACCAGAGACACCCGTCTTTTCGTCCCAATTGCGGTTCGAGGTACGCGCTCTCCACAAGCTAACGACGGTTGTTTCCTCTCGCCAAAACAATTGCACTGGGCAGCGAGCGGGTTTCTCGATTGACGATATAGTGGTTCCACTATAATTTGGACCAGACTCGGGATGAGGCGACCCAACAAATAAAGGCAGCCGAAAAATGTCTGCTGATCGGAGTGAGGCAATGGCGAAGAAAATAAAGACAGAAATTGCCGACAACGACTTCATCCTCGGCACAGGCAACTACCTCAAGGACCGCGGTTACGCCGACCAAGCCGAAATCCGTGCTAAGTTCTTCATGGCGAACCAGATCGCAGTAGCGATTGAAGAGCGCGGTCTTTCGCAAGCCGCAGCCGGAAGTATGGCGGGCCTGAAACAACCCGACGTCTCACGCATCGTCAACGGCAATGTGAAGGAATATTCCGTATGGCGCTTGATGACTACATTGAAGGCGCTCGGTTACGATATCAAAATTGAGATTGAGCGTGGAGAGTCGGAAGGCGGGCGCATCTCGGCCCGAAAACCAGCCGACGAGGAATGGTCAATTACCTTGACGTGATTGGTCACAATCAGTGGGCTGTATAGCCCAGGTTTCTCCAGCGCGTATTTAGTGCCGAAGAGGCACTGCTTGCACCGTGGGCTTGTTTTCTCGCGCTGACAGAATTGCCAAGGCAATAATCGCGACGCCGAAAGCGCGCGCCAGAACGTCATCAGCAATCAACGCTGGGTCACCGCGAAACATGTTTTGCCTCGGTACACACGGAAGCTCCTGGTCAAGAGCCACAAAAGCCGTCGCAACGCATGATGCTGTTCGGATGGCGTCTCCATATTTGGCGTCCTTTAGAGTGGACCAGCCGGGTTCATTGCAAACAAACGTCAATTCGTATCCTGGAACATCATCAAGTTCGGCGTGGCGGATGTAGGTGCCTTCGACGTGAGTTCGCGGATCGTTCTGCGACTGCAGCCCCTTGATCTTGCCGAAATGGATATATCCGATGCCGCCCACGAAGAGCTCTGCGTCAAGGTCAAATGGGGCGGGTTCACTAAGCGCGAGTTCGTTTAAAGTCTCTTCGGCATCGAAGATAACGTGCCCGTTGGCTGCCCAGCCAGCAATCAGGCGTTCGATTTGGTCCAAAAGCGAAGATCGCTCCCCCACTTCGGCCTCAGACATACCCTCAAACTCAATTGCGAGGGATTTCTCTCCAGCAGTGCCGTCTGCCGGCGCATTGGCAGCAAGGGACTCAATCCTTGACATGGCGGCGGACATTGCTTGGTGATAGCGGTCCGGATGATATTTTTGCTGCATAATGAGCTCCTGGATCGATACCAATAGAATTTTGCCTGGCGTTGTAAGGGGTCATCGAAGAGTGAATGCTCCGACACTCCTGTGAGAATGAGGTAATTTCGAGATTTACGTAATTCGCAATTGGAAACTCAGGAATTCAGTATTGATACTTTCAAATCGAGCGTGTATTCCGAATATACAAAATAATATATTTTATTATATAGTATAATACGTGTAATTCCCCAACTTATTACGGATATTACATTTAAATAGGATTATAATCCTTGCTTATACTTGGGTCATGCCAATGACTTTGGGACATGTTTCGCGGATTCCTACAATCCGGGCTTTCGAACTGATATCTCTTGTGAAATCAAAAATCCTGATATAAATGAGACGTATTGATGGGGAATTCAGGATTTCATGCAGCGCGGCTTTCTGACAATTTATGCGGGTGAGAACGCTGCGGTCTTCAGGGCGCTTTCGGCCCCGGCGCGGGTCGATATGCTGAAGTTACTCTGCGCTAGGGGCTCGCTGAATGTCAACGAAATCGCCCGGGAACTGGATCTGCCGCAATCGACCGTCGCAACCGGTATCATGATCCTGGAAGAGGCCGGTCTTGTCGAAACCAAGGCTGCGAAAGCGCGCAAAGGCTACCAGAAGATCTGCACCGCGCTTTACGACGAAATCCTGCTGAGCTTCGAGGACCAGGCCTTTAAGCATGATGAGGACGTGATCGAAGTCGCCATGCCGATCGGTCTCTACACGAGCTGCGAGACGCATGCGCCTTGTGGCCTGTGCTCGACCGAGGGCGTTATCGGTCTGCTCGATGTTCCCGACTATTTTCTCGACCCGCAACGCATGCAGGCCGGTCTTCTCTGGTTCGGCCGCGGCCATGTCGAATATAAATTCCCGAACAACGCCAAGATCTTGAACCGGAATGTCAATGCCATCGAATTCTCGATGGAGCTCTCATCCGAAGTGCCCGGCACCAATCCGGATTGGCCGTCCGACATCACTGTCTGGATCAACGGCGTTGCTGTCGGCACGTGGACCTCTCCGGGCGATTACGGCGACAAGCGCGGGGCCTTCACGCCAAGCTGGTGGAAGCTCGAAGGTTCTCAATACGGCAAGCTCAAGACCTGGCGAATCTCCAAGAAGGGCACCTTCATCGACGGAGTCGCCTCTTCCGATGTGACGATCGATGACCTTGCCATCAGTCAGCATTCCTCGATCCGTCTGCGGATCGGGATCGCCGACGATGCGCGCAACACCGGTGGCATCAATATCTTCGGCCGCGGTTTCGGCAATTATGGCCGCGATATCCTCATGCGCATCGATTTGGCGCAATAGTATCATAACTTTTGATATATAGCATATTGCCGGTGCTAATTTCAGATAAGTCATATTTTTCATAAGCGTCTGATTTTGATGGCGATTTTATCGCTCAGCCAGTACTGCCCCCATGACTTTTGCGACATTTTCCGCCTCGAGTACGTTGACGGCCTTCCAAAAGTGTATCAAGATCAAGGTATAAGAACGAAATATCTGATATATATGGGAGGAAGGCCGTGAAGGCGCATGTGATCGTCCACCGTGATTTCCGAATCGCCGACATCGATGATCGGCTTTACAGCTCTTTTCTGGAGCATCTGGGCCGGGCGATTTATGGCGGTATCTACGAGCCGGGCCATCCGACTGCCGATGAGAACGGATTTCGCAAGGATGTGATTGAGCTCGTGCGCGAGCTCAACTCGCCCTATTGCCGCTATCCGGGGGGCAATTTCGTCTCAGCCTATAATTGGGAAGATGGCGTCGGACCTCGTTCCGAGCGGCCGGTGCGTCTCGATCTTGCCTGGCGGACGCGTGAGAGCAACCAGATCGGCGTCAATGAATTCGTCGATTGGTGCAGGAAGGCCAATACGAAACCGATGCTTGCCGTCAACCTCGGCTCGCGCGGGCTGGATGCGGCACGAAACTTCCTTGAATATTGCAATCATCCGGGCGGCACATACTGGTCAGATCTGCGGCGCAAGCACGGCTGGGCTGATCCGCATGGGGTGAAGCTCTGGTGCCTGGGCAATGAAATGGACGGTCCCTGGCAGGTCGGTCACAAGTCGGCTTACGAATATGGACGCCTGGCCGATGAGACTGCCAAGGCCATGCGCGGCTTTGATAAATCGCTCGAACTCGTCGTCTGCGGCTCGTCCAATTCCGACATGAAGACCTATCCCGATTGGGAAGCTGAGGTCCTGGATCAGTGCTACGACAGCGCCGACCATATCTCCCTACATATGTATTTCGCCAACCGGGAGAAAAACACGCTGAACTATCTCGCCAAGGCCGAGAAACTCGATCGCTACATCGTCACCATCGGCGGCGTCATCGACTATATCAAGGCGAAGAAGCGGTCGAAGAAGACGATCGGCATTTCCTTCGACGAATGGAACGTCTGGTATCACTCCAACCAGCAGGACAAAGAGATCCTTGCCCGCGATGAATGGCCGGATGCGCCGCATCTGCTTGAGGATGTCTATAATTTCGAGGACGTGCTGCAGGTCGGCGGCATTCTCAACACTTTCATCCGCCGCTCGGACCGAGTGCGAATTGCCTGCATCGCCCAGCTTGTCAACGTGATCGCGCCGATCATGACGGAAGATGGCGGCCCCGCATGGCGGCAGACGATTTACTATCCGCTCTATTTCGCCTCGAAATACGGTCGCGGCTATGCGCTGCGTCTTGTCACGGATGGTCCGACCTATGACAGCGACGAGGCCGATGATGTGCCTTATCTTGATGTGTCGGCCGTTCACGATGAGCTCGGCAAAATGGTCACGCTCTTTGCCGTCAACCGGCATCCTGACAGCGCGCTCGATCTAGATACACGTCTCGAAGGCTTTGCCGGAGCCCGTGTCGTCGAGCAGCATGAAATGGTCCACAGCGATCTGCAGGCAACCAACACGGCAGCGCATCCGAACGCGGTCGTACCAACCAATAAAGGCGATGCCAAGATCGAGGATGGCCGGCTTCGTGCCACGCTGAAACCGCTATCCTACACGGTGATCCGACTGGCGGTCTGACGCCTGGTGGCCGGGGCGATACACCCCCGGCACTGAAAAACGGTCTGATGGTCGCGAGGAGGCGGCTGATGACCCGTTGCAGGCCCGGACAGCCGCACGCCACTTTGTGCTGCCGGCCGGAAAAAGGGTGAAAATCGCGGTCTGCTCACCATCGTTTGAGTGTACCGTGCAGTCGATAAAAATGGGAGGAGATCATGAAGCAGTGGAAGAAGCTTGCCTTCGGCGTCGCGCTGGCCACGTTCGGCCTCATCGCGGCAGCCAAGGCTCAGGATTATACCGCCTTGCCCCGCAAGGAGACCTTGATCGTCGAAAACCCTGAGGGAACGATCAAGAATCCGGGCTGGTTCAACATCTGGGTCAATGGCGGCGGCGGCGTTTCGACCGGCCTCCAGCAGCTGACGATGGACACGCTCTGGTACATCGATCCGGAGAAAGGTCTGGGCGGCTCGGCCTGGGACAACTCACTCGCTGCCGACAAGCCACAATACAATGACGATTTCACCCAGATGACGGTGAAACTTCGCAAAGGTCTTTATTGGAGTGACGGCGTCGAGTTCACCGCCGATGACGTTGTCTACACCGTCAAGACCCAGATGGACCATCCAGGTATGAACTGGAGCGCGGCCTTCTCAGTCCAGGTTGCGAGTGTCGAAGCGCCGGATCCCTATACGGTCATCTTCAAGCTGAAGAAGCCGAATTCGCGTTTCCACGCCATCTTCACCGTTCGCTGGAACGGCGCCTGGATCATGCCAAAGCATGTCTTCGAAAAGGTCGCCGATCCAGTACGCTATGACAATGCCAATCCCGTTTCGCTCGGGGCCTACAAGCTGAAGGCCTACGACCCACAGGGCAAATGGTACACCTGGGAGAAGCGTGACGATTGGCAGCGGACCTCGCTTGGCCGCTTCGGCGAGCCAGCCCCGAAATATGTCACCTATGTCGATCCAGGCCCGCCGGATAAGCGCACGATCGCGCAGCTCGAGCACAATCTCGATATCATTCACGACAACACGCCGGAAGGCATGTTCACGCTGAAGGAAAAGTCGAAGACTGTCGAAAGCTGGTTCCCTGGCTTCCCCTTCGCGCATCCGGATCCGACGCTGCCCGCCGTGATCTTCAACAATCAGGACCCGCTGTTCCAGAATCCTGATGTCCGCTGGGCGCTGGCATTGCTGATCGATATCAAGGCAGTCGACATGGCGAGCTATCGCGGTGCGGCCACGCTTTCCGCACTCGGTGTTCCGCCAACGGCGGTTGCCATGACGGATTACCAGGCGCCGATGCAGGATTGGCTGAAGAATTTCGAGATCGATACCGGCAAGCGCAAGATCAAGCCCTATGATCCGACGATCGGTCAGCAGATTGCTGATATCCTGCGCAAGCAGCCGAAATACAAAGATCAGATCCCGACCGATCCTGCTGCGATCAGCAATGCCTTCGGCTACGGCTGGTGGAAGCCTGATCCGCAGGCTGCCGGTGAGTTATTGGAAAAGGCCGGCTTCAAGAAGGTAGGCGGCAAATGGATGACGCCCGACGGGCAGCCGTTCAAGATCCGTCTGACGGTCGAAGGCGACACTCGCTCCGTCTTTACCCGTGCGGGCACTTTGATCGCCCAGCAATGGGCAGCCTTCGGGATTGATTCCAAAGCGGCTCCTTCCACCAGCGTCTGGCAGGCGGGATTGCAGCCCGGCAATTATCAGGTTGCGATTGCGTGGAGCGTCGAGACTTGGGGCGGCGATCCTGATCTGTCCTTCTTCCTCGACAGCTGGCATTCGCAGTTTGTCGCCAAGAAGGGTGAGAACCAGGCGCCGCGCAACTGGCAGCGCTGGTCCAATCCGGATCTCGACAAGATCATCGAAAACATCCGCCGCATCAGCGCCGACGATCCGAAGGGCATCGAACTTGGCAAGGACTATCTGAAGCTGGTTGCGCAGCAGATGCCGACCATTCCGCTGATGTCCTATAACGTCTTTACTTCGATGGATACGACCTATTGGAAAGGCTATCCGACCATTGCCGACCCCTATACTGACCCCGTACCCAATTGGGCGAACTCCCGGTTGATGATGGTCAAGCTGAAGCCGGCACAGCCCTGATTTCTCCCGACCCCGATGCGGCAATCGCCGCGTCGGGCACCTTTCGCCGGACACTAGGCACGTCCGGCGAATCTTTTGAATTGATGATGAAGCGCAAGCAGTAAGGAAGACGGCGGCATGACGTCCTATCCAGTTTTCGTATTGAGACGGTTTGGCCAATTCTTGCTCGTTGTCTTCCTCGGTATTTCCGCGACGTTCTTCATTACCCATATGACCCCGATCGATCCTGTCGAGGAAAGCATCGGGACCATCCAGCAGATGGGCCAATCCGATCCCCGCGCTGTCGAGCTGATGCGGCAGTCGTTACGTGAGCTTTACGGTCTCGAGGGCACCATTTGGCAGCAATATCTGCATTTCTGGGGGCGTCTTGCGACCGGTGATCTCGGGCCGTCGCTGTCGGCATTCCCTACGCCGGTTTCCGCCATCATCGCGAGGGCGTTGCCCTGGACGATTGGCCTGATGACTGTTTCCGTCATCCTTACCTTTATTCTCGGCAACATGATCGGCGCGCTCGCAGGATATTATCGCAAGAGCGCGGTGCTGAAGGCTGTCAGCCTGGTTTTCATCGCCATGCAGCCGATCCCCTATTACATCCTTGCCTTCGTGCTCATCATTCTCTTCGGCTATGTCTGGCCGATCCTGCCGATCAATGGCGGTTATGAGATGAACACCAACCTCAATCTCTCCGTTGCGCTGGTGCTTGACATTCTTCGCCACTCCATCCTGCCGGCACTGTCGTTGATCCTTGTCGGGACAGGCGGCTGGCTGATCGGCATGCGGGCGCTCGTCTCCAATATCATCACCGAGGACTATGTTGTTTTCGCCGAGCTCGGTGGCGTGCCGAAGCGCAAGATCCTGCGCTCCTACATCGCCCGCAATGCCATGGTGCCGCAGTTCACCGGCCTTGCCATGTCCCTTGGCGCGGTCTTCAACGGCACGGTCATCACCGAAATCGTCTTCGGCTATCCCGGTATCGGCAATCTCCTGATTTCGGCCGTGCACGCAGGCGACTACAGTCTCGTCCTTGGGCTTAGCGCGCTGTCGATCGTCGGTGTCGCCGCGGCTGTCTTCATCATCGACATATTGGGTCCGCTGATCGACCCGCGCATCAAGGTGGAGTAGGCCATGCTGACGATCGTTCGTGACCTCGCACGCCAGAATATGGAATTCCTCTTCGGTCTTCTGTTGCTCGCCATCATCGTCGGGCTGGTGATCCTGTCCTATTTCTCGCCCTATGGCCCGGCCGATCTTTATCTGCTGCCGCCCGACATGCCGCCGGATGGGCAGTACTGGCTGGGTACCACATCGCGTGGTCAGGATGTCTTCTGGCAGCTGACGACAGCGCTTCGCAACACACTCTATTTTGGCATCGGCGTCGCCATTCTCTCGCGCATCATCTCGCTTGTCGTGGGGCTGGTGGCCGGCTATGCCGGAGGTGCCGTCGATCGTGTGCTGATGGCGATCAATGACAGCATCATGGTCATTCCGCAGTTTCCGCTACTGATCCTGTTCTACTTCGTGCTCAAGGATGAAATGACCTGGACGGTGCTCATCATCGTCATGGCCTCGCTCGGCTGGTCCTACGATGCGCGCCTGATCCGCTCCGTGGCGATCAGCCTGAAGACGCGGCCTTTCACCACGCAGAGCGTCTATTCCGGCATGAGCATGCGCAAGATCCTCGTCGAGGAGCATCTGCCCTATGTGCTGCCGATCGTTTTTGCCACCACGATGAACAACATGATCTGGTCGATCGGCATGGAGATCACGCTTGCGGTGCTCGGCTTTACCGATATCGAGACGCCGACCATGGGCATGATGATCTACTGGGCCAATGCGCATTCGGCGCTGATCGCCGGAACATGGTGGTGGGTTGCAGCGCCGGTTGCCGCCATCGTGGTGCTGTTCATGGCGCTCTTCCTGCTGTCGATGTCAATGAATGAATATAACGACCCCCGCAGTCGTTTGAACCGGATGGGAGGCTGAGGGATGGAGGCTGTCGTCGAGGTCAACAACCTTAGGGCATATTACCGGGCCTTCCTTTATGGTGTCGATCGCGAGGTGCGGGCGGTTGACGATGTCAGCCTGTCGATCGGCCGCGGCGAGATCTATGGCGTTGCCGGTGAATCGAGCAGCGGCAAGACGACGTTGATCAAGACGATTGCGGGCGCCATCCGGCCGCCGCTGCGCGTCGTCTCCGGTGCCGTCAAATTCCATTTCAACAATGGGACTCAGGACATTTACGCCATGACGGCGGAGCAGCGGGCATCGCTTCGCTGGCGGCATCTCTCCTATATCATGCAGGGATCGATGAACGTGCTCAATCCCGTGCGCCGCATCCGGCACTCCTTCACGGATTTCGCCTTCCGCCACATGAAGGCCGATCGCGGCACCTTCTTCGATAGGGTTGGTGCTCACCTTCAGCGGCTGAAGCTCGATGCGAATCTTCTCGACGCCTATCCGCATGAATTGTCGGGCGGCATGCGCCAGCGCATGACGATCGCGCTTGCGACCATCCTGACGCCGGAATTCATCATCGCCGACGAGCCGACGACGGCGCTCGATGTCATCGTCCAGCGCGACGTGCTCCAGATGATCCGCGAAATACAGCGCGAGATGGGGTCGTCCTTCCTGTTCGTCACCCATGATATGGGCGTTCATGCCGCTGTTTCCGATCGTATCGGCATCGTCTATGCCGGCCGGTTGGTGGAGGAGGCGCCGACGCGTAAGCTTTTTCACCTGTCGTTGCATCCCTATACGCAGCATCTGGTCGCAAGTCTGCCGCGGATCGGGGATGCCTCGACGCGCCCCTCGCTCGAGGGCAAACCGCCCAATCTTGCCATGCCGCCGGAAGGATGCCGTTTTCATCCCCGCTGTCCGAAGCGCATGGACATTTGCAGCCGCGAAGTTCCGCCCATGGTGGCGGTAGAGCCGGATCGACGTGTCGCTTGCTTCGCGGTGACGGGAGGAGCGCGATGAGCGATCTTCTTTCACTCTCTCATGTCAGCAAGATCTATCGTCAAGGCGGCATGCTCAGCCGTCGTCATATCACGGCGGTTCGCGATGTCAGTCTGAGCCTGGGAGAGGAGCCGGAAATTCTCTCCATCGTCGGCGAGTCGGGCTCCGGCAAATCGACCATTGCGGCGATGATCCTTGGCCAGACGGCGGCGACATCGGGCAGCCTGAATTTTCGTGGAAGACCAGTGGCCATTCATGGCCGATCCGAACGACGCGCCTTCATGCGGGAGGTGCAGCCGGTCCTTCAGAATCCGTTCGAAGCGTTCAACCCCCTCAAGAGGGTTGATCGATATCTTTTTGAAACGGCAAGAAATTTCGCGCCGATGGGTCCAAGGCCAAGCCGAACCGATGTCGAGCGTATCGCAGACGAGGCGCTTGCCCATATCGGCTTGACGCTTGCCGAGGTGAAGGGGCGATTTCCGCATGAGCTTTCGGGCGGCCAGCTGCAGCGAACCGCCATCGCTCGCGCGCTCATACCGCAGCCCCGTCTGCTGGTGGCCGATGAGCCGGTTTCGATGGTCGATGCTTCGCTGAGAATGGCGATCGTCAATCTCTTCGGTCAGCTGAAGAAAGAGCTGGGGCTGTCGATCATCTACATCACCCATGATCTGGCGACCGCCTATTATATCAGCGATCGCATCATCATCATGAAGAAAGGGGAGATCGTCGAGCAGGGCGGTGCGCGCGCCGTCCTCGACAATCCGCAGCATCCTTATTCGCAGGCTTTGAAGGAAGCGGTGCTTTCCACTACACCCGAGATGGAGCCGGTCTCGATCGCGTAATCGGCCACTTTCAACGCGAGATCCTGGTCGAAAGAATGATGGACGACAGGGTGCGTTCGACGCCGTCGATCGTGCCGATGCCGTCGATCAGCTGATCCAGCTCGGAGATCGACGGTGCTGCGATAATGGCGATCAGATCGAACGTGCCGCTGACGGAATGAAGCGTCGTTACCTCGGGGATCGCATTCAGCGACGCTGTCACCGCTGACAGCGCTTTAGGCGCGATCGTGATCAGCACATGCGCCCGAATGAGGCCGGACAGATAGGTCTCCGACAGCCGCACGCCGTAGCCCGCAATCACACCCTCCCGCTCCAGCCGTTCGAGCCTCGCCTGAACGGTGGTGCGCGATAGCGACAGCTTTTTGGCGAGTGTTGCGACCGGCATGCGGGCATTCTGGCCGAGCAAGGCGATCAGTTCGCGGTCTTTATCGGTAACCTGCATGGTATTCCTGCATTTTGCAAAATCGTTTCGTCGATTTGTATGAATTCATACAACGAAATGCATTTTTCGTCGCTATGAATCGTTCAACTCCCGCTTACACTTATAAAAATCTTATCAATGAAATGCAGGGGAGTCATATGAAAGACATAGTGGTCATCGGCGCAGGCAAGATCGGTGGGGCGATCGCTCTGATGCTGGCCGAAACGGGTGATTACACGGTCGTTGTCGCCGACCGCAGCCAGGAACAGCTGGACAAGATCGACCACCATCCTGCGATTTCCACCGCCGTCGTCGATATTGCCGACCGCGCCGGGCTCGTTGGCGTTCTGGAGGGCAAGTTCGCCGTTCTGTCGGCCGCACCGTTCCATCTCACAGGCTTCGTCGCCGAAGCGGCACTTGAAGCCGGCGTCCATTATCTCGACCTCACCGAAGACGTCGCGACCACTAAGAAGGTGGAAGAGCTGGCTCAAGGGGCAAATACCGCCTTCATCCCGCAATGCGGACTTGCGCCGGGCTTCATCTCGATCGTCGCCAATGATCTTGCCAAGCGCTTCGACAGCCTCGACAGCGTGCGTATGCGCGTCGGCGCGCTACCGCAATATCCCTCCAACGCTCTGAACTACAATTTGACCTGGAGCACGGACGGCCTCATCAACGAATATATCGAGCCCTGTGAAGCGATCGTCGAAGGCAAGCTCGTTACCGTTCCGGCCATGGAAGAGCGCGAGGAATTCTCGCTCGACGGCGTCACCTATGAAGCCTTCAACACGTCAGGCGGCCTCGGCACGCTCGCCAAGACGCTGGCTGGCCGCGTGCGCACGATGAACTACCGCACCATCCGCTATCCCGGCCACCAGGCCATTATCAAGGCGCTGCTCAACGACCTCAACCTCAAGAACCGGCGCGATGTGCTGAAGGATCTCTTCGAGAACGCACTGCCTGCCACCATGCAGGATGTGGTCGTCGTTTTCGTCACCGTCTGCGGCTGGCGCGAAGGCCGCTACATGCAGGAAACCTATGCCAACAAGGTCTATGCAGGCATCGTCGCGAGCAAGAAGATGAGCGCCATCCAGATCACCACGGCTGCCGGCATTACGACCGTGCTCGATCTTCTCGCTCAGGGCAAACTGCCCTCCAAGGGCTTCGTCTGCCAGGAAGAAATCGATCTCAGCGATTTCCTCGCCAATCGCTTCGGACAGGTTTACAGCCTTGAGAAGATCAGGATGAAAGAAGCCGTCTAAGCGGCTATTCTTCTAATTGTTTTTATATGTGGCGCCTTCGGGCGCCACATATGTTTCAGCCCTTGAGGAAGCTTTACGAAGGCTAATCGATTAGCCGTTTAAGGATCTCGACGGGATGTGGGATGGCTTGATGATCAATCTTGGCGACCTGCGAGCGACAGGAAAAACCGGGGGCCATGACGACCGTCTGATTGCCGCTCTCGGCAATCCTGTCCTGCCAACTCATCGCGTAAAGCTTTTCCGAGATGGCCCGATTGCGCACTTCATGGCCGAAGGTGCCGGCCATGCCGCAGCAGCCGACATCGGCCATATCGAGCTTGATACCCAATTTCCCGAAAAGCACGGACCATTGCTTGAGCGCAGCCGGAGCATTCGTCCGTTCGGTGCAGTGGGCAAGCAGCGTGAAGCGCTCTTGCGGCAAAGCCCGTGGCGTCGGCAACCGGTCGAGATTGGCCGCAAGCCACTCCTGAAGCAGCAGCACCGGCGCGTGCAGCTTAGCTGAAGGCAGGGCCGCATATTCGCTGCGATAGGTCAGCGTCATCGACGGATCGATGCCGACAAGCGGGATGCCTAGTTGCGAGATGCGATCGAGATAATCTCGCGATTTCGCCGCCGCTTTCTCGAAGCGACCGAGATAGCCGTGCACATGCAAGGCCTTGCCGTTGTTCCGTGATCCGGCGAGCCACGGCTTGAAACCCATTTTCAGGGCGAGCTTGAGCGCTGCGATGACGACGGCCGGATCGAAATAGGTGGAGAAGACATCGGCAACGATGACGACCGCTTGGGCCCGCTCCTCTGCGGAGAGCTTTCCCAACAGTTCCGGAGTGGCAACCTGCACACGGAGACGAGCGGCTTCCCGTTCGAGCGATAGCGCCGGCATCGCTGGAAGCGCGGTGAGACCGGCAAGCCGCATCAAGGCCTGGCCGACGGCCGATCCGGTCAGTAGATTGTAGGCGGGTTTGAAGCGCGCCATCAGCGGCAGGGTCGTCTCGATGGCAGCCACGATCGGGTCCTTCAACGGCCTGACATAGCGGCCATAATAGAGCTCGAGGAATTTCGATCGGAAAGCCGGGACGCTGACCTTGACGGGACATTGGCCGGCGCAGGCCTTGCAGGCGAGGCAGGTGTCCATTGCCGCCCGCACCTCATGGGAAAAGTCGTCGCGATTGGCCGGATTGAGCGAGTTGACCACTCGCCGCAAAAGATTGCCGAAAGGATTGGCGCGACGTAGCACTTCCGCCTCGCGCCGCGGGTCGATCTTCCGCTCCGCCAGCATGCGCAGCCATTCGCGCATCAGCGCCGCGCGGCCCTTTGGCGAATAGCGCCGGTCGCCGGTCGCCTTGAAGGAGGGGCACATCGGGCTTGTCGCGTCGAAATCGAAACAGGCGCCATTACCGTTGCAATAGGCTGCATTGTCGAAGGCGGCACGGATGTCGTTGCCGATGATACGATCGAAGTCGCCGCGCAGTGACACTTCGTCGATCTTCAGCAACGGGCGGGATGAGCCGGATGCGATCTTGCCCGGATTGAGGCGATCGCCGGGGTCGAATGCGCGCTTGATGTCCTGCAGGCTCGGATAAAGCTCGCCAAAATATTCAGGGACATATTCCGAGCGAACGCCCTTGCCATGTTCACCCCAGAGCACGCCGCCATATTTGCGGGTGAGGGCAACCACGCCGTCGCTGATCCTCCGGACGAGCGGCTGATGGTCGACGCGGGTAAGATCGAGCGCCGGGCGGACATGCAGCACACCAGCATCGACATGGCCGAACATGCCGTAATCCAACCCTTCGGCGTCAAGAAGGGCGCGAAATTCTCTTATGTAGGCGGCCAGATGTTCGGGCGGAACGGCAGTGTCCTCGACGAAGGGCACCGGCCGCACCGGCCCCTCAACATTGCCGAGCAGGCCGACAGCGCGTTTGCGCATCGACCAGATTGCTTCGATCTCGGCCTTTTCGCGGGCGATCGTATAGCCCTTGTGGCGCGCTGACGAGCGGTCATCAAGCGCGGCGGTGACATCTGCGAGCTTACGCTCCAGCTCATCGCGATCATCGGCCAGCACCTCGACGATATTGATGCCGTTGGCCGAGCCGGAGGCGTCCTCTGGGAAGAAGCGGGCGATGCCGCTCCAGACGATGTCGCCTTTGGCGAGACCCAGCACCTTCTCGTCGACTGTTTCGACCGAGGCCACCTTCAATGCCACCAGCCGCCTGGCATCCTCCAGCGCCGTGTTGAAATCATCATAGCGGATGTTAATGAGGGCCGATTGTGCCGGGATCGGCAGCACGTTGAGTTCGGCCTCGGCAATCAAAGCAAGTGTGCCTTCCGATCCGCACAGCACCGCATTCAGATCGAAGCGGCCGTCCTCGCGCCCGATATGGGCAAGATCATAACCGGTCATGTAACGATTGAGCTTCGGGAAGGTCGCCGCGATCAGCTCGCTTTTGTCCCTGGCGATTGCATCCACTACCCGGTGAATTTCGCCGATCCGATCGTCACGAGCCTTGATCTCCTTCAGCTCGGTATTGCCAAGTGGACGCGACCACCAATCGCTGCCATCGGAAAGCACCACGCGAAGGCCGAGAATGTGGTTGCTGGTCTTGCCGTAAAGACAGGAGCCCTGACCGCAGGCATCGGTGGAGATCATGCCGCCGATCGTGGCGCGGTTGGAGGTGGAAAGCTCGGGCGCGAAGAACAGCCCATAGGCCCTCAGCGCCTTGTTGAGCTGATCCTTGACGACGCCGGCCTCGACACGGGCAACCCTTCGCACCGGATCGATCTCCAGGATCCGGTTCATATGCCTGGAGCAGTCAACGACGACGCCTGAGGTAAGGGATTGTCCGTTCGTTCCGGTGCCACCGCCGCGCGGGGCGATGACAAGATCGGAAAAGGCTGGTTCGGATAGGGCTTTGGCGATGATTTTCAGATCATCCGTGCCGCGCGGATAGAGAATTGCCGTCGGCTTGACCTGATAGATGGAATTGTCGGTCGAGGCGACTGTCCTGGCACCGTCATCTATCTCCACGTCACCGCTAAAGCCGAGTGCCGACAGCCGACGGGTGAAGGCGCCGGTTTGATGTAGAGAAGTGTCTCTCGCCGAAACAAGGCGTGGTATCATGATGCGAAGACTTCCGGCGTTTTACGCGGTGATTGGAGCATTCCCGCTTTTAAACAGAATTACGGGAATGCTCTATCTCTTTGTTTTCACGCTGTTCCGGATGGATAGCCGTTTTGTGCGTCGGTCGCAGCTGCTCTAGCGCCGGAGCGCCGCGCAGGCCCTTTCGATGCGATCAAGCGCTTCGACGAGATCGGCTTCCGATGTCGCATAGGAAATGCGGAAATAGGGCGACAATCCGAAGGCGGAGCCGGGCACGACGGCGACATGGGCCTCATCGAGCAGATAGGCGCAGAAATCCGCATCCGTCTCGATCATCTTTCCGGAGAGTGTCGTCGTTCCAAGCACGCCGGCGCAGCCGGAGAATGTGTAGAAGGCACCTTCCGGTATCAGGCAATCCAGGCCATCGATGGCGTTCAGCCTGTTGACGACGAGATCGCGTCGGCGCTGGAAGCTTGCCTTGCGACCCTCGAGAAAATCCTGCGGGCCGTTCAGCGCGGCAACGGCCGCCGCCTGGCTGACGGAGGAGGGGCAGGAGGTCGCCTGGCTTTGGATGACCGCCATCGCCTTGATGAGAGCCTTCGGGCCGCCGGCGTAGCCAATGCGCCAACCGGTCATGGCATAGGCCTTGGAAACGCCGTTGACCGTCAGCGTCCGGCTCTTGAGGCTCGGCTCGATCGCGACGGGCGTGGTGAACTCAAAGCCCTCATAGACGATATGCTCATACATATCGTCGACCATCAGCCAGACATGAGGGTGACGTTGCAGTACCTCGATCAGCGGCAGATAATCGGCCTTGGAATAGGCAGCACCTGATGGATTCGACGGCGAATTGAGCAGCAGCCAGCGCGTCTTCGGGGTAATGGCTTTCTCAAGCTGATCCGCCTTCAGGCGGAAGCCGGCAGCAGCATCGCAGGGGATCAGAACAGGCACGCCGCCGCAGATCTCGACGATATCGGAATAGGATGTCCAATAGGGTGTCGGGATGATGACTTCGTCGCCGGGATTGATCGACGCCATGAAGGCGTTGAACAGGATCTGCTTCGCGCCTGTCGCCACGGTGATTTCATCGAGCGCGTAGTCGACGCCGTTCTCGCGCTGGAACTTTCTGGCGATCGCCTTTTTCAGTTCCGGCGTGCCGTCGAGCGCGGTATATTTCGTTTCGCCACGATCGATGGCGGCCTTGGCGGCTTCCTTGACGTTGTCGGGCGTATCGAAATCCGGTTCGCCGGCGCCGAGAATGATGACCGGAAGGCCCTCCCGCTTCATCGCGCTGGCGCGGGCACCGATCTGAAGAATGGTGGAAACGCCGATGGAGGCGATCCGCGAAGCGGGCTGAAAGCCCGCTTCCTCGATTTTCGTGGCGATCGTCATGAAGCTTACTCGATGTCGAAGGAGACACCCTGCGCCAGCGGCAGGGCCTTGGAGTAGTTCACAGTGTTGGTCGCACGGCGCATATAGGCCTTCCAGGCATCAGAGCCGGATTCGCGGCCGCCGCCGGTTTCCTTCTCGCCGCCGAATGCGCCGCCGATTTCGGCACCGGAGGTGCCGATATTGACGTTGGCGATACCGCAATCGGAGCCATCGGCTGCGAGGAAACGCTCGGATTCCTGCATGTCGCGCGTGAAGATCGACGACGACAGGCCGGCGGCAACGGCGTTGTGCTCGTCGATGACGGCGTCGAAATCGTCATAGGGCATGACGTAGAGGATGGGCGCGAAGGTTTCTTCCATGACCGGGCCTGCCTGCTTCGGCATTTCCACAAGCGCAGGCTTTGTATAGTAGCCTTCGGCGTGGCCGACATCGATCCGCTCGCCGCCGGTGACGGAGCCGCCATGAGCCTTCGCTTCGGCAATCGCCTTCTGCATGTTGTCGAAGGCGGCCTTGTCGATCAGCGGACCGACGAGAGCAGAGGAGTGCAGGGGATCGCCAACCGATACGCTCTGATAGGCTTTCTTCAGACGCGGCACGAGCTGGTCGTAGACGCTGTTGTGAACGAAGAGGCGGCGCAGCGTCGTGCAGCGCTGACCGGCCGTGCCCATGGCGCCGAAGGCGATGGCACGCAGCGCCATGTCGAGGTCGGCCGACGGGCAGACGATGCCGGCATTGTTGCCGCCGAGTTCGAGAATGGCGCGGGCAAAGCGCTTGGCGAGCCGCGGTCCGACCTCACGGCCCATACGCGTCGAGCCGGTTGCCGAAACGAGCGGCACTTTCGGATGATCGACGAGGACTTCGCCGATCGCACGATCGCCGATCAGTACCTGCGAAAGACCTTCCGGCGCGTCGCCGAAGCGGGCAAGTGCACGATCGAGGATTGCCTGCGAGGCAAGGGCGGTCAGCGGCGTCTTTTCCGAGGGCTTCCAGACGACGGCATCGCCGCAGATCAGCGCCAGCGCCGCATTCCACGACCAGACCGCGACCGGGAAATTGAAGGCGGAGATGATGCCGACGACACCGAGCGGATGCCAGGTTTCCATCATGCGATGGCCTGGGCGTTCGGTCGCAATCGTCAGGCCGTACAGCTGGCGGGAAAGGCCGACGGCGAAATCGCAGATGTCGATCATCTCCTGCACTTCACCGAGGCCCTCGGAGCGGATCTTGCCGGCTTCGATGGAAACCAGGCGGCCGAGATCGTCCTTGGCGGCGCGCAGCTCTTCGCCGAGCAGACGCACCAGTTCGCCGCGCTTCGGTGCCGGAACAAGGCGCCAGGCGCGGAATGCGGCATGCGCCTTCTCGATTTTCTTCGCCGCTTCATCGGCCGAAACGGTCTTGAGGCTGCCGATCTTCTCGCCGGTGACCGGGGAATAGGAGGGCATGTCGCCTTGCGTGTAGAGCGCCTTGTCGACGCCGAGCTTTTCGAGAATGGCGCCGGCTTCGGCTGCAACGGAAAGGGTCTTGGCTGCAATGTTCATCGTTTAAAACTCCACTTGTCTTGATTCCGGTGGCGCGCGGCTGATATCGCCGCATCACCTCACTCGGCGGCGTCTTGTTTGGATAGTGCCCGCAGGCAGGCGTCGATCGATGCCTGTTCGATGCCGGCATAATGGTCGAATTCGTTCAGTACCTTCATGCCGAGATCGGCTTCGAAGCGCTGCTGGTTCGGGCTGGCGACGAAGTCCTGCTGCGCGCCATCGCCGAGATTGGATTGGAAGATGCCGGCCGCGCTAACGGGGAGGAAATCCTCGTAGACGATCGGGTCGAACTGGACGAGGCCTTGGTCGATCAGCGCGCCGATATCCCCATGGCTCGTTGCGGCAGTCTTGCCCTTGGCCGTCAGCGAATAGGTGAAATAGCCGAGGCCCTCGGCGCGGATCGCCGCCCAGTCATCCGGGAAGTCGGCAAAGCTCTGAGCGAGAGCAGCCTCATAATCGCGCGCATTCGATCCGTCGGCAGCCGGGCGTACGATCTTGCGCGACTGATCGAGCAGCCTGTCATAAAGCGCGCGGCCCTTCGGCGTCAGCGCAATGCCGCGCTGCTCGATCTCGCCGAAGCGGGCGGTGTGCGAGCCCGCTTCCCAGACGCCATCGGCATTGCGGAAAGAGACCGGCTCTTCGAGCGCCTTGAACGAGGTCTGGCGCAGCAGGATCGGGCAGGCCCGCGTGGGCGGCCCCTCGACAATGGCCTTGGGGGCGATGTCGTAATCGGGCATCAGCGCCTGGACGCGATCGATATCCAGCGTGCGCGGCGTCAGATGGTTGATGTGCGGCCCCTTGAAGGACACGACATCGGCAATCAGGCGATGGGCATCATGGAGGCGATGGTACATGCCGGCATCGACGTTGGCTTCGTCATGCCAGCGGAAGGTCTCCAGCACCTCGTCGACGAACTGGCTAGCGTCGGCCATGGTCAGGCCACCTTCACGCTCGGCCTTTTGGGTGAGTGCGACGGCACCTTCCGTGAAAATCTGGCGCTTCGCGAGAATGTCTGCGGCCGCCTTGCGAAGATCTTCATCGGCAATCAGATCGAGCCGCAGCAGCGAGGTGAAGACGCGGAAGGGATTGCGCTTCAACTCCGCATCGCCGATCGGGCGGAATGCGGTCGAATGAACCGGCACGCCGGCCGTCGAAAGATCGTAATAGCCGACCGGATGCATGCCCATGACGGCGAAGACGCGGGCCATCATCGCAAGCTCTGCCGCGGTGCCGAGCCGGATGGCGCCGTGACGCTCCTCGGAGATGCGATCGAGATAATCCGTCGCCTCCAGCCGCTCCTTAAGCTCTGGCTGTGCCGCCAGCGTTTCGTCGTTGACGCGAGCGACCAGCTCCATGAGCGTGCCATAGGCGGGAACCTCCTCGCGATACATCGCCGACATGGCGGCGGAAAAAGCGCTGCGAATATCGCTGGTCGAGACGTGGTCAGGCTTCATGTGCAATCTCTTCCTGAAAGACTATGTCATTCCTATCTAGCAGAATATCTCTTGTTGGGCGGCTGGTGTTGTGAGAGAGAATTCTAACTTGATGCAAAAATGGAATGACTATGCGTCGACGTCTCATCCCTGACATCGTCAATCTTCAGGCATTCGAATGCGCGGCGCGCCATCAGAATTTCTCGCGTGCCGCCGAAGAACTCAATTTGACTCAAAGCGCGGTCAGTCGGCAAATCGGCGATCTGGAGCAGCAGACGGGCCTGAAGCTGTTCGAGCGCGTCCGCCAACGCGTCGTGCTCTCCGAGGCCGGACTTCGGCTGTTGCCGGAGGTGAAGGATCTGCTCTTGCGTTCGGAGCGGCTGATGATCGGCGCCGTTGCCGCCGGCCAGATGAAATTGTCTCTGAAGGTCGCAACCTTGCCGACCTTCGGCACACGCTGGCTGGTGCCGCGCCTCGGCCGGTTTCTCGACGAACATCGCGATGTCGCAGTCACGGTGGAATCCCGGTCCAAGCCCTTCAATTTTGAGGAGGATAATTTCGATCTTGCCATTCACTATGGCCTGCCGGCCTGGGCCGGCGCGGTTGCTACTTTTCTTTGCAATGAGACCGTGCTGCCCGTTGCCAGCCGGGAACTTGCCGGACGGCTGAGTCTGATCTCGCCGGACGAGCTGGTGGGTGCGCCGCTGCTGCATCTGACGACGCGTCCGAAGCTCTGGGCGCAGTGGTTCGATCTGCAGGAGCTGCCGACGGAGAATGCCTATCCCGGTGCGCGCTTCGACCAGTTTTCCATGATCATCGCAGCCGCCATCGCCGGGCTGGGTGTGGCGCTCCTGCCGACCTATCTGATCGAGGATGAGCTCAAGGCCGGCACGCTTCTGCCGCTGTTTAATCTGCCGATGCCGACCGAGAACAGCTATTACGTTGTCATGCCGGAAAGGAAGCAAACGAACGAGACTGCGACATTATTTCAGGACTGGCTGTTGAGTGAGGTGACGCCGCAATCATAGATGATGTCGCCGCGCTGATTTGCGTCTGCTGATGCGAGGCGAAAAAATTCGTCGCAGATGAGCCAATCTGAAGGGATTTGAATTGTTGGGCGTTCAAGACGATTGGAGTGAGTGGACATCCGAACGGGCCGGAGCGCCCCGCTGATAGAATAGTGTCGCGCGACTTAGACATCCGTGTCGGACGGGAGGAATCTTTGCCAAACTATGTTTTGCTGCCCGAAGCTGCTGCACTACTTGCCGGCGCCAACAGGGTACTTGTCATTGGCTGCTCCGGAGGCGGCAAGACGACCTATTCCCAGAAGATTGCGACTACATTCGGTTTGGAGTTTCAATCGCTGGACCGGGACGTCCGATGGCTGCCCGGTTGGAAAGAGCGCGAAAAGGGTGAGCAACGGTCGATTATCTTCGAGCTGGCGCGACGGGAGAGGTGGGTCATGGATGGCAGTGGCGCATCCACCTTTGATCTGAGATTGCCGCGCACCGATCTCGTCCTTTGGGTTCGAGTGCCGAGGCGTGTCGCATTATTGGGTCTGGCGAAGAGGGTTTCGCGGCACTATGGAACAGTTCGCCCTGCAATGGCCGAAGGTTGCCCTGAACCTCTGCCAGATAGGGCTTTCCTCTCCTATATCTGGAATTTCGAGAGGAAATATGCGCCTCTGTTTGTTCGAAGTATCGACCTGTATGGGCCGCAAGTGCCGGTCGTCCTTTTGAATTCGCACGGCGAAATGGATCGGCTGCTCCGGCTTGCACGCAAAGCCGATGAGAGCCAGTCGGATACAGCGACCAAGTCTACAATTAAAGCCGAGAATCGTGCTTAAATACAGGAGGCGAGGCCATACACGATGGCCGCAGGGCCATTTCCAGTCGGGTGGGGACAATGACGACAAGCGAACAGGCGGAACTGGAGGATATAGTCTTCGGAAGTCCATTGCTCGGGCCGCTTCTCCGGCGCTGGGATGAGATTGCGCTGCCGGATTGCTGGCTGGTGGCAGGAGCCATTGCTCAGACCGTTTGGAATTATGCCTTCGGGCTGCCCCTGTCTCATGGAATCAATGATCTCGACATCGTTTATTTCGATGCCGATGATCTGTCTGAACAAGCGGAGGCCGATCATGCCGCTCGGGTCCGCGGGATGTTTCCCGATTTCCCGGTTTGGATCGATGTGAAGAATGAAGCCCGGGTTCATTGCTGGTACGAAGCGAAGTTCGGATACCCGATCCCGCCTTACAAATCGACCCTGGACGCCATCACCACTTTTCCGACTACGGCAACCGCCGTGGGATTGCGTTCCAATAGTCACGGTCGTCTGGATTATTGTGCTCCGTTCGGTCTTTCTGATCTGCTGAATGGCGTCGTGCGCCCTAATAAGAAGCAGATCACGCAGGCGATCTACGAGCAGAAGGTCAATCGCTAGGTTGCAGTCTGGCCGAGGTTGACGGTCGTTGGCTGGGACGACTGAGGAGTTTCGAGGCTCAGCCGCGCGATTTCCGAGCGATGTCAGATCATGTCGAATATGGCCGATGCTACCACGACTTCCGTACCCGCGAGGCCGACCGAACAGAAGAGCGTGGTGTCGAGAGGAGATGTTCTACCGGCAGCATGGCCGGCGACTATGGCCGCAAGATCGAGCATTCGCTCCTCGTGCATGGTTCCGGAAAGGAAAAATGGGGACGCATAGGCGCGCGTTTGCGCGGGAGAATCCGTAGCGATGATGTTGGCCATGTTCGCGACGTCCAGGCCGAGCTCATGCCCCTTGAGCGCCTTCGGGCCGATCGTATTGATGTGGACGCCGGCTTTTAACTCCGAAGCATCGATCACCGGCCTGTCGCTGCTTGTTGCGCATAATACGATATCGGCATCGGCCACGGCTTTTGCAGCACTTGTGACCGGTTCAACGGCAATGCCGAGTTCCAGTTGCATCTCTTCAGCGAAGGCGGCACAGTTTCTCGGATTTCGGCTGAAGACCCGGACAGAGTCTATGTCGCGAACGGCGGCAGCGGCAATGAGCTGCGTTCGCGCCTGCGCACCGCTACCAATGATGCCGACCGTGCGGGCGGTCGCAGCGCTAAGGTGACGGATGGCTATGCCTCCTATTGCCCCTGTCCTGATCTGGCCGAGCCGCTCGCCCAAGATGATTCCCTGCAGTTCAGCGGTATCAGCACGCCAAACAGCGACAACTTGCGAATGCTGCCCGCCGGCAAAGGTCTCGTATGCGCGAAAGCCGGCAAGCGGCCGCTCGCCATCGATGCCGCCGACGGTAAACACGATATCTCCACGATCGGGAAAGGAGACGTGATGGCGGGGTGGGGACACCAGCTTGCCGGCGGCCTTGGCCCGGAAGGCTGCTTCCAAGGCATCGATTGCCCCACGCATGGCTGCGGCAGGGCATAAATCCTCGTCTTTCAATATCTTCATTGCGGATTGACCTCCGTGTGCCGGCCACTTTGCAACCTCAAGCGCAGTCGAGGTCAAGAGCAGATGCCGCCATCCTGGCGTTTCGCATTGCCCAGCTCTTCAGACGTAGGCCATTGAGTTTGATGAAACCTTCCGCGTCGTGGTGATCATATGCTCCGGAGCTTTCCTCGAAGGTGACGAGGTCGGTCGAGTAGAGCGAGGCGGGCGAGGTACGCGCGATCACACTGGCTGAGCCCTTGTAGAGCCTGAGCGTCACTTCGCCGCCGACATGGATTTGGCTCCGATCGATCAATGCCTGCAGCATTGCCCGCTCGGGAGAATACCAAAATCCGTTGTAGATCAGCGCAGCGTAGCGGGGCATGATCTCGTCCTTCAAATGTGCAGCGGCGCGGTCGAGCGTGATGGATTCGATCCCGCGATGGGCGGCGAGGAGGATCGTGCCGCCCGGGGTTTCGTAAACGCCACGCGATTTCATCCCGACGAAACGGTTCTCGACGAGATCGATTCTGCCGATCCCGTGCCTGCCGCCCAATTGGTTGAGCTTCGTCAGGAGGCCTGCGGGCGTTATCGCTTCGCCATTCAGGGAAACGGCATCGCCCTTTTCAAAGCCGATGACGATGATCTCCGGCTCGTCGGGTGCCTCCAGAGGATCGACGGTGCGCTGGTAGATATGGGATGGCGCGATTTCAGCCGGGTCTTCCAGGATCTTGCCCTCGGTGGAGGTGTGCAGGAGATTAGCGTCGGTCGAAAAGGGAGCCTCGCCGCGCTTATCCTTCGGCACGGGAATTTGATGCGCTTCGGCATATTCGATCAGCTGGGTGCGCGATTGGATGGCCCACTCGCGCCATGGCGCGATGATCGTGATCGACGGGTCGAGCGCATTGGCCGCCAGTTCGAAACGCACCTGATCATTGCCCTTGCCTGTGGAGCCGTGAGCAATGGCATCGGCATCCACCTCGCGTGCGATATTGATGAGATGCTTGGCGATGAGCGGGCGGGCGATGGAGGAGCCGAGGAGATATTGCCCCTCATAGAGCGCGTTTGCCCGGAACATCGGGAAAACGAAATCCCGAACGAATTCCTCGCGGACATCTTCGATCCTGATATCTGTGACGCCCAATTGCTCGGCCTTTCGGCGGGCGGGCTCAAGCTCCTCGCCTTGACCAAGGTCGGCGGTAAAGGTCACGACTTCGCAGCCGTAGGTTTGCTGCAGCCATTTCAGGATGATGGATGTGTCCAGGCCTCCCGAATAGGCGAGTACGACTTTCTTGAGCTTTTTCGACATCGGCTTCCGTCTCCATGTTGACGGCTGGAACGATAGGTCAATCCTTGCGCAATGAGCTTGCGAAGAGTTCAATAATACGAGAAAGTTTGGCATATTATGCCACTTGATTGGCAGTAGGAGCTATATTGTGTCAGCGACTTTGGACGAGATCGATCGGCGTATCCTCCGGGTGCTACAGCGCGACGGACGCATCTCCAATGTGGACCTCGCGAAGGAAGTGGGGTTGTCGCCGTCACCCTGTCTTCGCCGCGTGCGATTGCTGGAGGATGCTGGCATCATCGATCGCTATATTGCCGTCCTAGACCCGGCAAAGGTGGGTGCGGGCCTTACCGTGTTTGCCCGTGTCTGGTTCAAGACGCAGGATGCGCAAGTCACCCTGCAATTCGCGGAGGCCGTCAGGCGGTTTCCTGAAGTCATGGAATGTTATCTGACGACGGGCGAATGCGATGCCGTCCTGCGCATCGTCACGGCTGATCTGCACAGCTATTGGCGGTTTCAGGCTGACCACTTGACGCGCATCCCGAGCGTATTGAACGTCAAGACCGATGTGCCAATGGAAACGCTGAAGCGAAGCTTTGAGCTGCCTCTGGCCTCGTAATCATTCGTCGACAGATTATTGCAGCCTCAACGCCGTTCAGATCGGGGAGCAGATACCCTCTGCTCAGACTTGGTCAGCATATCGGACCGGCAATTGATATTTGGAGAGCGAAATGAGCATATTTGAAACGGCAATGCAGGCGACCCGTTCGGTTCTCGCCAGCCGTTTTACGAGCTATTCATTTGCCTTTGCCTCAGGGTCGATCATACGAGGCGAGGGAAGAAAGGGCTCCGACATCGATCTGGTCGTGGTCTTCGATCATCGCGAAACCGGTTGGCGCGAGACCTTTATCGAGGGCGAGTTTCCGTTCGAAGTGTTTGTTCACGACCGGGAGACACTCAGCTGGTTTTTCGAGAGCGATATTGCGCGTGGCTATCCCGTTATCATTCATATGGTTGCGACAGGCCAGATCCTCGGGCCAAATCCTGACAAGGGGCAGGCCTGGAAGGACTATGCTACCAGCATCCTCCATAATGGCCCACCGAAGCTGGAAGATGAGAAGCTGAATGCTCTGAAATATCAGATCACCGATCTTCTCGATGACCTGCATGGAGAGCGGGCGGCTCCGGAGATACGCGCAATTGCCGCGCAACTCTATCAGCCTTTGGCTGACCTTATGCTGCTCGGGCGAGGCAAATGGTCGGGCAGGGGCAAGTGGATTCCCCGCCTGCTTCGAGAGATGGATCGGGACCTTGCCGATAGGTTCGACGACGCCTTCGGGCGTGCCTCAGCCGGAGAGTTGGAGGCATTGTGCAATCTGACGCATAGCGAACTGGACCGGCACGGCGGGCCGTTTTTCGCCGGAGACAAGCGCATCGCGCCGCAACAGGCGAGACGCAAGAGCCTTGTGCCCCGTGGTTGATTAGTATGCACGGATCGAAAAATTTTAAGCTTGAAATTCTTCGTTACGACGCTAACACATTTCTATCGGGTCGCTGCGGATTTTGCAGGATAGACGCGAGGTGAACTCGGGAGGAGGAGGCCGCCATGAAGATGCATCCGCTGAAGGGGCCGAACAGGCTGAAGCTCGGTGTTTTCTCGACCAATGCGGATGGCGGGCTCGCGATCACCGACGTGCCGGAGCGTTGGACGGCCGGCTGGCAGGATAATCTGACCGCAGCACAGATCGCCGACCGGGCGGGGCTCGAATTCTTTCTGCCGATTGCCCGCTGGCGCGGTTTCGGCGGCAAGAACCGCGTGCGTGAATGGTCGTTCGAGACTTTCACCTGGGCTGCTGCGCTCTCCGCTGCGACCGAGCAGATCGGCCTTTTCATGACGGTGCACGTACCGCTCGTCCATCCCCTTTATGCTGCCAAGTCGCTTGCGACGGTCGATCATATCAGCCAGGGGCGAGCCGGGCTGAACATTGTCTGTGGCTGGAACCCGAAGGAATTCGGCATGTTCGGCGTGCCGCTGGTCGAAAAAGGCTACGACCAAGCCGCCGAATGGCTGGAAGTTGTCGAAAGGCTCTACGCCTCCGATGAGCCGATCGACTATGGCGGCAGCTACTATAATCTGAAAGAAGCCGTCAGCCGTCCCGCAAGCCTGCAGGCGCCACGGCCGGTGACGATGAATGCGGCCTTCGGCGACCCCGGTCGAGACTTTGCCGCGGCGCATTGCGACTATCTCTTCACCACCTTCACCGAGATCGATGACGCCGGAAAGCATGTGACTGACATCGCTGCACGGGCGGAAGGCAAAGGCAGGCAAGTCGGCGTTTATACCGTCTGTCACGTCGTCTGCCGCGAGACACAGACGGAGGCAGAGGATTACTATACGCTCTATGCCGTGACCATGGCCGATCACGCTGCCGTCGACCAGCACATGGCCGGCAAGAAGGAGTTCTCGCAATCTCATGATCGCGAGGCCTATGACCGCTACCGCCAGCGGTTTGCCGGTGGAGCAGGCAGCTATCCGCTGATCGGCACGCCGCAGCGCATTGCCGAAGAGATGATCGCCATTGCCGAGCAAGGCTATGCCGGCATCGCCTTGTCCTTCGTCAACTATACGGAGGAACTGCCCTATTTCTGCGATCGGGTGCTTCCGATTCTGACGAAGGCTGGGCTCCGCGCGGGGTGAACCACCGGTTCGATGCTTCGCGCCGCGGCCGCTCGCGGGAATGTGATCATCCTTCAATGACGACTTGGCTATCCGGCAAGGGCTGGTTTTTCAGGCCGTTCGCGGTGATGTCGCTTTCATGCTGCGGCGTCGCAGGTGCGACATGTGTGCAACGCAGCAAAAAACATGAGATCAAGGGGTTTACAAGCGCGACCCCGGATGGGATTCTTTCAGGCGAAGGGTGCTGCTTGATTGGAAGCTGCGTCATTCCCTTCAACCGGATGCCGTAAATCTTTGGCTCCGATGTGCCGCAATTTTGCTGGCGCTTAACCGAACAAAATCAATCCGAAGCCGGAATGCGGTTGTTCCGTATCTGGCTGTTGCCTTGGTGCGCCCTGAACATCATGAGGTCGGGGTACAGAGAATGCGGGCTTTAGCATGGGCTTCAAGTCAAAACGCGTCCTTCGCGGCGTTCTTGGTCTTCTTGCGAGTGTCAGCTTGCCGCAGGTCACCAAAGCCAGCGATCTGATGATCTGGTCGCCGGTCAAGGTCGCACCCAGAACATACAAGACCACTCTTGGTTTTCGGCTGCCGATGGCCTGGGATGTCAGTGCCGGCATGGATCTCGGGCTTGGTAGCGCCGCCACCGGCGCGATCTTACGAAGCAGTAGCCTGGCGACCCTATGGGGCACGGCAATCGATGATCACAAACGCTTTTCAACCGAATGGCGCCGCGAGGTGTCGTTGAGGGTCGATGCGCTCAACAGCACGGGAACGCTTTGCATCGAGCGCTCGCGGAGCTGGACGGTGTCGGAAAATCTGGACATGAGCACTTCGAGGTCGCTGAACGTAAATTACGCGGGCACGCGGAATGCGGCAAATTCCATTACCGCAACGCAAGCCGTTACCGTTGCTGTTCCCTGGACAGGAACGTCTCTATCTGCGATCGGCAATCTGAAGGACGTCGGTAGCGCCTTTTCCAGCACGGTCTCGTTTCGGCAGCCTTTGGCGCCGAACCTCAATTTCTCGGCCTCCTTCGCCGATCCGCAGACTTTGACGCCGGCTGGCAATGTGCGGGTGGACTACCGCATCAAATGGTAGATTCGCGAGGTTTCCAGGTTCGACCCTTCGCATATCGCTGCAGGGAACAAATGCCTCTCGCGGAAGTTTAGAACGGGCAGGACATCGATCTTGCTCGAGGTGTCATGACCTCGCGAAGCCTGCCGCTGGTTCGACTCCCTGCCGGCGGCAGGCTTAGCGTTCGAGCAGTGACCTCAGTCGGCAGGCCCTGTCGCCTCCGTCGGTGATTTGATCGTTATGTCGGGCTCGGCAAGCCTGGCCTTGAGCTTCGAGACGACATCGTGCCGGACATCGGACCACGACGTGGTGATCGCCCAATATTCGATGTTGAGCACGGCTTGATCGACGGCCAGCTCGTCGAGAAAAACCTTCGGTGCGGGTGTGGTCTTGATGCGCTGATCCCCTTTCAGGATGTCCAGGATTGTTTTGCGGGCAAGATCGATGTCGATTTTCTCACCCATGGCAACGGACAATTGCTGGCGGCGGTCCGGCTCGCGGCTGTGATTGATGATGGGCGTGTTCCAGAGCGTGGAGTTCGGTGCCATCAGATAGAGGCCGTCGGCCGTCCTCATCTCCGTCGCGAAGAGCCCGATCTCCTTGATGTAACCTTTGACGTTCGCCGTCTCGATATATTCGCCGACCCGAAATGGCCGCAGGATCAGCAGCATGATGCCGGCGGCGATATTTTGAAGCGTGCCTTGCAGTGCCAGGCCGATCGCGAGGCCGGCAGCACCGAGAGCGGCGATGATGGAGGCTGTCTGAACGCCGAACTGGCCAAGGACGGTGATGAAGACAAGGATGAGCAAGCTGTAGTGCAGGACATTCTGGAAGAAGCTCGCGAGCGTTTCGTCTATGCCGCGAATGCGTGAGATGACACGGTAGGCCGAACGGCTGATAATGCCCGCAAGAAGCCAGCCACCGATCAGAAGAATGATCGCGCCGAGAAGCGAAAATCCATATTGAACCGCGAGTGCCGAGGCCTGGTCGAGTGCCGAGCGAGTGGCGACGACGATATTGGTCGTTTGATCGTCCATGTCAAAACTCCATCTTTCCCAGAGAGCCAAATGAGAAGTCGCGTTTTTTGTTCCTGGCAATCGGGCGCATGAAACCCAACGGTTTCAATGGATTATGCGGGTCGGTCTCTATGCGAGAGCGTCAGGCGCCGTGCTTTGCCTGATGCGGACCTATGGTGGCAGCTGCGGCGTAGTGAGCCTTCTTCTGCTCGTACATGCCGAGATCCGCGCGCTTGATCATGGCTTCCATCGTTTCGCCGGGCAGGCTCGTGGCAATGCCGATGGAGACGCTGAGCGGCGCACTGGAATAGAACTGATTGTTGATCTTCAGCAGTTCGTTGATCGTCTCGACCATCGCGGCAGCCGCGATTTCATCGGCGCCTGGCATGAGAACGGCAAATTCGTCGCCGCCGATGCGGGCGGCGTGGTTCGGCAGGGAGACGACGCTGTTCAGCACCTCGCCCATACGACGCAGCAGCGCATCGCCAGCATCGTGGCCGCTCTCGTCATTAGACTCTTTCAGTCCGTTCAGATCGAGAATGATGGCCGATACCGGCCGAAGCGATTTGCGCTCCAGCCTGTTGAGCTCCTCCATATAGAAGGCGCGGTTGAAGAGCCGGGTGAGCACATCGTGCTTGCCGAGATATTCGAGATAGGCTTCCGCCTTCTTGCGCGCGGTAATGTCGGTGAGTGCCACCTGCACCAGCGACCAGTCTTCCTCGTAACCGGGAAAGACCGAAAACTGAAGGAGGACATGACGCTCCGATCCGTCGAGCGCGTAGTTCAGCACTTCACGCTGATGGAAGAGGCGGCCGTTCCACAATTCCACCAATTGCCCACGGAAATGCTTCTCCATGTCATCGCGGAACACTTCGCCGATCCGCTGATGCAGGGTCTGGCGGTCTGGTGCGCAGAAGAGATCGAGCGTTGCCTGATTGACGTCGAGCACGCTGATCTCGCTCATGCATTGCTGGACGAACTCCGGATGCACGTCGAGAAATACCTGAAAGTCGACAATGCCTCGGTGGCGGATCTCATCGAGCAGGATCTTGATGCGGCTGAAATCCTCGACCCATAGGGAGACCGGCGAATGCTCGAACATGCCCTCGGCATAGCGGCGCTGCCGCTCTTCCTGCCGTCTCGCCTCCTCGCGGGCCGTCACGTCTTCCGTCGTTAGCAGCAGCCGGCTCCACGAGGTCTCGTGGCCCGGTAGGATGACGCCGCGTAGCTGGATGTCGAGCCTTTTGCCGCCGAGGGAATAGTTGATCGCGGTGCCCGAAAACTCGGTCTTGCCTTCCCAGAGCGCCACCAGCTCATTCACATGGCTTTGCAGCATCTCGTCGCGGAAGACCCGCGAAAGGCTTTCGACGAGCGTCTCGAAGGACGGCGCCTCGAAGAGCTCCAGCGTCCTGGCATTGACGGCAAGAAGCTTGATCTTTTGCGAGCAGGATGCGACGCGCTGCACGTCGGCCAACAGATAGGAACGCAGGTCCGTCACGCCTTCCGCACGCCAGACTTCGAACTGCTCCTTGACGCCGCTGAAATCCTCCAGCCACATGGCGACGGGGGCAAGGTCGAAAACGGTGCTGCTGAAGTCCTGGGCGTTCATCATGATTCCCTGTGCCGGCAGTAAAAGTAAGTATGCGAAATGAAGGGCCGGCAGTTCGCCAAGTTCTGCTTAGCGAGCATTCGTAAACCTTGCGTTGATATCAGGTAGCGGGTCAAGCCGGACGGTCACTGTCCGCTTCTTTTCAACTCATTCTTGTCAAAACTGTGCCCCAAATGGCTCTTTGGCCCGATCGCTATCGGGTTGATCCGATGTATGGGTCAGTCATGTCTTCAAAAAACGCTCGAAGGCTTCGAGGGTCTTTTCGCTGACATGGTGTTCGATGCCTTCGGCATCATTCCTTGCCGTATCAGGATCGACGCCGAGGCGGCACAGAACGGCCTCGACGATCTCATGGCGCCGGCGGGTTGCCACCGCCAGGCGGTGCCCTTCTTCAGTCAGGAACACGCCACGATAAGGGCGCTGGGTGATCAGGTTTTCCTCGGCGAGCCGCTTGAGCATTTTTGCAACCGTCGGCTGTGTTACTCCCAGTCTTTGCGCAATATCGGTCTGGCGCGCTTCGCCAGCATGCTCTATCAGATCGGCGATGAGCTCGACGTAATCCTCCATCAATTCCGTGCGTCGATCGTCGCGGCTTTTCTGAAAGGCCTCGGCATGCGTCTCGATCTCGGTCGAAGAAAGACGGCTTTCCGCGGCGGCAGGCAATTTCGTCAAGGCGGCTCATCTCCCTCGTGATTAAGAGTCGTGTAATGATGTTTAGCCTCGACTATAAATAATTCAAAGACGTTATGAAACCCCGGCGGCCGATCCCGGTCAGCCGTGAAATCGAAATTTCTGTGTCTCAATTGGCTCGTCGCGCCACGCCTTCAGGCGCGCAACAGCGGCAGCAGTTGCTCACCCTGCCGCTTTATTTCCGAGAGGTAGGGTGTGTCCGAAAGAACGAAATGCGTGATGCCGAGATCGCGGTACTTGCGCAGGGAGCGGGCGACATCCTCTGGCGAGCCGACCAGCCAGGTTGTGCCGGCACCGCCGCCGCCGAACTTACCCGGGGCGGTATAGAGATTGTCGTCAAGCACGTCGCCGCGCGCGGCGAGATCGAACAGTCGTTTCTGGCCCACTGCGATCGATTGTCGGTGATCGTTCCAGCCGACGCCCTTATTCTTAGCCATCTCGGCGACTTTCGCCTCGGCATCGGTCCAGGCCTGCTCCGTCGTGTCGCGCACCAGCGTCGTAATGCGCAGCCCGAATTCCAGCGGTGGCAGATCGCGATCAAGGTCCCTGCTTAATGCCTTCAGTCGGCTGATCCGCTCGGCAATGTCGGCGAGTGGCTCGCCCCAGAAAAGCTGAACATCTGCCTCCGTGGCGGAAACGCGTTCTGCAGCATCCGAAGCGCCGCCGAAATAGAGCCTGGGATGCAGACGTTTATCGCGAGGCTCGATGCGCGGCGCAGCCGTGGATTCGCTGACGCGAAAGTGTTCTCCCTCATAGGTGACATTCTCTTCGGTCCAGAGCTTGCGGGTAAGCCGCATGAATTCCTTGGTCCGGCCATAGCGATGGGCTTGATCGCCCTCACTGTCGCCATAGGCGGCAAGATTGTCCTTGCCGGAAACGATGTTGATGCGCACCCGGCCGCCGCTCAGCTGATCCAGCGTGGCAGCAGCGGAAGCGAAGTGCGCCGGGCGCCAATAGCCTGGGCGGATTGCGATGAGCGGCTCGAAGCTGGTGGTGCGCGCAGCAAGTGCGGCCGCCACGGTGAAGGTGTCGGGCCGGCCCCAGCCGGTGCCGATCAATGCACCCTTCCAGCCGTGATCCTCCAGCGCCTTGGCATGGCTCGTGAGCGTTTCCAGGCTGTTGTGGTTTTCGACGGCAGAATCGCCGCGGTGACCCGGCTTGACGTCGTTCGGGATGTACCAGAGAAATTCGCTGTTATCGCTCATGCCTGCGCCTGTCGGTCTGTCTGAATTGATAAGGGATTTGTGGCGAGGAGAGCCGCGGTGAATCCTCGGCTCATCTCTCTTGAGTCTAAAGCTTGCCCTTCCAAGGGACGAGCACTGCTTCAAGAATGCGGACGGCGGTCGAGAAGGCGAAGGCACAGACCGCAATGATGCCGATGCCGACGAAGACGACGTCGGTGGCAAGGAACTGCGATGCCGACATGATCATGAAGCCAATGCCGCGGGTCGAAGCGATGAGTTCGGCCGCCACCAGCGTTCCCCAGCCGATGCCGAAGGCGATCCGGATACCGGTTAGGATTTCCGGCAGGGCCGAAGGCAGGACGACGTTGAAGAAAAGCTGCAGCTGGTTCGCGCCGAGAGACCGTGCGGCATTGACCCGCTCCAGGGGCAGCGAACGCACGCCGGCTTGGGCGGACAGGCAAATGGGCGCGAACATGGCAAGCACGAGAAGGGTGATCTTCGAGGTCTCGCCGATCCCAAGCCATATGATCATCAGCGGCAGATAGGAAAGGGGTGGCAGTGGCCAATAGAATTCGATCGGCGTATCGAGAATTCCCTTTGCCCAGCGGTTGAGCCCCATCAGCAGACCGACAGGAATGCCGACCCCGATCGCGATGGCCGCGGCGACGACGATGCGGAACAGGCTTGCCAATATATGTTCGGAAAGCGAAGCGCCGGCATAACCATCGCGGTAGACGACACCGATCTGCGTCAGCACTTCATCGGGGCGAGGCAGGAAGAGATGAGATACCAGGCCGAGCTCGGCGACGAGCCACCACAATGCCAGGCAGACGATTGCAGTCACGATGCTGATGGCGATGGTGGGTTTCTCGCCAACGCCGAAGCCGGGAACACGAACCAGCTTCGGTTGTGTTTCCCTTTGAGAAACGGTAGCGGAGTGCGTTTCGATGACATCGCTCATGCCGCACTCCTGATGTTGTCGGCACTGTGGAGGATGGCGCGAATTTCGTCCCGAAGATTGCCGAATTCGGGAGAAGACAGGATCGCTCTCGTATCGCCGCTGGCGGCAAAACGATGCACGAAATCAAGCTCGAAACGCGCAACGACACGCCCCGGCCTCGGAGACATGACGAGAACCTCCGTGCCGAGAAACAGCGCTTCCTCGATCGAGTGGGTAATGAAGAAGATGCGCTTGTCGGTTCTGGCCCAGACGGAGACCAGCAGCTCCTGCATCTGCTCGCGCGTCAGGCTGTCGAGCGCGCCGAAGGGTTCGTCCATCAGCAATATGTCGGGATCGGTGGCGAGTGCCCGGGCAATGCCGACGCGCTGGCGCATGCCGCCCGATAATTCATAGGGTAGAGCATTGGCAAAGTCGGTGAGGCCCACCAGCCGCAAAAGCTCGGATGCGCGATCGCGGCGTTCCCGCTTGCCCAGTCCGGCAAATTGCAGACCGAGGGCCACATTGTCGATGACGGACTTCCATGGCAGCAGCGAATCCTTCTGGAAAACGACGCCGCGATCAGCGCCGGGACCGGAAACCGGCCTGCCGTCGAGCGTAATCCGTCCCTCCGAAAGCGGCAGGAAACCGGCAATCGCATTGAGCAGGGTGGATTTGCCGCAGCCGGACGCGCCGAGCGCCACGACGATACCGCGCTCCGGAATGTTGAAGGAAACGCGATCGAGCGCGTGAACGGTTCTGCCGTCACGCGCTGCAAAGAAGACGCTTGCATGGTCGACTTGAAGCATGGGCTCTCTCGATATTGCGACGCCGGCGCGACAAGCGCGCCGACGCCAGGGAGGATCAGTTGCTTGCGCTGACGAGCGCGTCGGCGGTGACGAATGCGCCGTAGTTCGGTAGAACCTCGGAGACTTTCCCCTGGCTCTTCAGGAAGGCTGCCGTGTCCTTGAGGATTTTTGCCGCGCCGGACTGATCACCGCCACCGAGCCAGGCGGCCGATGCCTGCACGTCGGGCGTCAGCAGAGTGAGGTTCTTGAGCGCTGCTGCCTGCTGGTCTGCCGTGCCGCCCAGAAGCTTGGCGAGCGCCTTGGCGTTGTCGCTGTCCGGTCCCCAGGCTGCCTTATCGGCTGCGAACGAGGCGTAGTATTTGTTGATCACCGAGGCATAGGCCTTCAGGAATTGTGGGTTGTCTGCTGCGAATTTCGAGGTTGCGACCCAGGCGGAAAATGTCGGAGCGCCCTTGTCGGCGACATCTTTGGAGGTCACCAGCACCTTGCCGTTCTTCTTCAGCTCGGTGAGTGCCGGGTCCCAGACGAAGCCGCCGTCGATATCGCCGCGATTGTAGCTTGCGACGATTTCCGGCTGCGGGATGGCAAAGACCTGCACGTCCTTTTCGCTCAGGCCAAGGGATTTGATGAGGGCGAGCAGCTGATAGTGGTCGGTGGAGACCGGTGCTGCCGCGAGCTTCTTGCCCTTCAGATCGGCAAGCGTGTTGATGCCGGAGCCATTGCGTACCACCAGAGCTTCATCGACGCCGGAGATGGACGAGAGGTAGAATGCCTTCACCTCCAGCCCGCGCGAGGCGGCTGCAGCAAACGGGCTTGAGCCGACATAGCCGATCTGGACGTCGCCGGACGCGATGGCGGCGAAGATCTCCGCTCCGGAATTGAATTTGCGGAAGTCGATCTCATAGCCGGTCTCCTTCGCGAAATCGCCATTGGCGATCGCGACCGAGGAGGGCAAGGCATCGGTCTGATAGGCGACGACGACCTTCTTGTCGGCAGCGGCCGCGCCGGCCGCCAAGGAAATGCTGGCGAGACCTAAGACGGCCGCAGCGATCAGTGTGTTGAATTTCATGACTAGTCCCCTTGGCCGGATCAGATTTTCCAGCGGTTCCCTGAATGCAATGCGTAGAACCTAACGAAATCGGGGGCAGGATCGATAGAAATAGCAAACTATTTTTATAGATTATTATAGGAATTGTTTGTCTGAATTCACGAAGATGACAGGGCTAGCGCCTTTTCGGTGGAGCGAAGCCGACATAAGTAGCGATGCTCAGGAACGCGTCAAAATCCTGAACTCTGCTCGAGATCGGTCATTCCCATAGCAAAGCGAAAGCCCCGCCGCCTAACTGGCACTTTCGCGCTCGTTGAGATCGATCTGGCCTCTTTCCGTCAGAATCGGCAGCGCGATATTATGCTGCGCCTCATTCATTTCCTGCACCGTGACGAGCGTTCCTCCTCGTTCGAGGGCGGCTGCATAGGCGGCGCGCTGCTCTTCATGAAAGAAGATGTCCGTCAATGCATCCAGAAAGCCCATGTGATCGGTCGGTGAGGTATCGGGCCGGTTGCCCGGTGTCATGGTGATCGCGTCCTTCGGGATACCGGCATCCATCAACACCTGAGCTGCAGCTTCCGCGTCATATTCGTCGTCGAAGAATGCGGTCAATGCAAAGGAGCCGGTTTTACTTTCGCTGTTCATGGCGGGTCTCCGTTCTCGTGGTCTCACTGTCTTAACGAGCACCTGGGAAGGGTGTTCCCTTGTGATGAGCATCCCGCATGGAACAAACAGAAGGACGATTAGTTCATCGTCATAGAATCTGGAACCATAGCGAGCCCCCAATGCTCGATAGATTTCCTTCGGCCGGCGCAGGCCCATCGCTCACTTATGAGCATGCGAATGCAGAGACACTTGATGAGCTGCATGAAGATGCTCGATCCTGCACACGCTGCGATCTCTATCGCAACGCCACTCATCTTGTGTTCGGCGAAGGGCCGGCCCAGGCCGACATCGTGCTGGTCGGCGAACAGCCGGGCGATAAGGAGGATGTGGCCGGCCAGCCTTTTGTCGGACCGGCGGGCAGGCTCCTTGATGAATGCCTTGAAGAAGCCGGCGTGGATCGAGACCGCTGTTATGTCACCAACGCCGTGAAGCATTTCAAATATCAGATGCGCGGCAAGAAGCGATTGCATGCCAGGCCCAATGCCGGCGAGGTGCAGCGCTGCGCCTGGTGGCTGGGAGCAGAGCTCGAATTACTAAAGCCGAAACTTGTCGTCGCGCTTGGGGCGACGGCCGTATCCTCGCTGCTCGGCTCGAAAGTTAAAGTCATGCGCGACCGTGGCCAGATTCTGCGTCCGTCGCGAAAACTCGATGTCCTAGTGACCATTCATCCTTCGGCGCTCTTGCGGATCAGGGAAGCGGACGAGCGGGAAAAGAACCGGCTCACCTTCATTCGGGATCTCAAAAAGATCCGAAGTTTTCTGCGGCACTGACAATCCTCTCCAGACGCAACTGCAGAACAGCAAGCAAAGGTCATGTTATGGCGGACAATCAACCCAATATTGCGGAAACCAAGCCGGATCGGCTGAAGCAGCAGCCTGTTGATGGCACCGGCCGCGAGAATGAGGCACCGGCTGAAAAGCGCCCATCCTTCATTCGCCGTCATCCTCTTTCCATTCTGCTCGGCATTGTCGTTTTGCTCGCACTGATCGTAGCCGCATGGTTCGTCTGGAAGATCTATTTCTATCCCTACGAGTCGACGGATGATGCCTTTGTCGATGCGCGCAGCTTTTCGGTTGCTGCCAAGGTATCCGGCTATGTTGCCGAGGTTCCGGTGACCGATAACCAGTCCGTCAAAGCGGGCGATGTCATCTTGAGGATCGATCCGCGTGACTATCAGATCGCGCTCGATCAGGCGAACGGGCAGGTAGAGGTGGCAAAGGCCTCGGTCGACAGCGCCGGCGCGCAGATCGAGGCGGCGAGCGCCGCCGTCGACGTCGCCAGGGCGCAACAGAATTCCGCCACCGCCGCGCTGCAGTTTGCGCAGCAGGAATCCAATCGCCAGCAGCAACTGGTCAAGACCGGCTCCGGCAGCGTGCAGGCCGTGCAACAGGCTACGGCAACCCTGCAGCAGGATCAGGCAAGTCTTGCCCAGATGCAGGCAAATATTACCTCGGCGCTGAAGAACAAAGCCGTTGCCGAAGCGCAGAAATCCAGTGCGCTCGCAAGCCTCAAGCAGGCGCAGGCACAGGCCGAAGAAGCGCAGCAGAACCTTAATTACACGACGATCACGGCGGCTCAGCCGGGGCGCATCGTACGCCTTACCGGCGCCAAGGGGCAATATGTGGAGGCAGGGCAGGCGATCTCGACATTCGTTCCCGACGAGGTCTGGATCACGGCGAACTTCAAGGAGACGCAGCTCACAGACATGCGGCCGGGTCAGCCGGTGGACATCACGATCGATGCCTATCCCAACCACACGCTCCACGGAAAGGTAGCATCGGTTCAGCCGGGTTCTGGCACTGCCTTTTCGCTGTTGCCAGCAGAAAACGCGACCGGCAATTACGTCAAGGTCACGCAGCGCGTGCCGGTCAAGATCATCGTCGACAGATGGCCCGCTGATGTTGCAATCGGCCCCGGCATGTCCGTGGTGCCGACAGTGACGGTACGCCCGAGGAGCTGAGCGAGATGAGCGATGCAGGCGCGGCAGCGGGTGGAAGAGGAGCGTCACCCGCGCAAGTCACGAATCCCTGGCTAATCGCCGTGGTGGTGTCGCTGGCAACCTTCATGGAAGTGCTGGACACTACGATTGCCAACGTGGCGCTGCGCTACATTTCAGGCGGCCTCGCCGTCAGCTCTGACGAAGCCTCCTGGGTGGTCACGACCTATCTCGTTTCCAATGCCATCGTGCTGGTTGCCAGCAGCTATTTCGCCGAACGGTTTGGACGCCGTCGGTTCTATCTCCTGTGCCTGGTGACATTCACGATCGCTTCCGTTCTGTGCGGTCTGTCGTGGAATCTCCAGGTGCTGTTGATTTTCCGCGTCATACAGGGTTTTGCCGGCGGCGGCATGGTGCCGACCTCGCAGGCGATCCTTGCCGATGCTTTTCCGCCGGCAAAACGTGGTCAGGCTTTTGCACTCTTCGGTGTCGCCGTGGTCGTCGCGCCGGTCATCGGACCGACCTTGGGCGGTTATCTCTCCGATAACCTTTCCTGGCACTGGTGCTTCCTCATCAATGGGCCTGTCGGCATATTCGCCTTCGTGCTCGTCTATGTGCTGTTGAAGGAGACCCCGAAGACGAGGAGCATGCGCGAGGAATTCCGCCGGAAGGGCGTGCGTTTCGATCTCATCGGCTTTCTGCTGGTGGCGACCTTTCTCGGCTCGCTGGAACTCATCCTGGATCGGGGACAGACCGATGACTGGTTCGGCTCCGACTTCATCATCGTCATGGTCGCCATATGCGTTCTCGCCTTCCTGGCTGCCATACCGTGGGTTCTGACGAAGGCGAATCCGATCATCGATGGGTGGCTGCTCGGCACCCGGCAATTCGGCTCCTGTTTCATCGTGATGATGGCAACCGGCGCAATCCTGATCGCGACGACGCAGTTCATCCCAGAGGTCGTGCAGCAGAACTACGGATATACAGCGACCTGGGCAGGCCTGGCGCTTTCACCGGGCGGGATCGTGACCATGGTCATGATGTTTGTTGCCGGTCGCGTGAATTCCTTGGTTCAGCCGAAATATCTGATCGCCATCGGTGCGGCGATCATTGCGATGTCCATGTGGCAGCTGACGCGGCTCTATCCTGGTCTGAACTTCAGCTTCTTCGTCTGGTCTCGTCTCTATATCGGGCTTGGCCTGCCGCTGATCTTCATCCCCATCACTTCCGCCTCCTACTATGGTTTGAGGCCCGAGCAGACCAATCAGGCGTCGGCCATGATCAATGCCGCGCGCAACATCGGCGGCTCCATCGGCGTTTGTATCGCGTCAAATGTCCTGGCGCATCGGGAGCAGTGGCACCAGAGCCGCCTGGTGGAGCATGTCACGCCATCGTCGCCGGCCTATCAGGAGACGCTGCGAACCATGACGCGCTATTTTGCCGAGAAAGGTGCGACCATAGCGGATGCCCAGGCGCAGGCGACGGCCTGGATAGGACAGCAGGTGCAGACCCAGGCGAGCTTCCTCGCCTATATCGATGTATTTCATGTGCTGATGCTGATCGTGCTCTGCGCCATTCCGCTTGCGCTGATCCTGAGCAATGTCGATCTCAAGGAGGGTGGCGGCGGCATGCATTGAGCACCGCAACGATCGACCTCCCTGCAGGTGGACGGTTGGCTGACTAGGTCATTCGCCGCAGCAGCGCGATGAGGGCGTCGGTATTGTCATGGGTCTCAAGCGAGAGCAAATGCTTGTCCGCGAGCTCGGCAATCGCCAAGGCAACTTCACGCTCCGACCATCCCGCCAGGGTCGCGGCATTCAGCAACTCTCGAAAAGCGGCTTGCAGCGCGTCCTGGCAGCGAATGTCCCGGTCGGGATCATCATCGGTCACGAATGGTCGTGCGATATCGGGCATAGGTGAAAGGTGAACTGATTTGCGGGTTTTGGCAATCTATTGCGTCCATCGCTGTCGATTGCGCCGTCTTTCCGTCGTGAGAGGCATCACAGCCGGTCGAAATGATCGGTAACGGCCTGTGACGCTATGCTCTTCCTTGAACAGGCTTAGTCCCAACAGGCGCTCGATCCTGTCACTGGAACCTGCAGCGGCATCCATCGATGCCGCCTTTGGGCGCTGCTGATTTTTTCCGCATCCGGCGAAAGAAAAAGAAAGCTGTTTCTTAAATAACTTAAAATCTATGTTTTTTATAGACTATGGCGCTTCATGGTCGGCATTGGGCGCAAACATGGATGAAACGGCATGACTTATCTCCTCAGCCTTCTTGACAAGAGCCCGATCGAACAGGGGCTCAACGCCACCGATGCGCTCGGCGCCACGGCTCGCTTGGCCATCCGGGCCGAGGAGCTCGGCTATCATCGCTTCTGGGTCGCCGAGCATCACAATATGGCGAACCTCGCAAGTTCGGCTCCGGAAGTCCTGATCGCTCATCTTCTTGCGCGGACTTCAAGGATCCGCATCGGTTCCGGCGGCGTCATGCTGCAGCATTACAGCGCCTACAAGGTTGCGGAGGTTTTCAACCTCCTGGCCTCACTGGCGCCGGGGCGTGTAGATCTCGGTGTCGGCAAGGCGCCGGGCGGATTTCCGCTTTCGACCCGCGCATTGCAGCGCGCTTTCGATCCTGAGAAGAAGCCGGATTTTGCCGAACAGCTCTCTGATATCAACACCTATTTCGCGGCCGATCCTCATTCCGATGGCGCGCTGGCGACACCATTTCCGCCGCGCGCGCCCGAGCGCTTCCTTCTCGGCGCCAGCGTCGAAAGCGCGAAGCTTGCCGCGGAGAAGGGTTGGAGGCTGGTGTTTGCCGGCCATCTGAACGGTGATCCGGAAAATCTGCGCAATACGTTTGAAGCTTACGCCAGCGCGACGGATGGCAAGGTGCCGATCCTAGCGCTTGCCGCCTTTGCTGCGGAAAGCGAGGCCCATGCCCGCGAGCGCGTCGGGCAGCTGCGCATCGTCAAGCTCTTCCTGCCTAACGGCCAGAGCGTCAATGTCGGCACCCAGGAGCAGGCGGCGGAATTCGCGCGTCAGGCGGGCTTCTCGGAGTTCCGGACCGAAGAGAAGGTGCCGAGCGTACTGCATGGCACGGCGGCGCAGATCCGCGGCGAACTCGACGCGTTTCATCGCCGTTATGGTGTCGAGGAATTCGTGCTCGACACGCCGGCGCTGACCGCGGCCGAACGGCTGAACTCCATAGAATTGCTCGCCAAAGAACGCCTTTCCCTCGTTGCCTGAACGGCCTGTCCCAGGAGGATCATCATGGTTCAAAAACACGTTACCTTCGGTATCATGCTGCAAGGCCCGGGTGGCCACATGAATGCCTGGAAGCATCCAAGCGTTCCGGCCGATGCCAGCACCAATCTGAACTTCTTCGTCAAGACGGCCCGCAAGGCCGAAGAGGCCGGTATCGCCTTCGCTTTCGTCGCGGACGGGCTCTATATCAACGAGCAATCGATCCCGCATTTCCTCAACCGCTTCGAGCCGCTGACCATTCTGTCCGCGCTTGCCGCCTTTACAACGAAGCTCGGCCTCGTGGGCACGGTCTCGACCTCTTATAGCGATCCCTTCACCATTGCCCGGCAATTCGCCTCGCTCGATCTCATCAGCGGCGGCCGCGCCGGCTGGAATGCCGTGACGTCTCCGCTCGAAGGCTCGGGCCGAAACTATAGCCGCGAGCATCCCGAGCATGAATTGCGCTACGAGATCGCCGACGAGTATCTCGACGCCATCAAGGGTCTGTGGGACTCCTGGGATGACGATGCCTTCGTGCGCGACCGCGAGACCGGCGTCTACGCCGACAAAACCAAGCTGCATCGCCTGAACCACAAGGGCCGGTTCTTCCGCATCGAAGGCCCCCTCAATATCGGCCGCTCCAAGCAGGGGCAGCCGGTGGTATTCCAGGCGGGCGCCTCCGATTCCGGCATCCGACTTGCCGGCAAGCACGCCGATGCCGTCTTCACCAATGGCGGACCGCTGGAAGACGCAAAGACCTTCTACAAGCAGGTGAAGCAGAGCGCGATCGCGCATGGCCGCAGTGCGGCCGATGTGGGCATCTTTCCCGGCATAGGGCCGATCGTCGGCGCAACGCAGGAGGAGGCGGAGGCCAAGTACCAGGCGATCCGCAACCTCGTCACCATCGAAGAGGCACTGGCCTATCTCGGCCGCTTCTTCGATCATCATGATTTCAGCGCCTATCCCCTGGACGAGCCTTTCCCCGATCTCGGCGATATCGGCCGCAACAATTTCCGCGCCACGACCGACCGCATCAAGAAGACCGCGCGGGAGAAGGAGCTTACCTTGCGCGAAGTGGCGCTCGATGCTGCCACGCCGCGAACCTCCTTCATCGGCACCGCCGAGCACATCGCCAATGAGATCATCCGCTGGGTGGACGAAGAGGGCGCCGACGGCTTCATCCTCGGCTTCCCCGTCATCGGTGAAGGCTTCGACGATTTCTCCAGGCATGTCCTGCCGATTCTGACCGAGCGCGGCTATTTCGATCCCGCTTTGAAAGGCGAGACGCTCCGCGATCATCTCGGGCTCCCATATCGCGAAAGCCGTTATGCGGCAGAGGATTCAAACATCGCGCCCGCAAAGGCCGTAGGCGCCTGAGCCGGGACGATCACCATGAACGCCATCATCAAGACCGCTTCGATTACCGATCCAATCGAGACAGGGATTGCCGCCTATCTCGATGAGATCGTCGCGCTCAGGCACGACCTGCATCAATATCCCGAACTCGCTTTTCAGGAGCATCGCACCGCCAAGAAAGTGGCCTCGCTGCTTGCCGATTGGGGCTATGAAGTCGCGACCGGCATAGCCGGGACAGGCGTGGTCGCGACTCTGAGACGAGGCAATGGCAACCGCAGTATCGGCATCCGCGCCGACATGGATGCGCTGCCGATCGAGGAAGCGACTGGACTTGATTATGAGAGCGCCAATCCAGGCGTCATGCACGCCTGCGGCCACGACGGACATACTTCGATCCTGCTCGCTGCTGCTCGTTACCTCGCAGAAAGCGGCAATTTCAGCGGCACGCTGCGGCTGATATTCCAGCCGGCCGAGGAGATTGGAGCCGGCGCGCGTAAGATGTTGTCCGAAGGGCTTTTTGATCGGTTTCCGGTCGATGCGGTCTTCGGGCTGCACAATTGGCCCGGCGTGCCGTCGGGGCAGTTCGGTTTCGTAGCCGGCCCCGCGATGGCCTCCGTCGATAAGGCGGTCATCACGATCGTCGGAAAGGGCGGGCATGGCGCAGAGCCGCATCGTGCAGTCGATCCGGTGCTGGCTTCAGCCTCGTTCATCACGGCCCTGCAAAGCGTCGTCTCGCGCAATATCGATCCTCAGGAGATGGCGGTCGCGACGGTCGGTTCCATTCATGCCGGTTCGGCTTCGAACGTCATCCCGGAAAGCGTGGAGATGAAGCTGACCATGCGCGCCTACAATAAGACCGTCCGGGCCAGATTGCAGGAGCGGATTCCCGCACTCGCGCGTGCGCAGGCGGAAAGCTTCGGCGCTGCGGCCGAAGTCGATTACCGTCTCGGTTTTCCCGCACTCGTCAATCATGCCGAAGAGACAGAATTCGCCAGGAATGTCGCCTTGCAGGCGCTTGGAAGTGCGGCCGTCGAGGCGGATTTCCGGCCGCGGACGGCGAGCGAAGACTTTGCCTTCCTGCTGCAGGCCAAGCCCGGGAGCTACCTCTTCGTCGGCAATGGCGATAGCGCGCCGCTGCACAGCGCCCGCTACGATTTCAACGACGCGATCATCGCGCCGGCAGCCCGCTATTGGGTGCGGCTCGCCGAAGCCTTCCTCGCGAATGATAACGGGTGACGAACGACATGAGCGACACGTTTCTTTATACGACCACGCTGGACCCGCGCGCCAAGCCGCTGATCGACGAACTGATCCATGAATATGACAGCCGCTACGGCAACTATTTCAACGCTGAAGGGGCGGCTGCCGAACTCAACCGCTATCCGCCGGAGGCCTTCGCGCCACCGCATGGCAATTTCCTGCTCCTTCTCCGAAACGGGGAGACGATCGGCGGCGGCGCTTTCAAGCACTATGACGACCAAACCGCCGAATTCAAACGGATTTGGACGCGGCATGATCTCCGTCGTCAGGGATTGGCGCGTAGGCTGCTGGTCGAACTGGAGGCCCAGGCGGCGCGGCAGGGCTATCGCCGCATCTACCTGACGACAGGCTTTCGCCAACCCGAGGCGGTCGGTCTTTACCTCAACAACGGCTATACAGCCCTGTTCGATACCTCCGTCGATCCGGAAATCTACAAGAGCCTCCCTTTCGAGAAGGATATCAGCCATTTGGCTCTGGCCTATATCGCCGAAACCTCGGGCTCGCAGCAGCGCTTGGCAGCCGCCGGCCGGTAATGCGTAGCGGATCAACGACAATCAAAAAGGGGTAAGGATCATGGCGCTAACGACGGATTTTGTGGGTGTCGATCGAGGCACTGGGGCCGCCGAGACGAAGACAGATTATTCGCGTTATCGCATCGTGCCGGCGAGGCATCCTGGGCGAACCGCCGGCACGATCTTTGCCGCACTCGTCATAGCGGTCGTCCTCTATTCCACCTTCACCAATCCGCGCTGGGGCTGGGGTGTCTTCGCCGAGTGGTTCTTTGCGGAGCCGGTGCTGGTTGGTCTTGGCAGGACGTTGCTTCTGACAGCACTTGCGGCGGTGTCGGGTTCTATCCTCGGAACGGCCTTGGCGCTGGCGCGCGTCTCGAAGTCGCCGCTGCTGGCAAGCCTCTCCTGGGGTTACATCTGGCTGCTGCGTTCCATCCCGATGATCGTGCTGCTGCTGGTTCTCAACAATCTCGGCTATCTCTATGAAACCATTAGCATCGGAGTCCCGTTCAGCGACAAGATCCTGTTCGATTATCCGACCACGCGGCTTCTGACGCCGTTTGCCGCGGCCTTTCTCGGCCTGACGCTGAACCAGTCGGCCTTCTTTGCCGAAATCGTGCGCGGCGGCATTCTGTCGGTCGATCAGGGGCAGCTGGAAGCGGCCGCATCCCTTGGCCTGTCTCGCCGCCGCCAGGCGTTCCGCATCGTTCTGCCGCAGGCGATGCGCTCGATCCTTCCCACGGGTTTCAACGAGATCATCGGCCTCGCCAAGAGCACCTCCATGGTCTACGTGCTCGCTCTGCCGGAGCTCTTCTACACGGTACAGGTCATCTATCGCCGCAATCTGGAAGTCATTCCGCTGCTGATGGTTGCGACGGTCTGGTATCTCGTCATCATGACGGTGCTGTCGATCGCCCAGCACTATATCGAGCGCTATTTCTCCAGGGGTGCGGTGCGCAATCCGACGCCGTTGCCATTCCAGGCATTCTTCCGCCGCTTCCAGCGGCCGCTGCCTGCCGCCGCGGCAGGCACCAGATCGGACACCGAGGCACTCGCCGCTTTTCGCAGCGTGACGGATCTTCGGGCCAAGGGTGGTGCCGTGCGCATCCATGGTATTTCGAAGAGCTTCGGCACGCTGAAGGTCCTAGACGATGTCGAGCTTAACCTGGCGGCGGGAAGCGTTACGGCCATTATCGGCCCGTCAGGCTCGGGAAAATCGACGCTGCTGCGCGCCATCAATCATCTCGAGCGCGTCGATAGCGGCTTCATTTCCGTCGATGGCGAGCTGGTCGGCTATACGCAAAAGGGCGAGGTGCTCTACGAGCTCAAGGAAAAGGACATTCTGAAGCGCCGCACCGACATCGGCATGGTCTTTCAGAACTTTAACTTGTTTCCACATCTTACTGTTTTAGAAAACATTATTGAGGCTCCGATCCAGGTGCGCGGAATGAGCCGCGACGAAGCGACCGCCTTTGCGCAAGAGCTTCTCGCTCGCGTGGGTCTTAGCGACAAGATCGATGCCTATCCCCGTCAGCTTTCCGGTGGCCAGCAGCAGCGTGTCGCCATCGCTCGTGCCCTGGCACTGCGACCGAAGGTTCTTCTTTTCGACGAGCCGACCTCGGCACTTGATCCTGAACTCGTCGGCGAAGTGCTCGATGTGATCAAGGAGCTTGCGCGCACCGGCACGACGCTCGTCATCGTCACCCACGAGATCGCCTTTGCGCGCGAGGTCGCCGATAGCATCGTCTTTATGGAGGGCGGCCACATTATCGAATCCGGCACGCCCACACAGATCCTCAACGATGCGAGACATCCGCGCACGCGCGCTTTCCTCGCCAAGGTTCTCTAGCAGTCGCAGGCAAGCATTCGACGCTCTGACGCAGCAGGCGTCCGGATCATCATGGTAGCATAAACAACTTATAATTGAAAAAGGAGAAGGGAAATGACATTCATTGAGAGAGCAAGATATATCGTTGCCGGCGTTCTAACGGCGGTAGCGATGAGTGGGACGCCGACGATTGCGGCCGAAAAGTTCAACCTGAGCCCGGATACATCCAATCGCATCCGGGCCGAGAAGGACGAGGCAGCGATCAAGGCGATTGCGCCGGGTTTCAAGTTCGTCAATCCCGGCAAATTCACGGTCGCGATCAACCCTTGGGATCCGCCGATCGCCACCTACGCGACCGACGCGAAGACGGTCGTCGGCACCGATCCCGATATCGCGCAATTGCTTGCCGACTCCCTCGGCTTGCAGCTCGATCTGGTGCCGGTTGCCTGGGAGGACTGGCCGCTCGGCGTCTCCTCCGGGAAATATGATGCTGTCATTTCCAACGTGACGGTCACGGAAGAGCGCAAGCTGAAATTCGATTTCTCCACCTATCGCAGGGACGTGCTCGGCTTTTATGTGAAGGCCGACAGCAAGATCACCTCGATCAAGGAGCCGAAGGATGTCGCGGGTCTCAAGGTGATCACCGGTGCCGGCACCAATCAGGAGAAGATCATTCTGGAATGGGACCGGCAGAATGTGGCAGCCGGCCTGAAGCCTATCGAGGTGCAGTATTATGATGATCGCGCCGCCGCCGATCTTGCCTTGCAGTCCGGTCGAGCCGATGTCGAGTTCAATCCGAATGCGACGCAGGCCTATAAGGCGGCCATCAACGGCACGAGGAAGCTTGTCGGCACCGTCTCCGGCGGTTGGCCGCTAACGGCCGAGATCGCCGTCACGACGAAAAAAGGTGCTGGCCTTGCCGATGCCGTCACCCTCGCACTCAATGATCTGATCAAGGACGGTAAATATGGCGAAGTGCTGAAGCGCTGGAGCCTGACAGCCGAAGCGGTCGATCAATCCAAGACCAACCCTGCGGGCCTGCCGAAAAGCGGTTCGTAATGTTGGTCGGGCGGACCGGCGTCAGTGGGGCTCACGTCGGTCCGCTCGCATTCATCTCAAATGGAGATACAGGTTCCGTGACGATACGCATTAACTTCAAAACTATGCTGGCAGCCGCAGCGGCGCTTGCCTTGACCGGTCTTGCTCCGGCAATGGCGGCCGAAGATTTCGATTTGAGCCCGGAACAGCCCGGACGCCTTCACGCGGCGAAAAACGAAGCGGCGATTGCCACTATCCCAAAGGATTTCAAGTTCGTCACACCAGGCACATTCACCGTCGCAGTCGCACCAGGCGGCCCGCCGCTTGCGACCTATGCGACGGACGCCAAGACGGTGGTGGGCGCCGATCCCGATTATGCCTATGCCGTCGCCGATGCGCTCGGTCTCAAACTTAAGCTCGTGCCAGTCGCCTGGATCGACTGGCCGCTGGGGCTGACATCGGGCAAATACGATGCCGTCATCTCCAATGTCGGCGTCACCGAGCAGCGCAAGGAGAAGTTCGATTTCTCCACTTATCGGCAAGGCCTGCACGGCTTCTTTGTCAAGAATGACAGCAAGATCACGTCGATCAAGGAACCGAAGGATGCGGCCGGTCTTCGCATCATCGTCGGTGCTGGCACCAATCAGGAGCGCATCCTGCTGAAATGGAGCGATGAGGATGTTAAAGCTGGCTTGAAGCCGATAGAACTCCAATATTACGACGACGATGCAGCGAGCCTTCTAGCTCTGCGGTCCAACCGCGCCGATGTCATCGTGCAGCCGCATGCCCAGCTTGTCTACATCGCTGCTCGCGACAAGGACATCAAGCGCGTGGGCACGCTGAGCGCTGGTTGGCCGGATCGCTCGGATGTCGCGATCACGACGCGCAAGGGCAGCGGTCTCGCGGAGGCGCTCACCATCGCAACGAACGGGCTGATCAAGGATGGCACCTACGCCAAGATCCTCGACCATTGGCATCTTGCCGAAGAAGCCCTGCCGAAGTCGGAAACCAATCCGCCGGGCCTGCCGAAATTTTGAGGAGACAGCCGCATGAGCCGCCAAGCCCCATCGATCAGCCATATCGGCTTTCTCACGCCTGGCAATTATCCGGACGAGGATCCGCTCGCCGGCCTGGAGCAGACCCTGCAATTGCTCGAATACGGAGAGCAGAAGGGTTTCAACAGCGCCTGGGTTCGCCAGCGGCATTTGGAGCCGGGCATTTCCTCCGCGAGCGCTTTCCTCGCTGCGGCGACGCAGCGCACGCGCCACATCGAACTCGGCACCGCCGTTATTCCCATCGGTTATGAAAGCCCTTATCGCCTTGCCGAGGATCTGGCGACCGTGGATGTGCTGTCGCGCGGACGGTTGAACATCGGCTTGAGTGCCGGCCGTCCGCTGCATGCGGATCTGATCGGGCCGCTTGCTTTCGATGGCGATTGGGAGAGCCACGATTTCTCCCATCAGCGGGTGTTGCGCTTTGCCGACAATCTGAGGGGTACCTATCTCGGCAATCGGGATACGGTCATCAAGACGCCGTTCGGCCCGCAGCGTCCGCGGCTTCAGCCCTATGCGAAGGGCCTGATCGATCGCATCTGGTATGGCGGCGGTTCGCTGCGCTCGGCCGAATGGGCCGGCCGCAACGGCTTCAATCTGCTGATCGGCAATGTCACCACGGGCGAGCAGACCGACGATTTCTTCGTTGCGCAATCGCGTCAGCTGGAAACCTATCGCGCCTGTGGCGGCGATACGAGGCGGGTGGCGCTCGGCCGGGTCATCGTGCCCTTCGACAGCGCGGATGCGATTACCCGCAAACGCTACACAGACTACGCCGCCGGCCGCTATGAGCGCACGCTTTCACCCCAGGGCGAACGACGTACGCTTTTCGCCCGCGATATCGTCGGCTCTTCGGATGAAATTCTTGAACGCCTGCGCAAAGATCCGATCTTGCCCCATGTCAGCGAATTCCGGCTGGAGCTGCCTTATGAGTTCCACGATGAGGAATATCGGCAGATCATCCATGACTTCGTGACGCTGGTCGCTCCGGAGCTTGGCTGGAAGGAAACCACGCTTCTGCGCCGATCCGCATCCTGACCTCTGTAACCAATCCTGTCCCCGAGCGGGTCGGCGGGCTGCCCTAGTCGTTTCTGTTTGCCCCAAAGGTGTCATACGTCCGGGAGTGCTTAGCCAAGGAGAGAACTTGCCGAGTTCTCTCCTTTGAGAATCCGTTCCGCGAGTTGTAGCGCCTCCTGCTGGGATGCGACGATTTCCATTCTTATGCCGAATGCCTTGGTTGCAAGGCTCATCTGCAGCTGCATGGCGGCACGCTTGATCGCGCTTGCCTCGATGCCGATGACTGCCTCGCAAACCGTTGCAAGCGCCGTCTTGTTTTTCTTCAGCCATATGCCGCGGGCCTTGCGATCCTCGTGCTCTTCGGCGTGCTCATCGCCTTCCATGATGACGACGAAGGGCATTGAGAGGGCGAGCAGAGCGTCCATCTCATGTTCCCATTGTTTAGAATAGCCCGGATGCACAGAGGCAGCGGAATGGCGCACGATCGGCCATAGGGAAACGTCGTGAAAGATGAAGGTGGCGGCATCGATAGGCATGATGTTATCCTCAGGCGATCTTATCGGTCATGGCAGCGAACAGCATCGCCGCGCCGCGTTCCGACATGTCGATGGCGCAAGTCGCCCGCTCGCGCATGTCGGCTTCGTAATCCAGCAGGGCCGTGCAGGTGGTCTTTGTCTCCTTGCCGGCTTCGGCCAGGATCTGCGCCAGCATGCGGGCATCTTCGAGCGCAGTATTGGCGCCCAGTCCCCCGGCAGGGCTCATCGCATGGATGGCATCGCCCAAAAGCGTCACCGGACCGAACGGCCAAAGGGCGTCGGGGCGCCCGGTTCTGACAGAGAGTGCGGCGACGGCGGTTGATCTGCTCCGGCTGATGATTTGCTTCAGCTCGGGATGCCAGCCGCGCATGGCGGTTCTGAGCAATACGGGAAGATCTTGGGTATGGTCATATGTTTCCAGTCCCAACCTTTGGCGGGGGCCGATCAGCGCCCAATAGAGATAATCGGTTACCGGCGTCAGCTTGCAATCGGGCGCGAGACTGGCGGCGAGGTTCGGGAAATGGTTGCCGAACCGCATGAGATCGAAGATTGCCGTGCACCCGTCAGCAAAGATCACCGTCGTTCCGTCTCCAAGCAAATCGGCGACATGGTTCAACGGCATTTCGCTCTTGCCATAGACACATATGGAGCCCGTATCCGTCGGCTCGGAATAGGGTGCCAACTGTCGTCGCACCTGCGAGTTCACGCCATCGGCGCCGACGAGCAGGCTGCAGGAAACCGAGGCAGCGCTTTCGAACTGCACCTCGACACGCCCGTCATCCATGTAGCGATAGCGTGTGAACGCATGGCCGAAATGAACGTGATCCTCGATCCCCGACAACAGAATTTCGCGAAGAGTGAGGCGATTGACACTCAGATCGCCGTCGTCGTCATTCTCGCTCGTATCCCAGCTGGCCGGCGTGCGGCCCGTAACGGGCAGAAGCTGAGGGGTCAGGAAGCACGCGGATCGAGGGCTCGTCGAGGCGGTCGCTCGAAAGAGGTCAAACAGAGCGGTTGGCAGGCATGATTCCAGCGCTTGCTGCCCGTTTGCGTCGATACGGATGCGATAACCTTGCAGGCGACTATCGGCGGCCGGATCGCGCTCATACACGTCAAAACGGATGCCGGCGCGCTTCAACCCCTGTGCAAGGCACAAGCCACCGAGGCCCGCGCCGATGATGACGACGTGAAAGTCCTGCATGGGTCTTCTAATCCATTCACTGGTCGATTTCGATCTTGCAAGGGAAAGATAGACTAAGGCTGCCGGAGCATGATAACGACATTCGGTCTTTAAATGTTGCAAAACGGCCAAATGAGATATGGACATCGAAGATATTGGCGACCGCCTCGACGGGCCGCCGCTCATCGCCTTCTGGGGATCGGATGAACCGGGCAGCGCTTTCCGTCTCGGCACTCAAGAGTATGATTGGCACGCTCATGGCCGCGGGCAGCTTTTCTGCATCGAAAGCGGGCTCGTCCGTGTCGATACGCCAGACGGCTCCTGGCTCTTGCCGCCGCAACGGGCGGGCTGGATTCCGCCCGGTGTCATGCACAAAGCGGGGATCAATGGTGTGCTGAGCGGCTGGGGGATATTGCTTACACCGGCCGCCAGCGCCGGATTGCCGGCGACACCCTGCGTTCTGAGCGTGAGCGAGGTCTTGCGGGCATTAGTGCGCCGTGCGACGACATGGCACTGGGAGGAAAAGCTCTCACCGCAGCAGCGTCGTCTGGCAGCCGTTTTGCTGGACGAGGTTCGGGCCGCGCCGCGCGAAAGCCTGCATTTGCCTATGCCTGCGGATCGACGTGCTTTACGTATCGCGGAAGCCGTACTGCAAGAACCAGCCAGCGAGGAGACCCTTCATGCTCTGGCGCTGCGAGCGGGGGTATCCGAACGATCGGCCCGGCGGCTCTTCAATGCCGAAACGGGCATGTCCTTCGCCCATTGGCGGCAGCAGGCGCGCTTGCTGCTTGCGCTTGAATATCTGAGCGCGGGCAAGCCGATCGCCGAGGTGGCCGACAGCCTGGGATATGCGAGCGCCAGCAGCTTCATCGCCATGTTTCGGAAAGCATTCGGCCTGTCGCCGCGTCGTTACCTCTCCGTTCGGAAGTCCTGAGGCGAAATGTTGCAGAGGCTGCGATCGCAGCAGGGCGCCGACTTGTCGATCGGCGCCCATGGATAGCTTAGGCGGCTACCCGGCTGGGCCGGCGGGCGAGCAGGCGCAGCGCATTCATGGTCACCAGTACGGTTGCGCCGGTATCGGCGAGGATCGCCGGCCAAAGTCCAGTGATGCCGATGATCGTGGTGACCAGGAACACGCCCTTGAGGCCGAGGGCAATGGTGATGTTTTGGCCGATATTTCTCATGGTCCGCTTGGAAAGATCGATCATCTCGATGACATCTCCGACGCGGCCGTGCAGCACGGCGGCATCCGCCGTTTCCAGCGCAACGTCGGTGCCTCCACCCATGGCAATCCCGACATCGGCGGCTGCGAGTGCCGGCGCATCGTTGATGCCGTCACCGACCTTGGCGACATGAAAGCCTTGCCGCTTCAACTCGCCGACGATCCGTTGCTTGTCTTCGGGTAGCAATTGAGCGCGAAACTCTATGCCGAGCGTCCTGCCGATAGCCTGCGCCGTGCGCTGATTGTCGCCCGTCAACATGATCGTCTTGATGCCGGCGTCGGCAAGTGCCTTGAGACCGGCTGCCGTATCGGCGCGCGGTTCGTCGCGCATGGCGAGCAGGCCGGCGGCATTGCCCTTGGCAACGATAACGGAGACGGTCTTCCCTTCATCGTTGAGCGCGGCGATCCGAGCCGATTGCTGCGAGGTCAAAGATACGCGCTCGGCAGCCGCTTGCGGCGATCCGAGGAACACGTCCAAACCATCGACTGTGCCGCTGACGCCCTTTCCGCCGATCGCTTTGGCATCCATGACCTGAGGGATATCCGTTCCGGCTTCAGCCGCGCGGTCGAGGATCGCGCGCGCAAGCGGATGGCTCGATCCAGTTTCGAGCGCGGCTGCCAGCCGTAGCACGTCCGTTTCATTCATGCTTAGACCGACGATATCGGTGACCTTGGGCTTGCCTTCGGTCAGCGTGCCGGTCTTGTCGAAAGCAACAGCGGTGACCTTGCCGATGTTTTCGAGCACGGCGCCGCCCTTCAGCAACAGACCGCGGCGGGCGCCTGAAGACAGTGACGCTGCGATTGCCGCCGGCGTCGAGATGACCAGGGCGCAGGGGCAACCGATCAGCAGGATTGCCAGGCCCTTATAGACCCATTCGCTCCAGCTGGCGCCCAGAAGTAAAGGCGGAATAACCGCGACGAGCGCACCGACAACGACGACCCCAGGCGTGTAATAGCGCGAGAAGCGATCGATGAAACGCTCGGTCGGAGCCTTCGATTCCTGCGCTTCCTCGACGAGCTTGACGACGCGGGCGATGGTATTGTCCGATGCTGCCGCCGTTACGCGGACGCGCAGGGCGGCATCGCCATTGACCGTGCCCGCAAAGACGGCTGCATCCACGCCCTTGCGCACCGGCGTGCTTTCGCCTGTCACCGGCGCCTCGTCGATGGCGCTTTCGCCGGAAAGGATCACACCGTCGGCCGGAATGCGGTCGCCCGGGCGAACCAGGATGATGGCGCCGACAGCAAGGCTTTCGGCCTGCACTTCACGGGTCTTGCCATTCTCTTCAAGGAGAGCGGTCTTGGGCACCAGATCCGTCAGGGATTGAATGCTTGCGCGCGCCTTGCCGGCGGCGACACCTTCCAGCAACTCGCCGATCAGGAACAGGAAGACCACGGTAGCAGCTTCCTCACCGGCGCCGATGATTACGGCGCCGATGGCCGCGATCGTCATCAGCATTTCGATCGAGAATGGCGTTCCCATCCTTGCGGCCATGAAGGCGCGCCGGGCGATCGGTAACAGGCCGACCAACATGGCCGCAGTGAAGATCCACATATCCCACGCCGGTATCAGCTTGCCGACACCCCAGGCGGCGGCGAGCGCTACACCACTGGCGATCGTCAGGCGGCCTTTGGCGGATTTCCACCACGGCCCGGTGGTCGGTCCGTGATCGTGACCGTGAAGGCCGACAACCGAGCCATCGCGCTCTTCAGAGGTGTTGATGTGACCGGCATGATCATGTTGATGCCCGGCGCCATGATCGTGGTCGCCGTGATCATGCTCATGCTCGTGGCCTGCATGGTCGTGGCCATTGGACTTATGCGTGTGATGATCGTGTCCGCACCCGCAAGCATGGCCGCTCTCTTCGATCTTTGACACGGCGGCATTGCTCTGCGGCAGCGGGAAAACTTTGTAGCCCAGTCCCGTGACCCGCTTCGCAATGTTGGGCGGCAAGTCCGGATCGCTCTGGTGCTTGATCGTCATGGTGCCTGCGGTGACCGATACGGAAACATCCTCGACACCCTGCAGCCGGCGAACAGCTGTATCGATTTTCGCAGCGCATGAAGCGCAATCCATGCCCTCTACGCGATAGCGGCTGTGTTGTGTTGTCGACGTCATGTTTCGGTTCCAGATTTTCTACCGGAACCATTGCTACAGCCTCTAGTAACTAGAGGTACAAGAGCAATTTCATGAATTTTTTAGGCGATCGCTCGCGGTGACGGCAATCGATCTGGCCCGCACCATGAAGCCGCCTCAGTTCCCTGCGGCGGCTGCTACGACACGGCGCAGGGAGACCTATAGCAGTTTCAGCAGAACCTTGCCGGTCTTGCCGGGCGCCAGCGAGGATTTCACGGCTTCCGCAATCTCCGCAATGTCGTAAGCTGCCTCCACGGGCAGCTTGACCTCACCTGAGGCGACGCGGGAGATTAGCTCGCTGATCAGCCGCCGCCGCTCTTCCGCCGGCATGGCGGCACTGACCTTAATGCCCCAGAAGCCCTTGATCGTGAGCTGTTTGAAGATCACTGCCCTCGAGGCGATCTGCATCGGCTTACCGGCCGCAGTGCCGAAGGAAACCAGCAGGCCGTTTTCGCCCAGCAGGTCGGCCAGATCATTGCTCGCTACACCACCGACGGAATCGACTGCGGCGCGGATCGGCGCATCGCCTACCATGGCGCGCACCTTCACCTTCCAATCGGGCGCAGCGGTCGAGACGGCATTGCCGATGCCGAATGCGGATAGCTCATCGATACCGCCGTCTCGCCGAACGAGATTGATCATGTGTATGCCGCGGCTGTGTGCCAGCATGGCCAAGGTTTTGCCGACAGCCCCATTCGCTGCGTTCTGGATGATCCAATCGCCGCGCTCGACATTGAGGAATTCCAAAAGCGAGATAGCGCTGAACGGCATGGCGATCAGCTGCGCTGCAGCTTCGTCGGAGATCACGTCCGGCACCGGAACGAGGCTTGCTGCCGGTGCCGTGAATTGCTCTGCCCAGGTGCCATGGACGCCGGCTGCAACGACCCGTTTGCCGATCAGTGCCTTGTCGACACCTGCTCCCACGGCATCGACGAAGCCGACCGCTTCGCTGCCGCCGATGGCAGGCAAAACCGGCTTGTAGCCATAGGCGCCGCGCACGGTCCAAAGGTCGTGATTGTGGATGGGGGAGAGAATGGTGCGAATGCGCACGTCTCCGGCGGCGGGCTCCGGCAGCGGCATGTCGGCCAGATAAAGGACCGCAGCCGGATCGCCGAAGACATCGTGGATGGCACTGCGCATTGTATTTTCCTTGTGTGTTGACATGCTGGTCTTGCTTTGGATCAAAGGCTGCCCGGGGCCGAAAGGGCTTGCTCGGTGGCAAGCATGGCTTGGTCGAGCGGTGTCTTGTCTTTTCCAAGCTTCGCCAAGATTGCCGCTCCAAGCCACAGGCTATAGAGCGAACGCGCCGTCTTTTCCGGGATGCAGGATGGTGAGATCGAACCGTCCTCGCGTCCCTCGGTGATTGTTTTGGTAATGCGGCGAATGAGGTCCTCGACGCCGCCGAGCAGGATCACGCGCATATTGTCGGAGAGATCGGAGATCTCGGCGGCAAGCTTTACGACCAAGCACCGATCGGCGAGGCTGGCTGTATTACCATCGGAAAGCCAGGCATTCCAATAGAGCATCAGTCGTTGGCGGCCATTGCCCTTCCAGCCGAAGAGCGCGTCGAGCCGCTCCGCATAGTCGGAGCAATATTGCTTCAGCAGGGCACAACCGAAGGCCTCCTTGGATGCGAAGTAGTAATAGAACGAGCCTTTCGGCACGGCGCTCTGTTCGAGCAGCTCCTTCAAGCCTACGCCTCCGAAACCCTTGCGCAGCACCAGCTCCCGCCCGATTGCGAGAATATGGCTCCGAGTCAGCTCTGATTTCTTCTTCGTCATCATGAGCGGTCCGTAACAAATAATCGACCGGTCGTCTATAAACCCGATGTTGTTCGCGGTCAGATCAGTGCGAGAGCCGCAAGCGAGAGGATCAAAGCGGGAAACATCACGAGAGCGCCGATCCTTAGAAAGGCCAGTGCTCCCATGTGGAGCCCTTCGCGGCGAAGAGCGGCAAGCCAGAGGATTGTGGCGAGCGAGCCCGTAACGGAGAGGTTGGGTCCGAGATCGACGCCGATCAGCACTGCGCCGGCAATGGAATCAGGAACATGGGCGGCCTGCACCGCGCTGCCGGCGAAAAGACCGGCCGGTAGATTGTTGACGAGGTTGGAGACGATGGCAACGGAAAGCCCGGCAGCCCCGACCGCCTGTGTCTGCGATTGAGCCGCCAGCAATGCCAGTTTTTGGGACAGCAGAGCGGTGAGCCCGGTGTGATTGACCGCCTCGACAATCACGAAAAGGCCCGCAACCAGAGGTATTACACTCCAGCTGATGCCACGAACCGTCTCCAGCGGATTTTGCCGCGTAAGCGCGAGAACGATGACGGTCGTGAGGAGGCCCGCGACAAATGTCGGGATGCCGAGATCGACATTCATGGCCGACGCCACGATCAGAATGAGGGCGGTGACTATCAGCCCCCATCCTGCCAGCTTGGCGCTGCGGGAAAGGGCGGGTTGTCCAACCTCGCGGGCGATCGTGTCTTCGGCCAGTGCATGGCGCTGTGTCCAGTAGAGAAAGACGAAGGTAACGATGATCGACACGATGGATGGCAGCAGGAAGGTCTGCATCCAGCGCGACAGGGGCGGCATCTCGCCGCCGGCGAAGATGACCAGATTGGCTGGATTGGAGATCGGCAGCACGAAGCTCGCGGCATTCGCAATGAAGGCGCAGACCAGCAGATATGGCATGGGGTCCTTCACCCGCGCCGCACGGCATGCTGCGTAGACGGCCGGCGTAAGTACGACGGCGGTTGCGTCATTCGACAGAAATACCGTCACAACCACGCCGACGACATAGACGAGCACGAACAGCCGGCGAGGAGAGCCCTTGGCATGCGAAGTGGCGATAGCCGCGACCCAATCGAAGAGCCCTTCGCGCCGCGCCAGCTCCGACAGCAGCATCATGCCGATCAGGAAGAGATAGACATCGAACCCTTTGGATATGCCTGTCCATACATCGCTTGGGCCGATGAGCCGCAGCGTAACGAGAAGTGCTGCGCCGAGCACCGCCCAGATCGCCTCCGGCCATCGGAATGGGCGTGTTACGACACCGAGGGCGGTCAGGCCGGCGATGCTCCAGGTGATGGCGGATTCGGTCATTCAGCTCGTCTTGGATTTGAGGTCGGAGCGGCTATGTAGCATCCCTGCCGGGCCGCGCAAACCGTAACCACGCCATGTTTCGATAGAATCCGGCATGACAGACCGCTCACCTAAGGGAGCGCTATGCCTTCCTTGCTGTATCGTCATGCGATTTATCGGCTCGCTCGACGAGGACGGAACATTCTGCGTGGCGGATGACATATTCGACCGTCGAGCCGAATATGCGGTCGATAATATCGGAGGTATGCGTCGCAAGAATGATCAGGTCAGCCTTCTTCTCCTTGGCGACGGTCAGCAGCGTCTTCGATGCCGTGCCCATGCGTACGTCGACGGAGGCGGTAATGCCGAGACGCCTGCACAGAGCATCGAGCTTTTCCTCAGCCTCCGTGATCACCGAAACAGCCCAATCGTCCGGGCTTTCGCGCCCGGAGGGAAAACGCTCGATAACATGCGCGACCGTCAATTCGCCGCCTGGAGATAAAAGTGCCTGAGACGTTCGCAACAGACGTTCGGCGCGCTCGCGCGAGCCCAGCCCAATTGCGCAAATGATCTTGTCATACATTGCATTCTCCCAAAACGTCCCGGCCCGAAGCAGTTCTTCGGCCTCGCTTGCAATCTCTCCGGTTAAACTTGCCCGGACAAGCAAACGCGTATCCAGCACATCGATAATGACAGCATCCGTCAAGTCTCGTTGCCGGCATGATGCAAACCATACATATCTGTAGGCCCTCGGCCGATGACTGCTCGTCTGGCAGTCGGCGCGGTCCATTCGATTGGGTGATTCGCCAGCCTGCCGTGAAGTTTAGCGCAATAGAGGTCAAATGGTCGCGGTTTTCATGTCCGGTCGCATAGCGAGCGGCTGCGGATCGACGCTTTCCGAAAGAGACGTCAGAATTGGGAAAATTGCTGCAGCGCAAACAGTTTAGGCGCCGAACGCCGGGCGCCCCTATCGCAACAACCTAGAAATATCATAGGCTTCTGCGTCAATCTGACATGGCTGTGGCGAAGCCCTGCGACATCCTGCACGCTTTTGCGCAGTGCACAAAATGTCTTAGAACCATGTCGCGAACAGCTTGCCATGGGATCAACCCTTCGGCGAGACGGGTACTGCTATTCTTGTCGCTGACAAGAGGCAGAAAGCCGGTCATATTGGGGCTCCGATATCGTCGATTGCGGCAAGTGCGTTCTGGGTTCGACGAAAGATTGATGATCTGCAATGCAGTTCATTCGATCTTGATTGGTCGGCGGACCCTCCTTGATGACACTGACTTGAAAGGACGGGCTCACGTGACAGCCTCCTCCGCCACCGATGGAATGTTGGAAAGACGCAAGGTTGCGAACCCTGCATCGGAGAGTTTGACTATCGGCAAGGCGGCGAAGGAGCCGATGGCCACAAAGTGTCGCGGCCTCCGTCTTGCATCGGCGCTGCTCTGCCTGTCTTCTCTCGGATGGATCGGTCAGGCGGCAATGCTTGCGGTCGGTGTCGGCGCGATCAGCGAAGGTGGCGGTGTCGGCGAGGTCGCGGTTCCCGCCGCCGTGGTTGCGGGTATCGGCGTCCTGCGGGCCTGTCTGGATTCGGCGGGCGGGCGGCTCGCATTTGTCGCTGCGCGCCGGGAGCTGAGCACGCAGCGTGCGGCGGCGGCTGCAGCGCTTGCTGCACGTTCCCCCCTCGATGGTGCGAGGCCGGCATCCGGTTTGGCGGCAAGTGTGCTGGGCGAGCAGGCCGAAGCGGTCGTTCCTTATCTCGCGCGCTTCCGGCCGACCCGTATGAGAGCAAGCCTAGTGCCGCTGGTAATGCTCATCTGCATCCTGCCGATTTCCTGGCTGGCGGCACTGATTCTCGCGCTTTGCGCGCCGCTCATCCCGATTTTCATGGCATTGATCGGCTGGCGCGCAAAAGCCGCCAGCGAGAAGCAGCTTGCCGAAACCGGCGGCATCAATGCCTTCCTGCTCGATCGTCTTCGCGGCCTCGCGACCATTCGCGCGCTCGATGCCGTCGATCTCACGGCCCGGCGCCTGCGCGCCGATGCGGCCTCGCTGCGGCTGCGTACTATGGCTGTGTTGAGGATCGCATTTCTGTCTTCGGCGGTGCTCGAATTCTTCGCCGCGCTCGGCGTTGCCGCGACAGCCGTTTATGTCGGCTTCAGCCTCTTGGGCTCGATCGAAGTCGGCACCTGGGACGGTCGCCTCACATTGACGCAAGGGCTCTTCATTCTGCTGCTTGCGCCCGCCTTTTTCGAGCCGCTTCGGGAGCTGTCCGCAGTTTGGCATGACCGTGCCAGCGGGGAGGCGGCACTTTCGGCACTGAAGGAACTCGCATCATCGCGCCAGACCATTCTCGGCGGCACAGACATGCCGTCACCCATGCCGGCAGGCGAGGCCGGTGTTGAGATCGAAGCGCTGGCCTTCCGCCATACGCCGGAACGAGACGCCGCAATCGATCATTTCGATCTCTCGATCACGGCCGGGGAACATGTAGCGCTCTGGGGTGCCAGTGGCTCGGGCAAGACCACGCTTCTGTCGCTGATTGCGGGTCTTGCGCGATACGAGGCCGGTGTCATCAGGATCGGCGGCGTCCCGCTGCGTGACGACACAGCGGATGCATTGCGCCGTCGCATGGCTTGGATAGGTCAGTCACCGCATATCTTTGCCGGCAGCGTCATGCGCAATATTGCTCTAAGACGCGACGGCATCGATGCTCCTGCCGTTGCTTCAGCGCTCGAAGGCGTTGCTCTCGATAAGGTGTTTACGCCGGAGCGGGTAGCTGCGGTCGGCGAGGGAGGGCTCGGTCTTTCCGGCGGCGAGGCGCTGAGGCTGATGCTTGCACGGATGATGGTTGATGAGCGAGCCGATATCATCCTGGCGGACGAGCCGACCGCCCATCTTGACGCGCGGACTGCGGCCGCAGTCACGGATACCTTGCTCGCGCTCGCCAAGAGCCGCATCCTGATCGTCGCCACGCACGATCCCGTGCTGGCCGCGCGAATGAATCGCATCGTCCGGCTCGATGAGCGGGCGCGAAGGGTGGCGGCATGAAGACCTCCTTCAAGTCTCTCCTCCCGTTGGTCAGGCTATTCTGGGGCGAGCGTGGCGCGAGCCTTGCTCTCGGCGCCGGCTTGTCCGCGCTGGCCATGCTTGCCGGCAGCGGCTTGCTGGGGTTGTCCGGCTGGTTCATCACCGCCTCGGCCTTTGCCGGCCTGACGGTCGCGACTGCTGCGGTTTTCGACGTGTTTATGCCCTCGGCCGGCATACGCCTGCTCGCCATCGGCCGGACGGCTGCCCGATACGGCGAGCGGCTTGTGACGCATGACGCAACCCTCAGGGTTCTTGCCGCCTTGCGCGAGAGGTTGTTTCGCGGCTGGGCGGAGCCCTCCGCGGCCGCGGCCATGATCCGCCGGCCGGCAAAGCTGCTGTTTCGCCTGACGAATGATGTCGACGCGCTCGATTCCCTCTATCTGCGTGTGCTGGTGCCGGCCGTTGTCGCCATTCTTGCCGCTATTGCAGTGACGATAGCGCTCTGTTTCATCGATCCATCGTTCGGCGTTATGGCAGGGCTGTGGCTTGTCGCACTCTGTCTTGGTCTGTCCCTGGTCGCCGCGCGTCTGGCGCTGAAGCCAGGGCGTCGCCGAGCCCATGCGATGGAAGCGTTGCGTGCCCGGGTTGTCGATCTTGTTGCCGGCCAGACCGATCTGGCGATGGCTGGACAGCTGCAGGCACAACGGGCGGCGATCGTCGAAGCGGATCAGCGATTGGCGGAGGCTGACAGCGTCTTGAATAGGATCGACAGTGGCGTCGCAGCCGGCTTTTCATTTGGCTCGACATTCCTGTTGACGATAACGCTGCTTGTGGTTGCCCTGCTTGCCAAGCAGGGAACGATTGGCGCGCCTGCCGCCGCCTTCGCGCTGCTCATCGCCTTCGCTGCCACGGAACCTTTTGCCGCTCTTAGACGAGGGGCGCTCGAACTCGGGCGAACCTTGCTTGCCGCAAGGCGCATTGCGCCTCGGTTGAGCCCGCCCGCCGCTCCCATGCCACGGGTTGAACCGGTCGCCGGCTACGCCTTTCAGCTCAGCGCTGTCGTCGCCGGACACGAGGGAGCTTCCCGCCCGGTCCTGAACGATCTGTCTCTGTCGCTGCCGGTCGGCGAACGGCTGGCGGTCGTGGGTGAAAGCGGCGTCGGCAAATCGACGTTGCTGGCTCTGCTGGCGGGCGAGATCGCCGCGACGAGCGGCGCGGTGGCTCGTCAAGCTGCCGCGACGCTGACGCAACGGAGCGACGTGTTTCGAGACACGGTGCGAGGCAATCTGAAGCTGGCAGCGCCTCATGCGGATGACGACCGGCTGCGCGATGCTCTCGCAACGGTCGGCTTGCTCGACGACATCGACGCACTCCCTCATGGCCTTTCAACGCGCCTCGGCGAAGGCGGCAGCGGCCTCTCCGGCGGTCAGCTTCGCCGGCTGGCGCTTGCAAGGCTCCTGCTGCGCGATACGCCGCTCTGGCTTCTCGATGAGCCGACGGAAGGCCTCGATGCCGCTACGGCCCGTGCCGTGCTTGCTCGACTGGCCCCGCTGGCCGATGGGCGCAGTCTCGTCATTGCAACACACATTCGTCGCGAGGCAGCTCTCGCTGATTGGATCGTCGCTCTGGACGACGGCTGCATCGTCGCCATGGCGCAACGCGGAACGCCTGAATTCGAAATGCTTCTCGATCGGCTGCGGCCGGATTGAGGGGCAATCAACATGCCCGCGGCGCGTCGAATGGCGCCGCATTCCTGTCAGATACACCGTAGGGGGTGGGAGAAAGACTATGGAACTCGATATCGTGGCGCTGTCGCGCCTGCAGTTCGCCATGACGGCGCTGTATCACTTCCTATTTGTGCCGTTGACGCTCGGCCTTTCCGTGCTGCTTGCCATCATGGAAACGACCTATGTCATGACCGGTCGTCAGATCTGGCGGCAGATGACGAAGTTCTGGGGGACGCTCTTCGGCATCAACTTCGTACTCGGCGTCGCCACCGGCATCGTGATGGAATTCCAGTTCGGCATGAACTGGAGCTACTACAGCTATTATGTCGGCGATATTTTTGGCGCGCCGCTGGCGATCGAAGGATTGATGGCCTTCTTCCTCGAGGCGACCTTTGTCGGTCTGTTCTTCTTCGGCTGGGACAAGCTGTCGAAAGTCGGCCATCTGGTCGCCACCTGGGCGGTGGCGCTGGGATCGAACTTCTCGGCGCTGTGGATCCTGATCGCCAATGGCTGGATGCAGAACCCGGCAGGCTCGGCGCTCAACCCACAGACCATGCGCATGGAGATCGTCAGTTTCTTCGATGTCGTCTTCAATCCGGTGGCGCAGGCGAAGTTCGTTCATACCGTCTCGGCCGGCTATGTCTGCGCCTCGGTCTTCGTGCTTGGTGTCTCGGCCTGGTATCTCCTGAAGGGCCGCAGCGTCGAGCTCGCGAAGCGTTCGATGACGGTTGCCGCATCCTTCGGCCTGGCTTCGGCGCTTTCGGTCGTCGTGCTTGGCGATGAAAGCGGCTATCTGACGACCGAACATCAGAAGATGAAGCTCGCGGCAATCGAAGCCATGTGGAAGACCGAACCGGCGCCGGCCGCCTTCACCGCCTTCGGCTTCCCAGATCAGGAGGCCCGTGAGACCCACTATGCCATTCACATTCCATGGGCCATGGGCCTGATCGGGACGCGATCGCTGACGACGGAAATCCCTGGCATCGACAAGCTCGAGGAACAGGCCAAGGACCGTATTCGGGAAGGTATCAAGGCTTATGACGCGCTGATGAAGATCCGCGCTGCCAAGCCGGCAACGCCCGGCGAAGTCTCGCAGGATGTAGCCACTGCCCGCTCCTCCTTCGAGGATATCGGCCACGAGCTCGGTTATGCACTGCTGCTCAAGCGCTATGTCGACGATCCTCGCCAGGCGACGGAGGAGCAGATTGCGCAAGCGGCTCGCGACACCATTCCGAATGTACCGACGCTCTTCTGGTCATTCCGCATCATGGTCGGCCTTGGGATGTTCTTCATCCTGCTGATGACGGTCTTCTTCTGGCTCTCGGCTCGCCGGAAACTGGATCGCTACCCGCTCTTGTTGAGGATTGCGGTCTTCGCCATTCCGCTGCCCTGGGTCGCCATCGAACTTGGCTGGGTCGTTGCGGAATTCGGCCGTCAGCCATGGATCATCGAAGGCGTGTTGCCAACGGCTGCGGCCGTCTCCAATCTTGGCGCCAGCACTGTGCTTCTCACCATCCTCGGCTTTGCCGCGCTCTACACGGCTCTCATCGTCATCGAGATGACGCTGATGATCAAGGCGATCCGCAATGGTCCCGAAGCGGATGACGAGCCGGAGGCCAAGCTGATTTCCGAAAACCTCGTTCCGGCTGCGGAGTGACCTGCCATGATCCTGCATGAATTGATCGATTATGAGACCCTGCGCATCATCTGGTGGCTGCTTCTCGGCGTGCTTTTGATCGGCTTTGCTGTCACCGACGGTTTCGACCTCGGCGTCGGCACGCTCCTTCCGTTCGTCGCCAAGACCGATACGGAGCGGCGTATCGCCATCAATTCGATCGGCGCGACTTGGGAGGGAAATCAGGTCTGGCTGATCCTCGGCGGCGGCGCCATCTTCGCCGCCTGGCCACCGCTTTACGCCGTGTCCTTCTCCGGCTTCTACCTCGCCATGTTCGCAATTCTCTTCGCGCTGATCCTGCGGCCGGTTGCGTTCAAATACCGTTCCAAGCGCGATAGCGCCGGCTGGAAGGCGGGCTGGGACTGGGCTTTGTTCGTTGGCGGTTTCGTTCCATCGCTGATCTTCGGCGTAGCGGTCGGTAACGTGCTGCAGGGTGTGCCGTTCCGGTTCGACGATGATATGCGCATCTTCTACGAAGGTTCCTTCTTCGCGCTTCTGAATCCATATGCACTCCTCTGTGGTCTGCTGTCGGTTGCCATGCTCGTCATGCACGGTGCGGCATGGCTTCTCGTGAAGACAAGTGGGGTTGTCGCCGAACGCGCGCGTCGGTTCGGCATGGTGGCGGCTCTGGTCGTGATCGTGCTCTTCGCGCTCGGCGGCCTGTTCCTTTGGATCGGCATAGACGGCTATCGCATCGCCAGTGCAATCGATGTCGTAGGCCCGTCCAATCCGCTTCTAAAGACGGTGGAACACAGCGCGGGGGCATGGCTTGCCAATTATGGCAACCATCCATGGATGATGATCGCACCGGCTCTCGGTTTCCTGGGTGCAGCAGCGGCCTTGCTTGGCATACTCGGGCGGCGTGAAGTGACTGTGCTGCTGTTCAGCAAGCTTGCCATCTTCGGCATCATCTCGACGGTCGGGCTGTCGATGTTTCCCTTCATCTTGCCGTCCTCACTTGATCCGCGCTCCAGCCTCACGGTCTGGGACGCTTCGTCCAGTCACTTGACGCTCTTCATCATGCTCGTCGTCGCCGTCATCTTTCTGCCGATCGTGCTTGCCTACACCGCATGGGTTTATCGCGTGCTGTGGGGCAAGGTTGACGAAGCGACGGTGAACGATAAGGGCGGCCACGCCTATTGATCTGCAAGGAGATTTCGCATGTGGTATTTTGCCTGGCTTCTTGGCTTCCCTCTCGCCGCAGCATTCGCCGTCCTCAACGCCATGTGGTACGAACTGGTGGATGATCAAGCGAAAGCTGCACTCGCTCAAGAAAAATGAGCGAGTGTCCATCCTTGATGGAACTTTGCCATACGATCGGCACGCCGTAGCAAAACCGGCGTGCCGCGCCTGCAAGAGCGAATGGCGATAACCGGAATATAGGTTCCTGGGTTTATGACTGCCGAGTTGATCAAATGCTTTATCATGCCGTCAGTTACGGGTGCATCGGTTGGTTCAAGGTATTCACGGATCGAAAATATTGCGGAATTTGGTCTTCGCGCCGATGAAAAGTGGGGACCGATAGCTCCACATAGCGGGAATTGTATGCAATGATATGCGATCAATGCCGGCCGGAGTTTCGGTTCACGTCCGGTCTCGTGCGGAGCATGAAATGAAAGACTGGTATCCTGATCTCAGCCGCTCCTCCAGCCCCCGCTACATTGCCATAGCCGACCTGATCGAGATGGATTTGCGCAGCGGCGTTCTTGCCGCTGGCGACAGGTTGCCGCCGCAGCGTGCGCTTGCCAAGCGTCTCAACATCGATTTTACGACGGTTGCGCGCGGCTACGTCGAGGCGCAGAAGCGCGGGCTGGTGGATTCCCATGTCGGACGCGGGACGTTCGTGACCGGCAGGCAGGAGAGGGAGCGCCGAAATTTCGCTCTGGACACCGCTTCCGATCCGCGTCGTGCGTCCGCGATCGATTTCTCGATGAATCTGCCGCCGGAACCGAACGATCCTGACCTCCTTGCTCGCATGCAGGAGGGCATGTCGGCCGTAGCGGTCGATCTTATTCCCTTGCTCCGTTATCAGGGATTTGGCGGGCTGGCTGTGGACAAGGAGGCTGCCGCAACCTGGCTCAGCCGCCGAGGCCTCACCCCGGCACAGGAGCGCATCTTCATAACACCCGGCGCGCACCCGGCCTTGCTGGCGATCTTTGGCCTCTTGGCCAAGCCAGGCGAAACCGTTCTTTCGGAAAATATCACCTATCCCGGCATGCGTTCGATTGCGGCGCAGCTCCGGCTCAATCTCTCGGGCCTGGCGATGGATGACGAAGGTGTCTTGCCGGAAGCTTTTGAAGAAAGCTGCTTGCGCCTGCGACCGAAAGCGCTTTACCTCAACCCGACACTGCAAAATCCGACGACGCTGACGATTCCGCAGGCGCGGCGCGAAGCGATTGCTGCCATTGCCCGCAAATATCATGTGCCGATCATCGAGGATGATGCCTACGGCTTCATTCCGCTGGATGCGCCAGCGCCAATGGCTGCCATCGCACCGGATCTGACCTGGCATATCGGTGGGTTGGCGAAGTGCATTGGTGCGGGATTGCGTCTGGCCTTCGTCGTGGCGCCGGATACCCGGTCGATATGGCCTTTCCTGAGTGCGATGCGGAGCAACAATGTCATGGCGTCGCCGCTCAACATGGCGCTTGCAACGCGCTGGATCGAAGACGGCACTGCTGATGGCATTCTGCGTTTCATTCGCACGGAGGCCGCCGCCCGCCAGGAGATGGTCGCTGACATACTGCCATCAGGCAGCTATCGGGCTGACCCCATCAGTTTCAACATCTGGCTGCCGCTCGGTAGCGGCTGGACGCGTGCCACCTTCGGCAGCCATATGCGCAATGCAGGTATCGGGGTTGTCGCAAGCGACGCCTTCACGGTAGACGGCGTGGCAGCTGAGGCCGTGCGCGTTTGTCTCGGTGGCCCAATAGGCCGCGAGGCCTTGAAGGGTGCCTTGAATTTCATGGCGCATGCGCTGCAGGGGCCGCCGGAATTGGCCGCCTCCTTCTTCTAGTCTTCTCGCGCAACATCGCTATTGATCGATGGGGCACAAACCCCTTACCGCGCCTATTCTCTTCATTCGTCACGATTGCCACTGCGTCATTCTGCCAAATGGACGTATCGAATGCATTCATTATATTTATATTGAATGCATGCAATCTGATTATTGCTTGCCTTCCCTTGGAAGATTGATTCAGGAGTGATGCTGTCATGGATACCGAATATCCCCCGCTGAGCCCACTGCAGACTGGCCTTCGTTGTCGTTGCCCGCGTTGCGGGCAGGGGCGTTTGTTCGATGGGTTCTTGACCCTTCGCAAGCAATGCGAAGGGTGTGGTCTCGATTATTCCTTCGCGGATCCCGCCGATGGGCCGGCTTTCTTTGTCATCTGCTTTGCCTGCATCCCGAGCGTCCTTCTCGGCGTCTGGCTGGAGGTGGCGTTCTCGGCGCCGGTGTGGGTGCAGTTTCTAGTGACTGGCCCCTTCATGCTGGCGACTTGCGTTCCACCATTGCGACCGTTGAAGGGGTGGCTGGTGGCGAGTCAGTACTTCTACAAGGCCGAGGAAGGCAAGCTCGCGCGCCTGCCGGCGACGGATGCGCCTCGTGTCACAAATTGAGATCTGCTCCCGAGGGGCGGAGCAAAGACTGGCCAATCCCGTGGCTATGAGGATCATGCGACATCTGCCTTATTCTCTTGACGGATATCCTACAAGTCCATAAGTTGCGCGCCATGTCCCGAGGAGCTTGGGTTTCATGGTGGGAAAAGTCATTCAGCCTTTGACGCGCGCACCGTTGCTACATGTCTCCGTGCAGGAGAGCTTGCGCAGCTATATTGCCGATAACGGGCTTGAGGCGGGCACGATGCTGCCGGCGGAGGGGGAGCTCGCGGCGCAATTGGGTGTCAGCCGCAACTCTCTGCGCGAAGGCATAAAGGCGCTGGAATCTCTCGGTGTACTGGAGACGCGCCGCGGCATCGGCATATTCGTCAAGGCATTCTCCTTCGCGCCGCTGCTGGACAATCTCGCCTACGGGCTCGGCGATGCGCTGCGACACATGGAGGAAGTGCTGGAAATCCGCCGCACGCTCGAAGTGGGCCTGATCGGCAAGACGCTCGACATGATCGGGCCGGAGGATCTGGCGGAACTGCGTGCCACAGCCGACCGCATGCGCGCTCACGCCGAACGCGGCGAACCTTTTGCTGAAGACGATCAGCTCTTTCATCGCCTGCTGTTTCGCTGCCAGGGCAACGAGACCTTCGTTCGCCTGATCGATGTCTTCTGGCTCGCCTTCTACAAGGCGTCCCGCTTCTTCGATCTGGACGATGTCGATCCAATGGCCACCTGGAGTGATCATGAGGCGATCGTCGATGCGCTGGAATCCAAAAATCTCAAGGAGGTGCGCATGCGCCTCGACCGCCATTACGAGGGAATTTCGCAGGTGATCGCCAACAATAAGAAGAAATAGCGATCGCAAACACGGGAGGAGGATCATCATGAGGAAAGCTTTTCATCTGCCGGCAATCGCGTTGGCAGCGTTGCTGTCGGCCACTGCGATGCCCGTCTTGGGTGGCCTAGCCGCACCTGCCACCGCCGCAACCATGTCTGGGGGCTTCGATGTCGGGCCGGGCGGCTTCCAGGGCAACTTCAATCCGCTAGCGGCAACCGCCGGTCTCACCTGGCTCAGCACCTACTTTGAGCCGCTGGTCAGCTACGATGAAAAGCTGCAGAAGATCGTCGGCGTGCTTGCATCCTCCTATGAGGTGAGCCCGGATCAGCTGACCTATACGTTCAAGCTTGCCGATGCCAAGTGGCACGATGGCAAGGCTTTCACGGCCAAGGACGCCAAGTTCACCATCGATCTTGCGGCCAATGCCAAGACCGGCTCGATCTTTGCCGCCCGTTTTAAACTCCTGTCATCCGTCGAGATGCCGGACGATCATACCCTCGTTATCAAACTTTCCGCACCCTCCGCGAGCCTGCTCGATACGCTGGCCAAGATCATGGTGCTGCCTGAGCATGCGCTTGCCGCCGTGCCCCTCGATCAGCTTGCGAAGAGCACTTGGTGGTCGACCTCGCCGATCGGGACGGGGCCATTCAAATTCGTCAAATATGTGCAGGATCAATATGTCGAACTCGCCGCCAATCCCGACTATCGCGGCGGCAAACCCGTTCTCGATCGGCTGATCAACCGCTATTTCGCCAATCCGGCTGCGGCGATCTCGGCGCTGCGGGCAGGCGAGATCCAGTTCACCTATGTCGATTCCAACGATGTGCCGACCTTCAAGGACGACAAGTCCTTCAAGATCATCGAGGGCGATTCCTTCGTCGTCAATTATCTTGGTTTCAACCAGGATTCGCCGCTTTGGAAGGATCTTCGCGTCCGGCAGGCCGTCATGTACGCGATCAATCGCGATGCGATCATCAAGAGCCTCTATGGCGGCGCGGCAAAGCCGGCCAATTGCGCTTATGTCGCCAAACAGCTGGTTCCGGACGGCATCGAAGCCTATCCCTACGATCCGGCCAAGGCCAAGCAATTGCTCGACGAGGCTGGTTGGGACAAGGTCAACGGCGGCAAGCCGATCACCTTGCTGACCTATTACAACACGCCGCTTGCGACGAACGTATTGGCCGCCGTGCAGGCGATGTTGGCCCAGGTCGGCATCAATGTCGTGCCGCGCGCCGTCGATGCCCCGACCTATAATGGCATCGTGCTGAACCCCAATGCCGACGTATCGCAATTCCAGCTCGTCTATGCCGGCCTGCAGAACGGGCCTGATCCAAGCAATATCAATACCGGCCTCAACGAAAAGCAGATCCCGCCGGCGGGCGCCAATGTGGTGCGCGCGCGCATGCCCGATCTGACCAAGGCGCTCGATGCGGCGATTGCCGAAACGGACGCCGGCAAGCGTGATCAGCGCTACCAGGATGTCTGCAAGGTCATGAATAAGGATCTGCCCTGGGCGACCATGTGGGTGGCGAACCGCTATGGCGTGGTTTCGTCCAAGGTGAAGGATTTCATATGGACACCGGCGCCGGGCGGAGGGCCGTACATCGCGCATCCGGAAGCGTGGAAGCTCTCAAACTAGGTTTTGAGCCGGCCGCAGGCTCTGTGGCCGGCGCCTTCCTCGAAACATAGGTTCGATATGCTTCACTATGGTCTCAAGCGTCTGGTAATCGGCATCGGCATGCTCATAGCCTTGAGCGTGCTGGTCTTTGTGTTGCTGCGGCTGACGCCTGGCGATCCGATCGATGCCTATATCGATCCGAGCACGCCCCTGTCTCCCGCAGCCATGGCCGATCTGCGTGAGCGGCTCGGGCTGGATCGGCCGCTGCCGCTGCAATATGTCGGCTGGCTGCAGCAGGCTCTGCAGGGCAATCTCGGTTATTCCGTCAAGCGGCTGGATCAGCCTGTCTTGACGCTCGTGCTGTCCCGCATCGGTCCGACGGTGCTGCTGATGGGCTCGGCCCTGATCATGGCGATCGTCGCCGGCATTGCCGCTGGCGTCATCGGCGCCGTCAGGCGCAATTCGGTCACGGATATCTCGCTCTCCGTGCTGGCGCTCGCCGGCATATCGAGCCCGGCCTTTCTGAGCGCGCTTCTTGGTCTTTATATCTTTGCCGTGCGTCTCGGCTGTCTGCCCTCGGGCGGCATGCTGACGCCCGGCGAGGACTTTTCCATCGGCGACCTGCTTTGGCATCTCATCCTGCCGGCCGCGCTTCTGGCGATCGCGCAAGCCGCGCTCATCATGCGCTATATGCGCGCTTCGCTGCTGGAGGTCCTCAACCAGGATTATGTGCGCACAGCGCGGGCCAAGGGCGTGTTCGAATTCTGGGTGATCGTCAAGCACGCTCTGCGCAATGCGCTCCTGCCTGTCGTAACCGTCATCGGCTCGACCATAGGGCTTGCCATCGGCGGTGCGATCTTCATCGAAAGCGTCTTCAACTGGCCAGGCATGGGCCTGCTGCTCGTCGATGCGGTCACGTCGCGCGACTATCCCGTCATCATGGGGGCGACGCTCGTCATCGGCGCCTGCGTCATCCTCGTCAACCTGCTGACGGATCTCGCCTATGCGGTGATCGATCCGCGCATCAAGGTGAGCTGAGAGATGCTGGCGCGAACCGAACGAGCAAGCCATGGGCCACTTGCCCGGGCATTCGATCGCTTCCGGCTGAACGGGGCTGCCCTTTTCGGCGTCTGCATCGCCGTGCCCATGCTGCTGCTGATCGTCAGCTATCCTCTTTGGTGGCGGTTCCAGCCCAATGACATCGATCTCGTGGCCATGAACGCGCCGCCCAATGCGACGCACTGGTTCGGAACGGACGGCGTCGGGCGCGATGTCTTTGCCAGAGTGCTTGAAGGCGGCCGTATATCGCTGATGGTCGCGGCAGGTTCCACATTTCGGCCATCATCGGCTTTCTGTTCGGTTTCGTGTCTGCCTTTGCCGGCCGCTGGGCGGATGCGCTCAGCATGCGCTTCGTCGATCTGGTCATGACCTTGCCGCCCGTGATCTTCCTGCTGGTGCTGGCCTCCATCACCGGCACGGGTATCTTGCCGACGATAACAGTCATATCGCTGCTGTCCTGGCCGCTGCTGGCCCGCATGGTACGCTCTAGGCTGCTGGAACTGCGCGAACGCGATTTCGTCACCGCCGCGCGCGGCATGGGGGCAGGGCTGCCGCACCTGCTGCTGCGCCACGGCATGCCGAACTGCATCGATATTCTGGTGGTCTACGCCACGACGCAGGTCGCCAATGCGATCCTCTTGGAGGCCGGGCTTTCCTTTCTCGGGCTCGGCATTGCGCCGCCCGCGGCGAGCTGGGGCAATATGCTGAATGCGGCCCGCTCCACAGCCGTTCTCGAACAATATCCCTGGCAATGGCTGTTTCCCGGCGCTGCGCTGGTGCTTGCCGTCCTTGCCATCAATTTCATCGGCGACGGGCTGAGGGATGCCTTCGATCCGCGCGCCGAGCTTCGTTGAACCCAGGAAAGAAAGAGACAATGAGTAAATTCAAGGGCGTGGTGCCTCCCGTTGTAACGCCGCTGAACGACGATTTCACCGTGGATTATCCATCCTATACGAGGGTGCTGGAGCATCTGATCGATGGCGGCTGCCACGGCGTCTTCGTGCTGGGCTCCACCAGCGAAGTCGTCTTCCACGACGAAAAGACACGGCGCGAGATTATCGAGCATTCCGCCAAGGTCGTGAACGGGCGGGTGCCGCTGCTGGTCGGTGTCATCGACCCCACGACAGACCGCGTGATCACGCATTCGAAAATCGCAAAAGAGGCCGGTGCCGACGCCGTCGTGGTTACAGCTCCCTTCTATACGGTGACCAGCCAGTCAGAGATATTGGACCATTTCCGCTATATTCGGGATGCCGTCGATGTACCGCTCGTCGCATATGACATCCCGGTCTGTGTGCACGTGAAGCTGCAGCGCCAAACCGTGGTGACGCTCGCCAGGGAAGGCACCATCATCGGATTGAAGGATTCCAGCGGCGACGACGGCAATTTCCGCTATGCGCTGCTCGATCTTGCCGATCACAAGGATATCTTCCTGATGACGGGCTCCGAAACCGTCGTCGACAATGCGCTTCTGATGGGCGCGCATGGCGTGGTGCCCGGCATCGCCAATGTCGATCCGCATGGCTATGTGCGGCTGTGGGATGCCGCACAGCGCGGCGACTGGGCGGCGGCCCGGCGCGAGCAGGAAAGGCTTTGCCGTCTGTTCGAGATCGTCCGGGTCGCGCAGGGCCGCGTCAGCGGCGGTGCGGCCGGCATCGGCGCCTTCAAGGCAGCGATGAAGAGCCTCGGCATCATCGATACCGCTATCATGCCCCGCCCGCGCGCGGCGCTGAATGCGGAGGAAACGGCCAGGATCGATGCGATCCTGAAGAACACGGGGCTGCTGTAGGCATGATGACGCCCGCCGCCCAACCCGTTCTCGATATCAGGGGCCTCAGGACCGTCTTCCGCACCCGCGGCGGCGAGTTGACCGCGGTGCGGGATATCGACCTGACCATCGATGCGGGCGAGACGCTGGCGCTGGTCGGCGAATCCGGTTCGGGCAAGTCGGTGACGAGCCTTTCGGTGATGCGGCTGCTGACGCGTAATGTCGGGAAGATCGTAGCCGGCAGCATCCGGTTGCGGGACAGGCGGGGCATCGTCAGCGATCTTGCGGCGTTGGACGACAGCCGTATGCGCGAGATCCGCGGCGGCGATATCGGCATGGTATTTCAGGAGCCGATGTCGAGCCTCAATCCGGTGCTGACCATCGGCGATCAGATTGCCGAGCCGATCCGTATTCATCGGGGGGCAGATCGTGCCACCGCGATGCGTGAGGCGATCGCGCTACTGGAAAGCGTCGGAATTCCCGATGCGCAACGCCGCGTCAGGCAATATCCGCATGAACTATCTGGCGGGATGCGCCAGCGCGCGACCATTGCCATGGCACTTGCCTGCGATCCCGTGCTTTTGATCGCAGACGAGCCGACGACGGCGCTCGACGTCACGATACAGGCGCAGATCCTCGACCTCCTGCAGCGACTACAGCGGGAGCGCGGCATGGCGATCCTCTTCGTCACGCATAATCTCGGTGTGGTGGCAGAGATCGCCGATCGCGTCGCCGTCATGTATGCCGGCCGGATCGTCGAGGAGGGGCCGACGGAAGCCGTGTTCCGCAATCCGAGGCATCCCTATACGCGCGGCCTTTTGGCCTCCATGCCGCGGCTTGGCGAGGCGACACGGATGCGGCAGGCCGGAGAGCCGCTATACGCTATTCCCGGTGTCGTGCCGAGCCTGATGCGAATGCCATCCGGCTGCGCCTTCGCGCCGCGTTGCGCCCATGCGATCGAGGCTTGCGGCGCAACGGTGCCGTCCCTCGATGCCGTCGACGCAAGCCATACGAGCCGCTGCATCCGCTGGCGGGAGATTTAGATGACCGAAGCGCTCGTCTCCGTTCGCGATCTTGCCAAGGATTATGTGTCCCGCGGTGCAAGACTTTCCATCCTTCGTGATATCTCCTTCGACATCGGGAGAGGCGAGGTGGTGGGTCTGGTCGGCGAATCCGGCAGCGGCAAGACGACGATCGGCAGGTCCATCCTGCGCTTGGTTGAGCCATCGGCCGGCAGCGTGCGCTTCGACGGCACCGAAATGACCAGGCTCGGCACTGGCGATCTGAGGCGCATGCGGCCGCGCATGCAGTATATTTTTCAGGATCCTTTCGCCAGTTTGTCGCCGCGCATGACCATCGGCGAGATCCTGACCGAGGGGCTGAAGATCCAGCGCATCGGCGGCCGTATCGATCGGCTGGATCGCGCGCGGGCAGCGCTCGAACAGGTGGATTTGCCGGCGGACGCGATCAATCGCTATGCCCACGAATTCTCAGGCGGCCAGCGCCAGCGGATCGGCATTGCGCGCGCACTTGCGCTCGGGCCGGAGTTTCTGGTCGCCGACGAACCCGTCTCGGCACTGGATGTCTCCATTCAGGCGCAGGTCATCAATCTGCTGCGTGGCCTACAGCAACGCCTCGCGCTTACCATGCTGTTCATCTCGCATGATCTTGCCGTGGTCGAATATCTCTGTGATCGCGTCATCGTGCTTTATCTCGGGCGGATCATGGAGATTGCCGCAAGCGCCGATCTGTACGCCAGACCGCGACATCCCTATACGCGCGCTTTGCTGTCAGCCATCCCGTCGCCGGACCCGGATCGCAGGCGTAACAGGCAAATTCTGAAGGGCGATATTCCAAGCCCGGCAAACCCGCCAAGTGGCTGTGTCTTCCGAACGCGCTGCCCATTCGCGCTCGACGCCTGCGCAAAGAGAGTTCCGCAATTGCGGGAGATTGCGCCGGGGCAGTTCAAGGCCTGTATTCGCGACGATCTCGATTGATCCCGCTTTCGTGCTCATACGGGTCTCGCGACGCGGTTGGCTATGCCGCACTGCACATTTGACCAAATGGGCCACCCTTCATGTCAAAAAAGTATCGGTTGGGCGTACAAGGCGTAGTAGCGGCAGGCGCCTAGGAGGGGTAGATTTACCATATAGAAGACGCGATGGCCTCTGGGAGGAGGCGCCGTGACCGTAACGAATGCGGACGGATGAAAGGAGGCTTGCCGATGAACCCCGATTTGGAAGTGGTCGCGATCGGCAGCGGAGAATCCTTCAAGGCCTGGGAGCACGGCTATCCCTACCGCACGGTTCGCTGGCATTTCCATCCCGAATATGAGATCCACCATGTCGTCGCGACGACAGGCCAATATTTTATCGGTGACTTTATCGGCGAGTTTGAGCCCGGCAACCTTGTGCTGACGGGACCGAACCTGCCGCACAATTGGGTGAGCGATGTGCCCGCTGGTGTCACCCTGCCGCTGCGCTGCCGCGTGCTGCAATTCTCAGAATCCTTCTTTGCCGATGCCAGCAAGGTCTTTCCCGAGCTATCGGCCTGCGCTGGTATTCTGGAAACGAGCCGCCGCGGCGCGCTTTTCACGCCCGAGACAGCGGCCATCGTTGGCCCGATCCTCGGCGAACTGGTGGAAGCAACCGGTATCCGGCGTATCGAGCTCTTCATGAACATTCTTGATACGATGAGCCGTGCTGAAGGCACGCGCACGCTCGCCAGCGCCGGCTATCAGCCGGATCCCTCCGGCTTCATGTCGGCGGGCGTCAATCAGGCTTTGGCTTACATCAATGCGCACCTCACCGAGCCGTTCAGCGAATGCGACCTTGCAGAATTGACCGGTCAGAGCCCAAGCGCCTTTTCGCGGAGCTTCCGTCGCCATACCGGCATGGCGCTGGTGCAGTATGTCAACCGGCTGCGCATCAACTTCGCCTGTCATCTTTTGATGAGCAAGGCCGAGATGACGATCACCGACATCTGCTTTGCGGCAGGCTTCAACAATATCTCGAACTTCAATCGGCGTTTTCTGGATCAGAAGGGCATGGCGCCCTCCCGGTTCAGGTCGCTCTTGGCACAGCACGCACGCGCGGTGGAGGCCGCCTAACACAAGGGAGGACGGGAGGAAGACAGAATTCAGGGCAAGCGAACGGGCAGGCACCTTTGCCGCCCGAAGGAGAAGGCTTGTCCGAAATTACCGCCGCGTCGGCCTGAGATCGCCTTCGGCGACGCATCAACAAGAGCATCGCGTGCGGACAGCTGCGATGATCGAGGGAAACCATTACCATTTGGAACGGAGAAATTCCAATGAACCATTTCGCACTGAAAATCGCTGGCGCAGCAGCGCTTGCGGTCGGTCTTCTGGCCGGCACTTCCGCCTTCGCCCAATCCGCCAAGGTGACGGATGCGACCGTCGCCTTCCTGATGCCCGACCAGAGCTCGACGCGCTATGAGGAGCATGATTTCCCTGGTTTCCAGGCCGAGATGAAGAAGCTCTGCGCCGGCTGCAAGGTCATCTACCAGAACGCCAATGGCGATGCCTCGCGTCAGCAGCAGCAGTTCAATTCGGCGATCTCGCAGGGTGCGAAGGCTATCGTGCTCGACCCGGTGGACTCGACGGCCGCCGCTTCATTGGTGAAGCTCGCGCAGAGCCAGGGCGTACGCGTCATCGCCTATGACCGGCCCATCCCGTCGGCCGCTGCCGACTATTATGTCTCCTTCAACAATGAAGAGATCGGCAAGATGATCGCCAAGTCGCTGGTCGATCATCTGAAGGCGAAGGGCGTGAAGGCTGGCGATGGCGGCCTTCTCGAAATCAATGGTTCGCCGACCGATGCTGCTGCCGGCCTGATCAAGAAGGGCATCCATGCCGGTCTGGCCGACGGCGGCTATCCGGTGTTGGCTGAATTCGACACGCCGGAATGGGCACCGCCGAAGGCTCAGCAATGGGCAAGCGGCCAGATCACCCGCTTCGGCAAGAAGATCCTCGGCGTCGTCGCTGCCAATGACGGTACCGGTGGCGCAGCCGTCGCCGCCTTCAAGGCCGCCGGCTTCGATCCGGTTCCGCCTGTCACCGGTAATGACGCGACCATCGCCGGCCTGCAGCTCATCATTTCGGGCGATCAGTATAATACGATCTCCAAGCCGAGCGAGATCGTGGCTGCCGCTGCCGCCAATGTTGCGATCGAGCTGCTTTCTGGCGAGACGCCGAAAGCGGACACGAAGCTCTTCGACACGCCGACCAAGCTCTTCACGCCGGCCCTGGTCACGTCCGAAAATCTGAAGGCCGAGATCATCGACAAGACGGTCAACGGCAAGCCGATCCAGACGCCGGAACAGCTCTGCAACGACCGTTATGCCGATGGCTGCAAGAAGCTCGGTATCGGCAGTTAAGGCTGCTCCTCCCAGTCTCCGGCCGCTTCGGCGGCCGGAGGCAAAACGCATCCGATAGCATTTCAACCCGAGAAGGTGGCGAGTCATGAGTGACGCTTCCGATCACAGAGCCCCGGACGGCGAGCTTGTGCTCAGCCTCAAAGGGATCTCCAAACACTTCGGCGCCGTCTCGGCACTGACGGATATCAACCTCGATGTGCATGCCGGTGAAGTGGTGGCGCTCGTCGGCGACAATGGCGCCGGCAAATCGACGCTCGTCAAGGTTCTGGCCGGCGTTCATCAGCCGAGTTCAGGCACCATCACATTCCGCGGCAAACAGGTGACGCTCAGTGACCCTGCAACCGCGCTCGATCTCGGCATTGCCACGGTCTTTCAGGATCTGGCGCTCTGCGAAAACCTCGATGTCGTTGCCAACATTTTCCTCGGCCGGGAACTGAGCCCTTTGAAGCTCGACGAAACCGCCATGGAGGTTCGAGCCTGGACGCTGCTCAACGAGCTCGCGGCGCGCATTCCGAGCGTGCGCATCCCGATCGCCTCGCTTTCCGGCGGTCAACGGCAGACGGTGGCGATCGCCCGTTCGCTGCTGCTCGAGCCGAAACTCATCATGCTCGACGAGCCCACCGCAGCGCTTGGCGTCGCGCAAACCGCCGAAGTGCTGAACCTCATCGAGCGCGTCCGCGACAAGGGGCTTGGTGTCATCATGATCAGCCACAACATGGAGGATGTGCGCGCCGTTGCCGACCGTATCGTCGTGCTGCGCCTCGGCCGCAACAACGGCATCTTCTATCCAGATGCCTCGAACCAGGAACTTGTCAGCGCCATCACCGGAGCCACGGAAAACGCCGTGTCGCGACGCGCAGTGCGGCGTCAGGCCCAGCAGGAATTGAGGGAAGGGGGCCAGCCATGAGCCAGGACAGCAAGCAATCGACCATGCTGCTTGACCGCGGCGATGTCCGGGTCAACCATGACACCGGGCTTGGCGCGACCATCCGCTCCTCCATCGACAAGGTTCGTTCCGGCGATCTCGGCTCGCTGCCCGTCGTCGTTGGCCTCGTTATCATCTGGACAGTGTTCGGCACGCTCAACCCGACCTTCCTTTCGAGCAACAACCTCGCCAATCTGCTGTTCGACGCCTCGACCGTCGGCATCATCTCGCTCGGCATAGTATGCGTGCTGATGGTCGGTGAGATCGATCTTTCAGTCGGCTCGATCAGTGGCTTCGCCTCGGCCATGGTCGGCATGCTCTGGGTGAACGAGGGCTGGCCGGTGGCCTTGGCGATCCTGGCGGCGCTGGTTGTCGGCGGCGTGATTGGCGCCATCTATGCCGTGCTGTTCAACCGGCTGGGTATGCCGAGCTTCGTAGCCACATTGGCCGGCCTTCTCGCCGTGCTTGGCATGCAGCTCTATCTGCTTGGCGCGACAGGCTCGATCAATCTACCCTATGGTTCGGCCATCGTGAATTTCGGCCAGCTTCTGGTCATTCCCCGCCCGCTCGCTTATGTCTTCGCGCTCATTCCGGGTGCCGTCATGCTGGTTGCGGGTCTTGGCGCGGTGCGGCGGCGCAAGCTGGCAAATCTATCGACACCGTCTGTTGGCGGCTTGCTGATAAAGGCAGCAGTCATCACCGTGGCTCTGGAATTCGTTGCCTTCTATCTCAATCAGGATCGCGGCATTCCATGGATGTTCGCCCTGTTCGTGGTGCTTGTTATCGTCATGGATTATGCGCTGACGCGCACGCAATGGGGCCGGTCGATGTCTGCCGTTGGCGGCAATCGCGAGGCAGCGCGCCGCGCCGGTATCAACGTACGCAGGATCTATACCAGCGCCTTCGTTCTCTGCGCCATGTTGGCAGCCCTTGGTGGTGTGCTGGCGGCAGCACGTCTCGCCTCTGCCAGCCAGCAGGCGGGTACAGGCGACGTCAATCTGAATGCGATTGCGGCGGCCGTCATCGGCGGCACCAGCCTCTTCGGCGGCCGCGGGAGCGCCTATTCGGCACTGCTCGGCATCATCGTCATCCAGTCGATCGCCAGCGGCCTCACCATGCTCGATCTGTCGTCGGCGCTTCGCTATATGATCACTGGCGCAGTTCTTGCCATTGCCGTCATCGTCGACTCGCTCGCCCGTCGTTCCCGCGCCTCGCATGGGCGCGGCTGATTTCTTCAAGAAGGTAAGGATTGTTATGAGACAGGATTTTGCCGACAAGGTCGCCGCCATCACCGGGGCGGCCTCTGGAATTGGCTTGGAATGTGCCAAATCGCTATTGAACGAGGGCGCCAGCGTCGCCCTCGTCGACCGGGCCGAAGATAGTCTGAAAAGCCTTTGCGCCGAGCTGGGGCCGAACGCCTTTCCCGTCGTCGTCGACCTTCTGAACGCCGAGAGCGTGACGACGATGATGCCGCAAATCCTCGACAGGTTCGGCAAGCTCGATATCTTCCATGCCAATGCCGGCGCCTATATCGGCGGCGAGGTCGCGGAAGGCGATCCCGATTCCTGGGACCGTATGCTCGATCTCAACATCAACGCCGCTTTCCGCTCGGTCCGCATGGTGCTGCCGCACATGATCGAGCGCAAGACCGGCGATATCATCATGACGAGCTCGATCGCCGGTCTGGTGCCGGTGGTCTGGGAGCCGATCTACACGGCCTCCAAGCATGCCGTTCAGGCCTTTACGCATACGGTTCGGCGCCAGGTCGCTAAGCACGGCATCCGCGTTGGGGCGGTCGCGCCGGGACCGGTGGTGACGGCACTGATCAGCGACTGGCCACAGGCAAAGCTTGACGAAGCGATTGCCGCGGGCGGCCTCATGGAGGCGACCGAAGTGGCGGAAGCGGTGCTCTTCATGCTATCCAGACCGCGTAACATCGTAATCCGGGATCTGGTGATCCTGCCTTTGAGTACGGATCTCTGATGACGGCACCTTATTTCATCGGCATCGATGTCGGCACCGGCAGCGCCCGGGCCGGGGTTTTCGATGCGCATGGCCATCTGCTCGCCGCCGCCAAGCGGCCGATCACCATCTGGCACGAGGCCGGCAGTATCGTTGAGCAGTCGAGCGAGCAGATATGGAAGGCGGTCTGCGACAGCGTCAAAGAGGCTGTCGCAACGGCAAAGATAGCGGCCGGTGACGTTTCGGGCATCGGTTTCGATGCAACCTGTTCACTGGTCGCGGTCAAGGCGGATGGCCGGCCCGTGGCTGTGGGACCATCGGGCGATGCCAATCGCAACATCATCGTCTGGATGGATCATCGCGCGGCCAGCGAGGCGGCGGAGATCAATGCCGGCAACCATGCCGTGCTGCGCTATGTCGGCGGCCGGATATCGCCCGAGATGGAGACGCCGAAGCTTTTGTGGCTGAAGCGAAACCTGCCGCAATCCTTCGCGGCAACGGATCATTTCTTCGATCTCGCCGATTATCTGACTTGGCGCGCGACCGGTTCGCTGCAGAGATCGGTGTGCACAGTCACCTGCAAATGGACCTATCTCGCCCACGAAAAGCGCTGGGACGCGCAATATTTCAAGGATATCGGCCTTGGTGAGCTGGCCGACGAAGGCTTTGTGCGGATCGGCACCGAGATCGTCGAGCCGGGTACCGCACTTGGTGGTGGCTTGAACGAAGCTGCTGCCGGCGATCTTGGCCTCGCCGTTGGTACGCCGGTCGGAGCGTCGCTCATCGATGCCCATGCCGGCGGCGTCGGGACGCTCGGCGGGCAGGGAGCGGACGGCAAAGCCGATGTCAGGAACAGGCTCGCCTACATCTTCGGCACCTCCGCCTGTTCGATGGCGTCGAATGATGACGCTATCTTCGTCGATGGCGTTTGGGGACCCTATTATTCGGCCATGGTGCCTGGCCTCTGGCTGACCGAAGGCGGTCAATCCGCGGCAGGAGCTGCGATCGATCATCTGGTCACGATGCATCCGGCAAGTGGTGAGGCGCGCGCCAGGGCCGAAGCGGAAGACTTGTCGCTGGTCGCCTGGCTTGACCGGCAGGCCATGAAGGCGGTCAAGAATGCGTCCGACGCCGTGAAGCTTGCGCTGTCCATCCAGGTCGTGCCCGAATTCCTCGGCAATCGTTCGCCCTATGCCGATCCCGACGCTCGTGCCGTCATCTCCGGCCTCGGACTGGAAACCGGCATCGATAATCTCATCTCGTTCTATGTGGCCGGCCTTTGCGGTATCGGCTATGGCCTCAAGCAATTACTCGAAAAGCTGGCCCAGGATGGCATTGCCTGCGATCTCATCATTGCGAGCGGTGGCGCTGCCCAAAGCGGCCTTGTGAGGCAGCTTCTGGCGGATACGACCGACAGGCCTGTCGCCGTCGCCGATACGGAGGAGCCTGTCTTGCTGGGTGCCGCCATGCTCGGCGCCACGGCCGGCGGGCATTGCGGCTCGCTCTTGGAGGCCATGGCTGCCATGTCGCGACTGGCGAAGAGGTTCGAACCGGCCGAAGGCGCGGTTAAAGCGCTGCATGCAAGACGCTACGAAGCTTTCGAGCTGCTGCAATCGGCAGATCGCAGCATCCGCGCACTGATGGCGCGATGAACATGGCCGCACGGTCACCCCAAGCACTTGCTCCGCCCTGCTACTCGAAGGGGATTTATCGCCCTCATTCATAAGTCTATGCGTGAACGGCCCCCTACCGCTCTGTGAATCGTGAGCTAAATTAATTCCTATACGGTCGCGCCATCGCAGCCGACCTCAGGAAGGACGTCATCATGGACATCAAGAAGAATGGTACGCAGCCCTCTGGCAAAGGCCCCTCCGACTGGTTCACCGGTACGGTCAGGATCGACCCGCTATTTGCTGCCAATGACGCTCGCCGGGCGGCGGCTGGCAGCGTCACCTTTGAACCCGGCGCGAGGACGGCGTGGCATACCCACCCGCGCGGCCAGACCTTGATCGTCACCGCCGGCTTGGGTCTCGTTCAGCGTGAAGGCGGCCCGATCGAGGAGATCCGGCCTGGGGATGTTGTCTGGTTCGAACCGAACGAGAAGCATTGGCACGGCGCTTCGCCGACCACAGCCATGACCCATATCGCCATCCAGGAGCATCTCGACGACAAGGTGGTGGACTGGCTGGAGCATGTGAAGGACGAGCAATATCAGGCAGGGTGAAGGTCCGAGACTGCCGCCGGACCAGCGCCGAGCGGATCGCTCGCGAGCACTCAACGCTTACCATGGTTTGGCCATAAGTCAGCCTCACGAGGTCAATATAGACGGAACCTGCCGCTTCCACGACGCGGCCTAACGATCAAATGACCTCGCGATGGCGGCAATACGGATGGGGAAATATCATGATTAGGCTTGTGATTGGCGCGGCACTCGCGCTTGCAATGCTCACATGGTCCAATGCGCAATGCATGCAGATGCCGACGGGTTTTTCCCTGCTGTCGAGCAGCGTATTTGCGGCCAATTGAACTCGGCGCAATCAGGCAGATGTCGCCATCGCGGCGGTGCTGGCCGTAGGCAGATAAGCGTTCGGTTGCATCGCCGCGTAGTGTCGACGTATCGGCACGAATCGAGGATATCCGATGACCTCTGCTGAACGTCCTATGCCGAGCGAGGCCGGCATCCTGCAGTTTATGGAAATCTGCGATTCCTTCTATCCGCCGGATGCGGTAACGGCCTCCATCGCACAGCAGCGCCAATGGTATGACGCGCTCTGCGCTCGTTTCGATCGCCCTTTACCGGAGGGCATGCAGACCGCGGATGATCTTGTATCCGGAACGATTCCCGTCAGGCGTTACAAGCCCGCCAATATCCGTACGACAACGAAGCTCCTCTATCTCCATGGCGGCGGTTTCGTCGTCGGTTCGCTTGAGAGCCATCATGCGATCTGCGCCGAGATCGCCGATCATGCAGGCGCCGAGCTGGTCTCGGTCGATTACAGGCTGGCGCCGGAATATCGCTGGCCGGCTCAGACGGATGATTGTTTCAGCGTCCTAAAGCAGCTGCTCGCCGAGAAGATGTCGGTCGTGCTGATTGGCGACAGCGCCGGCGGCAACCTCGCGGCAGGGCTGGCGGTGCGGGCGCAAGCGGAGGGGCTTTCGGGCATTGTCGGCCAGATCCTGATCTATCCCGCACTCGGCGGCGATCTCGCCTCCGGCTCTTATCAGGAGATGGCCGAGGCGCCGGGCCTGACGACGGCCGATGTCGCCTATTACCGCACTGTTCTGCAGGCGCCGGAAGGCGATCCGATCGCAGGACCGCTTGCCTCGTCCTCTGTGGCCGGACTTCCGCCAACCTTCATCACGGTTGCGCATTACGATCCGCTGCGCGACGATGGCCGCAATTACGCGGCTCGGCTCGCGCAAGCAGGCGTCGAAGTCTGGTTCCGCGAGGAGCCGCAGATGGTGCATGCCTGGCTGCGGGCACGGCATATGAGTGATGGCGCGCGCGCTGGCTTTGCCGCCATCTGCGCGGCAGCAAGCCGGTTTGCGGGCTCCAGCTGACCTACATGAGATCGCGGGAGATGCGTTTTTCCTCGAATATCTTTCGGAAGATTTCGGTCTTGCCCTCATAGGCAACGACCAAGGCGCTAATCACCCAGTCCTTTGCCGTGCAGGATATGAACGATGTCGCCACCGTGCGAACGAACCAGCCGGGGCGGCTCATATCGCAGGTCCATGTGGAGATGCCCGTCATCGACAATGGATCGTTTGGCGCGATCGACCAGACCTCTTCGCGCAGCTGCCGTGTCGAAAGTCCGGTGCCGGGATGTTCGGAAAGGCCGGTATCCTCATGGATTTCATAGCGGGTGACGCCGGCTGAGAGATCACGCACCATCCGCCGCTTTGTGGAGGCGGGTGCGTGTTCGATATATTTCGGCAGCGGATCGGGATTGTCGGGCTGCTTGATGTCAATGATCTCATGCGCGCCGAGCTTGGGCAAAGCAAGGCCGATGGAAGCGATATCGATCGTCAGCCCAGGATCTTCCGGCGGCGGCAGCACCATCGGCCAATAGGCCGTCGACAGCGACAGGCGAATGCGATGCCCCTTGCGGAAACGATAGCCGCAGGCATCAAGCGTTAAGGTCACTCTAACCTGTTGGCCTTTGCTCAAGGGCTCCGGCGCGGCATTGCCATTGCGATGGGCGAGATTGAGCACGCCGAAAGAGACGCGCGTTGCGGTGCCGTCCGGATGGATGTCGACGAGCCTGGCACAGAGATTGGCGGTTTCGGCGTCGCAACGCAGCGTCAAGGTGACAACCGGGCGGCCGAGATAATCATGGTCCTCGACCAGTGGCGCAGTCTGGAAGGTCAGTGACCCGGCGTCATCGATACGCTGATCGATCGCCATTTCCGCATCCGGCTTTAAGGTAAACCATTCACCCGAGGCCGTGCCCGTGTCGAGCGGGGAGCGCAGATAGACGGGATGTTCCGGTGCATGCGGGATCGGCATGCCCTCCATCAGCGTCCCGAATTGCTCTACGTAGAAGCACTGCATCTCCGGCTGCTGCCATTCTTGTTTCGCGATCCAGAAACCGGGATCGAAATCGCGGCGCATGGCGGGTTTGGCCGCATCGAGAATATAGGCGCGCACCGATGGCATGGCCTCGGCGCCGTTGCGTTCGCCGCGCAGCCAGTGGTTCCACCAGGCGATGGCCTCTCCGTGGAAATCGACCCGTGGTTTTGGCCAGGCGAAATGCGGATATTTGTGGACCCATGGGCCGATCAGCGCCTTCGCCTTATCCCCGAGGCCTTCGATCGCCAACAGCGGTGTGTTGCGATAACCGTCAGCCCAGCCGGCAATGACGATGGCGGGAATATCGAAACTCGTGAAATCCTCGCAGATGGAGCCATGCCGCCAAAAGTCGTCGCGGCGCTGGTGCTGGAGCCATTCCTCCATGAAGAAAGGTTCCTGCTCAAGGCGTTGCAGCCACATATCGCGCCAGTCGTCGCCGACGATGGCCGGGTCGGGCGAGCGCGATTGGTAGCCGAGCATGGTCGCCGCCCAGGAAAGCTGGGCGGAGAGGTGGCAGCCGTTCTTGTAGTGGATGTCGTCATTATAGCGATCGACCGTGGAGGCGATCGAAATGACCGCCTTCAGCGCCGGAGGCTTCAGGGCCGCGACCTGCAGACAGTTGAAGCCGCCCCAGGAAATGCCCATCATGCCGACCGAGCCGTTCGACCAGGGCTGTGCTGCGATCCAGGCAATCAGCTCGCAGGCGTTGGCGAGCTCAAGCTCTGTATATTCGCCGTCGATAATGCCGCTGGACTCACCGGAGCCACGGATATCGACGCGGACACCTGCAATCCCGGCTGCGGCAAAGACCGGGTAGGTGGATTCATCACGCGGGCTTGTCCCGTCGCGCTTGCGATAGGGCAGGAACTCGAAAACCGCCGGCACGGGATCGCTCTCCGCGCCTTCAGGCATCCAGATGCGCGCGGCGAGCCGCGTGCCGTCCTTCAGGGTGATCCAGTGATTTTCGATGGTCGTGAAGCTGCGGTCTGACATGGTCATATATCCCGAAGAGGTTTAGGCATTAAACCATACACGGCTGCCGATGTAGCCGTTGGACATATCGTTGCCGATATCGTCGACATATCCCTTCAGCGTTTTCGAAGAGGCCATGATGTAGTCGTTGAAGACGGGCAGGATCAGGCCACCATCGTCTCGCACCATCAGCGCCAGCTGTCGATAAAGCACCTTGCGCTTGGCTTCATCGAGCTCGGATCGTGCCTGCAGCACCAATTTGTCGAAGCCGGGACGCTTGAAACGCGTGTCGTTCCATTCTGCGGTCGACAGGTAGGAGGTGGAGTAGCGCGAATCCTGGGTCGGACGACCGCCCCAGAACGAGGCGCAGAAGGGCTGCTTGTTCCAGACATTCGTCCAGTAGCCGTCTTCCGGTTCGCGCTTGACGTCGATCGCGATGCCAGCCTTGCGGGCACTTTGCTGGAACAGGATCGCCGCATCCACGGCACCCGGAAAGGCTGCGTCTGAGGTGAGCAACTGAACGGGACGGTCGAGGCCCGATTTCTTGAAATGGAAGGCGGCCTTGTCCGGATCATATGGCCGTTGCTCGATATCGCTCGGCGCAAGCGCATAGTTGGAGTTGACCGGATAGTCGTTGCCGATTGTTCCGTAGCCGCCCAGAACCTTGTCCAGGATCGACTGGCGATCGATGGCATATTTCAGCGCGAGCCGCAGATCGGCGTTGTCGAATGGCGCCGTGTCGCAATGCATCAGGAAGCAGTAGAAGCCCTTGCCGGCATTGCGGACGATCTCGACGGTCGGTGCCCGCTGCAGCATCGGCACGGTCTTCGGATCGACATTGTTGACGAAATGGACCTGGCCGGAGGCAAGTGCTGCAATGCGGGCGGTGTTGTCGTTGATGACGAGGATTTCGACGCTGTCGACAAAGCCGCGGTCAGAGCGCCAATCCTTCGAGTTCTTCTCGAAGGTGGCGCGAACGCCCGGCTCAAAGCTCTTCAGAATGTAAGGGCCGGTGCCGACAGCCGCCGCCGGCTTGTCGACGCCGCCCTTTGCCTGAATGATCAGGTGGTAGTCGGTGAGAAGGAGCGGCAGGTCCGCATTGCCTTCGGAAAGCGTCAGGACAAGATCGCCCGCCTTTGCTTCAATACCGGTGATCGAGGCCAGCAGACCGAGGGCACCCGACTGCGAATTCTTGTCCGCATGCCGCTTCAGTGTCGCGACGATATCGGCGACCGTCATCTTGCTGCCGTCGTGAAACTGCACATCATTCCGGATCTTGAAGGTCCAGACGGATGCGTCCGCCGATGGCGTCCAGGAAGTTGCCAGCGACGGCAGCGGTGCACCGGTCTTCGGATCGGATTCGACGAGCGTATCGCCCCAGAGGCGACCAATGACGAACAATACAGAGGCACTATAGGTCGCCGGGTCGAGCTCATCGCTGGTGGCGCCGCCCTTCAGGCCGAGTTTCAGATGACCACCACGCTTTGCTTCCTGCGCGCGGGCATCGCGCGGCAGCAGGAGGCCGGAAGCGAGGGCTGGCAAAGCGCCCAGCGCGACGGCACCGCCCAGGAAGTGGCGGCGGCCGATGCTCAGAGAAGATTGATCCTTTTGATGCGTCATGACAGTTCCCTCGTTTCCATTTTGTGCGTGGAAACCTAGGGAGCGGATCGGCTCATGCAATTTCGCGACTTGACGCATCTTTAAGCGAGTTTACGCTAGTTCCTTCCAAGACGGAGTTACGGATGCCTCACCTGGTCGAGAACCTTAAAATTGCCTGCGCAACCCAGCGTTCCATTTCGCATCTGTGCCGTGCAATCGATATCAACCGGCAACAATTCAACCGATATATCAATGGTCAGACGCGGCCATCCGCCCATAATCTGGCGCGCATCGCCAAGTACTTCGATCTCGACGCAGCCGACTTTGGTCTCGCTCCCGGGCTCTTTCGCGAACGGCTCCGCAAACCGGCCCTGGACCTCAATCAAAGTTCCGAATTGTTAAAGGCGTTCCCCGGAGATCTGACCGCGCTCCGGCGTCATATCGGCTATTTCCAGACCTATCATCGCTCACCGTCCTGGCCGGGAATGGTTGTCTGTTCGTGCAGTCGCCTGATCGAGCAGGGCGGGCTGGTGCATGTCAAGTCGATGGAACGTCTGCGCGACCCTGGAAATGGCATCCATCAGTTTTCGAAATATGTGGGTTTGGCAGCCTTCTATCGAAACAGGATCTTCATTACCGAGCGCGTCGTCGGCCCGAATCCCATATTGTCACAGACGATCCTCCTGCCCTTCGACGAGTACCAGCGCGTCTATCTGCGCGGGACGACAATGGGAGTTTCCTGGCGAAGGGAAAACCTCCCCTATGCCTCACGGATGATCTGGCGCCATGTCGGCATCGAGCCGGACCTTCGTGAACTTCTTGCGCGCTGCGGACCACTGCCGCTATCGTCGCGCCGGCTGCCGCCGACTGTGCGCTCTTTCCTCGCCGATCCATCCGCCGAAGTCTATGCGGTACCGGCAGAATATTGAGGAGCCGATTGCCCGCTTGGGTTGGTCTTCGGCCGTTCGAGAGCGAAGCCCTCAAATACAATAGAAAGTTGTGCTTTTACAGAATATATTAAGGGTCGCTTTATATGATTGCAGTCTATCTTGAGGTTGGCGACACATGCTTTGACATTCGGGGGCGGTTAGATGCTTTTCTCTGTGAGAACGGATGCAGATTCCGGCCCTCACACCTACATCAGCGATCTGCTTCGGCAAGAAGCAAAGGTTGATTTGCGCCACGACGCAGACATTCCCGATGCTGTTTCAGTCAACCGGGTCTTGAATTTCATCAAGCGCTTGTGGAGCGAAACCGGCGAGGAGCTGGATGTCAACGTCTTCTATCGTCATCGCACCCTTGATGCCCTCGGCCTTGCTATTTCCAACCACGAAGATCTTTCAGTCTCGCCGAAAATCATAGAACTCCGAGGTGGGGATGGCATGGCGCCCCTACTGCTATTTGCCGGTGGAGCAAGCTGCTTCCTGGAAATGCAGCAATTGATCAAGGAAATCCGCTTTCCAGGGCCGATCCTTGGTGTTGCGTTGACGGCCCTCAATCGCGACCGCCAGCATCCGGCAACGGTGGAAGACGAGGTTCAAAGCGCGCTGAAAGCGTTGCAAGCAGCCGGGATCGGAGAACCTTATCGGTTGCTGGGCTATTCTTTCGGCGGTGTTTTTGCTCTGGAGCTTGCTCGTGCCATGCGCGCACAGGGGCGAAAGATCGCGTTCCTAGGAATGCTCGATACGCCGCTGGGCGAGCAGGAGTGGCCCCTGATGACCTGGAGCAGGTTCATGTGGCAACGCTGGAGGCGAGCCCGAACCAGAAAGAAGAACCTACGGAAAGCCGATCCTCAGCCACGCCGTCAAACATCGGCTCAGACCGGTAGGTCAGCTATCGGGCGACGAGAATTCCTCGCAAAAAAACTGAAACCCCTTTCTTTCCGCTACGCCGATCCGCATTCGGCCTATTATCCGGAACTGGCGCCGCAATGGATGGGGGATTATCCGCCGCTTTATGATGCGGCTGCCAGACAACTTCTGCGCATGAAAGGCCTTTACAAGCCAAGCCGTTACGACGGCGAGCTGACCTTCTACCGCAGCCTGCAAGGCTCACCGGTCGATTGCGATCCCAAGACCATATGGGGGCGCTTTCTTACGCATGCGAACTGGGTCGATGTTGCCGGCAACCATCAGAGCATGATTATCGGCCGCAACGCCGGTACGCTCGCTCGCGAACTCAGCGCGCGCCTTACGCGCTGAGCTTTCAATTTCCGGCGCTCTCCATCTTTCGGGTCGTCAGCACGCGCTCCAGCCAGCCGATTTCCATCTCGGGAACGGATTTCAGAAGCAGGTCGGTGTAATCGTCGAAGGGCGGCGAAAGCGCTTGCGATTTCGGGCCGAAGCGAACGAGCTTCCCGCGATGCATCACCGCGACGCTGTCGGCGATCGCGCGCACGATGGCGATATCGTGGGTGATGAAGACGTAGGAGAGATGCGCCTCTTCCTGCAGCTTCAAGAGCAGTTTCAAAATGCCTTCGGCAACAAGCGGATCGAGTGCCGAGGTCGGCTCATCGCAAAGGATGAGTTCCGGCTTGGCCGCAAGCGCTCTAGCGATGGCGACACGCTGCTTCTGGCCGCCGGAAAGCTCGGCCGGATAACGGTCGATGAAACCGTTGCCCATTTCGATCTGATCCAGCAGCTCCTTCACACGCGCGGTCTTTGCAGCGCCACGCAGGCCGTCATAGAAGGTCAGCGGGCGGCCGATGATATCGCGCACGGTCTGGCGGGGGTTCATCGCTGTATCGGCCATCTGGTAGATCAGCTGGATGCGGCGTAGCTCCTGCCGCGAGCGGTCTTTCAAGGCAGGCGTCAACGGCTTGCCGTCAAAGGAAATCCGCCCATCGCTCGGGGGTAGCAGGCCGGTGATAACACGTGCGAGCGTCGACTTGCCGGAGCCGGATTCGCCGACCACCGCCAAAGTCTGGCCTTTAGGAACGTGTAGAGAAACATCGTGCAATACTCTGAAACCATTCGAATATTGGGCACTGATATTCTCGACTTTTAGAAGCGCGCTCGTCTGCTCGGCGGCTTCGGCTCGGGCCTCCTGACGAACATTGACCAGAGCGCGGGTATAATCCTGCTGCGGCTCCTCGATGATCTGCTGGACGCTGCCATATTCCACCGTCTTGCCATGCCTCAACACCATGATGTCGTCGGAAATCTGCGCGACGACGGCGAGGTCGTGGGTGATATAGAGGGCTGCCGTATGCGTCTCCTCGATGGCGTGTTTGATGGCCGCGAGCACGTCGATCTGCGTGGTGACGTCGAGCGCTGTCGTCGGTTCGTCGAAGACGATCAGTTCGGGATTGGAGCAAAGCGCCATGGCGGTCATGGCGCGCTGCAGCTGGCCGCCGGAGACTTGATGCGGGTAGCGCTCGCCGAATGTTTCGGGATTGGGCAGGCCAAGCACCCGGAAGAGATAGAGGGCGCGCTTTCTTGCTTCTTCCTTCGTCATCAGGCCATGTTTGACAGTTGCTTCAATGACCTGATCACCCAAGCGATGCGCCGGATTGAAGGCGGCCGCTGCCGATTGCGCGACATAGCAGACCCGGGCGCCACGAATCCCGCGGATGCCGGATTTGCCGAGCGGCAGGATGTCGGTGCCGTCAAGCAATACCTGGCCGCCGGTGATTTCGGCGCCGCCACGGCCGTAGGCGAGGGCGGAAAGGCCGATGGTGGACTTCCCGGCGCCGGACTCGCCGATCAGCCCGAGCACTTTGCCTTTCTGCAAGTCGAAGGAGACGCCATCGACGATGGTGACGCGTTTGGGCGACTCGCCAGGCGGATAGCTGGTTGCCTCGATCTTGAGATCGCGAACGGAAAGAAGCTCAGGCATCGCCACGCCCTCCCTTGAGGCTGGAGGTGCGCCTTAGGAGCCAGTCGACCACCAGATTGACACAGATTGCGAGTGCCGCAATGGCGGAGCCCGGCACGAGGGCGGCGGAGATGCCGAAGATGATGCCGTCCTTGTTATCCTTGACCATGCCGCCCCAGTCGGCCGCCGGCGGCTGGATGCCCAAGCCGAGGAAGGAGAGGGTGGAGAGAAACAGGATCGAGAAGGCAAAGCGCAACCCGAATTCTGCGAGCAATGGCGACAGCGTATTCGGCAGGATTTCGCGAAAGATGATCCAGATCTTGCCTTCGCCGCGCAGCTTCGCCGCTTCGACGAATTCCATGACAGCGACATCGAGCGCCACGGCACGGCCGAGACGATAGACGCGGGTGGAATCGAGGATGGCCATGACGAGGATCAGCACGATCAGGTTCTGCGGCAGAACGGCGAGCACGACCAGCGCGAAGATCAGCGTCGGGATCGACATCATCAGGTCGTTGAAGCGCGAAAAGACCGTGTCGATCCATCCGCGCGAGACGGCAGCGGTAAAGCTCAGGATGATGCCGAGCGAGAAGGAGATGATCGTTGCCGCCAGCGCGACGAAAAGGGTCGTGCGGGTGCCGTAGATCAGACGCGACAGGATATCGCGGCCGAGATTGTCGAGCCCGAAGAAATATTGCGCATCGGCCGGCTGCCAGACATTGCCGACAACTTCCGTTTCGCCGAAAGGGGCGATCCAGGGGGCGAAGATCGCGCAGATGAAGGCGATCAGTATACCGATGATGCCGATCCAGGCGGTGATGGGGATATCTCTCAATCTCATCGCGGATGCCTCAGACGCGGGTTGGCGATGATGGCGAGAATATCGGCCGTCATATTGAGGAAGATGTAGACGGCGGCGAAAATCAGCCCGCATGCCTGGACGACGGGCATGTCGCGCACCGTCACCGCGTCGACCATGTATTGGCCCATGCCGGGATAGACGAAGACGACTTCGACGACGACGACCCCGACGATGAGATAGGCGAGGTTCAGCGCGATGACGTTGATGATCGGCGCTAGCGCATTGGGCGCGGCATGCTTGACGATGGCGCGGAAGGCGGAGAGGCCCTTCAGTTCGGCGGTTTCCATATAGGCCGAGGACATGACCGAGAGAATGGCCGCTCGCGTCATGCGCATCATGTGCGCGAGCACGACAAGGACCAGGGTCGCCGTGGGAAGCGCGATTGCCTTCAGCCGATCGACGAAGCCCATGCCGTCGAAAACTGTGGCAGGAAAGGTCGCGATACCGAATTTAACCGAGAAGAACATGATGAGGAGATAGCCGATGAAGAATTCCGGCAGCGAGATCGCCGCCAGCGAAATGACATTGATGATCTTGTCAGGTAACCGGTTCCTGAAATGGACGGCGAGCATTCCCAGACAGACGGCGAGAGGCACCGAGATCAAGGCTGCGAAGCCGGCCAGAAACAGCGAATTGCCGAGCCGCTTGCCGATCTGCTCGCCAACGGAATTCTTGCTGGCCCAGGAGGTGCCGAAATCGCCCTTAACCGCATTGCCGAGCCATTCCACGTAGCGCGTGACAACGGGCCGGTTGAGGCCAAGTTCTTCGCGGATATTGGCGACCGCCTGCGGCGTTGCCGACTGGCCGAGATAAGTGGTTGCAAAATCGCCGGGCAGGGCTTCGAGGCCGCCGAAGATCAGGACCGAGACGGCAAACAGCAAAATGATGCTGAGCACGCAACGCTCGATGATCAGGGACAGCAGCGGAAAGCGCTGCTTGAACCTCAGCCCCGGCAGAACGGTTCCGGGAGGTGAATTGGACATGCCGATGCCTCGCACTGAGAGCGGCTCCATGTTTCATGGGAATCGTTAAGCCGCTCAATCTTATTGTTTTACGCAATTTCGGACGAAAAACAGCAGAGCATTTTTCCGGGAATTGCTTGAAACGTCGGGAGGACCGCGAAAAGCTTTCGCGGTCCCGGCTGTGTCAGAGATGAGGGCGTTTTCGCCCGGCTTCGGGCATCAGGCGTCCAGCCAGACGCGGGTCGCGACGTAGCCGTTCGACATGTCGTTGCCGATATCGTGGACATAGCCCTTCACCTGCTTAGTGGAGGCGTTCACGAAATCGTTGAACATCGGCAGGATGACGCCACCTTCGTCGCGCACCATCATCGCCATGGCGCGGTAGAGCTCCTTGCGCTTGGCTTCGTCCAGTTCGGAGCGGGCCTGAAGCAGAAGCTTGTCGAAGTCGGGTCGCTTGAAGCGCGTGTCGTTCCAGTCCGCCGTCGAAAGATAGGCGGTGGAATACATCTGGTCCTGCGTCGGTCGTCCGCCCCAATAGGAGGTGGAGAAGGGCTGGACGTTCCAGACATTCGTCCAGTAGCCGTCGCCCGGCTCGCGCTTGACCTCGATGTTGATGCCGGCCTTCTTGCAGCTTTCCTGATAAAGAACGGCCGCATCGACGGCGCCGGGGAAGGCGACTTCCGATGTGCGCAGCAAGACCGAGCCGCTATGGCCGGACTTCTTGTAATGGAAGGCGGCCTTGTCGGGATCGTATTTGCGCTGCTCGATCCCTTCGGGGAAGAGTGCATAGGTGCTGTTGATCGGGAAGTCGTTGCCGACCTTGCCGTAGCCGCCGAGGATCTTCTTGACCATCGTCTCGCGATCCATGGCGTATTTCAGCGCCAGACGCAGGTCGTTGTTGTCAAAGGGCGCCTTGTCACAATGCATGATGAAGACGTAGTGACCGCGGCCGGCGGTGGCCAGGATCTCGACGTTCGGCGCGCGCTTCAAAAGATCCACGGTCTTCGGATCGACGCGGTTGATATAGTGGACCTGGCCGGACGAAAGCGCCGCGATACGCGCCGTCGCATCGTTCATGCAGATAATTTCGATGCTGTCGACGAAACCGCGGTCGGTTCGCCAGTCATCCTTGTTGCGCTCGAACGTGGCGCGCACGCCGGGCTCAAAGCTGACCTGCTTGTAGGGGCCGGTGCCGATCGAGGCGAGGGGATCGTCATAGCCGCCATTCGGCTGGATGACCAGGTGATAGTCGGTCAAAAGCAACGGCAAGTCGGCATTGCCCTCGGTCAGCGTCAGGACGAGGTTATCGCCATCGGCCTTGATCTCCTTGATCGACTTCACGACGCCGAGCGCGCCCGATTCCGATTTCGCATCGGTATGACGCTTGAGCGTGGCGACAACGTCGTCGATCGTCAGATCCTTGCCATTGTGGAACTTGACGCCCTTGCGGATCTTGAAGGTCCAGGTGGCGGCATCCTTCGATGGCTCCCAGGATTCGGCGAGCGAGGGTACGGCTGCACCCGTCAGCGGGTGTGATTCCACCAGCATATCGCCCCAGCAACGGCCGATGCAGAACATGACCTGTGACAGGAATTTCGCCGGATCCTTGGAATCGGTTGCAGCACCGCCTTCCAGGCCAAGCTTCAGATGACCGCCTCGCTTCGGTTCGGCTGCCATCGCGCTTTCAGTAAAGAGTTTGTCAGCGAGCGTCAAAGTCACGCCCGCGGCCATTGCGCGTCCCATGAATTCGCGGCGGCTAAGCCCGCCCGCGGTGACGCGGCTGGTCAAATATTTCGTATAGTCGTTCATTCCCCTGTTCCTTCTTCTTGCCGTGTTGACAAAGCTATCGAGCAAGCCACTTCAGGTCACGGTTCCTCTTCCGCCTGAAGCCTGTTGCCCGCCAGCATGCGGGAAATTCAGCGGTTGCTGCCGCCTCCTACCTTCCTTTCCAGATGGGGGCTCGCTTCTCCGCAAAAGCCCGTGCGCCTTCCAATTGATCTTCGCTCGAATAGAGGAAGTCGACCGTTGCAAACTGCCGTTTGGTGATCTTGTTCATGGCAGTTTGAAACGTCGAACCCTCCGCTTCGCGAACGATTTCCTTGATCGCTGCGTAGACCAGCGGCGGCCCGCTTGCGAGCAGGCGGGCGAGTTCCCAGGCCCTGTCCATCAGCTTGTCGGCCATGACGATCTCGTTGACGAAGCCCCAGCGATGCGCCTCTTCGACATTGAGCCACCGGCCGGTCAGCAGCATATCCATGGCGATATGATAGGGGATGCGCTTCGGAAGCTTGATCGACGCCGCATCGGCGACGGTGCCGGAGCGGATCTCGGGCAAAGCGAAGGTCGCGTGCGGCGCGGCGATGATGAGATCGGTTGACAGAGCGATTTCCAGCCCGCCGCCACAACAGATGCCGTTGACGGCGCAGATGATCGGCTTGTTGAGGTCGCGCAGTTCCTGCATGCCCCCGAAACCGCCAACGCCATAATCGCCATCGACCGCGTCACCATCAGCCGCGGCCTTCAAATCCCAGCCGGCAGAAAAGAACTTTTCGCCAGCGCCGGTGACGATGGCGACGCGCAGATCCGGGTTGTCGCGGAAATCGCGAAAGATCAGCCCCATCTTGCGGCTGGTCGCGAGATCGATGGCATTCGCCTTGGGCCGGTCGATTATGACTTCGAGGATGTCGTCTTCAGAGCGGGTTCGAATGGGGTCTTGCAACTTCCGCTACCTCCTTCGCCGGATGAGGGCATCCGCCGCAATGGCGCCCCGAGATTCTGCTAGAACCATCAATGGATTAATGTCTAGTTCTTCAAGATGTGCGGCGTTCGTTACGACATATTCTGCCGCTGATAGGACGGCGTCAGCAACGATTTCGAGGCTGCTGCCTGCATTGCCGCGATAGCCTTCGATCAATTTCCGAACCTTCAGCCGTGAAATCCGCTCGAGAACCTCGGCTTTCGTCACGGGGAGCGGCAAAACGACGGAATCCTCAAGCAATTCCACGAGAATTCCGCCCGCGCCGACCGTCAGGGTCAGGCCGACGACCGGATCGCGGACCGCACCAACGATCAGCTCGGCGATGGGGCGGTCGATCATCCGCTCGACAAGGAATCCGTGTGCGACACCGGCCATGCCTTCCGCCGCGTCTCTGACGGCGTTTCTACCCCATAGGTTGAGCTTGACCGCACCGACATCGGATTTGTGCTCGACGCCAAGCGCCTTGAGTGCGACGGGGAATCCAAGTTGTTCCGCGCAATCGGCTGCTTCGCTCGCCGTGGCGGCGATCCTGCCTAGTGGGACGGCGAGGCCCGCAGCGGCAAGCTCTGCCTTGGCGGCAGCTTCATTCAGGGTCTCGACCTCGCCTTCGGCAATGGAGGCGTTAAGGAGCGGCAATAGCTGTGGCCTACTCCAGGCCTTTGCGATGCCGATGGCGATATCTGCAGCCGCTAACGTCTCGCTGATGCCGCAAAACGGCACGATCCCAGCTTCGATCAACTGTTCGGCAATCGCTTCCGGCATGTTTTCCGGCAGGGTCGCCAGAATGCCGGCGCGAGCACCGGTCTGCTTTGCAGCAGCGGTAACGGCCGCAACCGTAATCATCCAGTCGGCGCCATCGCAACGATCCTCGCGTGGGAAGTCGAGGACGAGGAGATTGAGGGCATAGTCGCCGGCGAACATCGCGCTGAAAGCCTCCGTCTGCCGACCCAGATCGCCCCAGACGAAAGTGTGATAGTCGAGAGGATTGGAGAGCGTCACCATCTGGCCGAGGCTCGCGCGCAAGGCGGGTAGCTGTTCGGGTTTCAGGGCACGGAATTCGACGGTGCGGCCGACGGCGGCATCCGCCATCAGTGAGGCCTCACCGCCCGAACAGCTCATAGAGGAGATGGCATTGCTTTCCAGCGGGCCGGCAACATGCAGGAGTTTCAGCATCTCTATGAGCTCCGGCAGCGTTTCGACACGACCGATGCCGAGGCGGTCGAGAACGGCGCCGGCCACCGCATCGCTGCCGGCAAGCGAGGCCGTATGCGAGACGGTGGCGCGCTGCGCCTGTTCGGATTTGCCGACTTTCAGTGCGACGACGGGCTTCTTCAGCTCTCTGGCGCGCATAGCAAGCGCTTCCAGTGCCCTTATGTCGCCGAAGCCTTCGATATGCAGACCGACGGCCGTGACACGCGGGTCTTCAAGAACGGCCCGCGCAAGGTCCGACAGCCCGGTCTGCGCTTGGTTGCCCGCTGTCATTAGGTAGCTGATGGGCAAGCCGCGCCTCTGCATGCTGAGATTGATGGCGATGTTGGAGGATTGCGTAAGGATCGCGACGCCGCGCTCGCTGCGCACGATGCCATGCTGATCCGGCCAAAGCAGGGCGCCGTCCAACCCGTTGATCATGCCGTAGCAGTTCGGCCCGACGATCGGCATGGCGTCAGCCGCCCGGACAAGAGCTTGCTGCAAGTCCGCGCCATCAGCCAGTTCCGCCACAGCCTCGCTGAAGCCTGAAGCATAACAGACGGCGCCGCCGGCGCCTCTGGCGGAGAGCTCCCTCACGATATCGACGGTAAGCGTCCGGTTGACGCCGACGAAGGCGGCGTCCGGCGCGTCAGGCAGGTCGGCGACCGACCTGTAGCAGCGGCGGCCGAGCACGTTTTCCTGTGTCGGATGCACCGGCCAGATTTCGCCGGCAAATCCCATGCGGTCGCATTGCTCGATGACGCGCCGTGCCTCTCTGCCGCCGAAGACGGCGATCGTTTTGGGTCGGATCAGGCGGTCGAGCGAGCGCTGGGTCATGGGCTCATGCTCCGAACGGCCGAAGCAGGTCGCGGCTGATGATGTGCCGCTGGATTTCAGAAGTGCCGTCCCAGATGCGTTCGACGCGGGCGTCGCGCCAAAAGCGGGCGAGCGGCAGATCGTCCATCAGCCCCATGCCGCCGAAGATCTGGATTGCCTCGTCGGTGACGCGGGCGAGCATTTCTGAGGCGTAGAGCTTGGCCGAGGCGATCTCGCGGTTGGCCGGAATGCCGGCGTCAAGCTTCCAGGCGGCCGAGAGCGTCAGCAAGTCGGCAGCATCGATCTCGGTGATCATGTCGGCAAGCTTGAACGAGACGCCCTGATTGGTGCCGATCGGCTTGCCGAATTGCTTGCGCTCGGCCGCATAGGGTAGGGCAAGATCGAAGGTGCGGCGAGCCCGCCCTACGCAGGTGGCCGCAACCGTCAGGCGCGTTCCATAGAGCCACTGGTTGGCAAGATCGAAACCGCGATGCACCTCTCCGAGCACCTGCGACTTCGGCAGGCGGCAGTCGGTGAAGTTCAGAATGGAATTGTGATAGCCGCGATGGGAAACCGAGTCATAACCCTTAAGGATGTCAAAGCCCGGCGTGCCGCGATCGACCAGGAAGGCTGTGATCTTCTTCTTGACGCCCCGGTGCGTGTCTTCTTCACCGGTTGCGGCAAAGACGATGACGAAATCGGCGACATCGGCGTGCGAAATGAAATGCTTCGTGCCACTCAGTACGAAGTCGTCGCCATCCTGCCTTGCTGCGCATTTCATGCCGCGCATGTCGGAGCCGGCATCCGGCTCGGTGATCGCGAGCGCATCGATTTTCTCGCCGCGTACCGCCGGCCGAAGATAGCGCTCGCGCTGCTCGCCTTCGCAGGCCATCAGGATGCCGGAAGGGCGTCCGAAGAAGACGGTGAGACCCATCGAGCCGCGGCCGAGCTCACGTTCAACGAGCGTGAAGGTGACATGATCAAGCCCGGCGCCGCCGATCTCTTCAGGGAAATTGCAGGCATAGAAGCCGAGCTCGATACATTTGCGCCGGATCTCGTCTCCGATTTCAGGCGGCACAAAGCCGGTGCGCTCGACCTCGTTTTCGTGCGGATAGATCTCCGTCTCGACGAAGCCCCTGACCGTCTTGACGATCATCTCCTGTTCTTCGCTGAGCCCGAAATTCACGATCGCTTCCTCCTAGCGTTTTTGTCCCACATGACGGCCGGCTCCCTCCGGCATGGCCAACGCTGCGTGCGCGGCAGAAATCGGCCTCAGCTTCGCCAGCACCTCCTCCGGTGCGGTCGTGGCTCTGCCTGCTTTTGCATCGACATGCAGCAGCATCTGTTCGGCGGTGGCGATCACGTCGCCGCTCGCGCTGTCATGCAGCGCATGAAAGACATGTAGTCGCTTTTCATCGGATGCGAGGATCTGCGCCGTCGAATGAATGGCCTGTCCGAGCTTGGCTTCGCCGAGATGGCGGATATGGGTTTCCACCGTATAGTAGCTGTGACCACGCTCGACATAATCGAGATCGACACCGATCAGGCGCAACAGCGCATCCGACGTATCGCCGAACACCTGCAGATAGCGATGCTCCGTCATATGGCCGTTATAGTCGACCCATGCCGGGCTGACCTTGGTGTCGATCAGGCGCAGCGGCTTCGAGATATCGAAACCTTGCTTCTCTCCGCCACCTGCGGCCCAAAGCTGCTGCTCGAAATCCTTCAGCAGCTTGCCGGCGCCCCAGCCCTTGCCGCCATGGCTTCCCTTCAGGCTCTGAAGGATGCCGACGAGGTTTTCGTCGCGAATGCGCTCGAGCTCGCGGATCGACAGGCCATCGGCCTGGTCGTCCGACTGCTGGCCGATCTTTTCGACAAGGGCATCGTCGAGATCGACGACATCCATCAGTTTCGTCCAGTTCCACTGCAGGGCAGGGCCGAACTGCGCCAGGAAATGCCGCATGCCCGCTTCGCCGCCGGCGATGCGATAGGTCTGGAACAGGCCCATCTGCGCCCAGCGCAGGCCGAAAGAATAGCGGATAACATCGTCCAACGTCTCGACGGTGCAGATGTCGTCCTTAATCAGCCACAGCGCTTCGCGCCAAAGGGCTTCCAGCAGCCGGTCGCCGACGAAAGCCTCGATCTCCCTGGCGATATGCACGCCCTTCATGCCGATCGGCGGCAGGCGCTCCATTGCAGCCTGGATCGTCGCAGCGCTGGTCTTTTCTCCGCCGACGATCTCGACGAGCGGCAGGAGATAGACGGGATTATAGGGATGGGCCACGAAAAGGCGCTCGGGACGGCGCATGTCGCGCTGCAGGTCGGTGGGTAGCAGCCCCGAGGTGGAGGAACCGATCAGCGCATCTGGCTTTGCCGCGGCATCGATCTGCGTCAGCACATTGCGCTTGAGATCCAGCCGCTCGGGCACGCTTTCCTGGATCCAGTCGGCCCCCTCGACCGCAGCTTCCAGCGTATCCCTGAATGTGAGCCTGCCGCGCGGCGGAAGCGGCGCGCCGGTGAGCATCGCATAGGCTTTTTCGGCATTCGCCAAAACTTCGCCGACGATGCGGGTTGCCTCCGGGTGCGGATCGTAGACATCGACATCGATGCCGGCCAGCAGAAACCGGGCGATCCATCCACCACCTATGACGCCGCCGCCGATGCAGGCCGCCTTGTTGATCTTGGTCATCAGGGCCTCAGCGCTTCGTCAGTTTCAACTTCTTGCGGACATCTTCGGGGCCGATGATGCGCGCGCCCATGCCTTCCACCACCTGCACCGCCTTTTCGACGAGCTGCGCGTTGGTCGCGAGCATGCCCTTACCAGCATAGAGATTGTCCTCCAGCCCAACGCGGACATTGCCGCCGGCAAGGATCGCTGCCGCCGGGTAGGCCATGGCGTTGCGACCGATGGAAAAGGCCGAGAAGGTCCAGCTTTTAGGAACGTTATTGACCATCGCCATAAAGGTGTTGAGGTCATCGGGCGCCCCCCAGGGGATGCCCATGCAGAGCTGGATGAGGACCGGATCCTCGATCAAGCCCTCCTCGGCAAGCTGCTTGGCGAACCAGAGATGACCGGTATCGAAGGCCTCGATCTCGGGGCGCACGCCGAGATCGGTCATCTTCTTCGCCATGGCCCTCAGCATCGAAGGCGTGTTGGTCATGACGTAGTCGCCAAGATTGAAGTTCATCGTGCCGCAATCGAGCGTGCAGATCTCCGGCAGGCACTCGGCAACGTGACTGACGCGCTCGGTGGCCCCTGCCATATCGGTGCCTTTGGCATTCAGGGGCAGGGGGCTCTCGACATCGCCGAAAATCAGATCGCCGCCCATGCCGGCCGTCAGATTCAGCACGACATCGATGTCTGCCGAACGGATACGATCGGTGACTTCCCTATAGAGTTCGTTGCGGCGGCTGGCTACGCCCGTTTCCGGATCGCGGACATGGCAGTGAACCACTGCCGCCCCAGCCTTGGCGGCGTCGATCGCGGATTCCGCGATCTGTTTGGGAGTGATCGGAACATGGCTGGATTTCGAAACCGTATCGCCGGCGCCGGTCACGGCACAGGTGATGAAGACATCGCGATTCATCGCAAGAGGCATTTTTGTTCTCCCTCGTACTGAGGACATTACGAGCCATGATGCGCCTTCTTGCTTTGCATTATCGGAAGCATCCGATACAGTTTCGGAACGCCTGGAGGAATGCGTGATGCTGACAGCGGCCAATGAAACACTCGATATCGATCTACTGATCCTTCCGGAGACGAACCTGATCTTGATTGCATCAGTGATCGAACCCTTGCGTGGAGCTAATCGTATTTCCGGAGCCGAGCTTTATCGCTGGCGCCTTTTCACCCCGGACGGCTCTCCCGCTGAGACGACGAGCCTTATTCCGGTGCCCGCCTGTTCTGGCTTTCGTTCGAGCTCGGATACCGCACCGCTTTTCGTGCTCGCCAGCTACAATTGGCGGCGCAGCGCGACACAGGCGCTGAAAATGCAATTGTCGCAAGCCGCGCGCCATCGCTCGATGGTTGCCGGCATCGAGTCCGGCACGTGGCTGCTTGCCGAGGCGAGCCTGCTCGACAATGTCTCCGCTGCCGTCCACTGGGAGGATTACGACGATTTCGCGCTCGCCTATCCGCAGGTGCGTGCGGTTAAGGATCGCTACGTGATCGATGGCAAGCGGATCACCACGGCAGGCTCCCTGCCGACGGTCGATCTGATGCTGGAGATCATCCGGCGACGGCAAGGCTATTCGCTGGCGCTGGAAGTCAGCCGCCTGTTCATCTACGAGCCAGCAAGCACGCCAAGCGCGGCAGAACTTTCGCCATCGACGGCCGGCCTGCGCATGCGCGATCCGCGGGTTGCACAAGCCATTCGCCTCATGGAGGACCATATCGAGCAGCCGTTGGTGCTGACACGTCTCGCCCGCCGTGTTGGCGTCAGCGCACGCCATCTGCAGGCGCTTTTCCAGGAGAGCATCGGCGCGCCGCCGCATGTGCATTATCTGGCACTGAGGCTCAATGCAGCACGGCGCAAGGTCATCGAGACGAAAGCCTCTTTTGCAGAGATTGCAGCTATGACAGGCTTCAATTCGGCATCGGCTTTTTCGCGCAGCTATCGTGCCAGCTTTTCCGAAAGTCCATCCGGCACGCGGCGCAGGCTGCGCCGGCGCATTATGGCTGCAGCAGAGCCGACATAGGACGAAAGGCCTCGCGCACCATCTCTGCCAGTTCCCGGATCGCCTCGCTCGAATGATAGGGATTGCGTCGAAGCACGACGCGCGATGAATCCACAGGTGGGAAACCATCGTCACTGGTCAGCTCGCGGCACCCATGCGGAATGTTACTGCGCGACAGGGTGGTCACGGCAAGCCCGGCGGAGACGGCGTTCTTCAAGCCCGAACTCGTATCGGCGATGAAGGCGATGCGATAGGCGCGGCCCTGCTGCTCCAGCGAGCGCAAGGCGAAGTCGCGCGCCCATGTCGAGTTGCGATAGGTGGCAACAGGCAGCGGCACGGCATCATGCAGGCGATGCACCATGGATGTCACCCAGACCGTGGGATCGATGCAGAGAACTTCGCCCTTGTTCTGGTTGCTCCAATCGAAGACGACGGCGAGATCCAGTTCGTCTTTTTCCAGCGCGGCCAGATTATGCGCCGTGTAATCGCATGAAACGGTGACTTCGACGGCCGGGTGCCTAATAGCAAAAGCGGCCAGTGCCGCGGGTAGAACAGTCTGACTGTATTCCTCTGGAATTCCGATCCGGACCGGTCCGTCGAGCGGTTTGGTGCGGATATTCGCCGCAGCCTCGTTCAAGAGCTCGATCACGCGCTGCGCATAGGGAAGCAATTGGGTGCCGGCTTGGGTAAGAACGGCGCCCCGGGCACTTCTTTCGAAGAGCTTTTCGCCGATCGTATCCTCGAGCCGCTTGATCTGGGCGCTGACGGCCGATTGTGTGCGGCCAATCCTTTGAGCGGCCGTGGAAAAATTGGACGTCTCGCTGATGACGAGGAACGTCCGCAGAAGGTCGCTCTCAATGGGTTCACGCATTGGGGTCACAAATATTTCTGATAGCTACTATCTCTACTATTCGTTTGCCTGATGTCAAATATCGGCGCACACAAGGAACGTTCCTTCGTTCCTCGAGTCCATACATGACATTCCAGTTTCCGGCCCGCTCCGCTTTTGCCAGCGAATATGAGAGGGGCGTTATACTTGTGGCGACAGCGATGCTTGCGTGGAGCTGCAGCGGCATCTATGCGCGCCTGCTGACCACGGACATATGGACGGCGATCGCCTGGCGGTCGCTGTTCGGCGGCTTGTTTCTGCTGATACCCAGCTTTTTCCTCGAAGGCGGGTTTTCGCGGCGGCAATGGGCATCGATCTTTCATCCCGCCGGGCTGGCGATGCTGGTCTGCCAGACCATCAGCCAGGCCTGCTTCATCGGCGCGCTCTATATGACGACGGTCGCCAATGTGACCATGATCTACGCGACCGCGCCGTTCATCGCCGCGTTTCTCAGCTGGACCATGCTGAAGGAGCGGGTCGCGAAGCGGACCTTGATCGCCGGCGGCATCTGCCTCATCGGCGTTGCTGTCATTGTCGCATCTTCGATTGGCGGCGGCACAGGCGTTGGCGATCTGCTGGCGCTCGGCATGACTGTTACCTTCGCCCTCATCATCGTCATCCCACGCATGGATCCGAGCATTCCGATCCTGCCGTCGAGTGTCGTCAGCGGGCTTTTGACATTCGTCGTCTTCGTGCCCTTTGCCTCGACAAGCTCGGTGGATGTTCACAACTGGCTTCTGCTTGCCGCTTTCGGGGCGACGAATTTCGCGCTCGCTTTTGTCCTCTTCCTGTTCGGATCAAGGAAGATGCCTGCTGCCGACGCTGCGCTTATCAGCTCGATGGAAATCGTGCTGACGCCTTTCTGGGTGTGGCTCTTCTTCTCCGAGATGCCGCCGGTTGCCACTTTTGTCGGTGGGGCGATCATCTTCGCGACAATCGTCTGCCATACCGCGATCGATCTGCGGCATAGCCGCCGCCGTCGGACTCCCGTCAATCGGCTATAGCCATAACTTCTTGTCTCAGCAAAGATAGCGGTTCGAGCCTCGACTTCATAAAAGCGATGAAAGCGACATGACCTCCAACGATCCCTTGCTCCAGCCCTATCAGCTCAAGCACCTGACGCTGAAGAACCGCATCATGTCGACGGCGCATGAGCCGGCCTATTCGGAAGGCGGCATGCCGACGGATCGTTACAGGCTCTATCATCGCGAGAAGGCAAAGGGTGGCATCGCACTGACGATGACGGCGGGCTCGGCGATCGTCTCGGCGGATTCGCCGCCGGCCTTCGGCAACCTCCATGCCTATCGCGATGAGATCGTGCCCTGGCTGAAGAAGCTTGCGGACGATTGTCACGAGTTCGGGGCTGCTGTCATGATCCAGTTGACCCATCTCGGCCGTCGCACCGGCTGGAACAAGGGCGATTGGCTGCCGGTACTGGCGCCATCGCCGATCCGCGAGCCGGCGCATCGCGCCTTTCCGAAGACGGCGGAAGATTGGGATATCGAGCGCATCATTGGAGACTTTGCCGCGGCGGCGCAACGCATGCAGGCCGCCGGTCTGGACGGTATCGAGATCGAGGCCTATGGCCATCTGACCGACGGCTTCTGGTCACCGGCAACGAACCGGCGCGATGACGAATTCGGCGGTTCGCTTGAAAACCGCATGCGGTTTTCGATGATGATGACAGAGGCCATCCGCAAGGCGGTCGGCCCGGATTTCATCGTCGGCATGCGCATGGTCGCTGACGAGGATTGGGAAAAGGGGCTTTCGCGGGAGGAAGGCGTCGAGATCGCTAGGCGGCTGGTTGCGTCGGGGAACATCGATTTCCTCAATATCATTCGCGGCCACATCGATAGCGACGCGGCGCTCAACAATGTCATTCCGATCCAGGGCATGGCCTCGGCACCGCATCTCGATTTTGCCGGCGAGGTGAGGGCGGCGACGAAGTTCCCAGTCTTCCACGCCGCCCGCATCGGCGATGTCGCGACGGCGCGTCATGCAATCGCGGAAGGCAAGCTCGATATGGTCGGCATGACACGCGCCCATATCGCTGATCCGCACATCGTCAACAAGGTAATGTCCGGGCAGGAGGCCAATATCCGCCCCTGCGTCGGCGCGACCTATTGTCTCGACCGGATCTATGAAGGTGGCGAGGCGCTCTGTATTCACAATGCGGCTACCGGCCGCGAGGCCGAGATGCCGCATCGGATCGAGCGCGCGGCGGCGTCGCGCAAGGCTGTCGTCATCGGTGCCGGGGCTGCGGGCCTGGAGGCGGCGCGTGTGCTGGCTGAGCGCGGCCATAAGGTCGACGTGCTGGAGGCGAGCGGCAGGGCCGGCGGCCAGGTGAATCTGCTCACGCGCAACCCACGCCGCAAGGAGATGATCGGCATCATCGATTGGCGACTGGCAGAGCTGGAGCGTCTCGATGTTACTATCCACTATGACGTCTATGCCGGGGCGGATGATGTTATGGCGTTCGAGCCCAATCTCGTCGTCGTGGCGACGGGCGGTATCGCGCAATCTCCGGAGCTGGAGAGCGGCGATAGCCTTGTCACCTCCTCCTGGGACATTCTGGCCGGCGCCGTAAAGGCCGAGGGTCAAGTTCTGCTCTATGACGACAATGGCGGACATCCGGGCATGTCCGCGGCCGAAGTCATCGCCAATGGCGGCGCCGAACTGGAACTCGTCTCGCCGGAGCGCTTCTTTGCGCCGGAGATGGGCGGCATGAACCATGTGCCCTATGCCAAGACCTTCGCCGAGAAGAATGTCCGTGTCACCATCAATACCAGGCTGAAATCGGTGCGACGCGATGGCAATGCGCTCGTCGCCGTCCTCGGGTCGGATTTCTCAGAGGAGACGCAATGGGAACGCAGAGTATCCCAGGTGGTCGTCGAACACGGTACCGTCGCGAATGATGAGCTTTACCTGGAGCTGAAGCCCTTATCGCGTAACTTGGGCGCGGTCGATTATCCTGCATTGATCGCCCGCCGCTCGCCGCTGCCCGTCAAGAACGAAGCCGCTTCCTTCGATTTGATCCGCATCGGTGACGCGATTGCAAGCCGTAATATCCACGCGGCGATTTACGACGCGCTGCGGTATTGCTCGCTTCTGTGAGCCGACGCGGGCTATAGATCTTCGCTGGAATTTTCACAGTAAATATTATTTATATCAATACGATATAAATAATACCTCGAATAAAAAATGAAGTTGTGGCGTCGCCATGAGACTGCTAGACCGCCTTAATTTTGAAACAAAATGTAACAACTTATAACACCCCGTTACCGCCGAATCATTATATTTGGGCAGCTGAGTGAACGAGAGGTTGTTTGATGCTGGCTAACCATGCGCCGTCCCCTTCGCAGACCGATGTGCTGATTTGTCTGGATAATCAGCAAATTGCCTCGCGCATCAGTTCGCTTCTGTCGCAACAGGGATTGACGGTCTCAGCTATACCGACGAGCGGTCTTCAGGAGTGGTTGGATCCAATCGGCTGTCACCTAGTGGTGACGCATACCGCAATGATCGGAGACGTGCGGACGCGGCTGAATTTGCCGGTCGTCAATATTGAGACATTCATATTCGATCGCCCCGATCATGTGACGGAGGGAGCCGCGCGGCAGTTCGACGGCGATGCTTTCGTGAAGCGGGTTTTTTCGGTCATGAACGGTACACAAAGGCGCGCGGCTGAGTGATTTAAGTCAGCGGTTGCTGTCCCCTATAGTCGTTGCTGGCTGGCCTTGTCGAAGAAATGCAGGTTCGGCGTCTTGAGCGAGATCTGAATTGTCTGGCCCGGCACGAGTTCGGCTCGCTCTCTCATCACCCAGGTCAATTCCTTGGCTTCGAGGTCAAGCGCGACATGCGTTTCCGAGCCAGTGGGTTCGACGACGGTCACGGTTGCGGTAACGCCCCTTTCCGAGGCAAAGGAAATGTCTTCCGGGCGTATGCCGAGAATAACCTCCCGACCCTCCGATTGAGCCGGAGCGCTGGCGAGTTGGATGCTGGTGCCGGTTGGCAATACCAACTCCGGCGAGACACCGCCGGTAAGCTTGCCTTCGAGAAAATTCATGGCCGGAGAACCGAGGAAGCCGGCGACGAAGACATTTCTCGGCCGATCGTAAAGTTCCAGTGGCGAGCCGACCTGTTCGACCTTTCCGCCCTGTAGCACGACGATCTTGTCGGCCATGGTCATGGCCTCGATCTGATCGTGGGTCACGTAAACGATCGTCGTCTTCAGGCGCTGGTGCAATGCCTTGATTTCGGCGCGCATCTTGACGCGCAGCTTGGCATCGAGATTGGAAAGCGGCTCGTCGAAGAGAAAGACCTTTGGATCGCGCACGATGGCGCGGCCCATGGCGACGCGTTGGCGCTGGCCGCCGGAAAGCTGGGCGGGCTTGCGATCCAGCAATGGCTGCAACCCCAGGATCTTGGCGGCGTCGCCGACCTTCTGATCGATTTCGGCGCGCTTTGCGCCGGCGAGCTGCAGCGCAAAGCCCATATTCTGCGCCACCGTCATCTGCGGATAGAGCGCATAGTTCTGGAAGACCATGGCGATATCACGATCCTTCGGCGGCAGGTCGTTGACGACCCGGCCCCCGATCGAAATCTCGCCGCCGGTAATATCCTCAAGCCCGGCAATCATCCGCAGCAGCGTGGACTTGCCGCAGCCCGAAGGGCCGACGAGAATGACAAATTCGCCGTCCGAGATCTCCACGTCGACGCCATGGATGATGTTTACCGCGCCGTAGGATTTCCTGACGTTCTTGATGGTCAATCCGGACATGACATTCTTCCCCTGTATCAATGCTTCTTGCGAATGCGCAGCGCCTGGTATGGCTTGCCGGGTAGCTCCACGCCGAAGGCGGCATCCGCCTTGCCGCCGCGTACGATTGCGCCGTGGCGCGTCGGATGCGGGATGGGCGCCTCCACCTTCTTGGCAGGCGTGATCGTCATTTCCCACGTGTCGATGATGTCGACGTCATAGTCGGTCCCGTCCTTCGGCAGGCCGGTAGACCAGATGACCGGCTGGTGCTCACCGAGATAGATGTAGCTGACATCGCCGTCGCGCGCGCCGGAAACGCGCGTCCACGGCCATTCGCCATAAGAGGACATGGGTTCGAGGCCGTTGACGACATCCTGCTCCAGCAGGTCGCGCAGGAAGCCGATGCGCTTCCAGGCCTCGCCGCGCAGTTCACCACCCTTCGCCCACCAGATCAGATCCTCCGGATGCGAATAGGTTTCACCATGGCCGGCATAGCCACCGCGCGTTACCGTGATCCAGAAGCGATGTACCAGCTCCTGTGCCGTCAGATTGCCCCAGGACTGGATGATGTTGCCCTCATATTCCGGCTCGTCGTTGACAACGGGCTTGCCATAGGCCTCGCGCCATTCCTGCGTGCGCTTCACGTCCCAGTTCTGAATGCAAGTGTGTGTCACCCAGGGCTTGCGATGATCGAAGTTCATCGTCGGCTCACCGTTGTGGATCGACTTCAGGTGGCCATAGGGATCGTTCTCTTCGAGAATGTGAAAATAGCGGTCCCACTGCTGCAGCGGCTTGGTGTCGAGAAGGAAGTCGTACTCGTTGGCAAGCGCCCACCAGACATTGCGATAGGCGGCGAGGCGCGCCGCGAGATAGGCGACGTAGCGGAAATCCTGCTCTGCCGACATATCGGCATAGCCCCAGCGATCATAGGGGTGGAACATGATGATATCGGCTTCGATGCCGAGATCGCAGAGGGCTGCGACCTGGGTCTCGAAATGGCGGAAGAGGACGGGGTTTGGACGATCGAAGTCTTCCTTGCCGTCCGCGCCCTTTTCAAAGCAGGCATAGAGCGGCTCGTTGACGTTATAGGGATAGTCCTTGGGGAACACACCCATGCGAATCTTGTTGAAGTGTGATTTCTTCAGCGTTTCGAGCGTCTGAGCCTGCATCTCGAGCGGCTGATGCGTCCAGGCATAGCAGGTCGTACCGAACGACAGGAAAGGCTTGCCGTCGGCATAGGCGAAGTGGAACTTGTTGCGAACATGCACGGGGCCGTGGTTGCCTTCGGACGGTTTGGTCGCAACGAAAGAGCCGGTCCTGCCGTCCAGTTCCGAGGTCTTCGAGCGGGTGCGGAACGACCAATCGCCTTCATTGTCCGGCATGAAGCGAACGCGATAGACACCGTCGCCATCATAGAAGCCGGGCACGCGTACCTCACGGCTGTTCTGGCTGAAAACGGCATCGAATGCCACATCGAGATAGGGATTGCCGCCGGAAGGGCCGTTGAAGGCCGCTTCGAAGACTCCCCATTTTTCGACGGACGCGTTGGACATGATATTCTCCTCGGAAGATGTATGGATGGTCCGACCGCTCAGCCCTTGACCGCGCCGGAGGTGAGGCCGGAGACGAAGTAGCGCTGGAAGATCAGATAAACGATGGTGGCCGGCAGCACGGTCATGACGATCGCCGCGTTCAACTGCCCGTAATCGTTGGAAAACTGGCCCTGGAAGGACATGAGCCCGAGCGGCAGCGTCCACATGTGCTGGTCCTGCAGCAGCACGAGCGCCATGGCGAACTCGTTCCATGTTGAGACGAAATCCAGGATCAGCAGCGCGGCGAGCACCGGCAGGCAGACGGGTAGGAATATCCGGCGAAAGATGGTGAAATGGCTTGCACCGTCGATCAGGGCGGCTTCCGACAATTCCTTCGGGATGCCTTTGAAGAAGCCGTGCAGAATGAAGACCTGATAGGGTACGCCGAAGGCGATATAGGGAAGGATCACTCCGGGATAGGTGTCGATGAGGCCGAGCGAATTGACCAGCGTGAACAGCGGCGCCAGCATGACCTGGAACGGGATCATGGTGCCGAAGATGACGAGCAGCAGCAGCAACTTGCTGAACCGCAGGCGTATCTTGGCAAGCGCGTAGGCCGCCATCGCCGAGAGGATAAGTCCGAGCGGCACCTTGATGACGGTAATGATAGTGCTGTTCAGGAAGGCGGTGGCGAAATTGCCGCGGCCCCAGGCGCTCGAATAATTCTCGAAGGCTGGATCAAGCGGCGGCATGAAGGCGCCGGTTGATGTCACATCGGCCTGCGTTTTCAGCGAGGTGAAGACGATGAAGACGAAAGGCGCGAGCCAGATCGTAGCCACCACCAGCAGCGCGATCCATAGGCCGATCAGGACAGGATCGCGCTTGCGCTTTGCCGGTATGATGGTCTCGAAGTCGTCCGACATGGATGTGGCCGATGCTGCCGTCATTGTTCGGCCTCCTCATGCTTTTGCGTCCAGCGCAGGTAGGGAATGACGACAACGATGGTGATGAGCAGCAGGACGACCGAGATCGCGGCACCGCGGCCGAAATCGAAGATCTGCATGGCCTGCGTGAAGGCCCAGAGCGCTAGCATTTGCGTCGATTGCGCCGGCCCGCCGCCGGTCAGGCCGTAGACGATATCGAACGCCTTCAGTGAGGAAATGACCGACAGCACCAGCACGATGGTCAGCGTCGCGCGCAGCGCGGGCAGAGTCACGTAACGAAAGATGTTCCAACGCCCGGCGCCGTCGATGCGGGCGGCTTCGACCAGCGTCTGCGAGACATTCTGCAGGCCGGCAAGAAACAGGACCATGGAAAAGCCGACGGATTGCCAGAGATAGGCAATGAAGACGGAATAGAGCGCGATATCCTTATCGCCGAGCCAGTCCTGGATCCAGTCCTGCAGGCCCATGGAAGTCAGGATTTCGCTGAAGAGACCGAAGAACGGATCATACATCCACTTCCACATAGTTGCGACCGCGATCGGGGCGATGATGACGGGCAGATAGAAGATGGCGCGGAAGGTATTGCGGGCAAAGAGTTTCTGATTGAGGCTCAGCGCCAGCAGCAGCCCGACCATGGGCGGAAAGATCACGCACATGATCGTCCAGATCACGGTGTTGCGGAAGGCGACCCAGAAGACGGGATCCTGCGTGAAGATATATTGATAGTTCGCCACGCCGACGAAGGGGCGTTGCGGATCGAGGCCGTTCCATTTCTGGAAGCTCAGCACCACCACGTTCAGCATCGGGTAAAGCGCGAAAATCGCGTAGATCAGCATGGCCGGCGCAAGCAGGATCACTGCCTGGACGCGGGGATCATGTGTTCGGTTGCGGAATGACATTTCTGATTGCTCCCGGCGGCAGCTGACGCGTGGGCATAAGGGTGAGGGAGGCCGTTCGCCGCGATAACGATTGGCGTGGCGGCCTCCCTCGATTGATCAGGTGCGACCGGCGATGAAGGTCTGCAGCTGCTTGGCGGCATCCGCCGGCTGGATGTTGCCGGAGGCGACGTCGTTGATTACCCGGAAATATTCGGTGGTGACGTCGAGCGGGAAGGCCTGGTCGCCATTCATGTAGACCTTGCTGTAGGTCTTGAAGATCTCAAGCCACTTCGCCTCGAGCGGCTTCTGGTCCGCGTACCGGACATTCTTGTTGACCGAGATCGAGCTGATCTGGCCGACGAGATCCTGCTGCACCTTTGTCGACAGGAAGTAGTCGAGGAATTTTGCCGCAAGATCCGGGCTCTTGCTCTTGGTGCTGATGTAATTGTACTCGGCAAAGCCATAGAGGCGATTGGTGTTCGTCGGGAACGGCACCACGCCGTAATCGTCGAGATTGACTTTGCTGCCGCTCAGCTGGCTGACCAGCCAGTCGCCTTCGAGCATCATCGCAGCACGGCCGGCGACGAACAGCGTGTAAGATTGCTGGTTGCTGATGCCCATGAAAGGCTTCAGCGTGTAATCCTTCGTCCACTTGGCGAATTCGGTGAAGGCGTCGGTTGCGCAGGGCTCCTTGGTCCAGTCGGCCTTCATGGCCATCAAGGCGTCATGCTTGTCGGCGCCGCATTTGGTTTCCAGCAGCACGTCCATCAAGCGCATGACGTGCCAGTTGACCGAGCCGCCGAAGGTGAAGGCCGGAATGCCGGCGGCCTTGAGCTTGTCGGCTGCGGCCAGCAGCTCTTCATAGGTTTTCGGCTCGCCGGTGATGCCTGCCTTCTGGAAAAGCTTCTTGTTGTAGTAGATCGCTTCACCCTTGAAGGTGAAGGGAACACCGTGCTTGCCGCCCGGGTAGAGATCGGCAAAGGCGGCGGCAGACGGAAGCAGTTCGTCGTTCCACTTGTACTGAGTGTAATATTTGTCGAGCGGCAGCGAGAGGCCGGCCTTCACATATTCGCCGCCGAGGCCAAGTCCGGCCCAGCTGAAATAGATATCCGGGCCTTTGCTGGAGCCCGCGGCCACGCGAAGGGCGGTCTTGTGCTCATCGACGCCGCGCTGGACGATTTCGATATGGGTGCCGGGATTGGCGGCCTCGAAGTCTTTCGCCACCTTCTTCAGCGCGCCGTTTGCCGCGCCATTGTCGAAGTTCAGCGTCCACAGCGTCAGGTCTTCCGCGGCAGCATTGGTTGCCGAAAACGCCGCCGCTGCCATAGCAGCAGCGCCGAACCAACGCGCATATTTGAAGTTGCCAGCCATCTCCCGTCCTCCTCTGAGCAAAGCTGAGGGCGGTTTTGACAAATCGTTGTCAACATGTCAACTGGTATGATGAGCTTATCAGCGGTATCACACGAAGTGATCGTGAAAGCAGGCCATGATGACAACGGCCGACGCCGCGCCGGGGTCCATGTGTCCCAAGGCTCGATCGCCGAGGCGCGACGACCGGCCTTTCGCGGCGATCATATCTTTGGTGGCTTCTGCACCCGCTTCACCGGCTTTAAGGGCGGCAGCGAAACAATCGGCAAATGAAAGTCCTCGATCTCTGGCCGCGCGGCAGGCCGCGGCGGCGGGTGCCCAGGCATCGACCATGGTCTTTTCACCGACCTCTGCCTTGCCCCGATCCTGAATACCTTTGGCAAAGGCTGCGAATATCTCGACCATATCGTCGTCGCCCAACGACGCCTTTCCCTTGGCGACCGCGCCTGCGCGCATGAGTGCCGTCGCATAGAGTGGTCCGGACGAGGCGCCCACGGCGTTTAGGAAGGACTTCGCCGCCGTGTTGAAGACTAACGTCGGTTCGGATGTCGATGAATCCAGCTCCGAAACTGCTTTGGCTGCGGCAGTAAAGCCAAGCTCCATGGCGATGCCGTGGTCAGCGTCGCCGATCACGCCGTCCAGTTCGCAGAGACGATCCCTCTCGCGGGCCATCGCTTCGGCGATCCGCACGAAAAGCGATTTCATATCCTCCGTTGTAATCGTTGCCATTACAAAACCTCGCCGGAGCGGAACATGGCGCAATCACAGGGGTGATCGATCAGTCGCTGCAATTCGTCATCGAGATGCATGAGTGTGATGGAGGCTCCAGCCATTTCAAGCGACGTGCAGTAATTGCCCACCAGCGACAAGTGAACGACGACGCCTGCATCGTCGAGCATGGCCTTGACCTTGCGCATCATGATGTAGAGTTCCATCAGCGGTGTGGAGCCCAAGGAGTTGACGAGCACGGCAACCCGGTCACCCGGCGCTGGCTTCATCTCATCGAGAATCTTGCCGACGAGTTCGCTCGACACCTCGTCCGCAGACCGCATCGGCCCGCGTGCGACGCCGGGCTCGCCATGGATGCCCATGCCAATTTCCATCTCGTCCGCGCCGATCTCGAAATTCGGCTTGCGGGTCTGTGGCAGAGAGCAGGGCGAAAGCGCCACACCCATCGTATAGGTGCGTTCATTCGCCCAACGTGCCACCCGTTCCACATCGTCGAAACCGTACATCAGATCGCAGGCGGCACCAGCGGCCTTGAAGATGAAAACGTTGCCGGCAACACCGCGGCGGCGATCCTTCTGATCGACCGGCGCGGAAGCGATATCGTCCGTCGTCAGCACGGTACGCACTTCGATATCGTCCATGGCCAGCATCTCCGCCGCCATGTCGAAATTCATGACGTCGCCGGCATAGTTGCCGTACATGAACAGCACGCCGGCGCCGCCGCTGGCGGCCTTAGCGCATTCGATGATCGGATCGGGCGGCGGCGAGGCAAAGACATTGCCGATGGCGGCGGCATCGGCCAGCCCCTTGCCGACGAAGCCGAGAAATGTTGGCTCATGCCCGGACCCGCCTCCGATCACCAGACCGACCTTGCCGGCTCGCGGCCCATGATTTGCCACGATCGAGCGGGGCGATCCTTCAATGGCGCGGAGATGGCGCGGATGAGCCGCCAAAATACCGGCCAGCATCTCATCGACGGCGGCGGCACCCTCGTTGATCAATTTCTTCGTCTTCACGCCGAGACTCCCAAATCATTGTGATTGTTGGGACTAACTTGCGCGTCTGCGAATGAAGGTCAATCCATCAAAGTCGCGGAAGCGGTGCTATAGGCATCAAGCGTGAGCCTCGTATTTCCAGGCTGCTCCAGCAGGCGGAACCTTCCCAGCTGGATCTGTTGCGAGGCGGGTGTGATGTTGACCAGATGGAGTTGTCGAGCCGCTCCAGCCTTCACCGTGATGAAGGCGAGCACGGAGGTCTGATCGGACGACAGGCACTCCTGCCACTGGCCGCCGGCGAGGCGAGACAGTGTGGAGATGACGTTAAAAAGCGGTCGCGTGGTTCCCGGCGTCGATGGCTCCTTTTCGCCGGCGATCAGGCCGAAAGGCCCGGTCAGTGCCGAAAGCGTCAGGCATTCCAGTCCGGCATCGAGGACGCGGACGGCATAGCCGAGCGCAAAGGCTTCGCCAAAACGGGCATTGTGCCGCGGATCGGTGTTGGCCATTGCGATACGACCGCCGTGGGGATTGTCCATCGTCCGGCTGCCATAGGGGTTCTGTCGCATCGGTATGGTCGAGGGACCGATGCGGTAAGGCTTGTCGCCATAGATGGCGCGTACGGAACGCGTGATGAATGGCAGTGCTTCCAGTGTCTGCATGACGCTGAGATCGTCGGCTGCATGCACGATGGGATTGGTGCAATGTGTAATGAAATCGAGAGTGCCGGCGGGCACTCGTTTGCGATTGAGTTCGGTAAAATAGCTCAGCATGCCGCCGCCAATGCGCACATCGGGAAAGGCGGCATGCGCGGCGGCGTAGACCTCCTCGAGAGGCGGGCATTCGGGCCATTTGCTGCCCGGCGGCGTCGATTGCCGGTCGACTGAAGGCGAGATCATGATTGCATCGGGTTTGAAGCCGGCGTCGTGCATCAGGGTTGCGATCTGCTGTGTTTCGGCAAGCGGAGCCTTCCGACAGGGCAATGCGATTTCGAGAGTCGATTGTCCGGTGTGAAGCGCTGCGATGGCCATAAAGGATTTGAGAACATCAATGCCATGGCCGGCGTCAGGGTCGAAATGGAAGAGCAATTCCTGCGGCGCGATTTCGGCAAGCCGATCACGAGCAGCGAGCGTTGCTTCGGCTTCTTGGGGGGTGATGACGAGCCCTATCGCAGGCATGATGCCGGATGTTTCTCCCAAGCTCAACTCGATCGGGCGCCGATCGGCGACCATTGCCGGCGCGGCGGTCGCACGCCGCATGTCACCTATTGAAAGAACGATACGTTGCCGCATCGGCTCGCCGGCCGGAATGCGATAGGGCCAGGGCAGGGCAAGCGGGCGAACATAGGTCTTGTAGGAGGCATCCGACCAGTTGCGCTGGTCTTCCATTTCGAATGTGTCGCCCTCCATGCGGCACTCGGCCGTGACGTTCGACGTTACGCCATGCGTAACCGCCCGCATGTCCTTGAAGGGTTGCCAAGGTTCGATTAGATCTGGAAAATGCGTGTTTTCGCGGCTGCCATCGACATGCTCGACCGATACCGGCATGCCGGCAACGCCGACGATCGGATGCAGGATGCAGAAGCCGCAGCGGTTGGTTTCGAAGCCGGTGGCCGAAAGCGCTTCGGCCTCGAAAGTCAGCCCTTCGCCCCCTTCGGCACGGATCTGTACATCGATTGCAAGCTCGGTATTTTCAGGACCTGAACAGCGTGCGAGATAGCTGACGAAGAAGGCATTGTCGCCTTGATCGATCTGCAAGTCCTCGATGACGGATGCATAGGTGCCCCAATCGCGATCGCGAACCAGGTAGGAAACGGCCCGTAGGACCTCGGCGCCGTCATAGCAAATCGACCGCAGATTGCCGTCTTTGAAGTCGGCGGTCAGTCTGCCCGCCGTCAGCCGCACCGGCGGCGCTTCGAGCTCGCGCGTGCCGTAAAGCTGGAACGGATCGATCTCGGTCGTCATCGCAGCAGCGCTCCGATGTCGACGCGCTTCCCGTTGGCCGCACTCTCGTAGGCGGCCTCGACAAGCGCCAGCGTCTTGAGATTGTCCGCGCCTGACGTGGAGGTTTCGCCACCACTGGCAAGGCGGTCGGTCCAATGCTGCTGGATCGCCAGGACGCTCTCCTGAATATTGTGCCAGGGGCGTGAGGCCCAGGACAGAAGCTGGGGTGACGCATCGGATATGGTCACGCCATCGGGGCCGCTGATCTCGAGACGATACCCCTGCGACAGCCGAATGCTACCCTTCGTGCCGTCGAGTTCGATCAGGGTCTCGGGGAACGGTTCCGTCGCAAGCTTGGAGGCGTAGCTGACATCGACGATCGAGGTCGCCCCGCTTTCATGGTCGAGCAGGATGGTGGCGACATCCTCGCCCTTGATCTTCGGATTGACCCGCCTGGTGCGGGCCGTCAGTGAAGAAACGTCGCCGAGGATGAAGCGGGCGATGTCGAGCGTGTGAATACCGAGATCCTCAATGATGAAACGCTCGCCTTCAGCGAGATAAGGTTGACCCGAAAACACGTCGTAGCCGGAGCGGAAGGAGAAACGCCCCCAGAAGGGCTCGCCGATCGCGCCCGATTGCAGGACCGTCTTGACGGCCTGAATAGGCGTTTGCCACCGGAAGTTCTCATGCACCATTAGCGGTACGCCGGCTCGCGCACAGGCCTCGACCATCGCCTTGGCGTCGCTCAAGGTCTTTGCGAAAGGCTTCTGACAGATCGCCGGGATTTTGTGAGAGGCCGCCATCTCCACCAAGGCCCGATGGCTCGCCATCGTCGTTGCGATGTCGACGAAATCGAAGCCACCATCGGCGAACATGGCGGCCGCGTCCGTGTAGCGACGCTCGATGCCGAACTGGTCGCCGACGAGCTTCAGCCGCTCCGGGTCGCGGTCGCAGATCGCGACGATGCTGGCGCCTTCGACGTCGTGCCACGCATGCATCTGATTGATCGCGAAGAAGCCGCAACCGATCAATGCGCCCTTGAGTTCTGCCATTTCAGCCTGCCTTTGCCATTTGCATGAGAGTTACGCGCTGCTGGAGACGCCGCTGCGCCTGATCCACGACGACAGCGATGATGATGACACATCCCTTGATCACCATCTGCCAGAAGGATGAGACGCCCATCATCACGAGGCCATCCGAAAGGATGCCGATGACGAAGGCACCGATGATCGTGCCGCCTATGGTGCCGCGGCCGCCAGACATGGAAGTGCCACCGAGCACTGCCGCCGCGATCGCGTTCAGCTCGAAGCTTTCGCCGGTCGCCGGATGCGCCGCCATCAGTTCCGACGAAATGACGATGCCGACGATGGCGGCGCAGAGGCCCGAGAACATATAGACGAAGATCTTGACCACATCGACGCGGATGCCGGACATGCGCGCGGCGCGCTCGTTTCCGCCGACGGCGAAAATGTGCCGGCCGATCGGCGTCGAGCGGGCGACATAGGCAGCAAGCAGCGCCAGCACAATCAGGATCCAGATGGAAACGGGCAGGCCGAGCATACGACCCGCACCAAAGATATCGAAGCCCGTGGTATCGTATTCCGGCCGACCCACCAGGTTCGGGAAGGTCTGACCGTCGGAGGACAGAAGCGCCAGGCCGCGAGCGATATAGAGCGTCCCGAGCGTGGCAATGAAGGGCGCGACGTTGAGCTTGGTTATGAGCAAGCCGTTGATGAGCCCGATGAGCAGCCCCACGGCGAGCGTGATGAGAATGATCTCGTAGATGTTGAAGTAGACGGTATAGCCGATCGGCAGTTCGACCCCATTCAGGATGAGGGCGCCGGCCACCATGCCGCAAAGGCCGACGATCGAACCGACCGATAGATCGATCCCGCCGGTGACGATCACGAAGGTCATACCCATGGCGAGAAAGGCGTTGAGCGCGACATGCTTCGACATCAGGATGATGTTGGCGGTCGAGGTGAAGTTCGGTGCAAAGATCGCAAAGAAGATGACGACGGCAAACAGCGCGATGAAGGTCCTGAGCTTCATCAGCGTCAGGAGAACGGAGCCGTTCGAACGATTGGTCGCAAAGGCGGAGGACGTATCTGCGGTCATGACGCGAGTTTCCCTGTATGTCCGTGTCCCTTGGCGGATGCCGCGATGATGGCCTCTTCCGTCGCTTCGCTTCGGTCGAGAACGGTCACGAGCTTGCCGTTGCTGAGCACTGCGATGCGGTCCGAAAGTGCCATGACCTCTTCAAGGTCCGATGTTGAAAACAAGATTGCCAGGCCTTTGCCGGCCAGCCTGCGCATGGTGCGGAAGACGTCGGCCTTGGCGCCGACATCGATGCCGCGGCTCGGCTCGTCCATCAAAAGCACCTTCGGGTCCGTCATCAGGGCCTTGCCGATGACGACCTTTTGCTGGTTGCCGCCGGACATGGAAGTGACCTCGAAATCGGGATTGGGGGCCTTGATGGAGAGATCGCGGATCATGTCGCGAATGGCGTCCTTTTCGGCACCCGGATCGATATGGAAAAACAGCCGGGCGAAGCGGCCGAGGCTCGCAAGCGTCAAATTGCTGGCGATGGACAGGACCTGCACCAGCCCTTCGCGCTGCCGATCCTCGGGGATCAGCGCAAGGCCGTGCCTGATGCGCCGAGTGGTGTCGCGTCCGCGAACCTCCACGCCATCGATATAGATCCGCCCGGTCGAATGCATATGTCGGCCCATCACGCATTCGAAGAATTCGCTGCGTCCGGCACCCATCAGGCCGTAGATGCCGAGGATTTCGCCGGCGCGCACCGACAGCGAGACATGATCGACGGCAAGGCCGCCTGTACGTCTCGGCAGGCTGATCTCCTCGGCGCGGAAGGCTTCCTTGCCGATGGCATGGCCTCCGTCTCTGGCGAAATCCTTGGCATCCGATCCGATCATCGACCTGACGATCCATTTCGTATCGATATCGCGAACCATGGCCTGGCCGGTGATCTGCCCATCGCGCAGCACGGTGATATAATCGCCGATGCGCATCAGTTCTTCCAGCCGGTGCGAGATATAGACGATCGCGACACCTTGAGCCTTCAGCTCTGCAATGACCTTGAACAGAATATCGACTTCTGCCGCAGATAGCGCCGATGTCGGCTCATCCATGATCAGAATGCGGGCATCAAGTGAGATGGCCTTGGCGATCTCGACAAGCTGCTGCTGCCCGATCGGCAGGTCCTCGACCATAGTTTCGGCGCCTATGCCGGCATCGAGCCGATCCAGAAACTCCTTGGCCCTTGCGATCTGTGCCTTGTGATCGATACCGAAAATGCCGCGGGTGATTTCGCGCGTGGCAAAGATGTTCTCGGCCACCGTCATGTTGGCAAAGAGATTGAGCTCCTGGAAGATCATGCCGATTCCGCGAGCCTGCGCGTCGGCCGTGCTGCTGAAGGAGACTTCTTCTCCCTCGAGCAGGATGCGGCCCGAGGTTGGCCGTTCGACCCCGGCGATGATCTTCATCAGGGTAGACTTACCGGCGCCGTTTTCGCCGACGAGCACATTGACCGCGCCGCGGTGCAGCTCGAGGTTGGCGTGCCTGACGGCGACGATGCCGGAATAGACCTTGGAAACGTCCTCCAGGCGCAAGATGATGTCGTTGCTTGGCGTTTCGCTCATGGTCATTGCCCCAATGTCAGGGCCGAAGGGGTGATCAAAGGAAGCTGGCCGGATGGTGGCAGCGGAAACGCTCCCGTTACGGTAGCCGTCTTTCCGATCAGCCCGTCGCGTGGTAGAGCTGCCAGAAAGGACGAGTTTGCCTTCTCATTGAAAGCCTTGCCAAATTGAGCCCATTCGATCTGGTTCCTGAATTCGTTGAAGTCCAGGAAATCCAGCGCGTCGCGCAGCGCCGTGCCGCGGATCGCCGGGCCGATCTGCACCTTCGCGTCCGCCTTGCCGTCGCCATCCACATCGACATCAAGGGTTCCGGCGCGGGAGGCGGTATCGGCAGCCACGATCTTGCCGCTCAGCTTGACGGCATAGGTCCAGGGCGAGGAACTCTGCTTGCGCGGATTTCCGTATTTCGCGCCGGCATCATCGGGATTCGTTGCTATCGCCTGCAACACCGTCTTGAGGTCGCCCGCGCGTTTGTCGATGGCGGGCAGTACCTGGGATTGCCAGATCGCCTCCACCTTGGTTGCGGGGTCGAAGGCACTCTTTGCCGCCGCTGCCGCCTTCTCCTCGGGCGTCGGCGTCTTGATAATCTTGCAGCCGGGCAATGCCGCCGCCAAAACAAGGGCCACGAGCGCGCCTCTGGTCCTCAACATGCAATGCACCTCGATCTCGCAGGAAAGACATCGGGAGAGCGCGAGTTTCTCGCGCTCTCCAACCCAGTGGCATCAGTTCTTCAGTGCGAAGGTTTCAAGCTTGTCGGCGTTGTCGGCATTGATGAGGACGCAATCCATCAATTGCTTCTCATCCTTCGGTGCCGTCTTGTTCTTGATATAAGCGTCGGCCTGTTCGACCGCCTTCTGGGCCTGGGCGTAAGCTGGCTGCATGACCGTCGCCTTGATGCCGCCCGCCTTGATGGAGTCCCGCACATCGTTCGACCCGTCGAAGCCGACGACGATTACATCCTTGCGGCCGGCGGCCTGCAGAGCGGCAATCGCGCCCATCGCCATGGTGTCGTTGCCCGAGATTACGCCCTTGATATCAGGATTTGCCTGCAGGATGGTTTCCATCTTGGCATAGGCCTCAGTCTGGCTCCAGTTCGCCGACTGCTTGGCGACCAGCTTCAGGTCCGGATAGTCGTCGATGACGTCGTGATAGCCCTGCGAGCGGATGCCGGCATTGGTATCGGCTTCGCGGCCGACGAGTTCGGCATAATTGCCCTTCTCGCCCATCAGCTTGACGAATTCCTGCGCGCCGAGCTGGGCGCCCTGGTAATTGTTAGAAACGATCTGGGCGACGGCAATGCCGGTGACGTTGATTTCGCGGTCGATAAGGAAGGAAGGGATGCCCGCATCCTTGGCCTTCTTCAGGGCAGCGACGGTTGCGTCCGCACCGGCATTGTCGAGGATGATGGCCTTGGCGCCGCGCCCAATCGCGGTGTCGATGACTTCCGATTGCTTGTTGGCATCGTCGTCATGCGTCATGACGAGCGTCTCGTAACCCAGCTCTTTCGCCTTGGCTTCGGCCCCGACGGCCTCTGCCTTGAAGAATGGATTGTCGAAAGCTGGCGTGATGATGGCGATGAGATCGGCTGCGAATGCCGGCATTGCCGTGCCCAGAGCCAGTGCAGCGGTAAAGGCTGCAAGTGTCAGTCTGCGTGTCAGTTTCATGGTCTCCTCCCAGTTATGAAACAGGCCCTGTTCCCGGCAGGGCAGCAAGGGGAGGGCATCGCCCTCCCGGGGACGTCGATCAGGTGATGCGACGGATGCTTTCTGCGATTTCCTGCGGCTCGAAAACCTTCTTCCAGTCGTCGCGCATGAGGGCAGGGATGCCGAATTCGATCGCCTTGTTGCAGGCATCGGAGAATACGCCGTCGACTTCCTTGAAGATGACGGCGCCAAGCACGTTCATATGGCCGAGCAGGAAGTCGCGGGCGGCTTCCGCCGGAACGCCGCGGGCGACACATTCATCCATGGCCTGGCGCATGACGACGAGCAGCGAGGCGCAGACCGTTTCAGAAAGGCCCGGCTCCAGCATCGCCATCTGCTCGACGGTGACGCGGTGCGAACGCATGACGGGCGCCCAGATGACCTTGGCGATTTCCTCGCCGAGGGCATAGGCGCTTTCCGGTCCCTGCATCAGCGCCGAAACGATATGCTGCTTGGCGAAGAGGCCGCCGAAGTGATCCTTCTTGGCCTGCATGTCGGTCTCGTCGTTGAAGATCGGCGGATGGCAGGGATGGGTGACGAAATAGGTAAGATCGTCGCGGTTCGGCAGATGGCCCGCAAAGGGTGCGGCGGCGTCGAGAGCAACAACCATCGTGCCGGGCTTCAGCTTGTCGACGATGCCGGCGGCAACCTTGCCGATCGCGGTATCCGGTACTGCGAGGATCACGACCTCTGCGCCATCCAGCGCGGTATCGACGGGGACGCAATCGATGGAAAGATCATTCTTCAGGCGGGCCTTGCCGGCGTCGCTGACCTCGACATGGCGCACATCGAAGCGCGAGCCTTTCAGGTTCTTGGCGAGCCGGTAGCCCATTTTGCCGCCGGCGCCGAAAAGAGCAATTGCAGTCATGTTAGTACCTCGTTCACTTTCAATGTGTGGTATCGCAAGTGGTATGATGAGTCAATGAGCATGCCAACAGAATGACGCAGCTATGATCCACTGCCGTCGCGGATCTGCGCGAAGTAATCGTCTGTGCCGACCTGCCCGCCTTTCAGCGCGATCTGCAAGCCATTGGTGGGCGCGTAGCTGCCATGCGCGGTGCAAAGCGGCGATCCCGGCGTTTGCGGTAATGGGAGAAGCGTCGTCAGGGCTTCGACACGCAGTTCTTTGAGCGCGTGGCTCGACGTATCACCGCCGGCAATGACGGCGCGACCGAGATTTTCTTGTTCGATCAGACGTCGCAGGATCGTGCCAAGGGCTTGGCCGAGACGATGTCGGGCGCCAGGAATACGGTCGATATCGCCGCCGCGGTCGGCGGATGGGCCGAGCGCCGTATGAAGAATGACGCTGCGACCCGCCTTGAGGTTGGCCACGCCCGCAGCGACCGCTGCGTCCAGAGCACGCTCAGCGCTCTCGCCGACAAGCGACAAGGGGTCGAGATCGAGGCCGTCAAAACCATCGGCTACGGCACGGCGAATTTGCCGTTCGGTGGTCGGCGATACGCTGCCGGAAACGACCGCGAGGCGATCGACCTTGCCGGGAGGAGCGAATTCCGGCTTTTCTCCGATCAGACCTTCGTTGCGCCAGGCATCGAGAAGGGCATATTCGACACCGGATGAGCCCGCGACGAAGGCGTTACTCTTGCCTGCAAGACGCCATAGCTGATGTCCTGCGGCGGCCTGCGTTTCCGCACTATCGACGTCAAGCAGCACGATACCCCCGTTGTTACCCGTCAACGCATCGATCCGCGTATCGGCGTCGGCGGCCCGGACTGTGATGAGATCGGCGAGGCTGACAGGGAGGGACGTCTGCCTGCTCAGATGCAAGGCCAGGTCGGCCTCATCCATCGGCGTGACGGGATGCCGGCTCATGACAGGATGCCGGTCGATCCGGAAGACTTTGTCTTGATAGGCCGCGAACAGATGGCCGAAAGTGGTGTAGCGCTTGAGCTGCGGCGCACCGACCACGACCGGCACGACGGACTGCGCAAAGAGCGCCTTGCCGATCTCGATCGCCTTGCCGATGCTGCCGATCTTAGGGCTGGAATCAAAGGTCGAGCAGACCTTGTAATGGCATATGGCGGCATCGAGGCCCTTCAACCATTCGAATGCGGATGTCAGATGCTCATCCATCCATTGCGGCGTTTCGCTTCGGCTGGTGCCGGCAATGCCGATGGCGCGGCAATCCTTGAACCGCTCCAGCATGGCTTTGCTCGGAACGCCGAGGAAGAGAGCCGTCGGCACGCCGTTCGAGGCAAGCGCCTCCATGACGTCGGTGGAGCCGGTAAAATCATCGCCGTAATAGCTGAGAAGAAGATTGGACATCGCTGTCAGGCATCCTTGCCGTCACTGAATTTTGCGATCGAAGCGGCAAGCTCGGGATGATCCTTGGCATATTGTTCAAGCGGGATGTCCGAAACTGCCGCCTGCCAGGCCTGCTGGATGGCGCGAACGCCCGCAGCTGGTCCGAAGGGATGGCTGACGATGCCGCCGCCGCAGAGATAGAGGAGGTCCGTCGTCCGGCCGGTACGTTGGTAGGTTTCCGGCGCCTGGCCGCCCCATTGACCGGAACCGGCAACAGGAAGCGGACAGTCTGTGGGATCGAAGAGCGGCGTGCGGATCGCCTTGAAGGATTCGACGAAACTGTCGTCTGGTTCCCAATATTTGACCCTGATGCCGTTGATCTGGAACTGGTCGACACCGAGCAGGCGCCAGAACTGCTGGTAGACTTTGAAATCCATGCCGGCGCCGGGGTGGCGGGTCAGGATATCCCAGCCATTGCGATGCGCATGCAGGACGAGGCCGGAGCGCTTGCGCAGGAAGCTCATGCCGCCGAAGCCGATGGAGTTGATATTGACAACAGCGCAATTACCGCCCGCCTTCAGCACGAGATCGTGGTTGCGCATCATCTCATCGGGATCGGCATGCGAGATGCCGAAGGCATACATCACCTTCTTGCCCGTCTTCTGCTCGTGATCGAGGATCAACGGCATGATGGCTTCGACGCGCTCTTTCAGCGGCGAATAGGTCGGGCTCATGAGCTTCTCGTCATCCTTGATGAAATCGACGCCCGAGCCGATCAGCTCGCCGACAAGCGCGGCTGTTTCCTTTGGCCGAAGGCCGAGCGCCGGCTTGACGATCGTGCCGATGATCGGGCGGCCGCTGACGCCGGTCAGGCGCAAGCTGCCGGCAACACCGAATTGCGGCCCGGGATGTGTATCGCGAAAGGCCTCCGGCAGCTTCATGTCGACGATGCGGATGCCGGTCATGCCCTTGATCGAGAAGACGCCGCCGATCGCGATCGTCATCAGCGCCGCAAGATCGGTGCCGATCGCATCCAGCGGAAAGGCGATATCGACATCGGCGCGATGAATCGGGCCATGGCCCTCGGCTACCTCCGGCCAGGTCGGGCGCTCGGCGTCGGCAAGGGAGCGGATCGCTAGGACACGCGCGGCCACACGCGCCTTGAGCTCTTCCGTCTCGCCCGGCACAGCGACGAAGGTGCCTGTCGACTGATCGCTGGCGATCTTGCGAGCCATCGCCTCGATGCTGCCTGATGTTTCGATGCGGTAGGTGATGGTGATGGTCATGAGTGGATGAATGCTCCTCTCGCCGACGATTTTTCGCGTGGCGCAAACTGGTGATCTGGTATAATGAGTATTCCAACTTCTGCAACGATTTTTTTGTCCGGTTGCCGATAAGGCGACTCGTATGGGCTTCCGCCATGGCGGCCAAAAATGCATAAGGAGGAAAAGCTTTGGGAAAGCGAGATTCCATGAGCCAGCCAGTCGAACAAATTGTACGTCGAAAGCTATCCGATGAAGTATTCGACCGACTGGAGCGGTTGATCACGTCGGGAGAGCTCAAGCCTGGCGATGAGATGCCGTCCGAGCGCGTTCTCATGGAGCGCTTCGGTGTCGGGCGCCCGGCGATCCGCGAAGCCATGCAGGCACTTGCCAATATGGGGCTGGTCAACATTTCCCACGGCGAACGCGCCAAAGTGCTTCAGTTGACGGCGAAGTCGATCTTCCGGCAGGTAGACCTCACCGCAAAGATCATGTTGTCGCAATCCTCCGACTCGCTCGAACAGCTGAAGAGCGCGCGCATCTTCTTCGAGCGCGGCATGGCACGCGAAGCAGCCCAACGCGCGAGCAAGAAGGATGTCGCCGATCTCAATGAGATCATCGAGCGGCAGCGCGCATCCCTCGGTCATGCCGAGGACTTCATTTCTGCCGATATGCAGTTCCACACGCGCATCGCCCAGATTTCCGGCAATCCGATCTTCGCCGCTGTCAGCGAAGCGATGCTCGCATGGCTGAAAGCCTATCATACCGACATGCTGATCTGGACGGGCAAGGAAAAGTTTACGCTGGTCGAACATGAGGAAATTCTTGCGCGCCTGGCTGAAAACGATGCAGATGGCGCCGAGCAGGCAATGCTCAAGCATCTGGAAAGATCGCGCGCGCTCTATACGAAGTGAACCCGTCGGTATTCGCCCTGCGACGGCGCTGTGCCCACGCGCCTTCGTCGTAATTCCTCCCCAATCCTTATGAAATCTGTGGCACACAAAAGAGGTGTGCGTGATGATCCATTTCCTTCAGCGAAACATGGCGTTTTTCCTGGCTTCGATGATGACGGCCGTCGCCATAACCCTTTACAATCTGGGCTGCCTTCTACTCAGGCATCATCACACGATGCTGCACGATCTGCATCATGCGGCAGGCGCTATCGTCCTGCTTGCCGGCTTCTACACCATGATCCGCTACATGCAGTCCTTGCCGGATGACGAAGGCTAGAAATACGCCAAACTCCGAAATTCGAGCCGGCAATTTCAGATAGAGTTCAGCCTGCGCGGCTATATCCTCGCCCTGTCCCGATGCGAAATCGACGACGCCTTGACCAGGTGTTGCCAATTTCAAACCGGGAACCAGTTTCACAGCTAGTTCGTCGCACCGCTCCGGTGCAAAGCCCCCAAGAACAACTGAGGATATCAAAACGTGGCTGATGTTTGTACGCAAGGCGTGGACACGGGCTTTGTCGCCCTGGGCTATGCCAAGATCGCAATTCTGGGCGTCGTGCAGGGATTGACCGAATTGCTGCCGGTCTCGTCCACGGCCCATATGCGCCTGGTGCCGGCCTTGCTTGGCTGGCAGGACCCCGGTTCTGCCTTCTCCGCTACGATGCAGCTTGCAGCACTTGCCGCGATCGTCTCCTATTTCTGGAGCGACGTTCGCTATGTCACCTTCGGGTCGCTCGATGCTGTCAGGCAAAGGGACTGGCGTTCGCCCGCCATACGGCTTGCGATTGCCATCGTGATTGCCACCGTACCGATCGTGATCGCCGGCCTGCTGCTGTCGTCCTCCCTGAATGCCTGTGGCACGTCATTCCGCAGCCTCTGGGTGATCGGTATCGCCTGTCTGGTCATGGGCCTGCTGCTGGCGATTGCGGAACTCTATAGCCGCCATCGGAAAGACATCGAGCAGATGACACTGATCGATGCCCTTTTCGTCGGCATCACCCAAGTCGGCGCGCTCGTTCCCGGCGTTTCTCGCTCGGGTTCGACGCTGACCGGCGCGCTCTTCCTCGGATTGAAGCGCGAGGAAGCGGCGCGGTTTTCCTTCCTGCTCGGCTTGCCCGCCATTGCGCTCGCCGGATTGAAGGAACTGTATGAGCTCCATAAGGCGCATATTCCGATGGAAGCCTGGTCGGTTCTGCTCGTCGGGCTGATCGTCGGCAGCATATCCTCCTTCATCACCATCTGGGGACTGATGCGTTTTCTCGAGCGCTTTTCGACCTGGCCTTTCGTCATCTACCGTATCGTGCTCGGCGCCGTCATTCTCTTTGGCGTGCTGACCATGGGCTGGGCCTGAGCAAACTAACTTCAGCGTGCTGCGAAGCTTAAAAGATGGCGCTGCTCTCCAGGGCAGCGCCTTTTCGTTGCGGAGCTATTATCCGAAGACGAGACCGCCATCGACGATCAGGTTCTGTCCTGTAACGGCCCGTGCCCAGGGGCTTGCAAAGAAAAGAACAGCGTCGGCAGCCTCCTCGGGCGTGGTGACGCGGCGCAGCGGCGTATTTGCGGCAATGATGTCAAACACGGCTTCTGGTGTGGCGCTGCTGGCATCCGTTGTACGCAGAAGGCCGCCGGAGACCATGTTGACGGTGATCCCCAGCGGGCCGAGTTCGGCGGCAGCGGTGCGGGTCAGCGACAGCAATGCCGCCTTGGCGGCGGTATAATCATGATAGGGCACCACAGGGTTCTGGAAAAGATTGGTGCCGATCGTCACGATCCGCCCAAAGCCTGCCTGCGCCATCGCCGGCTGCGCCTCCTGTATCAGGTTCAAGGCGCCTTGCAGCGCGGTTTCCAGCTGCCTGGCCATCTCGGCCCAGCTCAAGGCATCCAGCTTGGAACGCGCGTCACCGTTGAAGCTGAAATCAGCCAGCGCATTGTGGACGATGGTCGTCGGCGGTCCGAAATGCTCGGTCACCTCGAAGACAAGCCGCCTGGTGTCTTCGAGGTCGCGAACATCGGCTTGAAAGGCCTTCGCATGATCGCCGAGCTTTGCGGCGAGCACTTCTGCGCTTTCGCGGCTGGCGCGATAGTTGACCGCCACTTTCGCACCTTCCTGCGCGAAGGCCGTTGCTATGGCAGCACCGAGGCCGCGTCCCGCACCGGAAACGATGACAATCTGATCTTTGAGTGACAGGCTCATTTCTCTGCTCCTTGTCTGTTTGGCCAGAGCGCATGGAAATGCTGCACAGGCCCGTGACCGCTTCCGACGGAAAGCTGACCCGCGGCAGCGACCGCGGCGGCGAGATAGGCCTTGCCGACGGCGACAGCTTCGGGGAGCGACAGGCCCTTCGCGATCTCGGCCGCGATAGCGCTGGAGAGCGTGCAGCCTGTTCCGTGCGTATTCTTGGTCGGCAGCCGCTCGGCTTCGAACCAGGTCACATGATCGCCGCTCGCGAGCACATCCGGGCTTTCATCCCCTTCGAGATGACCACCCTTGACGAGGACCGCTGAAGGCCCGAGCGCTGCCAGCGCAAGCGCCTGGCGCGCCATGTCTTCGCGGCTTTTCGCCTCCACGTCATGCAACAGCGCAGCCGCCTCGGGCAGGTTCGGTGTAATGACGGTCGCAAGCGGCAGCAGCCGCGTGGTCAGCACGTCAACGGCATCGGCAGTCAGCAGAGCTGCGCCACCCTTGGCGATCATGACCGGGTCGAGGACGACGGGCACATCGCGATGTCGCGCCAGAATGTCCGCGACGGCAGTGGTAATGGCGGCATTGGCGATCGTGCCGATCTTGACGGCATCCACACGGACGTCGGCAAAGATCGCATTGATCTGGTCTGCCACGAAATGAGGGGGCACGGGATGGACGCCGGAGACGCCTTGCGTGTTCTGCGCGGTCAAGGCGGTCAGAGCCGCCATTCCATAAACGCCGCGGGCGGAGAAAGCCTTTAGGTCGGCCTGAATGCCAGCGCCGCCGGAGGGATCGGAGCCAGCGATGGATAAGACATTGCGGATCATTGGCGAGCCTCCTTGATGGCTTTCGCGATGATGGTTGTCGCGGCTTGCGGGTCCGGTTGGCCGCATATGGCCGAGACAACTGCGAGACCATCGGCGCCGGCCAAGAGAATATCGGCGGTATGAACTGCCTTCAGGCCGCCGATCGCGACTGATGGAACGGGGCAAAGCCTGACGATGCGAGCAAGCCCGTCGAAGCCGATCGGCTGCTTGTGGTCGGGCTTGGTGGGTGTGGCAAAGACCGGACCGATCCCGGCATAATCGACGATATCGGCATCGATGGCGGAGGCGAGGGCCTCCGTTTCCACCGAGAGGCCGAGGATCATGTCCGGGCCGATCATGCGACGCGCATTGGCAGCCTTCATATCCTCCTGACCGATATGGAGGCCATCGGCGCCGATGGCGATGGCAGCCTCGACATTGTCGTTGACGATCAGCCGGACATTCGTTCCGTGCAGGATTTGCTTGAGGGCGCGGCCCGTCTCGATCATGGCAGCGGTCGAAGCCTCCTTGTCGCGAAGCTGGATGATGGTGGCGCCACCAGCCACCGCCGCCCGCGTTGTCTCCACCATGCCGAGATCACGGCATAGCAGCGGATCGAGGACGAGATAGAGCGAGAGATCGAAGTCTTTCTTCATGCTACCGATATCCCTGCATTGCGATCCAGCACTTCCGGGGTAAGGCCGGCGAGGGCATCGAGGAAGCGCCAGGAAAAGGAGCCTGGCCCGTCTGCAGCCACTCCCGCCTGTTTGCCGGCGACGGCGAAGACCGCGAGTGCCGCAACGGTCGCATCGAATGAATCATCCGGCGTTGCTGCAGCAAAGGCGCCGACGAGGCAGGTCAGCGAGCAGCCGAGGGCCGTCACCTGCGGCATGAATGATGAACCGCCGGCGATGCGCTTTGCCCTCCGCCCGTCGGTCACGAAATCCGTAACGCCGGTAACTGCAACGACGCAGCCATGCTTTCCCGCCAATTGCCGGGCGGAATCTTCGGCTTGTTCGACGGCGTCCCTGCTATCGACGCCCTGGCCGCGGCTCGTGCCGCCGGCAAGTGCGATGATCTCGGATGCGTTGCCGCGAACGATCGCCGGCCGCAGCTCCAGCAATTGGGCTACCGCCTTGCGACGAAACTGTGTCGCATAATGGGCGACGGGATCGAGGACCCAGGGCTTGTCCGCCTCGTGTGCCGATTGCGCGGCCTTCAGCATGCCCGCAAGCCAGCCGGATGAGAGCGTGCCGATATTGATCGTCAGCGCGCCGGAGATAGCGGCAAACTCGCCGGCTTCCTCTTCGGCATGTACCATTGCCGGCGATGCCCCGGCGGCAAGCATCACGTTGGCCGCGATATTCATGGCGACGAAATTGGTGATGCATTGCACCAGCGGAGGATTGGCCCGCATGGTGCGAAGCTGATTGCCTGCTGTGATTTGGTTCTGCATATCGCCCCTTCTTTCGGGCGGGCGAGACGCGTGGGGACGACGTGCAGTGTTTGGCGAGGTCCCGAGCGACTCCCTCCGCCAGCATGATCTGGTTCAGGTTCGAAGGGTGCTTCTCAGCCCGCCGGATGGCGGACGCCCCTGTCTCTCATCTCTCTTCTTTCGCAGACAAAGGAGGCGCTGTCATCAGCAAATCGCAAAGGCAGGCGTGACCGACTGGATGACGACCGCCTGCATTTCGGGCGACATATGCGGTATGTGCATAGGTGCAGTGATTCCTTAGCTCTGCAAAAAGTCGAGGATTTCGACTATATATTTCTCATCGAAGCGACGGGAGCGCCAAGCACGGCAGCTCAGCTTCGAAAGCCCAAGGAAAGGGGATCATCATGAACGTAGCACGCTCTTTCAATAACTGGCGCAAGTATCGTCAGACGGTCGCCGAACTGGGCCGTATGTCCACGCGCGAACTGCATGATCTGGGTATCGATCGCGGCGAAATCCGCAACGTTGCCCGCGCAGCAATCGCTCGCTAACGGCCGCAACGGTTCCTTATAAAAGCTGCATTATGCCAGCGCCTGTTCCCCCGAGCAGGCGCTTTTGCTTTGTGGGCATCCCGCTCATTCTTCGCCGTGCTGGTTGAAGATTGCGATCGATCTAGCTGCCCGGTTTTCGCATAGCGCATAACTGCCTTGCAAAGAAATGCCTATGAACTGAGCAAAAGACTGGTATGTTCTTCTCATCGAAGCGATGCATCTCCTCCCGCATCCCTTCGCTTGGCAGACGTCCTTATCCTCCTCCCAGGGACGACTGCAGGAATAGCGGAACTCCTCCTCCCATCCGCTGTTCGGTTCTTGTAAAAAGCCTGCCGCTCCTCCTCCCGCGGCAGGCTTTTTCGTTTCATAAAATTTCCAAGCGATTGCGAATGGCTTAGCTTGGAAATGAGGCGACGCGGCTCAGCCCAAGCGGCAGGAGCGCTTCCGCATTAACAGAGTGCGCATTCTCCTCTCGCAAAAATGAAGAGCGGCCCCTATGTGCGACCTATGTAGCGCGCTACATCGAAGATCGCCCAAATTCGATTCCCGAAAAAGGAGGATGCCCATGACCGGTTCTGCCGAATATACACCGCCGAAAATCTGGACCTGGAACAAGGCCAATGGCGGCCAGTTCGCCAATATCAATCGCCCGATCGCGGGCCCGACTCACGAGAAGGAACTGCCGGTAGGACGCCATCCCCTTCAGCTCTATTCGCTTGGAACGCCGAACGGCGTGAAGGTCACCATCATGCTCGAAGAGCTGCTGGCGCTCGGTCACAGCGGCGCTGAATATGATGCCTGGCTGATTAAGATCGGCGAGGGCGATCAATTCGGCAGCGGTTTCGTCGACGTCAATCCGAACTCGAAGATCCCGGCCCTGCTCGACCGCAGCGGCCCGAAGCCGGTTCGCGTTTTCGAATCGGCCTCGATTTTGATGTATCTCGCCGAGAAATTCGGCGCCTTCCTGCCGACCGAGCAGCCGGCTCGTGCCGAATGCATCTCCTGGCTGTTCTGGCAGATGGGCAGCGCTCCCTATCTCGGCGGCGGTTTCGGTCATTTCTACGCCTATGCGCCGACGAAGATCGAATATGCGATCGATCGCTTCGCCATGGAGGTGAAGCGTCAGCTCGATGTTCTCGATCGTCGCCTGGCCGAAAGCGAATATATCGCCGGCAGCGACTATACGATCGCCGATATCGCCATTTGGCCGTGGTACGGCGGTTTGGTCAAAGGCTGGCAGTATGGCGCGGCCGAGTTCCTGCAGGTGCAGGACTACAAGAACGTGCAGCGTTGGGCCGAGCAGGTCTACGCGCGTCCTGCCGTCAAGCGCGGCCGCATGGTCAACCGCATGTCGGGCGATCCGTCCGAGCAGCTGCGTGAGCGCCACGATGCCAGCGACTTCGAGACGAAGACGCAGGATAAGCTGGAAGCCGCCGGCTGATACGACAATTCCCTTTTGTAGAAATGAGCTCGCGGCCCTTTGAGCCGCGAGTTTTTTATTGTGCTTGCCACCGGGCGTTGCCGGTCTCGGCAGGTCAGCTTCGCTCCACCTTGCGAAGCATAAAGTTCGGTTGCCGAGGGGCTCCCGCTTGGCATAGAACGCCGCGCGATCCTGCGAAGCGTTTCGACTTTGGCGAAAGAGGAATGCTTCTCCATGCAGCAAATTGCTGACGACCGTGCCCTGGATGAGAACATGACCGCGGGTGCGTCGTCGCAGCAGCAAGGCGGGGCGAGGGGCGCGCTTCTGAAATACCTGGTGTCGGGCGGCGACGAGCGGCTGGATTGCGATCCGATCAGCGGGCTCAACATGTATGGCTATGGTCCCGCGCCCCGGCCCGAAGATCTCGCTTTCGGCTCGTCGACGGCATCCACCATCTCCGCCGCCGCTTTTGTCGCGGTCGAATCTTATTACGCGGATCTGAGGCAGGAGATGGAATCGGGATCGACGGCGGCGGTCTACGAACGCGAAATCGGGCGCGTGCGGGACGATCTGCTGCGCTTGCTTGGCCTCAGCCGATCGTCGCAACCGCGGATCGATGCCATCCTGGCCACATCGGGTACGGACATCCATCTTTTTTTGGCCGCGCTGTTGGCGGGTGAGGACGAGCGTGCCCTGATGACCATCACGCTGATGGGGAACGAGACGGGCAGCGGCGTCATGACGGCGTCGGCCGGGCGGCATTTCATGAGCCGCGTCAGCAGCGAGCGCACCGTCGTCAAGGGTGAGGAATTGCGGGCGGGCGACGCAACGCGCAACGCCACCATTGCTGTGCGCAACAAGGATGGTTCCCTTCGCGCCGAGCGCGAGGTGGAGGAGGAGTTACGCGGCCTTATCGAGCTTGCCCGCGCAGCCGGCCTTAGATGCCTGCTTGTGGTAACGGATGTCTCGAAGACCAGCCTGCTGGCGCCGGGCCTCGAGAGCATTCTGCGTCTAAAGGAGCGCTTCGGCACGTTGCTGGATATCATGATCGATGCCTGCCAGTTTCGCCTGTCGGCGGCGACGATCCGCGCCTATCTCGCACATGATTTCATGGTCGCGCTCACGGGTTCGAAATTCCTTGCCGGGCCGATTTTCAGCGGCGCGCTTCTGTGCCCGCCGCAAATGTCGGCGCGCTTCAAGTCACGTATGCTGCCCGCCGCTCTGGCGGATTACTGCGGGAAGGCGGAGTGGCCAGAAGACTGGGCCGCTCGCGACCTTTTGCCGGAGCGTGCCAATCTCGGCCTGCTGCTGCGCTGGAAAGCCGCACTGTTCGAGCTCGAACGCCTCGTCGGCATAGCCGAAGATCGTATGATCGCCGTCTTGTCCGCTTTTGCCGAGGCAGTCTCTGATCGTCTTGCGAAGGATCCGGCTTTCGAGCCTTTGCAGAGCCGGCCATTGGATAGGCGTGAGCTGTGGGGTGCATCATCGGCTCTTCGCTGGGACGAGATTCCCTCCATTTTCTCGTTCTACCTGCGCAATTGCACGGATGGCGCGATGCTGACTGCGACGGAAATGGCTGCGGTTTACAAAGAGCTGGCCATCGACGGTGATGGGGTTGCGTCGGTGCGTCTCGGGCAGCCCGTTCGCTGCGCCGATTTTGGTGATGTACCGGCAAGTGCCCTTAGAATTTGCTTGAGCGCGCCGCTGGTCGTGGCTGCTTCCAAGAGCGATGAGGCGCTTGCGGCGGTGATCGCGCAAGCGATGCTGGTTCTGGATCGCACCGCCGAGGCAGCGGCCCGACTAAGCGGCGGTTCCAACATCAAGGAGATGCGCCGCAGTGCCTGAAGCGCGTGGTGGAAACCCGCTTCAGCTGGCATAGTCCGCTCTCGGCGATGGATCACGAACCTCGGCGTTCGTCCCCGTCAAAGCCAGCGAAATCGCCTCTGACGATGCCGTGCCGCTGGAGCTTGTCATAGAAGGTCTTCCTGGGAATGCCGAGCGCTTCGATGGTGCGGCGCACATCGCCATTGTTCTGCGACAGGGTTTCGCGGATAAGTTCGGCTTCGTAGCGCTCTACCCGAAGGGGCAAAGGCAAGCCCTCATCCGCCGCCGGCACCTCGTCGAATTTTGCCGTTGTTGCCGATTCGAGGCCGAGCACGAAGCGCTCGGCAAAATGCGAGAGTTCGCGAACGTTGCCCGGCCAGTCGTGCTGCTGCAGATGGCGGCGCACTGCTGTGGATAGGGCCGGCACCTCGCGCTTGAAGCGACCGGCGGCGCGATCGGCAAAATGGCCAAAGAGCAGGGGAATGTCATCGCGCCGTTCACGCAATGGCGGAATGGAAAGTGTGACGACGTTGAGGCGATAATAGAGATCCTCGCGAAAATCGCCGCGTTGGCGAGGATCGGCTAGATCGACCTTCGCCGCTGCCACGACGCGAAGATCGACAGGACGGACTTCATTGGTGCCGAGCGGCGTCACCTCGCGCATCTCAAGCACGCGCAGCATCTGCACCTGGATCGCCTGCGGCATGCTTTCGATCTCGTCGAGAAACAGGGTGCCGGAGCTGGAATGCTCGATGCGCCCAACGCGCTTCTTCTGCGCGCCGGTAAAAGCGCCTGGCTCATGGCCGAACAGCTCGCTTTCAATCACGGTTTCGGGCAGGGCACCGCAGTTCAGCGCAACGAAATTGCCCTTCGCGCGCCTGCTCCAGCGATGCAGCAGGCTCGCCACCACTTCCTTGCCGCTGCCGGTCTCGCCCGTGACAAGCACATCAACATCCGTATCGGCGATCTGCCGCAGCGTATAGCGCAGCCGCTCGATGGCGGGCGTCTGGCCAATCAGAGGCAGATCGCCTTGCGCCTGCTCCGCCGCTTGCCGCAATGCCCTATTCTCCAGGATGAGCCTTCGTTTCTCCGCCGCGCGTCGCACGCTTTGCACCAGCCGGTCCGTGGCGAAGGGCTTCGCGATGAAATCATAGGCGCCGTCCTGGATCGCCTGCACGGCCATCGGAATATCGCCATGACCCGTCATGAGAATGACCGGCAGGTCGGCGTCGAGCGTCTTGATGCGGGCAAACAGCTGCTGTCCATCCATCTGCGGCATGCGGATATCGGAGACGACAACACCTGCAAAATCGGCGTCGAGAACAAGAAGCGCTTCGCCCGCGGCAGAGAAGGCCGATACGGCGAAACCAGCCAATTCCAGCGTCTGTTTCGTCGCCCTCAATAGATCCTTGTCGTCGTCGATGAGGAAAACGGGGAAACTCTCACTCATGGTGTGGCCTTGCGCAAATGGACAGTGAAGCGTGTGCCGCTGTCATTGCTCTCGACATCGATCCGGCCGCCATAGTCGACGACGATATCCTTTGAAATGACGAGACCAAGACCGAGGCCTTTTTCCTTGGACGTGTTGAAGGGTGTAAACAGTGATTCGAGGATCGCCGCCGGAATGCCAGGCCCGTTGTCCGAAACTACGATCTCGACTTCATCCGAAGTTTCATGCACCGACACCTCCACCTTGGCCCGATCGCGGCCTTCCAGGGCTTCCAGAGCATTCTGAAAGAGGTTGATCAGCACTTGTTCCAGCCGGATGCGCGTGCCGACAACACCGAGCCCCGTTGGCGGCAGCTCGATCTTCAACGCATCTAGGCGGCCGGCAAAGCGGCTCCTCAGCAGAATCACGGCACCTTCGATTACGCTTCTGAGGTCGACCGGCTCCGGTGCGGTCCTTCCCTTGCGGGCGAAGGCTTTCAGTTCTTCAGTGATCGTGCCGATACGTTCCGTTAGTGCCGCGATCGCCGAAAGATTTTCCTTCACCGGCTCCGTCTGCTGCCGGTCGAGGAAGACATTGGCATTTTCCGCATAGGCACGGATCGTCGCGACCGGCTGGTTAATTTCATGCGCGACGCCGGCGGCGACCTGACCCAGGATGGCAAGGCGATTGGCCTGCACGAGATCCTGCTGCACGCCCTGCAGCTTGGCTTCCGTTGCACGGTGGTCGGCAATTTCTGCCTCCAACCGGTCGCGGGCCTGGCTAAGATCGTCCGTGCGCTCAAGGACCCGACGTTCCAATTCTTCGCGCGCGATCCGGCTGACGGCAATCTGCATGGCCGAGACATCGCGGCGGCGTAGCAGGAAAGCGGCCAAGGCGAGGATCGGCAGAAGGACGGTCGAGGTAAGGAAACGCGTCTCGCGCACGGATGAGGCGATCGCCTGATCGGTCGGGATCAAGTAGCCAAGCTGCCAGGGTGTTGATGGAATGGCGACCGTCAGCCGCAAATATTCCGCAGCGCTGCTTCCAGGCAAAATGGCGCGCACGATGGTTGCATCCGGACCGACTTTTTCGGCATGGCTGACCGGAAGGGGCGAAAGCGGTGCCGCGCCGAACTGCAGGCTTTTTCGAATGGCGTCGGCTTCCTGGCGGGCAAGGGGAGCGGTTGTCATGAAGCGCCATGAGGGCAGGCTGGTGATGAGCACGACACCGCGTTCGTCGGTCACGTAAGCGGGGCGGCCGGTCTCGCTCCAGTCGGCCTCCAACTGATCGAATTCCATCTTCACGACAACGACACCAAGTGCAGAGCCGACATCGCCGACGCGTCGGGAAATATACAGGCCGGGGCGATTGCTGACCGTGCCGAGCGCATAATGCTCGGCGGTTCCCGTTTCCATGGCTTTGCGGAAATAATCGCGGAAGGAATAGTCATTGCCGACGAAACTCAACGGCTCGCGCCAGTTGCTGGAGGCCATGGCAACGCCGTCCTTGCCGGTGACGTAAAGGACGGATGCGCTGGTGCCGGAGACGAGACTTTCGAGCTTGCGATCCAGGGCAACGACATCGTCGATGTGCTTGTCGGCCAGCGCATCTCGCACCTGCTGATCGTCGGCCAGCAGCAACGGCAAGGCGCGAGGACGTTCGAGAACCGCGCGCAGAAGCGCGACCTTGAGATTTGCATCCGTGTGCCCCTGCCTCTGCACCGCTTCTATTGCCGAGAGGCGGCCGAAGACGTTCGCGCCGTAAAGGCCCGCCGCAATGACGGCCGCACTTAGAAACGCGAACACGAACCAGACGCGGCGGGAGCGCCGGCCCAGTTGCTCGGGCGTTAGAAATCGTTCGTTGGCCGGGCGCTGCAGCATTGCCGTATTGTGCATGATTTCGCGCGCGCCGCAATTCGATCTGTGCGGATAGTCGCACAAATCAATGATCTTTGATCAGCGCCGGAAATTAAAAGCAAACGAAAGCAATGCGTTAAATTCAAGGCGTGCATCTGGCACGGTCATTGCAAAGAACGACGGAACAGTCGGAGGCTGTTGAATTCTAGTCGTCGCCCGGAGGGCCGAGAGATCGGTTGGGCTTAACGGAGGACATCATGATTGCTCCCATCGCTGGCGCGGAAACGCGCGCCAAAGTTCCCTTCTACCGGCACCTCTACGTGCAGGTTCTCACCGCCATCGCCGCCGGCATCCTGCTTGGTCACTATTATCCGCAGCTCGGCACATCGTTGCAGCCGCTCGGTGATGCCTTCATCAAGCTGGTGCGCATGGTCATCGCGCCCGTCATCTTTCTCACGGTCACCACCGGCATCGCCGGCATGTCGGACCTGAAGAAATTCGGTCGCGTCGTCGGCAAGTCGTTCGTCTACTTCCTGACCTTCTCGACCTTGGCGCTGATCGTCGGTCTCATCGTTGCTAACGTCGTGCAGCCGGGCGCAGGCATGCACATCAATCCGGCGACACTGGATACGAAGGCCGTCAACAACTATGCGGCGCAAGCCCATGACGCGTCGGTCGTCGGCTTCCTGATGAACATCATTCCGGATACGATCGTTGGCGCTTTCGCCAAGGGCGATATTCTCCAGGTGCTGTTCTTTTCGGTCGTCTTCGGTATTGCGCTTGGCGCTGCCGGCGAACGCGGCCGCCCGGTGACGGATTTCCTGCAGGCACTGACCACGCCGATCTTCCGTATGGTTGCCCTGCTGATGAAGTTCGCTCCGATCGGTGCCTTCGGCGCCATGGCCTTCACTATCGGCAAGTATGGTATCGGCACGATCGCCAATCTGGCCTTCCTGATCGGCACCTTTTACGCCACCTCGCTGCTGTTCGTTCTCGTCGTGCTCGGGGCCGTCGCCCGCTATAACGGCTTCTCGATCCTGGCGCTGATCCGCTACATTAAGGAAGAGCTGCTGCTGGTGCTCGGCACCTCGTCGTCTGAAGCCGCATTGCCGGGCCTGATGAACAAGATGGAGCGTGCAGGCTGCAAGCGCTCCGTCGTCGGCCTCGTCATCCCTACAGGATATTCCTTCAATCTCGACGGCACCAATATTTATATGACACTGGCGGCATTGTTCATCGCCCAGGCAACCGATACGCCGCTGTCGCTGGGGGATCAGGTCCTGCTGCTCCTGGTGGCCATGCTGAGCTCGAAGGGTGCCGCCGGCATCACCGGTGCGGGCTTCATCACGCTTGCCGCCACCCTTGCCGTCGTGCCTTCGGTTCCGATCGCCGGCATGGCGCTGATCCTCGGTATCGACCGATTCATGTCTGAGTGCCGCGCCTTGACCAATTTCGTCGGCAATGCGGTAGCCACGGTTGTCGTTGCCCGCTGGGAAAACGAACTCGACCAAACCAAGTTTGCCGCCGCCATGGCGGGGCAATTGAGCGAAGAAATCGAGGTGCCTGCCCTGCAGGCAGCCGAATAAACTTCGCATGATCCTCCCAAGGATGAAACGGCCCCTTCGGGGGCCGTTTTTGGTTCCGTGCCGTTCGATCACAGTTTCGTGTGGCACGCTCAGATGGCTGATCTCCTCCGCATCATCAACAGCCGCCTTCATAAAACTGTCACCGCAGCGGCTCACAGCATCATACGGACAGTTGTGAATTTCGACGAAACCCAAGCGAGCAGGAGAGCAGCGTGTCACAGACGATTTTTGTGAGCGCGAGCCGGCCAGTTTCGAGGGGCGTGTGTGTCGATCGACCGTGTCGCGAGTAGCGCACATGGCTTTCTCACTCTCAGCGCAGCAAAAAGCCTTGCGACGGTCGGAGAGCTTTCTGTCCGAGCTCGCATCTCATGCGGACGAGTTGCTGCACGGCCAGGTCCATGAGCAATATGCGGCCATTTGTTACAGGAAGGTGCCCGAAGGCGACGATGCCGAGATGCTCGTCGTCACAAGCCGGGAAAGCGGCCGATGGGTCGTTCCCAAGGGCTGGCCGATCAAGGGCAAGAAGCCGCATGAGGTCGCCGCCATTGAAGCTTATGAAGAAGCCGGAGTGCGCGGCAAGGTGAAGAAAAAGCCTTTTGGCTATTTTACCTATCTGAAGCAGCTTGCCGACGGCAGCCGGGTTCCCTGTATTGTCGGACTGCATCTGCTGGAGGTTGACCAGACCTTGCAGGACTTCCCGGAGCGAGGCCAACGCCGCGTAGAGTGGGTTTCCTTCATCGAGGCAGCCAATCGTGTGCGTGAACCGGAACTCAAGGGGCTCCTGCTTGCGGCCGAGCGGAAGGTGCGTAAGGCAAAAGGCAGGAAATGATCTTCGTCGTTACAGGGTGGCGTCCATAGCCGGCTGGCGGCTATCGTCACAAGGCGGCACGCAGCAGCGTTCATTCCTCTGTAACCGTGACGTGTTGTCGCTATCACAGAATATTAAATCGCGACATTAGCCGAGAGCCAGGCGATTGGCAGCTATGCGCTTCCGTGCTTGCCCTCGCCGCATTGATGCCTATATTGACGCAGCGTTCGGCCGTGTCTGTTTAGGTCGATATGCCTCATGGCTGCAATAGCTGCCTTCACCCGGCAACGAATTGGCCGGCGGACTTTGGAAGGAGAAATTTCATGTCCATTACTCCGAATAATATCGATAGTTCAAAGGCTTCTACAGTTCCTGATGGTGAGATTGCTGCTGCTGTACGGCAGGCGCGTGAAGCCATCGGTTACACGATTGACGACCTCTCGGAGACCTGTGGTCTGACCAGCGAGGAGATCACGGAAATCGAGGCTGGTGCCGAGGCCGATCCGGCGAAGCTCCGCCGCATTGCCACCGCATTGCAGGTTCCGCCATCGACTTTCTTCATCGTCTGAACAGGCGGCGCACTTCGGTGCGCCCCTTCAATTCTGCGGATCGCGTTTCGCATTGGCTTTCTACGCCCATCATCGCAATCGAAGAGCGTATCATCTCGCTTTCGCAAGCACGCGCGTCTGCAACTGTGTGAACGACGTCTTGTGACGGGCTTGCAATGCTTCCGACACCGAAAGCTGCCGGAATGGCGATCGCAGGTGGATTGGGCGACATTTGAAGATACCTATGCAGCTATAGATGTAAGTGTGACTGCTGCATCGAAGAGATGCAGCTTCGATCACAGGACCATCCGCTGGCCTTTTAAGCGAAAATTTCCATATTTATACATTGAAAATAAGCCAATATCGCTCGGTTTTATGAGTATTTTCGCTTTCTGTTGTCGCGATACTGGTCAAATTCGTTTCAAAGTTTTAATCTATACGGGTCAATTGCGTTTTATTAGTAGTACTTTTGCCGATGCAACATATCGCAGCTATGCAGTGGGATGGGTTTGACGGCGTTTATTGGGACAGATCGGCATGGGGCGGAATGATAAGAGTTTTGGCGCCGACCTTGATAACGGTGCACAGCTTGTTAATTCGGTCCCTGATGATGTTTTCACTCCTCAAACGAACGTAGGTAGCCGCCTAGCCTCGCCGCCAGAGCCGCAGGCGGGAGAGAGTGGTCTGGACCGGGCGCCGACCGAAGAAGACAAGCTCGCGGCGCTGGATAGGATTGCTCGGGATATGACCTTGCTGGCCACGCTGGTGACGAGGCGCCGGCATGCGAAATCCGAAAATGCCGCCGATCAAGATCAATCAACCTCATTTGACGCCTCTGATGAACCCGCAGGGCTGGCATTCGCGCCGCTCGGAATTGCAGCGCAGGATGGGGACGAGATTCACTCCATCAATTCGATCGCACAGGCCATCGAATATCTGACGACGAAATGGCCGATACGCTACGGAGATGCGTTTGAAGAAGCGTTGCAGGCCTGCGTTGACGGCGTCCAAGGCAGGGTTTCACCCGAACAGGTTCGCTCTGCCTTCCTCAAGGCGGCTGGCGCCGCCCGCATGCGTGTGATTCCCTGAGGCGATTAAAGCCTGTCGGTTTGTTTGGATTTACCGCCATGTGAACAAGCAGGCGCTTGGCGCATGCCGGGATAAAAGCAACTGACTGGCGAGTTGTGCTTGTTGCAAGCAAGGAGGCCCGACCGCTGCTTGAAGCAAGGCGACCAGGCCTCCCGACCATCGCAAATTGGCGGTTGCGATAGTTCCAAAGATGTGGCGTGCCGCCGCTACATCGTCCATACGGAAAGCGGCGCGGGAGGTCTGATTACGCCCGGCGTTGGAAAGTCGATTTCAAAGTAAGCCTATGCCTAATGCCATCAGGCCGCATGTTTCGGAATGCTACAGCGGCAACATGATCTTTCTGCCTGTCTTCCTGGGCGCTGTTGCGGAGATTGACACGCCAAATATATGCATGCCGTGATTTGCCAGCCCGCTCTTCATCATATGTCCGTTCATAGGGGGAGGGGTTGGGCGCAGTTGGGAGGCCTGACGTTCCTTCTAGGGTCCGCCCCGCCAAGCCTCCCAGCGCAGCAGATGAATATCTGCGGTAGCGATAAAAACTCGCAGAACGGCGTCCTGCCTGTCTATATCGAAAGCGACACATCCCACCCGATTGCGTCACTCGGAAGCAGCCGCCGCCGGCGGCTTTTGCGAGCGAAGTGAAATTGCCGCGCTTCGTTTCATACATTCTGCGTCCCCGGCAGACGTGAAGCCATCCATCTCATTCTGGTTGTAATGTTTTTGTCGCCGCGATTCCGGTATTTTGCGGTGCGTCAAAGTATAGAATCAATATGCTCTCAATACATATTGCGACAAAACTATACAAATAAAGCTTGTATCTCGAAAATATTTATTAGTGACTACGTATTTACAGCTATAATCACGTCTATATTATGGCCTCAACGTGAACTTTCGCAAGTTACATGTTGAATCTCGTGAATTCCTTCGAGGAGAATTTTCGAATGCGCAAGTTTTTGGGGACTACGGTTTTCTTGTTGGCGACGGTTGCGGGAAGTACCGTCTATGCAGCAGATCTCGCAACTTCCACACCGCCTCAAGCTCCCGTCGAGGCAGCGCCGGTATTTTCATGGACCGGTTTCTATGTCGGTGTGAATGCCGGCGGCGGTTTCGGTGGTAACGACGATGTCGGGTTCCATTCCTTCGGAAGTTACCTTGGCAGATTTGGCAAGCTTGAAGGGTCCGGTTTCCTCGGAGGCGGCCAGATCGGCTACAACTACCAGTTCGACCCCAACTGGGTAGTCGGCCTCGAAGCCGATTTTCAGGGTGCTGATATCAGCGACTCCTTCCGAAACGGCACCGCAAGTGCATCCTCCAAGATCGACTGGTACGGCACTGTTCGTCCCCGCATCGGCTACGCCTATGACAATACCTTGTTCTACGGCACCGGCGGTCTCGCCTATGGGCACGTCGACTACAAGGGCGCAGTGGCTGGCCTAAGCTTTGACGATGACAAGACCAAGGCTGGCTGGACCATAGGTGCCGGCGTCGAACATGCCTTCACCGACCATGTGACGGCAAAACTCGAATATCAGTATGTCGATTTTGGCAGCAGCAACGTGGGCGGGGATGCGCTCAATTCCAAAGCGAGCCTCGATTTCCATGCCGTCCGGGTGGGTCTGAACTACAAGTTCTGACCAAGTTTTGCCTTAAAAGTCAACATGTTAATCTGTCGGAGAGGGTAATAACATGGCTTTGATTGGCATCAACCTAATCAACAATGGCACGACTACGATTGATAGTAGCAATGCCGGCACTCCCTCCGATGGCATCCAACTCAATCTGGTTGCCAACGGTACGGTGATTGTTGACGGCGTTGATGTCGATATTAGCAGTATCGTCGGCATCGGCGGGGCTTCAAATACAACGATCAAAGCGATTAGTGGTGCGAATGTGACGATCAATGCCGGCCTCGCAAATGTCGGGGCCGCTTCGACCTATACTTATGCGATAGGTGCCGATTCGAGTATTACGGCGAATGTGGGCCTGCTTACTGTCGGTCTTTTGAACGGGGCTACCGTGGATTTTGCCGATGCAAAGGGTAGTGGGCTGTTCGCCTACGATCCAGGTGGCATCAATTTGGGCCTCTCGACTCCGCCGAACGTCGTAAACGTTCAATCGGGAGACAGGATCGAGGTAGTAGGCTCGAACGTTGTCTCTCAAACAGGGAATACCGTCACCTTCTTCGGCGGTCTCTTGAACGCGGTACCATTCGGCTCCTATACCATACCTATGGGTGTCACCTACACCTACGATGCTAATGCAGACAGCCTGACTTTTACGAGCTGCTTCCTGCGTGGCACACTCATCCGCACACCTGAGGGAGATACTCCGGTCGAAGATTTACGGGCCGGCGATCTTGTGGTTACCCACAAAGGCGTTGCGGAAATCAGATGGGTCGGACGGCGTCGGATTGATCCGAAGGCGATCGATAAGCCACGCGATACCCTTCCGGTTCGCATACAGGCGGGCGCCCTTACCGAAAACGTCCCTTCCCGGGATCTTTACGTTTCGCCCGACCGTTGCATGTTTCTGGAGGAATCGTTGATTCCGGCAAAGTTCCTCCTCAACGGTACGACGATCACGCAGGAGACGACTTTGGTGCCGTTCGAGTATTACCATATCGAGCTCGAACAGCATTCGATCATTCTTGCCGAAGGCGCACCGACCGAGACGTATCTCGCTCTCGGTGGTCGTATGTCCTTCCTTGAGCCTGGCGTACTGCGGTTCGGTTCCTTTGCAAGTACAGCAACGCGCACCTGGAACGATTGGTGCTATCCGCCAGTCTATGCCGGAAGAGTGCTCCAGCAAGCCCGCATGTCGATTGAAAGGCGGGCGGTGGAAATGGGCTATCGCGTCCGCGAAGCTGAAGCATCCTGAGAGAAGAATAACGCCGCCATAAGACGATGCTCTTTCGTCCTATTTACTAAATGGGGATCGGGTTGACGGACGAGCTTCGATCGAGAGCCGTCGGTTGGTCTAAAAACACGCGGATTTTTCTCCATCCCGCGTCCTTCCCATTTTGAGTATCTGCCGCTTGGCCAGGAAGACTCGCTTATCTGTTGAACAGCTGGCGAACGACCCATCGACAGCGTCTAAACGATAAGCAAGGTAACCCGACTCTCCATCCCCGACGGACACTGCAACTATCTGACAACGCCTGTGATTCCGCTTTGAAAGTCAACTACGCTTCGGCGAAAACAGAAAATATCTTTATTAGACTATGATTATAGAGATTTTGTCGCGTTTTATACTGTCGTGACGGGATTGGTGTGGCAGGGGCAGGATCGCCTGGACAAGAGTGCTGATGGTCTTTGCATGCTCTGGAGTTCCTCGCGCTACGGCGTTGGTAAGGAGATGTGCGAAGGGCGAACCGAAGCTCCATCGTCCTACGCGATGAGGGTCAGCATAGACTAGTTCTGAACTCGTTTACTTTAACGGAGCAAGAAACATGGCGGAAGGCAATTATAGTGCCACCACTGCGAGTGGCGTACAGTATAATCTGACCTATGACCCTGGCGTGCTTGGGGTAGGTGCAAACTACGACCTCGTCATCACCAACCCGGACGCTACGACAACAACGGTAGACAATATCGCGCCGAGCAATGTTGCGACGCCGGTTAATGGCACCAGTTCGCTGTCTATCCTCTCGGTCCTTGGGAACACCAACTATGTGGTGGCCCCCGGCGCGACGGCAACCGTCAACATTACCGCTGCGCTATTAGGCTCGTCCACGGTCTATGTGGGCGGTAACGCTACTATCAATTCGGGTATTAGCGCCCTGAGCAGCATGACCGTCATCGTTGACGGCGGCACCGCCACCGCTGCCGGCGGCTCGGTCCTCGGAGCGCTGAGCGGCTTGACTGTCGATATCGAGAATGGCGGCACGTTTACCAACGGAACGGCCTTGATAAGCGCGCTGAACGGCACGACTATCAACTTCGGAGCCGGTGGGGGCACCTTCGTCGCGAACGCCGGTGGGGCGGTTCTCGATCTTTCGTCGACGACCATCAATAGTTTCGATGCCGCGACGGACAAGATTGAATTCCAGGGGCTGGCCGGATCGGTCGATCACTATACCATCACCTCGTCCGGCGGCTCCCAGACGATCAGCCTTTTCGACAGCAGCAACAATCCGCTCGGAAATGTCAGCGTTGCCGGCACCAGTTTCACGACCGGCACTTTCATAGCCGGCCAGGCAGGTCCGCTGACAATCACTGCGAATGGTGCGGCGATAGACATTACTCCGGTGGCAACACCCTGCTTCGTTTCTGGAACGCGTATCCTCACCGCGCGCGGCGAGGTCGCCGTCGAAGATCTGAGGGTTGGCGACCTGGCGATCACGGCGACCGGCGAAGCTCGGCCAATCATCTGGATCGGCAGCAAACAGGTCGAACGGCCGGTGCGCAACGAGTGGCCGGTCCGGGTTCGTGCCGGCGCCTTCGGCGATAACCTGCCCGCTCGCGATCTGCTGCTGTCCGGCGGCCATGCGGTATGCGTGGACCTGATGGGCGAAGTGTTCGTACCGGTCGGCGAGCTGGCCAATGGCGCGACGATCGTCCGCGAGGAGTGGCCCGAGGTCACATATTGGCACGTGGAGCTGGAAAGCCATGATGTGCTGATGGCCGAGGGCATGGGCTGCGAGAGCTATATGGAGGTGGGCAATCGCGCCTTCTTCGGCCGGGCCTATGGTCGCCTTGTCGAGGTCGACGCCGCCCAGCGTGTTGCCGAGAGCCTGACCCGTTATTCCCGTCCCTTCGTCGACCGCGGTGTCCTCGTCGAGGCGATCCGCGAGCGGTTGATTGCGCGGGCCGAGACACTCGGCTGGAGCCGGGCTGCGGATATGGACCTGCATATGCTGGTCGACGGCAAACGCGTGGAGGGGCAGATCGACGGCGACATCGCTCGGTTCATCTTCCCGGCTTCCGCCAAGACGGCGAGCCTGGTGTCGCGGACCTTCTCTCCCGGCCGCGAGGTTCGCGCGCTCGGCGTGCGGCTTGAGAGCCTGCGCATCTTGGATGGCCTCAAGACCGATCATGTCGTTGCCTTGGACGGCCTCGTCGGCCTTCATCCGGAAGAGCTCGCCGCAGGTTGCAACTGGTCCTGGACCAATGGTCACCTTGAGCTGCCGGCCACGCTGTGGGCCGATTGCAAGGGTCATGTGATCCTTCGCCTGACCGGTTATGCGGAAGCCGGCCAACCTTGGGTGGCGCCGGAAGAAACAGACGTCGCGGGGCTCCGCGCCGCTTGAGGAAGGCCCACTCTGTCGGCGGTCCACCTTTGGACCGCCGACAGAGTGAGGAGCTGTTCAGCAGCCGGAGACGGATGGGATAGACCTATCCGTCTCCGGCAAGAACCGGCGGAGTTGCGAGCGCCGACGAACCATCGCCGAAATCCCCTTAGCCATCGCGATCAACCTGACCCAACGAACCGGGCGAGATTTCATGAACATTTTTCGCAGCAAGGAAGAAATGAGAAATGTCGTCCGTGAGGCCGACGTGGCGCGGGATTCGAGACTGTGGCAGAAAGCAGCCGACTTATATGATGAGCATCTGCAGGCCAATCCCGGGGACACAGGGATCTGGGTTCAGGCGGGAAACTGCCTAAAGGAAGCAGGTGACTATCGTGAGGCAGCCAAGCGTTATCAGAGGGCGCTTGAGCTCAGCCCGGATGATTCCGACATTCACCTGCAGCGCGGGCACCTGCTGAAGGTCATGGGTCGCACGGGCGAAGCAATCGAAAGCTACAAGCGCTCGGTAGAATGCAACCCCGGCAACCACGATGCCGTCATAGAACTCGTGGCAGCGGGCGCTGCCGGCGATGTCTTTTCCGATTTCAGCGCCGAGAGCGAAAAAGCGGTGAAGACTATCTGGCTCGATGTCACCGACCTCATGGAATATGCCCAGCACAACAAGAGCCTGAGCGGAATTCAACGCGTCGTTGCAAACCTGGTCCTTCATATCGAGTCCGGCCTTTTCAAGGATTATCGCGTTATCCCTGTGATACCGGAATATGATCGCCATCGGATTCTCGCCGCGAGCCCGGCGGCACTTGCAACGCTTGTTCGCCAGTTCGATGTCCCGATTGTCGATCGTAGCATGGTCGATAAGGCAATTGCCGCCGTGTTCGACGCGCGCTTCGAAGTTTGGCCCGCGCAGGACGATATATTCGTCGTTGCGGGCGCGTTCTGGATCTATCCGCATTACGATGTCATGCGGAAGCTTCGTGAAAAGGGCATGCGCTTCTGCGTATTCATTCACGATCTCATCCAGATCCGGAATCCCGAATATGTCCAGCAGGCCGCTGTCGACAAGTTTCAAAAACAGCTGATCGATGTATTGTCGGTTTGCGATTTCGTTCTGGCGAATTCGGAGTTCGTCGCATCCGAAATCAGGGCCTATTTCAAGGAGCGTCTCAACTTCGAACTGCCCGTCAAGGCAATTCCGCTTGCGACGGAACTGCGGAAGACACAGAAGAAGACCAGGATCCTTAATACCAACATCCTCGGCATGGCAGAGGAGGAATATGTCCTCTGTGTTGCAACGATCGAGGTCCGCAAGAATCATATGTACCAGATCCGCATCTGGGAACGTCTGATCCGCGAACTGGGCGACAAGGCACCGAAACTCGTCTGGGTAGGCAAATGGGGTTGGCAGATCGACGAATTGCGCCACCACCTGGCCACTCACGGCTATGTCGGAGACTGGCTCTACATCTTCAACGATATCTCGGACGACGAGCTGGAATATTTATACCGGCATTCTCTGTTTACGACCTATACAAGCTTTGCCGAAGGCTTTGGCCTGCCCATTGGCGAGAGCCTGAATTACGGCAAGCCCTGCATCGCCTCCAACGCCACCTCGATGCCGGAGGTTGGGGGGCATTTCGTGCGTTACATCAATCCGTACAACGTCGAGGACGGCTACAAGCTCTTTAAGCAGGTCATTGTTGATCGCAACGATCTGGCTGACTGGCAGCGCGATATCAAAGAGAATTTTGTGCCAAAATCATGGGATTCGTTCTGCTCCGAGCTGTTCTCGACGGCGATCGACATGAGCGTTGGTCTGGGAGACCAGCCCGGGCTTTTGAATTGCCGCCTGCCTCGCAACACGATTATCGAAGGTGGCGACAAGGCGCTGTTGCGCATCGCTGCCGAAGGCCGGCGGATCCTTACGTTTCGCGCAGCGCGGGACTCAGGCTGGTTCGCTATGGAGGATTGGGGCGTTTGGGCAAGCCAGCGCCGCTCGCGGCTTGTATTCGATAGCGAACTCGCCGAGGGCGAAAGCGTGCGCGTCTATCTTGAGGTGAAATGTCCGCCTCTCAGCGAGAATATCGCCGTTATCGCTGATGCCGGGGGAGAAACGTGCTCATTCCAACTCGTCGATCGGTCGACCTATATTTCGTTCGAGGGCATCGTCGGGCCACGCGGGAGAGTTACGGTCAATCTGCTGACGCGGGGCAGATTTGGTGATACCGGCGATCGGTCATGTCATCTCGGGCTCTCAGCCGTTGCGTACTGCGATGGGGCGGACCCACTGGAACGAGTGGGCTTGTTGGAGAAAGTCATGCTCCAATCGCAGCTAGGCCGAAACTGATCGATGCCGTCCCGTTAGGCGGCTTGGTCCGCTTCAATTCGGAAATTGATCAGTATCTCGATCTCGGAGATTAATGCTGTGTATGGAGAGTTTTTATGGGTGGAGACACAGAAACGTTCTATCAATTCCAGCTTCCGTCTTCTGTGGTTTGTCGACATGAGCACTTCCATGAAGGTTGGTTCGAAAGATGGGCGAAGGCGATTGACCCCAACTGGAGTTATGAGCTGAAGCATCACAGAAAGCTCTGGGAATGGTGTGCAATAATACAGGCTCTCCAAGAGAGGAAGAAGCTCACTGAGGGCTCCAAGGGTCTCGGCTTCGCTGTCGGAACTGAACCTCTATCCTCGCTTTTTGCCAGCCAAGGAGCAACCATCGAGGCAACCGATCTTTTTGTCGGAGAGGAGGCCGATCACTGGACCGGAACCAATCAGCATGCGAGCGGTCTCGACGCTCTTTATAAAGATTATTTGCTAAGCAAAGAACTATTCCAACGCAGAGTATCTTTCCACCCGGCAGATATGCGGGATCTGTCGGGGTTCACTCCGGATAGTTACGACTTTATTTGGAGCTCTTGCTCGTTTGAGCATCTAGGGAATTTGGCGCTTGGAATTAACTTCGTAGAAGAATCGTCAAAATTGCTTCGAAGAGGCGGCGTTGCCGTTCATACAACGGAGTTCAATTGCTTGTCTGACGAGATCACGATCGATAATGCAGTCGACGTGATTTATCGAGGTCAAGATCTGCGGCGTCTGAAGAAGACGCTGGAGGAAAATGGATTTGATGTTGCACCATTGGACTTAAGGCTAGGTGACGACGACGAAGATCGCTTGTTCGATTATCCGCCGTACGGAATGCATAATCGCGATCACATCAAACTCTATATGCAAGGGTTTGTTGCTACATCCGTTCTTCTTATTATCACAAAACTATAAACCCTACGGAATAGCGGCGGCGTCATCTCTATTGGTCAATGGAGACTATAAAATGCGAAACCGCGTCTATAGATATATCTTACCCGTAATTACATTTCTGCTGATTGCCACCGCAGCGCAGGCCGACAATGTGCAGACAGCAACGAATACCGCCGCTCTGTCGGCGATTAGTGTGTCGGGTGGGCCTCCCGCTGTCATGCGTCTCGGCTATGCAGCGGCAGGTGATGCTCCGCCCCTTCTTTACATAGCATCATCTTCACCCTGCTCGATGAATTCCGGTTCCGGCGATGGTGGTGCACAAGCACCGAGTGCCGATGGGAAATGCTGGGTCGCTACATTTCCGGCAGAAGGCGCAGATATTCGAGAATGGGGGGCGAAAGCCGACGGATCTACCCTTGCTACATCCGCATTCAACGCCGCGTTTGCTGCCGGAAATATCTGTGTCCTCGTACCGCCCTCGACAAACGGATTTTATGTGGATGCTCTGACGATCCCCCAGGGCAGATGCTTACGAGGCTCCGCTACCGCGCCTGGAAATTATAACGCGGGATATGCCGGCACGTCATGGATAAAATGCGTAGCTGTTGCTAACTCGACTTGCGTCCTGTCGGCTGCTTCCGATGGCTCTCATAGCCCCGGAATAATTGAGCGGATCACGATCGTCGGTTCGCCATCGGTGCCGAATTCCGGTGCGGTCGGTTATCAGATGACGGACGGCTACAACATAACCATCAGAGATCTTAGTGTTTTTAACTTCGATACCTGCACGAAATGGGGTCCGACCATTGCTGGCATTGCGGCGCATGTCTACAACCTAAACCAAGGCCGATGCCGGACGCATTATTCGGTCGTTGACGGTTTTCCCGAGGTCTATGTTTATGGCGGCCGCTGGGGGATGAATAATGCTGGGGATTTTACGAACTCTGACGATTTTGTTCTGTTCACGCGGACGACGGCTGTCGGTGCTGGTGGCGGCCCAAATACGGTCATTCTAGACGGCATTCAGTTCAATCCGGGCGTGGGTGGCGTCGGCTGCGCCTTCAAATGGGGCGGATATACAGGCTCCGGCGGCGCGCAACAAGTTTTCAAGATCACGAACTCGCATGTCGAATATCACACCTACACGGGATCGAACGCAAAGGGCTTTTTCTGCTCCGATAACACAGTTCCCACCATTCGTGCGCTTTGGATTGACAATGTCGATGGTGATAACGGCTTGACCGGGGGACTCTTCAATTTCAACTCAGCGACCGCATTGCAAGAATTCCATATGAAGGACACCACATGGAACTGCAGCGGGACAAGCATCGATTTCTCTGCATCGACCAGTTATGGTGAGGCAAATTTCTTCACGCATAACACTTGGTGCGGAACGGTCTCGTGGGCCGGAGGATCGAGCACATCGCTTTTCCTCAATCAAAACACAGACATCGGCAAACTCACGCTGAGTGGGACGTGGGGCAATCTGGTCAACTCCGACAACATGGTAGGCGGACTAGCAGACACCGCGACGGGGAACATCAGTGCATCCGGTTTTGGACAAATTGCCTGGACTCCCGTCGTGAAGTTTGGCGGAAGCGGCGTCAGTAGCACGGGCTGGACCTATACATCGAGCGGATTTGCGGCGAGGTTGCCAAACGGCGGCTTCAAGTTGCATGGCGAGATCACCTTCTCAGCAAAAGCAGGAGGCGCGGCGACGGGGAGCTTCAATGTGTCCGGCTCCCCATACCTGTGCAGCACCTCCGGCGTAGGAGATCCAGGTGGCGGCACGCCGATGGTCCTGCTCAACATGTCTGGGCTGGTGAGCAGTGTACAGGCGCAGATGCTCTCGGACTCGACCGTCGTCTTGACCCAGTATGCAAGCGTTGGTCAAGTTGTCCTAACTGATGCCAATTTCACCACAAGCTCTCAAATTCAGTTCGACGTTGAGTGCAATAAAGCTCAGTAGCCGGTGTGAATGCTGCAGGCTATTGCATTTTTACTGATCGCCACCGCAGCGCAAGCCGACAACGAACAACGGCGGTCGCCGCTTGTGTGCCAAGGAATCAACTTAAGGACGAAAGAAAGTAAGCGCGATTTTCCCCGCACCTTCTGCAATTGAGTGAGCTTTGGCATGAGGTGTCCACCAAAATAGGTGGACACCTCATGATGGAAGAAGGTCAAAAACTTGCCGTGCGGCTGGTCGGTCGGAATGGGAGACGCCGTTTCGATCAAAGTTCGAAAGACCGCCTTATTATGGCCTGCCTTGAACCTGGCGCATCGGTATCGAAACTCGCGCGCGAACACGGGGTCAACGCGAACCTCGTTTGGAAATGGATACGCAAGCACACCCAGCCGCTTGCGTCGCCGCCGTCTTCGACATCGTCTTTTATTCCGGTGCAAATCACCGCGGCCAGCGACGAGTTTGAAGAGCTGCCTCGGAAAGCAGAGAGGAACCGGCCGCTGCCCTCTCCAGCGAAGGTGAGCGCGTCACTGCCGAACGGGGTGAAGCTGACGTTGGAATGCAGTGACGTAGATGCATTGACGGCAATCATCGGAGCGCTGGGTCATGTTCAGACTTGGCGCTGATCTCAAGGTTTACCTGCATCGCGAGCCGATCGACTTTCGGGCCGGCATCAACAGCCTTGCTGTCCTGGTCCAGGAGACGATGGCGCTGGATCCCTTTGCTCCTGCGGTTTTTGCCTTTTGCAATCGCCGTCGTGACCGGATGAAGCTATTGTTCTTTGACCGATCCGGTTTTGTGATGGTCTTGAAGCGGTTGACCGAAGACAAGTTCAGATGGCCCCGCCGCGAAGTGCCGGTCGTTGTGCTGACGACAGAACAGCTTCACTGGATTCTCGACGGCATTGATATCGATGCGATGATCCGTCATCCGGTGCGGCAATATCAGATCGCCGGTTGACGGTGGCGAATTGAACTGTTGACGCGAAGGGGCGGTTCAGATTCAAGAATCTGATGACTCGCACCGGCGAACCGAGCATTGCAGAACTGATGGCGCAATTGGCAGCCAATGCTGCCGAAATCGCTGCGCTCAAAGCCGAGAAGGAAGCGCTCTCGCAGCGGGTCGTCAAGCTTGAGGAGGAGCTGGCGCTTGCAAAGCTGCATCGCTTTGCACCCCGCAGCGAAAAGCACGTTGATCGCCTCTTCAACGAAGCCGAAGAGGCTGCCGACGAAGATGACAGCGGCGACGGTGATGACGTTGTCGATCTCCCGGACACGGGCCTGCCGGCGGTCGCGAGCGTCGTGGGAAAAAAGCGGGGACGCAGACCTCTGCCGGAAGACCTGCCACGCGAGCGTGTCGAGTATGACCTTCCCGACGATCAAAAAACTTGTCCGTGCTGCGATAGTCAAATGCATCGCATGGGCGAGGCCGTTACCGAGCAGCTTCATATCGAAGTCAAGGCAAAGGTTCTGCAGAACGTCCGGTTCAAATATGCCTGCCGCCATTGCGACCGCACCGGGATCAACACACCCGTCGTGATCGCACCGATGCCGACGCAGCCCCTGCCGGGCAGCATCGCTACCGCTTCGACGCTAGCCTTCGCGCTCGTCCACAAATACGTCGATGGCACCCCACTCTACCGCGTGGCTCAGACATTCGAGCGGGCCGGCGTTCCGATCAGCCGTGGCGCTCTTGCTCACTGGGTAATCGGCTCGAGCGAGAGGCATCTGCGTCGCATCTATGATGCGCTGAGGCAGAGGCTTCAGTCGCAGCCTCTCATCCATGGCGATGAGACGACGGTTCAGGTGCTGAAGGAAAAGGACAAGGAGGCCACCAGCACGTCGTACATGTGGGCGTACCGCAGCAGCGAGGACAGTGACGAGCCGATCGTGCTTCTCGACTACCAGCCCGGCCGCGGCCAGATCCATCCGCAGACCTTTCTCGGCGATTACCGCGGCATATTGATGAGCGACGGCTACACCGCCTGGCGCGCATTGCATGGCGCAACCCATGTCGGATGCATGGCTCATTCCCGGCGACGCTTCGTCGAAGCCCTCAAGACGAGAAAGAATGGTGGCGGTCCGCCGGAGCAAGCTCTCAGGTTCTTTGAGCAGCTTTACCGGATCGAAAAGCAGGCAAGAGACAAAGTCCCAGATGCTGGGGAGACGAAGGCCGACTGCATTCACCGCTTCCGCCAACAGCACAGCTTGCCTATCCTGTGCGCTCTAAAGACGTGGCTCGATAACATCACCCCGAAAGTTGTGCCGGATACCAAGCTCGGCGACGCCGTGTCCTACACATTGAACCAATGGGATTACCTGACGCGCTATACCAGCGACGGCAGGATGCCGATCGATAACAACATTCTGGAACGCGAAATCAGAGTTTTTGCCACCGGCAGGAAATCCTGGCTGTTCAGCGACACCGCTGACGGAGCCAAGGCCAGCGCCGTGATCTACAGTCTCATGCTGACTTGCCGAGCCTGCGGCGTCGATCCACTCTCTTGGCTGCGCCACGTGCTCACTGAGTTGCCCCAGCGGGACGAAAGGGCCGACATCGTCGACCTGCTGCCGTTCAACTTCGCCACAACCGAAGCCGCCTGACACAATAAGCTTCCAAACGTTGATCCGATGCCAACCAACGGGTTGGCGTCAACGTGCAGCGAAAATCGCGCTTACGAAAGAAATGCCAATTTCTAAGGACGACGTGAGCTACGGCTATCGCTATCTCGTGGGCAGGTTGCCAGAAAACAACGATGTTATAGAAATTTATCGCCAGGCATTCGAAGATGTTGAATTATTCCGTCAGCATCTGATGGAATCTGGAGTTGCCCCTTAAAAACCGGACCGGATCAGGTTTCTGTTTGACGGTTTAAGAACTCACGAGGCGAGCAATACCCCAATGCCTTATGCGGGTGAAGGGTGTTGTAGTGTTCGAACCATGAGGGCAGTTTCGCGATGACGGTTATGGCGTCCGGCAAGGGGTTGACCGAGACGTAATCGCGCTTGAAGGTTTTGACGAAGGCTTCGGCCATCCCGTTGGACTGGGGGCTGCGAACAGGCGTTGAACATGGCTCCATGCCGATATCGACGAGCAGCGACCTGGTATCCTTTGCGATGAAGCAGGAGCCGTTGTCGGTCAACCATTCGATTGGCTTTGGAAGGGTGTTGACGAGACCGAAGCGGTTCTCAACAGCCGTGATGACAAGGTCCTGGACGTCCTCGCTCTTGATGCCCTCGGTTGTCGCTACATGGGCAATGGCCTCGCGATCACAGCAATCGAGAGCGAAGGCAACGCGCACCTTCTCTTTATTGTCGCAGCCGATTTCGAAGCCGTCTGAACACCAGCGTAAATTCGACTGCTCGACAGCAACACGGCCATCGTGGCGACGGGTGTCGATTGCACCGGTGTGGCGCTGAAGGAGCATGCCGTGAACCTTCATCACCCGATAGACGCGCTTGGCATTCGGCCATGGACGGCTTTCGCTGCTGGCTTTACGGCGCAGGATCGCGTGAACCCGGCGATATCCGTAGGTCGGCATGTCGTCGATGATCGTCTTGATCTCATCCAGCAGTGCCTGATCGGCGAGCGGCGGCCGCCCTCTGGCTCTGGAAGGACGTTGCTTCACACGTTCCGCAATGTTGGATCGGGCGACACCAAGGGTCTCGCACACCGCCGTCATCGCGAACCATCCTTCGGCAACGAGAGCGAGCGCAACAGGTGTTTTTTTGACCCTGATGCTATCTCAAGCGCTTCTTTGAGGATTTCGCCTTCCATCGTCTTCTTGCCGAGGAGGCGCTGCAGCTCTTTCACCTGGTTCTGAAGCGCTCTGTATTCGGATGCTGGGACGACCTCTTCCTGCGATGCAGTGGCCGTCAGTGCACCCTGCGCCGCAAGTTTGCGCCAGGCGAACAACTGGTTCGGCTGAATCCCATGCCGTCGCGCAACGATGCTGACCGTGACGTCAGGCTCGTAGGTCTCCTGGACTATCGCGAGCTTCTCCGCTGTCGACCAGCGGCGGCGGCGCTCAGGGCCGGACAGCACTTCTATCTTAGGTATGTGATTGGTCATAATGGGCACATTACTCCTAACACTTAACAAGTGGGAGATCGTGTCCGGGGATTTAGGGGGCCACTACAGAATCTCCCGAGTATAAATTCAAGAATCCGGTGGCGGTCACTAAATCTTTCCTGGCCCATACTCCGCCCTCCGATATTGAAATCATCATGGACGATCCCACTCTTAAACAGGTGGTATCCAAGACGGCGTCCTATTGGTCAGAAATTGGTACTCAGGCGCCACATTGGTCTGTCTTGTCTTTGGATAAATATGCGCCGGATCTATTGGAACAAAATCTGGCTGAATTTTATGAAAGCGGTGTCGGAGATTTGTACCTGGTTCGCGACCTGCTCCGTAGAATGAACCGATCGCCAAATGACTTCAATACTATCCTTGAATTTGGTTGTGGCGTCGGGCGTGCGACGGCTGCGCTAGCTACGGCCTTCAAGCATGTTATCGCGCTGGATATCTCAGCCCCTCATATTGAATTGGCGAAAAAGCATGTTGCATCTTCGGGCGCCAATAATGTCGAGTTTATCCAAGTCACATCTGAGAACGTCATGCCAGGGCGCGGCTTCGATCTTTGGTATTCCCGGCTGGTGCTGCAACATAATCCGCCGCCGGTTACACTGTCTGTCCTAGAGAAGGCGTTTTCCGGATTGCCGCCTCACGGAGTCGCGATCGTACACGTCAGGACACATCAGGATGGCTACAGCTTCAAAGTAGCAGACTATCTCAAGGGTGGTTCCAAACTCGATATGGAGATGCACTCTACGCCGCAAAATTCCATCCTCGAGCTGGCCGATAGAACTGGCTGCCGGTTATTCGAGTTGCACGAAGAGCCTGGCCATATCGACAATGTTACCAGCATCTTTGTTTTCGTGAAGAAATAACTCCAGCAGTTAGAGCATACGCGTACGCCGAAGGCCGCCTTGAGAAGTGTGCGGCAAAGTAGCTGACTGTGAGTATGGACATCTATACGCAATTCCGGACGGAAAACCGCCATACACTTTCCTGGAGTTGCTGCAAGACTTGGATCAGAAAAACGCCGGATTGCGCCATACCTGATCACCATCCGCAACAAGCATCGGATCTCCGTGCGAATCGTCCCTCATCTTTGCGGCAACGATGCCTTCGCAGACCCAGCCATGCTTGGGAAACAAGCTGATGAGGCGTCGATCCAAGTCAGCGGAATGCGTGCCAATGAATACGCGCTTCACCTGCTTCGTCACCACATCGATATGGTGTTCAAAGAGGTCGCCCTCGGCACCTTGAATATCGCAATGGATGAGATCAATGGTCCCTTTGCCGTTCAGGATCGTTGCGAGACTATAACATGTAACCTCTTCAATTTCCGCGACAAGGCCGCCATGGTGCCTCACGAATGTCCCGAACGCATCGCCATCATTGCCCTCGCCAGAAAAAGCAGCGGCGGCGCCATAGACATGCCCGGCCTGCGCTGCCCTAGGGAACCTGGCTATCCCGTCCTCAACGCCGATGACCCCATGGATAACGTCGGCATCGCTATCGGGGATGGAGTTTTCACGAAACGAATGGTGAATATAATCGATATGACCGCGATCCCCTTCGATCGGGATCACGTGAGCGCTTAAGCCTTTCTGTTTGGCGGCCGCATAGCCGATTGCCGACCAAGGTGCCCATCCGGCGCCGAGCTCGATCATGCTGAATCGCTCCCGAGCGTCGAGAACTGAACGCAATACCGCGATCCATTCCAAGGCGGCCCCATGAAAATTACCGGGAAACGGAAATGATTCAACCAGTCCCGAATGGCTTGCAAGACCGACATGGTTCACGTTGGAAACGCAACCGAGAAAGTTGGTCACAAAGCCTGCTCGGCCCGGACCCTCATACTTTCTGAATTGCCGAAATACATCCATTGCCTCTCTTCTGGAGGAGCCATATGTGTGAATGTATCCATGTATGGTCTTAAATTCATCAGAACCACTGATTTGCCGTATAAGATCTTCATATGAAATTGAGTTCTTCTCCAGCAAATCGAGATAAGAACTCATGCCGTTCTTGTCAGGATCTCTTCCTAGAAGGCCTCTATATGCCGCGATGATGACGTCCTTTGCATTGCTTGTTTTCGATTGCTCTTCGATCACAATGTGCTCCATTTCCGTTTCTATGTGATAGTGAACTTCAATAAATGCATGGGTTGCAAAAGCGATGCGGCACGCCTAACTGCGATTAGACAACCCTCTCAGAGGCACTAATATCGAGGTCGGCATATTCGGGTTCGATCATAGCTCCGGCAAAGTCAGCCGCTTTCGTGATCCCTGATGGCGGTGACCATGAGCCAGCCCAGCAGATAGCAAAGGCTCAAGGACAGGAAAACGACTGTAACGTTCTTGAGCGCATAAGGCATCTCTGCCTCGTCGGGCATCTGCGGTGGAACGACGACCTCAAGATAAAGCTGTTGGCGGCGGGCATCGGCTCGGGCCGCTTCGAGTGAGTCAAGAGCGGAAACGAGCGCCTTGTTGGAAAACTCCCGCATCAGGACGAGACTTTCGTAATCCGCAATTCTGGGCGCGATGGATTTATCCGATCCGACCATCTTGGCTCGTTCGTTCTCGATCTGCTGCTCCAGTGCAGCGATCTGGCTCGTCAGAAACGGAATGGAACTGCTATCCGGCGCAGTCTTGCGCGTTTCCGCAAGCCGCGCCCGGCTGTTGGCGAGAGTGGACGTCAGATTGCTGATGAGGTCGATCATCGACATGGAGCTGGCATTCGGATCGACCATCAGCTCCTTGTTTCTGAAGTTCGTTATGTTTCTCTGTGCGTCGATGACCCGCTGCTGCGCCTGCTGCACCTCGCCATCGGCAAAGCGAACCGCATCGCCGCGGGCGCGGTTGTTGAGCCGGTCAAGCAGATCGCCGCCGAGTGCCAGCAATGAGGCGTTCATGTCCGCGGCATCCTGCGCGTGAAAGGCTGTCGTCCGCAGGACGGTGATGCCTGTGGTGTCGTTGTGAATGACGGAGACACGGTCCGAATAGTAATTATAGAGCTGTTCCTCGCTGTTGTTTTCCCAGAAGCGCGGAAAGCGCGTCAGCCAGTCCGCCTGCGGACTGCCGAAAATGGCGCGTACGGGAAGCCGTTCGGCAAGTTCCTTCAGTGCCTGGCGGGAGCGGATATATTCCTGCACGGAAAAAGTATCGTCCTGCGAGCGCGTTATCCCGCTGTTCTGCAGCAGGGAGCCGAAGACATTCGAGGATGGCGGCGCGGCCATGCGGACGACGAAAGAGGATTCGGACACATAGATCGGAGCGGCGATGAATGCGTAATAGGCGCTGACTGCCAGGGTAGGGGCAATAACCGCTAGCAGATAAACGCTTAGACGACCGAAACGCTTGCGACGCTTTCGGGCTTTTGCAGGCCCGGCAATCGAAGTTGCGATGATGTGGCGGAAAGGCTGCCGGCGCTGATCTGCATCGACTTTCTTGTTTTGGGTCTCGGAGTTGATCAGAGCCATGATCATGCCCTTTCTGGTGATCGTCTGTCGTTGCAGATCTGCGAGCGGACGCCATGGACGCTAATTGTCCAAGCCCGGCGCAATGAAGATTGAGCGGTTGCCCTTCGCCGGTATCGTTGACCGACCGTCTGATGGAGATGGAATAGCGACCAGGAGGGCTTCGGGTGCATCAGGTATCGGCAAACGCGAGCAGGGGTTCGCAGTTCATCACCGGATTGAAGATTCAGGGCCGCGTCCTTGGTGCGCTGATCATGCGCGAAATGCTCATACGCTACGGGCGGGAAAACATCGGCTTCCTGTGGCTTGCGCTGGAACCGATGATCCTGACCACGGGTGTCATGATCATGTGGACGCTGCTCAATCACGAGGCGCACGGATTGACGGTGGCGGCTTTCGTTTTGAGCGGTTACATGCCGCTGACGCTCTGGCGCCACATAACCGGTCATGCGGTTTCTTGTCTGCGCCAGAATATGCCCTTGATGTATCATCGCCAGATCCGCCTGGCTGACGCCATAATTGCCCGTGCGCTTCTGGAGACCGCCGGCACGACCGCCGCTCTCATCCTCGTCTACACGGTTGCGCGTTTGGCAAACATCATTCCGCCCTATCAGAATCTCGGTCTGGTGCTGGCGGGCTGGTTGTTCATGGCCTGGCTCTCTTTCGCGGTGGCGCTCATCTTTGCCGCCGGTTCGGAACGGTTCGAGTTTGTTGAGAAGCTGGTGCCGCCATTTCAATATCTCACATTGCCGATCTGTGGCATGTTCTTCATGGTGGCCTGGCTGCCGAGCGGTGCCCAGAAGCTGGCGCTCTATGTCCCTCTCGTTCATTGCTTCGAGCTTTTTCGCGCCGGCGTCTTCGGCGATTCCGTGCAAACCTTCTATGACATTGATTACCTCGCGAAGTGCTGCCTGTTTACGACGGCTGTCGGGCTCTTCCTGATCAACGCGGCACGCAATCACATCAAGTTCGAGTGACGCCGCGACGGGCGCGCTAACGTTTGGCATAGTTCGTCACCTGGCTCTGGAATTCCAAGGAGCGTAGCAGCGTTTCGCGCAACTCCCATCGGTTGGGCAGCGCATAGTGGCTGAGAAAGGTTTCGACGGATTCGGGCTCGCGACCGAGAATCCAGCGAAAGGCTGCGACGACATCATAGGAATCGATGGGGTCGCCAAAGTGGCTATGGGCGGGGCTGCTGATTTTTGCGAAGAGATAGGGCAGCGCACCAAGCAGAATATCGAGGCTGAACCGATGAAGGTTCGGGTTGGTCAATGCCGTCTTGGTGAAGGCATCTATTAGGCCGGAATAGTTCGTGAGTGTGGAAACCGTATCGCTCGCACGCGGCAATCCTTCGAAGCCGCCATTCGCATGAAAGCGAACAGCGATCTCCTTCCAGACCTCCACGGAATAGTGCATCGGTGCGGGTCCGTAGAGTGCGGTGTCGTCGGAATAGAGGTCTGACGGCGGTGCAAATATCCTGCTGTTTTCAATACGCTCCCGGCAAAAGTCGATAAGCATGCGAGAAATCGGATACCGTATCTGCCAGCGGCAAAAGTCGGTCACATAGGTATTGCGGTCGATAAGCGTGCCTCGATAGTCGGCTGTGGGGGGCATATCGAGCAATATCACCTTTGTATCCGGCAGGTTCGCATTCAGGAACTCGCAGAATCTTTGCGCCCCCTCGATCACCCGCGTCCAGAAGTCGCGGCTACCGAATGGAATGATCTTGAAGATGTTGAAGGCTTCGCGCTGCAAATCGGGTCCCGCGTCCAAAAGTTCGTAGGGGGCGGTGAGTAACGTGCCCTCGTAGTCTAGGAGCGAGGTGCGCGTGGCGCGGCTGAAATCGATCACCAGTGTCATTGGCGCTGACGACCTCAACCGATCGCAGAAGCCTTTGTCGGCTTCGAACTGCAGCTTCTTTTGGATCGGTTCGGGCCACCCCTCTAGGGCGGTGATGGACACCGGCCTGTCGTTCATGAAGCTGGCGACGTTGATGCCGTAACAGAAAAAGACGATGCTGCTGTCCGCAAATACGTATCGGACAAACTCCTCGCTAGGGCACGAGCCATAATAGGCGATGCCACCCATATGATTGCCCCCTTTTGTTTAACAAGATCTTCATTCTCGATCCACGCTCAGGTGCTGAAGTCGCCGGTTGACGTCCTCGGCGCGATCTTCATGAACTGCAAATATGTTCGCTGCAGTGCCGGGCGGGAAGTTCGAGTTGAATTCTTCGGCTGTCGCCATTCGCATCAGCCGATGCTCGGACCTTCTCCAGATGTGGTAGCCGAAATCTGCGAGCTGGCGGTGGATCGCGCCTGGAGCGGTTTTGGAGACAATGGAGAGCATATCATGATTGATCTCCATCAATAGAGAAGGCTTACATGTGGCGATGGTTCTTTGCGCCCCCTTCAGGAACAAGCCTTCCGCTCCCTGTATGTCCACTTTCATGACATCAGGCCGCAGATTGCCGATAACACGATCCAGTGTTTCGACCTTGGTCTTGCGATCGACCTTGACTTCAGCGCGGGCAGTAACCAGTCGCGTGGCCCCCGCGTTGACTGTTTCCCCCGTGTCATTAAGCGGCAATTCTCCCGGAACATCCGCAAGAGCGAGCTGGTGAACGCTGACTCGGTCTCCAAATCCGTTCTCCAGGATCGATCGGTTGAACAGCTCGCAGAGCTTCGGTAAAGGCTCAAAGGCGAGAACCGTTCCTCTAAATGGGGAGTGATGGGCTGCGACAGAGAGGGAATAGTACCCCACATTGCCGCCGACATCGATGAATTGCCCGTTATCGGGCACGATGGCTTTCACGAGTTCGATGTCGAACTTCTCATACTCACCGTTCATGATGCCGAAAGAAATATGATATTGGCGAAGGTCCAGATACAATTTGAAATTGTATTGAGTTTCGAAAAGGACGACGATCGATCTCGGCACGAAATTGTGAAACAGTAATTCGCTATGACGTTGGTGGAATTCGCTGGAAGTCAGAAAACGTCTGCGATGGACGTCCAGCGGCAGATCGGTAATTTGCAGGAGATGGTTGCCGATGACATTTCGCTCATCGTCGTTGATCGGACGGCCGAGAATGAATTTGTAGCAATTCTCGATGTCGTAAAAGCTTGTCACGTCGCCGCTCCCACGTCTTGCTGACGAACTTTGTTATTGTGTTGCGCCAGCACTGCCGCCTCTCACTGCAAAACCGCCGAGGTCGAGATCCTCTCGATACGTCGCGAAGCGCGTTGGGCAGCATGGCGTCGCGCCGAAAAATCGGCCTCGATCAACGCCTCCAAATCATCGAAATGCGTATCCCACCCGCTTGATGAGCCGGGCTTTATTCGGCGTTGCGGCGAGGCGGCGATCATGTCCAGCGCGGCTTTCCAGCTCAGCCCGTCCAGGGGGTCGAGAAAGATGGCGGGCTGTCCGGCGGCAGCTTCGCGATGGGCGCTGATGTTGGAGGCGATCACCGGCGTGCCGAGCGCGATAGCCTCGGCGACAGGCATGCCATAACCCTCCGTGAAGGAAGGCGCGAGAAGGGCGGCCGCGCCCGCCACCAGCCGCGCCAAGGCGGCATCCTCCAGCCCCGGCACTTCGATGACGAGACCGGGAAGGGCGGGGCACCGCTCCAGCATCGCCAGGATGTGGCTGTTTTCCCATCCCCTCTTGCCCACGATGACCAGCCGTGGCGCCTTCGGCCCGTCGCGCTCGGCCAGATATTGCCACAGGTGCAGCAACAGCATGTGGTTCTTGCGCGGTTCGATCGTTCCGAGCGTCACGAAATATGGCAGCTGTGGCCGCGGCATGTCCGATGATGGCGACAGGAAGCACTGTTCGACACCGGGAGGCAGCACGGCGATAGAGGGCAGCTTTCGATTGCTTTCCTGAGCAAAGGTGCGCAAGGCGCGCGCCGTTACCTGGGAGTTGCAAAGCACCAGCGATGCGTGTTTCAGCACCGTCTCCATTCTGCGGCGATGCCGCTCCGGCTCCTCCGGTCTGACGAATTCCGGATGCGATAGCGGAATGAGATCATGGACGTAGAAGACGCCGTTTCTGCCGGCTTCTCGAAGCCAGGAGAACGCCGATGTCCGTTCCAGCCGGCTGTGTGATACGTGGACAAAAGACGCCCTGTCCGGCAACGCCAGGCCATGAGCGAAATGATTGGCGACGGCATGCGCAATCTTGCGCAGCTTTTGCGTATGAGCCTCGCCTGCTTTCACTTCCGACGCCGCCTGCCACCTGATCTTGCCATCGATGGCGGCGAAAATCCGTTCAAGAAGGGTGGCCTGTGCGGGCGATATCTCCGTTGCTGCCCAACGGCTGTTGAGGATGGAGACCAACTTGTCCGCCCGCTCGGACGGAACGGTGACGGCGCTGTTATGACCGGTTTCGACAAACCACGACGGTGGCGGAAACGCACCGAGATCGGTCAAGGCAGTCCGTTTGCGGCGCTCGTTCAACCAGTTCGCATAATGAAGCTCATAGCGATCGATGCCGGTGGGCGTCGGGCAATGCGACCGCTCCATCAATCGCGAGATGTCCATAACGACCGGCTTCATCATTTTTTTCTCGCCTCGAGCATGTGGATGACCTGTGCCAGCCAGCGCCGCCGCGACGGATTGGGAGCGATGCCCTGGCGGGAACGATAGAGTTCGGCGACCACGTCTTCCGCCTCGCACGGAAGATTGGTGATGTTCGACCAATATCGCGGATAGAGGATGAGTGTGCCGGCGACGAGGGCGTCGAGCGTTAAAGCGCGCTTTCGCCGCAATGAAACGACCGAATCCCGTGTAAGGCCCCAGCCAGCATAGAAGGGGAGGCCATGACACCATACCGGCTTTTCTCGCAGCAGGGCTTCGAACCCGATCTGCGATGTTGCGACATGAACCTCGTCGACAACGCCGAGGAGATTATCCAGATCGACATTGCCGATGACGAGATCGGCAGCCTCCGCCGGTGGCAATGGGGGTGGATGACGGCCAGCTGCCTTCGCCAGAAGATCTGGGTGTTGCTTGTAGATGATGAATGCCGCCGGTCTTGCGCGCCGGACGGCTTTGAGCAGTTCGATATCGGATGAATGACTTGCCATGCCGAACCGCAGCGAAGCGTCGTTCGGCACCTGCCCGGCCACCAGAACGATGTCGCGGTTTTCGGCGAGAGCACGATAATCCGGCGCCGGCTGCGGCGGCAGATTGTATTTGGTGATGCCCATCGAGACGATGGCCTGCCGCAGGCGCTTTGCGCGCGCAAGAAGCGCATCGTCGAAATTCGCCCCGTTCAGGATCGTCTCCAGCCGGCTTGGAGCGGAGGCATCGAAATAGATGCCTTGGTCGTCGAAGCAGAGCGAAGATGGGGGTACCAGGGAGCTGCCGAGGCCGGAGGAGCGAATGAAGCCATCTTCAACCCGAATGATCGGCACTCTCTTGCCCTGCTTCCACAAAATGGATTCATCGGGAGGAGTGGCGTTCCCCCAAAGGACGATGGTGTCGGCACTCTGGATCTCTGAGGCGCTCGGATTGGTGGCGAACTGCACCTGCGACTGGGGGCTGCTCAGATAGCGGCGCATGACCGCGCGTTTGTGGAGCGAAAAATTGACGCAAAGGTAACGGCCGGAGAGCGATCGGGCGCGCGTGCGCCATTCCAGCAGCCGTTCGACTGCCTGCTCGGCCGTGATCGGGCTGCACGAGACGGGATCGACATAACGGGAATATTGAAAGAGCGCAGCAGCAGCAAACTCGTCTATGCTGACATGGCGTCCCCGACGCGAGCGCGCCATCGTTGCGACCGTGCCCACGGCGCGGTCCGCAGTCAGTCCCCAGCCGGCATAGGCGGGCATGCCGAAGGTAACGACGGGTATTTCCCGCAGAAGCGCTTCCAGCCCGAGTTGGCTTGATACGGTCCAGACCTCATCCACCATATCCAGCAGGGAATGTGTCGAGACAGGGCGATCCACAAGCTGTACGCCTGCCGTTCGGGCGAGGGGTTGAAGAAAGCCCCTGGCCTGGCCTGCCATGACGTCGGGATGGCATTTGACGATGATATCGGCATTTTCCACGGCAAGAGCCGTCGTCCACATTCTTGCGAAGGTCGCTGCATCGGCACCGGCGCTTTCCACAGCGTGATTTCCCATCACCTCGTCGACAAGCAGGATGCGCTTGCGACGGCTTCGGCGAAGCGAAATAGTCTCGTCCCGCAGCTGATTGTCTTGAGACAGTCGTTCGCGAATGATCCATCGCCGCAGGTCGCGGGCGCGCTGAATATCCGTGTCGGATGGCGCATTTTGTAGCAGCGCCTCCAATCGGGAGGGCTGGCGGGCAGAAGAATGGATGCCGAGATCGTCGGCGACGATGGAGATCGGCGATGTGGCGTCCTGACCGGTCGATTGCAGGAAGCCGCCCGCCACCGTCCAAAAGGGCAGACGGAGCACCTGCGCATAGAGGCGTGCCAGGCGAGCAAGCGGCCCGTCTCCCCAACTGACGACACCATCGGCGGCACCCATCGTCAATTCGATCGGTTTGAGGGACGCGGAGAAGGCGGGGCCGATGAGAGGAAACCGCTGACGTGTCGGAAGGAAGGCGAGCAGCCGTGCGTTGATCGGGGGCAACCAGGACGGCTGCTCGTCTGCCTTTGCCGAGGACGGCGCCCCCTGGGGAAAGATCGTCGAATCTATGTGCATAGAAGTCCCCCCAAAAGATGTTCGCTAAGAGCGATGGCTCGCGCCTGAACGAGACAGCCTGCGATGTCTGCTCACGGCTGGTTGCATGAGCGGAACCGCTTTGGGGGACATGAAACGCAACGGTAACTGGAGGACATCTTCCGGTATCGAAAATGGGAGGCTGCGCCGCCTACCGAGGAGAAATTTCAAGAGGCTTCGGCCGATGAACAGGTCTATACGGCCATTCGAGGCAAGGGTACTGCCGATATGCTGCAAGATGCCTCCGAACTTTCCCATTCCGAATTCCTTGAACCAGCAATGAGGGTGAAACGGCTAATCGAATGGCAGTTATTGCCGTCACAATTCGGCCTCGCCATACGAATCGCGTCGCCAAAGTATTAATAGCGACAGAAGACAAATTATTCTTGTTTCTATATGTAAAAATTTCGAAATCGCGGAAATATATTTGACTTTCAAAGGATATATGGGAATCTCTTGCAAAGTAAATTGCCGTCGACATCGTCGTGCCCGTTGTTCGGAATGACGAGCTAAAACGATGGAAACCAGCTGACTGCGGTTGCTTGATCGGAGCTCCGGAAGGGCAGCGGCGGAGTGGTCCTAACTATTCCAAGAGAGATTTGATGGTCCCAAATGAGCCGTATCGAGAATAACAGGGAATTCGCTGATTTCGTTAGGCTGGTGAATGCACGCTCATCCGGCGTTGTCGTAGGTCAACCGGTTTCCTGGCCGCGTTCTGTCGCGCAATGGGCTCGATCGCAATTGCTGCTATTGCTGATCGTCGTGGTTCCCGGCTTGCTCGGGGCGATCTATTACGGTTTCATCTGCTCCGATCAGTATGTTTCCGAAACGCAGTTCGTCGTGCGCAGTCCGAACAGGAATGCCGCGGGGCTGCTCAGCGGGTTCCTCCAGAGCACCGGATTCGTTCGCGCGCAGGATGACAGCTACATCGTCACCGAGTTCATCAAGTCGCGCGCCGCCGTCGACGCCCTGGTAAAAAGGGATGGTCTGATGGAAATCCTCTCTCGCCCTGAAGGAGATCTCCTCAGCCGCTACCCGCTACCTTGGGCGGAAGCCAATAATGAAGAGTTGTATCAGCATTATCTTCGTTTCATCAATGTACACACCGACAGCGGCAGCGGCGTGACGACACTGGATGCACGCGCATTTCGTGCCGAAGACGCCTATCGCCTGGCCAATGCTCTGGTTCAGCACGCGGAAGAACTCATCAACCGTCTTAATGATCGAGCGCGCGAAGATGCCATCCGTTACGCGCAGATCGAGGTGAACGACAGTCAGACAAGACTGTCCAACATGCAAAAAAGCCTGACGGAATTCCGCAATCGCGAAGCGCTTGTCGACCCAAGCAAGCAATCGTCTGCCGCCTTGGACATGATTGCCCGGCTTTCGGATGATCTGGCCGACAGCAAGGCGCGTCTTTCTGCGCTGCAGGAACAGGCGCCGCAAAGTCCGCAAGGGGAGGCGCTGAGCGCGCGCGTGGCGGCGATGGAACGGCAGATCAGCGATGAACGGGCACGTATCGTCGGGAGTGACGGCTCGATGGCGCCTCGCATCGCGCAATATGAGCAGCTGCTGCTGGAGAGGGAAATGGCAGCGAAGATGCTGACATCGGCGACCGTTTCCCTGGAAAATGCCAGGATCGATGCGCAGCGGCAACAATTGTATCTGGAGCGAATCGCCGATCCGAATTTGCCCGATCATGCGCTGTACCCGAAGCGCCTCGGTTCGTTTCTGATGCTGCTTGCGGTTTGTTTCGCGACTTTCTGGATCGTGCGCTTCTTCATGATCCAGGTACACGAGCACGCGGCTCAGCAATGACCGGACTTCCTTCAAGTCTCACGCAGATCGCCTCCCCGAGGGCGCCGGCGCCGGAGAGCGAAATACCCTGGCATGAAGATGGCATTGTCGGCGTGTTCGATCTCGTCAAGGAATATGAGGTGCATGGCCGGATGCGCCGCGTGGTCGACGGCGTGACATTCAAGATTGGCCGCGGTGAAAAGATCGCTGTCCTCGGACACAATGGGGCCGGCAAGTCAACGCTCGTGCGCATGATCGCAGGGATAGAGGAGCCGACGTCGGGCAAGGTCGTGCGCAACATGTCGATGTCATGGCCCATTGCCTTGAGCGGTGGCTTCGGCGGTTCGATGACTGGCTACGACTGCATGCGCTTCCTGTCGCGCATCTACGACAAGCCGTTCGATGAAATTCGCGATGTGGTAGAGGATTTCAGTGAGCTTGGCCGTTATCTGCGAATGCCTCTCAGGACTTATTCCTCAGGCATGAGAGCGCGGCTCGCCTTCGGCATGTCGCTTGCCATCGATTTCGATTGCTATCTCATCGACGAGGTATTGGCGGTTGGCGACAAACGCTTCCAACTCCGCTGTTTTGAGGAGCTTTTCGTCAAACGCAAGGATCGCTCGATGATCATTGTGGGACATAATCTCAATGTGATCGGCGAGCTGTGCAAGTCGGCGCTCGTGTTGAAGAATGGCCGCGGCCGCGTCTTCGATGACATCGAAGCGGCATTTCGCATTTACTCCACATTGTAAGCCAGCGGCCGTTGAGCTGTGTGGATCGGCAACAGTAGTGCTCGCTATGTTTGCAAATTGACACAATATCGAACGACAAAATGCACCGCGTCTCCGCGCTTGCCGGGACGCGATCGCATATAGATAGCGGCATTCCGGGCGCTGACCCAGGCTCCTAGCTAAGCCTCATCATGTATTAGAATAATTGAAATGAATGTAGCGCGCAGATTGTTTTGGCCGCAAGCCAGCGGGGCCGTTTGGCTACTCCATTTTTGCAGTGGACCTTGTGCCTGCAACAAACCTCCGACAATTCAATCGAGGTAAATTAGTAACTACTTCTGCAACCTTTGCCCGTAGACATGTCGAATATATTTGCCGAGAGCGATTATTTTGTCCGATATCGTCGCTCGGGATTTTCAACCTGTGGCCGCGCTACGAAGAGGTAGGAATCTGTATAACATCGTCACTATCTGTACTGTCGCGCTAAAATTCATCATGCTAATTTAATTATAAATAATGCAACTTGCGATGAATGGTCTTGCCTCTCGAAGTGGGCGCGAGAGCAAAGGAATGGAGTCGTCAAAACGAACGCTAGAAAAAAGTGGCCTAGATAGAAATCACGTGTTAGCGATGGCTAATATGCAACCTGAGATTTTGAGTAGGATTAGCGGATGGCGATGTTGGAAAGAGTTGTCGAGCAATGCGTTGGCACTTTCGAGGTGTATTCCCGGGATGCAATCATTCGCAACCTTGACATGCTTGAACCAAACTGGAAATGGGCGGTTCCTTCAGAAACCTCAGGCGATTATTCCTTCAAATTCAGCAAGCAACCGCTTCAGTCGGCCTCGATCATAAGCGCCGAGCATTCGGCCGGCCTCGAGGGGACCGCGAAGCAGGACTTGCCGCGCGTCAGCATCGTATTTGTTCTCGCGGGGGAAATAGAGATTAATCACCGGCGAATGCGCAAGTCCTTACGCATTCCTGCCAATTATGTCGCCAGCATAAGCGATCGGGCGGGCAAGCGGCTGGAGATCAAGCCGCGTAGCTCCTGGCTGCTGTTTCAGATCCCGGAATCCGTAATCCGCCAGCATTTCGAAGAGTTGACCGGCAAGCCCTACGTGCAGGAGTTTGCGCTGGCGCCTGTGAGCTTCCGTCAAGGCGGCGCACAAGGGCTCTATCAAACACTGCGCCAGGCCGAGAAGGATTTGACGACCGCTCGCCAGACCGAACGGATGATGCTCGCTAAGGCGTACGGCGAGCTCCTGCTGGTCAAGCTGTTTGCCAAGCTGCCGCACAATCTGTCCGATGCCTTCAATCGTGGCACGCTTGAAAACGCGCCACGGCAGCTCCTGAGGGCGGAGGCGTTCATGCGCGACAATCTGCACAACGCCATCATGCTGGAGGATCTCGCGAACGCCGCGAGCTGCAGCCCGCGAGCGCTGCAACGCATGTTCAAGACCTATCGTGGCGATACGCCCATGGGAATCCTCTGCAACTACCGCCTAGCCGCGGCACATGGCGCCATCAAGGGTGGTCAGGCCGAAAGCATCACCGATCTTGCCATGAGCCTGCAATTCTCCAATCCCGGGCGATTCTCCGTGCTCTACAAGCACGCTTATGGCTCCAGTCCTTCGTCGATCCTTCGTTTTACCCGGGAGCGCAGCGACGATGCCGGAACGGCCTAGCCTGCCTCGCGCGAGAATACCTCGCCAAAACTGCCTCCATGCCATTCAGGATCGTCGATGCCGTTGAAGTTCGGATTATTGTGCGTTCTCGCCTGCGTTCTTACGGGCTGTGGATTACCGGAGGCCGGCCCCAAGGCCTCCCGCATATTGGAGGAAGCGGCCGCGCGCGCTATGCCACCATTCGCGGTTGTCGATGTGACGTCGACGGCGATGGTCAAAAGCGTCGCTCGACCGGTAGCCAGCTTCGCGGCATATTTCGGTGAGGGCGCACGGGATCCCGGTCTCAGGATCGCGGTTGGTGATGTCGTTTCCGTCAGTCTTTGGGAAGCGCCTCCCGGGAGCTTGTTCGGAATGGCTTCGAGCGCTTCGGGGCAGCAACAGGCGACGGGTAGTTCAGTGACGATCCCGCCGCAAACCATAAACAGCGATGGCACCATCAGTATTCCCTATGTGGGCCGGATTGCGGCCGCTGGCCGCACTCCAGCTTCGGTCGAAAAGGCGGTGGTTTCCGGCCTGATGGGCAAGGCGGTGCAACCACAGGCGTTGGTGACCGTCCAGCAAAGCTCGTCGAACGCCGTCACGGTTACAGGCGAGGTGACCGGTGGTGCGCGCGTCGCACTTTCGCCCGCCGGCAGCCGAGTACTCGATGCTATTGCTTCGGCGGGAGGATTGCGCGCCGGCGTCAACGACAGCGTCGTCTACCTGACGCGTGGCGGGCGAACAATGCATCTGCCTTTTACCGCGATTGTTCAAAATCCGCGCGAAAACGTGAGATTGCGGCCCGAAGACGTCGTTACGGTGGTGCGCGAGCCGGTTACCTACACGATCCTTGGCGCATCAGGTCAGAGCGGCGAAGTTCCCTTCAGCGTTCAGCATTTGACCATGGCGAATGCCGTTGCGCGTGCGGGAGGCTTGCAGGATACCCGCGCCGACGCCTCAGGCGTCTTCCTCTTCCGCTACGAGCCGCTTGAGGTTGCCCGCCGCATCGTTGCACCGAGCAATCCGTTGCTGCGCCGTGGTGGACCTGTCCCGATCGTCTATCGGTTCAACCTGAAAAACGGATCGACGCTGCTTGCGATGCAGAACTTCGAGGTTCAGCCGCGGGATATAATTTATATCTCCAACGCGTCCTCGATCGATATTCAGAAGTTTATGGGCCTCTTCCAGGGTGTTACCGGAACGGCACTGTCAGCGGCATCGGTCGGCATCTCTGCGTCGGCGGCAAACTGAAGACGGCAGAGCAAAGGCGAAGGACAGGCCGGAGGCGGATAATCTCGCTGCGATCGAGGGAGTTTCCTGATGCTGCCCGGCCTGCGGAATGCGTTACGGGCATGCAGGAACGAGAGAGGTACAATGAGTTCTTCGGCACTGCTACATCTTCATGAATTGATGGCGTTCGATCGCCATCAAGCCGAAACCGCCATCTTGCAGCGCGTGAACAGCGCCTATCTCGGAAACCACACGGCTCTGGTGCGCGTACTCGGTCGCTATAAGCTTTATGTAGACACCCGAGACAGAGGTTTCGGATCCCATGTTCTTCTGGACGGTTTTTGGGAGATCTGGCTGACATTGTTTTGCGCGCGCAACGTCAAGCGCGGTATGACCGCGATCGATGTCGGTGCGAATTTTGGCTATTACTCCCTTCTGCTTGCCGAACTCGTCGGCACAAGGGGCGAATTGATCGCCGTCGAGCCAAATCCACATGCCGCCGATTTCCTGCGTCGCAGCGTCGAACTCAACGGGCTGCTCGGACGGACGCGGATCGAAACCTCGGCGCTCGGTGCAACGATATCGGGAGAAGCCTCTCTATATGTTCCCCATAGCGAGCCGAAGAATGCGCTGATCGTTTCGGAAATGTTCCAACCCCGCCCACAGGACGGCATCGTTATCAAGGTTCCCGTGACAACTCTCGACGGGATGAGCGCCTCCTGCTCGCGCGTCGACTTCATAAAGATCGACGCGGAGGGGGCAGAGGAAGTGATACTCGAAGGAATGGCTGAAACCATCGCCCGCCATAAACCGATGCTCGTCGTCGAATTCAATCCCGCTCGCTATGCCGACGCATCAGGTTTTCTCGAACGGCTCGCCGGTATCTACGGGACAATGCGGCGTCTCGATTTCAGCGGCGAGGCGGTTCCCATCACCACCGAAGACCTGCTTTCGAAATACGGGGCCGACGATTCGCTGCTCGTCTTGTCGCGTGACAAGCCGGCTTGAGAGCGACGAGGGATTTCCAGATGCTGAAGGAGAGATGGGAGTGAGCCAGACGATCCTTTATGACGGCCTCAATCTTTCCCTGCAAAAGGGCACAGGTGTTGCGACCTACACCCGCAGCCTGCTGTCGGCGTCCCGTTCGCTTGGTTATCAGACCGGGGTTGTTTACGGAATTCCAGGGAGGGTTCCGAAGGACCCGGTATTGCGGGAGGTTGTTCTCTTCGATGCATCCGGCGCCCGCCCGCGCGGAGCATTATCCGAAGCTCGGCATTGGCTGCGCCGTCGCATTGCCGCGCCCTTGGGTGTGAAACCGGTTCCGATCCCACTCGGCGGGACGGTTATTCTTAAATCTCTTCAGGCGCAACTCGGCGATGCGGCCCTGGCCTATGCTTCCAGCGACTTGTTCCATCTCGCGCGCCATCATTTCAAGCGCTACGGCAATAATCTCACAATGAAGTTCGAGGCACGGCCGGATCTTCTCCATTGCACCTATCCGATGCCGATCGCGGTTAGGAAGGCGCTGAATATATATACGATCCATGACCTGGTGCCCTTACGGCTGCCCTATCTGACTGAGGACGACAAGCGCTACCACTACAAGATGCTGCGCTCCCTGGTCCGGCGGGCGGATCATATCGTGACGGTATCCGAAACGTCGCGGGCCGATATTATCAAGGTTCTCGGTGCCGATGAGGCGCGCGTCAGCAATACCTATCAGGCCGTTCACGTGCCGGAGCGACTTCGCGAGAAGCCGGTCGATGTGGTCGCCGATGAAGTCGCTGGCATCTTCCATCTCGATTGGAAGGGCTATTTCCTCTTCTTCGGCGCTTTCGAGCCGAAGAAGAACATTTCACGGCTGATCGAGGCCTATCTCGCCGCAAAGACATCCAAGCCGCTTATCATCGTCGGTGCTCCGGGATGGAAAGGCGAGGAAACGCGGCAGCTCATCGATGATGACCGGTTTCGCTTCTATCTTCGCGCCGAGGACCGCATCTTGCCGCAGCGGCAGATCCAGCGCTTCGATTTCGTATCCTATCCCTTGCTGATCAGCCTGATCAGGGGAGCGCGGGCGGTGCTGTTTCCTTCGCTTTACGAAGGTTTCGGCCTGCCGGTGCTGGAATCCATGCAGCTTGGAACGCCGGTCCTGAGCTCCACGGAGGGATCGATTCCCGAAATAGCCGGAGATGCCGCACTGCTGGTCGATCCTTATGACACGGAGGAGATGCGCAAGGCGATCGTCAGTCTGGATCAGGACGACGGGTTGTGCGCCTCGTTTGCCATGTCCGGCCCCAGGCAGGCCGCACGTTTTTCCACGGATCGATATCAACAGAAGGTGAGCGCGCTTTATGACAGCCTCTTCAACGGATAACCGCAGAAAGAGTGGATCATGACCATCCTCTTTGCATTCGGGATGCCGGGCGTCATGTCCTCGTGGGGCGTTGCCGCGGTGCATGCCCTGGCCCGCGAAGCCTTCGGCGATTACGCGATCATTGCAACCGATACGGTGGAGGACCTCAAGCAGCATGTCGTAGCGCGATCCGGCATGCATGCGGTTCTCGTCTCGCAATTTCCGGAAGCCAGGCTTTCGGAGTTAATCCTCAGGGTCAATGTGCCGTTTCTGTTGTTTCTCGAGGATCCGCTCGACGCGGTCTCATATCTGGCTCGAGCGACCGAGCAGCGGGATATCGGCTTGGTCAGGGCCGTCTCGGCCAGCCTTGCCTGCCTCGAGCCATTGGCAGGCGCTTCCGGAGCGCTGGTCTTGCGTCGCAACGACATCGGTCAAAAGGACAGCATAGATCTGCTTTTGAAGACGATAGACCGGCATTTCAGTACTGATCTCAAATTTGAGCAAATCGCGAATGCGCTGCTGCATGTCGGAATGGCGCCTGCCGGACAGCCATCACATGCCGAGCCGCCGAAACTGGAGGAGGCTGCAGCGGCGGTGATCGCGGGATATCTGATGCCGCAGGAGGCTGTCCCGGAGGTTAGCGAAGCACTGCGCGAGACGGCAAGGAAGGTTCTTCGTCCTCTGGAGTTCGACCGTCGGGAAAGCTCGCGCGCCACGATTTTCTGGCCGCAAGAGACATTTCTGTCCGGCGACAGCCTGGGGCAGGCACTGGACGATCTTGTCGACCTCACCGGGGGAGCCCGGTGCCTCATCTATGGTCCTTATCTTCACTTGCCGCCAGGCCGCTGGAATGCGAAATTTGCGTTCGATGTCGACGAAGATTGTCAGGGGCAGATCCTCACCCTGGAGGTACATGCTGCCGAATTGCTAGGGAGCATGCGTGTCTGCCCGGAAGGCACTGGCTCTTTCGAGGCGGCGGTACCGGTCAACATTGTTGACCCACGTACGCCGATCGAAATCCGGCTGATGATGGACAGCGGTGCCATTGAAGGGCGGCTTTCCGCCTGGAGCGTCGAATGGCTGCGAGCTGCTTGATAGCCGGCTTACGAATTGGCTTTGACGGCCGCGGGTGAGCAACGGTTTTCGACTCGTTGATCCGTCATCGGCAGCGGATTCCGTTTTCCGCACGTTATTCTGTTACCCAATATTTCCAGCGCCGGGAATTTTGTAAACGAACGTTTCCCGGTGAGATTTTTCCGTATTGGCGCCGCAAAACCCTTCTTTTCAGGCAATCGATAGTTTGTATAAGAATTGAGAAAACGGAATGAATCCTATGAACGCGAATGCCGCACCCGATGTTCTGATAGTCGATGACGACCACGAAATACGCTCCCTCCTAAGCAGATACCTTGAGGAGCAGGGTTTCCGCGTATCAACGGCAAGCGATCTGCGCGGATGCAACGATGCGCTCAACCGACGTCATCCCGATCTCCTCGTCCTGGATGTCATGCTTCCCGACGGGTCTGGCCTCGATCTTTGCCGCGATCTGCGAAATCGCCGTCCTCGGGTGCCGGTCATTCTGCTGACCGCTCTGAAAGAAGATATAGATCGCATTCTCGGTCTCGAGATCGGCGCCGATGACTACCTCGGCAAGCCGTTCAATCCGCGCGAACTGGCCGCGCGCATCCGTGCGGTCCTGCGCCGCACGAACGAAGATTCCTCCTTGGAGCCCGAGCAGAGGCGCTATCAGTTCGCGAGCATGATGCTCGACCCACAGCTTCGTCGGGTCAGCAGAGAGAACGGCGAAGTGATTTCGCTGACGGGCGCCGAATTCGACCTTCTGAAGGCGTTCCTGGAACGAGCCGGTCGGCTCCTGTCGCGTGATCAGCTGCTCGACCTGACGCAGGGACGTGATCGCGATCCGGCTGATCGCTCCATCGACGTCCTGATGAGCCGGTTACGCCGCAAGCTTGGAGAAACGGTGGAGGAGCCCATCTTCAGGACGATCCGCAATGGAGGCTATCAGCTCGTCGTTCCGGTAACGGCCATCAAAGGCGATTCATGAGGTCGCTTGGCGCACGCTTGGCGTTACTTTTGATGACCGCTATCGTTCTGGTCGTCATTTCCTCGTCTTTCGTGGCAAGCCTCGTCATGCGCGGACCGCGGCCGGACATGACGATCGAACGTATGGCCCATCAGCTTTCCATTCTTGCCACTTTCGCAGAGAAAGACAGAACCACCGCAGCATCGGCAGGATTGGTCGTTACCCCCGGACCTGCTGAAGGCCAACGCGACGAGGAACTGTCCCGCTTCCTGATGGAAGCCCTGCTTCGAAGATCTGGCATGCGCGAGGCCGTCATAGTACGCCAGTCGACCGGCGAGATGATCGCGTCGCTGAAGCTCTCCGACGGCAGCTGGCTGATCATGCCAATGCCGGACCATGGCCCGCCGCCGGGCGGATGGAAAATCCTTGTGGGATGGCTCGGTCTTATCATCATCGGCAGCGTGCTCGTCTCCATCTTTGCCGCCTCGAAGATCATGAAGCCGCTGCGTCTGCTGGAGGAAGCGGCTGCGGCGATCAATCCCGACGGTACCCTGCCGCATATAGCGGAAAGCGGACCGGGAGAAATTCGCGCGACTGCGCAGGCGCTCAATGGCCTGTCGGCCCGGGTGAAGGCCGCCACGGAAAGCCGCATGCGGCTCGTTGCCGCCGCCGGACACGATCTGCGGACGCCGATGACCCGGATGCGCCTGCGGGCCGAGTTCATCCAGGATGATGAAGAGCGGCGCAAGTGGTTTGCCGATCTCGAGGAGCTCGACAGGATCGCCGACAGCGCGATTGGGCTGGTCCGCGAAGAGATTTCCAAGGACAGTCTGGAGCAGATCAGGCTCGACAAGATCGTCGGCGATATCGTCACCGAGTTGAAAGCGATCGATATGAACGTCACGAGCGGCGAACTGGAGCAGGCAACGATTAGCGCAGGCCCTCTCGCCGTCACCCGAGCCTTGCGGAACCTGCTCATCAATGCGGCAACGCACGGCCAGTCGGCGACGGTAACGGTGACGCATCTTGGCAATAGAGCCGTTGTGCGAATTGTCGATACCGGGCCCGGTATTCCAGAGGATCGGCTCAATCAGGTGTTCGAACCCTTCTTCCGGATCGACATCGCAAGGCAAAGGTCTTTTCCGGGAGCCGGCCTTGGCATGGCCATTGCGCGAGAGATCGTTACCCGATTCGGGGGTGAGATCACGGTGCGTAATCGTCAGCCGCGTGGATTGGAGCAGGTCGTGTCGTTCAAGAGTGCCGGGGCCAAGGTCGCAAGCTAGCACGAGCGCCGCGATCCAAACCATCGTGGTATCACAGCGTGGACGTCCTTGCAGGGACGGGATCAGCTGAAGGAACATCCGCGCGATCAAACAGGCTTTACTTGCGTAGAACTCTCGAAAATTCTACATAAACCAATATTGAAAATAAGATTACAGAACTTACCAAATAGTTCGCGTCGGCGGGAAAAGCAGAGACATTAAATTTCCCCAAAATGCCTTGTTTCAGCAACATTCAGAAATGTCAGTGCCGGCAACTGATGTAAAATCGTGGTCGATCAGTAGCTTGGCTCGAGCAGGCTTTGGTCGCCCCGCATACCCGGCTTCGCCATGACGCCCCCAACACGAATGGCGAAGCCGGATTGCTTTCCGGCTCCGCCGTTGAATTTTTCCTAGAAATATCAGTCTCTTGATAATGCCGCGACAGGGTCCAGCAGGGATGCGTTGCGCGCCGGCAGGTAGCCGAAGGTCAGGCCGATCGCGCAGGAGCATGCGAAGGCCAGAATGATCGAACTTGCGGAATAGATGAGCGTGAAGTTCGATCCGAAATAGTTGAAGGCAAAGCCGAAGCCGAGTGCCGTGGCGATGCCGAAAGCACCACCCAGCAGACATACGAGAACGGCTTCGATCAGGAACTGCTGGAGAATGTCATGACGTCTCGCGCCGACTGCCATGCGCACGCCGATCTCGGCGATACGCTCCGACACCGAGACGAGCATGATGTTCATGACGCCGATACCTCCGACCAGCAGCGATATGACGGCGATCGCCGAGACGAGCAGGGTCATCGTCCGGGTCGTGCTGGTAATGGTCTGGCGAATATCGTCGGTATTGAGGATAAAGAAATCCTTGGTGCCATGGCGACGCTCCAGAAACTGGGAGACGGCCGCCTCCGCGGCGACACTTTCGGCATTGTCGGCAACCCGTACCGTAATGCTGCGTAGCGACATATTGCCCAGCAGGCGGGCCTGGACGCCGGTATAGGGTAGATAGACGGAAAGATTGTCACTTGAGCCGAAGCCGCCTTGCTGTGAGGCGATGACGCCGATGATGCGCGCGGGAACCTTGCCGACGAAAATGGTTTGCCCGAGCGGATCGAGCCCCCGATCGGCGAACAAGGTCGTCGCGGTGTTCTGATCGATGACCGCATCCTGCGACAAGCGTTTCACGCTATCCCCGTCGAAGAACCTGCCCATGATAAGCTTTGATCCTTTCACGGAAAAATACGCGTCTCCCACACCATTGATGAGGGCGTTTGCCTCTGTCGAGCCGAATCGCACGGTGCTGCTGGTCGAGACGGTCGGTGTAACAGCCGCGACATAGGTCAATTTTGCCAACGCATCGGCGTCGGCGACCACCAGGGTCTTGATGCGGCCGGAGCGCGTATCGCCGAAGCTCTTGCCGGGAAAGATTTCGAGCGTGTTGGTACCGAGGCTATTAATATTTTGCAGAACCTTTCGCTGCGATCCCTCGCCGAGCGCGATGACGCTGACGACCGAGGCTATGCCGATGATGATGCCGAGCATGGTCAGGAACGTGCGCAGCCGATGGGCCTTGAGTGCAAGGATCGCCATCCGGAAGGCTTCCGTCAGCCGGTCGGCCATCTCCCGCCATCCAGATTTGCCGACGCCCGCCACGGTAGCGGAGGCCTGCAATGACGGAGCTTTACGGCCCGTCGGTCGATCGGCAACGATCCGTCCGTCGGAGATCTCGATGATGCGATCGGCGCGCGCGGCGACATTCATGTCGTGGGTGACGATGACGACCGTGTGGCCCTCGCCATGGAGCTCGCTAAGAATATGCAGGACTTCCTCGCCGCTCTGCCGGTCCAGGGCGCCCGTGGGCTCGTCGGCAAGAATGACGTTGCCGTTGTTCATCAGAGCGCGCGCGATCGAAACTCGCTGCTGCTGGCCGCCCGAAAGCTGGCCCGGCCGATGGCCGTTTCGTTCGCTCATGCCGAGCCGCTCGAGAAGCGCTGCCGCGCGCGCTCGTCTTGTTTCACCCGATTGCCCGGCATAGATGGCCGGCACCTCGACATTGCCGATCGCCGTCAGCTCGGAAAGCAGATGATAGCGTTGAAAGATGAAGCCGAAATGTTCTCTGCGCAGTTTGGAGAGCGCATCGCTGTCTAGGCGATGCGTCTCTTCGCCGGCGATCGCATACGTACCGGAGGTCGGGCGGTCTAATAGACCGATGATGTTCATCAGCGTGGATTTCCCCGAGCCGGAAGGCCCGACGATCGCGACCATTTCGCCTTCGGCGATGGCAAGATCGACATCCTGCAAGACTGCGATCGTGCGGTCCCCGGATTGATATTCGCGGCGCACACGCTTCAGTTCGATAATCGGAGAAGGCATACGTCAGAATCCCATTGGAGGGGGAGGGCCGCCGCTGCTGCTCTTGGTGGTCGCAGTGCTTGCCTCGCCGACCACGACATTCTCTCCTTCGGAGAGGCCAGACAGGATTTCGGCAGAGACGTTGTCGTTGAGGCCGACCATGACGTTGCGGCGGATCCTCTTGCCGTCGTCGCTCACGACCTGAACCGTACGGGATCCTTCGGCGGATTTGCCGCCCAGGGCGGAGGAAGGGATGGTGAGCACATTCTTGGCCTGTCCGAGAACGATGTGAACCTCCGCCGACATGTAGGTGCGGAAATAATTATCGGGGTTCGGCACTGCAAACACACCGTTGTAGTAGATCGCCGAGGTGGAGGATGACGATGTCGTGCTGCTGCTCGATGACGCTGTGGTCGACGACGAGGTGATGCTGCTGTCGCTGGTGATCGATTCAGGTGCCGGCTCGATCGACTGCAATGTGGCCTCATACCGGGTATTCGGATCGCCAAGGATGGTGAAATAAATCGGTTGCCCCACCTTGACCTTGACGACATCGGCTTCGGAGATCTCGGTGCGAACGATCATCGTATCGACTTGTCCGAGGATGACGATCGTCGGCGCCGATTGCGCTGCGTTCACCGTTTGGCCCTGCTGGTTGACGATGGCGAGCACCGTGCCGTCCATCGGCGCCGTGATGTGCGTGTAGGAAAGATTGGCGCGCGCTGTTTCCACCGCGACTTCGGCCGATGTGATTTGCGCGTCGAGAGCTGCAATTTGGGCGGTAATCTTCTTAACGTTCGCTTCCGCACTGTCGAGGTCCGCCTTGGAGCCTGCCTGGTTGCGGAATATCGTCTGCTGGCGGACGAGCGTCGTCTGCGCGTTTTCAAGATCGGCCTCGCTTTCCTGGCGCTGTGCCCTAACGTTCGCCAGGGAGGCCTGAGCGGTCTTCAGGTCGTTGCTCTGTGTGGTCGAGTCGATTTCGGCAACAAGGCTGTCCTTCTTGACGGTATCGCCAAGCTTGACATGAACAGCTGTGATCCGACCGGAGACCTGTGCGCCGACCGCGACCAGCTTGATCGGCCTGAAGGTGCCGGATGCGAGCACGGCTTCCTCGACATTGCCTCGCGTCACCGGCGCCGTGATGGCCGATGTCGCCTGCCGGTCGAAATAGCCGTATTGGAAAGAGAGAATGCCGATTGCGGCAAAGGCAAGAAGACCTGCATAGAGCATGTGCCGCGGTCTGATGCTCCGCTTTGGGAGCACTTTGGTGGGAAGAGAGCTTGCATCCTTGGCTCGTTTCGGGCTGACGGTCGGCGGTGCCTTATGTTCGAGTGTGTTCGACATGAGATTATTTGGCCTTGGCCAGATGTGGACCCGTATCGGCGTCAACGACGACAGGCGCGGAGACATCGACCTGTCCGTCCCAACCTCCGCCCAGCGCCTTGTTGAGGGAAATGTAATTTGAAGCAATATTTGCGGTGCTTTGGATAAGCGAACTTTCGGCGCTGTAGAGTGAGCGATCCGCATCAAGCACGTTAAGGTAATCGACTGCGCCGGCCTGATTTAGCTCGTGGGACAAGTCTGCCGCCTTGCGATAAGATGCGGCGGAAACGACAAGCTTGGCGTTTTTCAGTCTCTCTTGCGTCAGTGACACAATGCCATCTTCGACATCCTGCATAGCCGTCAATACCGCCGACTGGTAGGCGATATAATATTGATCGCGTTGTGCCTTGGCGACATCCACCGCAGCCTTGAGCTGACCACCCTGGAATATCGGTACGGTGAGCGATGGGCCGAACGACCAGCCGATAGTTGACTTCTTGCCAAGGTCCGAAATGCTTGTGGCAGATGATGAGATGCTGCCCGTCAACGAGACTGAAGGATAGCGATCTGCCTCGGCCTGACCGATCTTGGCGGTATATTGTGCGAGTTGGCGCTCGGCACTGCGAACGTCGGGGCGGGACAAGAGGATATCGGCGGGAATACCTGTCGAGACATCAAGCTTCGGTCGTGGGATGGCACCGCCGGTCTTTAGACGTTCGTCGAGGGCTGCTGGCGGTTTGCCAAGGAGTACGGCAAGCTTATGAACTGCCTGCGCATAGGAGGTTTCATAGGTTGGAATATCCGCCTCAGTGCTGGCGGCCTCGCCTGCTGCTTTCGCAGCGTCAATGGCTGTCGCTGTCCCGGCCTTGAATTCAGCTTGTGTCAGTTCCGCCGTCCTTCGCTGTGAGACGCCGGTGCGCTGCGCCAGGTCACGCAGGGCCTGATACTCACGGGCCTGAACATAATAGGAAGCAACATCCCCGACGAGCGTTACCAGCGTATCGCGTAAATCCTCTTCCGCGGCATCGACGCCGTATTTCGCAGCTTCAGCGGCACGTTTGTTGCCGCCGAACAGGTCGAGTTCCCAGCTTGCATCGAATCCCGGCTCGTACTCATTGTAGACGCTGGCAGGGGTGCCGTCAGAGGCAGCCGTTCGGTTGCGCGTTGCTGACGCTGTCCCCTCAACGGTCGGAAGAAGTGCGCCTCTTTGCTCGCGATAGGTCGCGCGAGCTTCGCGTATCTTTGCTTTCGCCGTTGCAACATCGAGATTGCCTGCGACGGCCTCCTCAATCAAAGCATCCAGCGTGGGATCCCGAAGCCGTTTCCACCATTGCGACAATTGCGGCGGCTGTATTTTCCTCGACGTCTTGCTACCCCAATGTCTCGGCACGGCTAGGTCGGGCGTCTTATAATCCGGCCCTACGACACAGCCTGTCAATGTTCCGACGACTATGGCGGCAATGGCAATATTCGACGGTCCCGTGTTTGAGCGCAAACATATCGGCAAGATTTCCATCCCTGGCTTGTTGATCCTATGCGCTGGCCTCAATTGAGGCCAGGAAGACGTGGAGTATGAGGAAGACCATCGCTTTTCTTCTGCGAAGAAGGATGGCGCTGCGCACACGCCATCGGTCCGGGAGCGCCGGGCGGGGCGTTCCCGGACCATTCGGCCCGGCGAAGGGCCGCTCCTTCCAACCAACAGGGGCGTCCGGGGGATCTCGGTTGGTTGGAAGCGGAGAAGAAATGGTCTGTCGTGGTGATCAGTGGAACGGATGCGGGCCGGGAACGAGCGATCGCTCCGCGTCCCCCAGTTTGGTGAGTTGATCGGCGTTCAGCACGTTGCGCAGAGCGACGGCCCTGTCCTTGAGAGCCTTGGCCTTGGCGGCGCGATCCAGTACGCGATCGGCCAGGCGCTCTCCGAAAAGCTGAGCTTGCACGTCACCCTGACGGGCGGCCTCGGGCGCGGCGGCGTCATCGGTTGCCGACGGGTCGGGCAGCTCGTTCTTCGCAGGAGTGAGGAGATCGACCAGGGCGCTGGTATAATCCCGCCAGGCATCGAGCTGGTTACTGCGGACACCGATCAAGGTTTCGAGCGCCGACAATTTTTCCGCGATCATTAGGGCCGGATTCGGTCTGTGCGGAGGTCCCGGCGGCATGGGCATGCCGCCGCCAAAGGCCATCATCGGCCCTTCGGGATGGCGGTCCTGGAAATACCAGCCGTCCGATGGTGGGCCGATCGGACCCGGCTGCGCGGTCTCGGCGCCTGCGGGCTTTTGCTGGTCGGATGCGATTTCTGCACCGGCTGCATAAGCCGAAGCGGTTGCGCCGCCAATTGCTGCTGCCAATAAAGCCGCGACGATAAGTCGTTTCTTCATAATCAATGCCTTCGCTACGAGTAACTGCAGCAAAAGCTAATGGGGCCTTATGAATGCAATACGTCGATATGTTTCTTAATTTTTCCCGCGAGGGGAATATTGCGAACGAAGTTTGCCGATAGCCTGACAGCAATGCTTCATTACAATTTCCTCTATTGTCGCCTTAAAGTTCATCTTCTGGTGTAACGACAAGCGACATGTGGGGCGTATCGCAGGTCGTAGATGGAGAGAGCCGTCGCTTGACGATGGCTCTCTCCACAGTGTTCGCTATTCCTTGCTTCCGGAAGCAGCAGATGTCGATTGATCCGCTTCCTTCAACGCGGCCGCACATTCCTCGCAGCACACCTCCACCGATTTGCCGCCGAGATTGACCTTGATGGTCTCGGCACCGAGTTCGCAATCGCAAGCGGCACATGTGGTTCTCTTCATCTCATGATCCTTTCCTGATCGATCCCCTTGCCAGGGTAGGATCATAAGAGCACCGATCATCATGTCGGCGCTGTCGGAATCTTTAGCGAACCGCGTAGAGCTTGGGCTTCAGCTGTGCGGAGCGCTGGAATTCCGCTGGCGTCAGGCCGTAGGTCTGTTTGAACGCGGCGCTGAAATGGCTATGGCTGGAAAACCCGAGATCAAGCCCGAGCATGGTCAGGTCGTCATAGGAAGCGAGGAGATCGAGCGCGCGTGCCAACCGAAGCCGCAGCTGATAGCGGTAAAGAGGGATGGCTTCTACCTGCTGGAAAACCTGCGTGAGGTACACCGGCGAGACGCCGACCTCCTTGGCAATCTCGGCAAGCGTCCACCGCCGGGCGAGATCGGAGGTCAGCACGAGCTTCGCACGATCGACAAGCTTCTGCCGGCCGAAGCTTGCGCCCGCCTCATGCGAGGTGCGCTCGCCGAGCGAACGGCGCACCAGCGTCAGCGCCAGCGTTTCGCCCTCCAGACTTTCGGCAATATTGCGGCTGAGCCCGTGACGAAGCATCGCCACAAGCGCTTGCGCTCGCGGATCGATACGACGGCGCTGGCGGCGGAAAACGACGCCTTCGCCGGATTGTATCTGTTCGTTTGGCGCGAGCTCGTGAAGCAGGGCCTCATCGATCATGAGATCGAGACAGGAATCGCCACCCTCGATGGGGTGGCTGATCCTGTAGTCCTGGCCACGATTGAAGAAGACAACCTGATTGGCTTCCGAAACGGCCTCGCTTTGGCCGACGTGACGCTTGAAGACCCCGCGATAGGTATAGACGAGGCTTGTCTTATGGGCGCATTCTTCATCGCTCTTGTGCCGACATTCACCATTGCAGACGACATCGCGGATGAGGACGCTTTTCGTCTTCAGCAGTACGCTTGTCGAAAATTGTAGCATGCCGAAATCCTCATCCCACCGCTTCAGCAGGTTGCATGGCGTGAGCCTAGCACGTTCCGCTTCATATTTTTAGTAGCGGCTGTAAATATGAACATCGCTTCCGGCTTGCCCGCGAGAAAGCCCTATGTCCTTCAGCTGGTCGTCGGAAAGCTCAAGCAGCGCATTGCGATTTCTTCTCTCGGCGATTTTGCGCACAACGAAGCGCACTATATCGATGAAGATCGAGAGAGGCGTACGCTGGGCCTTGCGGACGGCACGGCTGCGCTCGGAAAAAATTGTGATGTTTGCGACTTGCATGGCGATACTCCACCGCTTGTTTCGATGAAGACAGTGAACCATTGGGAGGGATTCCGCGCTGTCAGATAATTTAGCGATCGACAGAGCAGCCGAGGGCGACGAACCCTATGTGGGCGATGGCGACAAACAATCGTGGATAGTGGCAGCAATGCCAGTATTTTCATTGTCGACATCTTGCTCACAGCGACGATAGTGTCGAGGCCAACCAGCAAAGGCCAAGTGTACCAAGGAGAGTGAAAATGTCGTGGCAACATCCCGTATCGCGGATCACTGACGAAGAACGGCAGCAGCGCCTTTCGCGGCTTCGTCAGCTTCTCGATACGCACGGACTGGCCGGTTTGCTGCTCGGGCCGACGGAAAGCCTGCGATATTTCACCGGGCTCGTCTGGCATGCGAGCGAGCGGTTTCTGGGCGCACTCGTCACGCCGACCGCGCTCTATTACATCGTTCCCGGCTTCGAGCGCAGCCGCGTGGAGACGTTGCCGCATTTGCCGGCCGAAATCCTCGAATGGCAGGAGGAGGAGAGCAGTGCGGCATTGATCGCTCGCACGCTCGGACATTCAGGCGTTTTGGCGCTCGACGACAATATGCCGCTCTATTTCTACAACGCGTTGGCGACCGAGCTTGGAACTGAAAGACTGGCCAATGGCGGAGCGCTCATCAACGGCTTGCGCCGGATCAAATCTCCCGCGGAAATCGCGCTCATTCAATATGCCATGAACCTGACACTGGACGTCCATAAGCAGGCGTATGCCTTGCTCAAGCCGGGGATTCGCGCGTCGGAAGTGGTGGAATTCATCGACCGGCGCCATCGCGAGGCTGGCGCCCATGGCGGCTCGACCTTCTGCATCGTGTCCTTTGGTGAAGCCACGTCCCTGCCGCACGGCGCAGATGGCGATCAGACGCTCGGCGAAGATGACGTCATTCTGGTGGATACGGGCGCCCGTATCGACGGCTATCATTCCGACCTGACGCGAACATACAAGCTGAAGAGCGGCGATAGCGCCTTCGAGGATGCATGGGCGATCGAACGAGAGGCGCAGCAGGCCGTTTTCGACGCTGCAAAGCTGGGCGCCGCTTGTTCCAGCCTCGATGATGCCGCGCGCGCCGTGCTGGCGAGACATTCGCTTGGTCCCGACTACAAGCTGCCGGGACTGCCGCACCGCGCCGGTCACGGCCTTGGTTTGGAAATTCACGAGGAGCCTTACATCGTGCGCGGCAACACGACGGAACTCGCGCCCGGCATGTGCTTCTCAAACGAGCCGATGATCGTCTTTCCCCAGAAATTCGGCATTCGGCTCGAGGATCACATCTATATGACGGCGGATGGTCCGCGTTGGTTTACGCAACCATCCAGCGGACCGACGAAGCCGTTTGCGAGTTGAGAGTTTTAGTCGGGGCGACCGTCAAGCCGCCCTTTTTCCATCCTCATCGAAGACATGCAGATGCTGTGCCGGGAAGGAGACGTTGACCTGTGTCTCCGCGCTCAGAGCGGTGCGATCCAAGGTGAATACCTTGAACGGAAGGCCGTGCAGGGAAAGATGCAGGATGATGCCGAAGCCGGTGGGCTCGATGAGTTCGACATTGGCCGTCATGTCGGACGGATTGGACGACAGCACGACATGTTCCGGGCGAATGCCGAGCGTGACCTTCGCAGCGGTTGCCAATTTTAGCGGCTCCGGAAGCAAAACGAGCGTGCCATCCTTGAGCTTGACGGCATTGCCCTCGTAAGTGGCATCAAGGAAGTTCATGCCGGGTGAACCAATGAAGCCGGCCACGAAAAGATTGGCGGGGCGGTCGTAGAGTTCGAGCGGGCTGCCGACCTGCTGAATCACCCCGCCATGCATTGCAAAGATGCGGTCCGCCAGCGTCATCGCCTCGATCTGGTCGTGAGTGACATAGATCGACGTTGCTTTAAGATCGCCATGTAACTTCTTGATTTCCGCTCGCATCTGCTCGCGCAAGCGGGCGTCGAGATTCGATAGGGGCTCATCGAACAGGAAGGCTTTCGGCTGCCGCACGATGGCGCGGCCCATGGCGACGCGCTGGCGCTGGCCACCCGAGAGAGCCTTCGGCCGACGCTCCAGCAGCGGATCGAGGCCGAGCTTGGATGCCGCACCGGCGACAGCCTTGGCAATGCCATCCTTGGCCACCTTCCGCAGCCGTAGGCTGTAGCTCATGTTGCCGGCAACGTTCATATGCGGATAAAGCGCATAGGACTGGAAGACCATGGCGATGTCGCGGTCCTTCGGATGCAGCTCGTTGACACGATTGTCGGCAATGCGGATTTCGCCGCCGCTGATATCCTCGAGGCCGGCAATCATCCGAAGCAAGGTGGACTTGCCACATCCCGAAGGGCCGACGAGGACGACAAACTCGCCATCCTTTATCCGAAGGTCGATATCGTGCAGAACCTGCACATGGCCGTAGGCTTTCTTGACGTTGTGAATATCGATCGATGCCATGTGACTAACCCTTGACCGCGCCGGCCGTCAGGCCCTGCACGAGATAGCGTTGGATGAGCAGGAAGAAGAGCGCGGCCGGAATGAGCGCCATGACGCCCGCTGCCATCATCTGCCCGAAATCCACGGAGAATTTCGAGACGAAGGTAAGAAGCCCGACCGGGAAGGTCGCGGCCTGATTGCCGTTGATGAGCATCAGCGCGAAAAGCAGTTCGCTCCATGCCGCCGTGAAGACGAAGCCGAGCGTTGCCGCAATGCCGGGCAAGGTGAGTGGCAAGATGATCTGCCGGAAGGCGGTAAACTGCGTTGCGCCGTCGATCATGGCCGCCTCCTCAAGATCCTTCGGAATCCCGTCGAAGAAAGACTGCATCAGAAAGGTGGCGAAAGGCACGTTGAAAGCCGTGTAGACGATAACGAGCCCGGTCAGGCTGTTGGTCAGGTGCAGCGGCGTCAGGATCTTAAATATCGGCGCGACCAGCATGACCAGGGGAAACATCTGCGTCAGCAGCATCAGCGCCACGATCCAGTATTTGGCGCGGAAATTGAAGCGCGAGAGCGCATAGCCGGAGAGTGACGCACAAATGGTGACCGCGATCGCCGTTGAGGCGGAGACGATCAGGCTGTTCTTGAAGAAGGTCGGGAAATCGCTGTGCTGCAACACGAAGGTATAGTGTTCCCAGGTCGTGCGCGACGGCCACATGCGCACACCTTCGGTATAGAGCAGATCATTCGGCGTCACCGACACTTTCAGCAACCAGAAGAGCGGGAAGAGCGCGAAGGCGACGTAGCAAAGAATGGCCAGACGATGGGCGATGGTGGGAAGGACGGATCGTCTCATGGCTCAATCCTTGTTCAGCAGTGTCTGCCGCAGCAGGATGATCAGCATGGAATAGGCAAGCAGGAGGACCAGCAGCACCAGGGCAATGGCCGAGGCATAGCCGAAATCCAACCGCTTGAAGGCCTGGGTGAAGATGTAGCTCGCGACGATCTGCGTACGGTCCGCAGGGCCGCCGCCCGTCATGACGACGATCAGATCGGCGAAATTGGAGATCCAGACCGTTCGCAGGAGAACCGTGATGGCGATGGTCGGCGCCAGGAAGGGAAGCGTGATCGAGCGGAAGCGCTCGAACCAGCCGGCGCCGTCGATCGAAGCTGCCTCATAGAGATCGCGCGGGATCGCCTGAAGGGCCGCCAGAAGCGTGATCGCGAAAAAAGGAATGCCCCACCAGACATTGGCAATGATCGGCCCCCACATCGCATAGTTTGGATCGGACAGAATATTGCCCGGCTCACTCATCAGGCCTACGGCATAGAGCCAATGGGGGATCGGGCCGATGACCGGGTTGAACAGCCAGGACCAGTTGAGGCCGGCGAGGAAAGAGGGAACGGCCCAGGGCAGGAATACCAGCGCCTGAACGATCGATCTGCCGAAAAACGGCTTGTCCAACAGAAGTGCCAGGATCAGCCCGAAGATGAACTGCAGCACCACGGAGGCGCCCGTCCACCAAAGTGTATTCTTCAGCGCCCAGTAGAAGGCCTTATCCTTGGAGAGATCGCGAAAGTGTTCCAGGCCGATGAAGCCGCCGGAAAACGGATTGAGCAATTGAATATCGCGGAAGGCGTAGGATATGCCGATTGCCAGCGGCACCAGCATCACGGCGATGATGAGGATCAGGGCAGGGGCGCTGTAGAGATAGGGCTCCGAGGCGTCGGCGAGGCGCTTTAGCCACGGCCTGCGGTCGTGACGCCTGTCGAGCGTGTCGGTGATCGAAGTCATCTGCAAGAGTTCCCATTCGCGGCGTTCGAACGCCGTCTGTTTCAATTGGGCAGAGATGGCGGCGGATCGATCCGCCGCCGCATGTGCGTTCTATTTCTTGGCCAAGAATTTCTGCTGGGCCTTGGTCAGATAATCGGCCCATTGGTCGGCCAGATCCTTCGCCGAGATATCGCCGAGCAGCGCCTGCTGCGAGGTCTTGATCGCCAGCGAATCCTTGAAGAAGGCGAATTCCTCAAGATAGGTCGGCATGACAGTGGGAACGGTGTCCTTGTCGGCCAGTTCCTGGAACCAGCCCTTGAACTGATCGCCGGCGTAGAAGGGGTCCTTTTCCGCGGCCGTATAGGCCGGCAAGGCGCCGATCTTCTTGTTCCATTCCAGATTGCCTTCCTTGCCTTCAAGGGTTGCAATCAGCTTCCAGGACAGATCCTTGTTCTGGCTTGTCGAGAACATCGACCAGCCGGCATAGCCAATGGTCGGGAAGGATTTGCCATCGGGACCCTTCGGCAGCGGTGCGACGCCGAAATCATCCTTCTTCATGCGTTCGGCAACGGCGATCAGCGCATCCGGATCCTGGTCGAGGAAGGCACAGGTGCCGGAATAGAAGCCGGCGACGACTTCGTTGAAGCCCCAGTTGACGCTATCCTTTGGCGCATAGCCCTTCTTGTAGAGATCGACCATCCACTCGATGCCTTTGGCCCAGCCCGGGCTGTTCATCGTCGAGGTGCCATCATCCTTGAAGTATTTGTTGTCGCCGGCCATGGAGGCGGCAAAGATCATCCAGCCGTTGAGACCGCCCGGACCGCCGCGCATGCAGTAACCGTATTTGCCCGGTAGCTTCGAGATGGCCTCGGATGCCTTGACGAATTCGTCCATCGTCTTCGGCGGCTCGGCGATGCCGGCGTCCTTCAGGATCTTCTTGTTGTAGAACATGGCACGCAGATAGAAGCCGTAGGGCAGCATATAGGCGGTGTTCTTGACATCGCGGCCGAGCTGAAGCGCGCGCGGCGTCAGTTCACTCGTATGTTCCCACTTCGCGAGGTAGGGCTCGAGGCTTTCGAGCATGCCGTTATTGCCGTAGAGCGACAGCCAGGTATCAGGCATTTCCATTACGTCGGGCGTATCGCCGGCCGAGACCATGGTGGCGAATTTCTGGAAGGCCTCGTTCCAGGGCAGGGAGATAATATCGACCTTGGTGCCCGGGTTGGCGGCTTCGAACTTCGCGACGATCGACTTGAGCGTCTCGGTGCGCTCCGGGCTCGTGATGACTTCCACGAGCTTCAGCGTTGTATCGGCAAAGGCGGTGCCGCCCATCAAAGCGGTAAAGAGTGCTGCTGTTATCAGTCTTTTCATGTTGGTTCCCCTTTTTGGATTTTCCTCTCAGATTGACGATGTCACGAGGCGGCGGCGATTGCCTCCTCGAGTTCCTTCCACAGGGCCTCGGTTCCTTCGAGGCCGATATGGAGACGTACGGAGCGCGGATTGATGCCAAAGGTATGCGCTGAATTCGGCTGGGCCTTCTGCTGCAGCACGACTTCGCCCGGCACGATCAGGCTCTCATGTCCGCCCCAGCTCACACCCAGCTTGAAGAGCGTGAGGCGATCGGCGAAGGCGCGGATATCGACGCCCTCGCGGAAGATGAAAGAAAACAGGCCCGAGGTGCCATTCAGGCCGGATGGCAGCCGGTTGGCCAGGCCCGGATGGCAGACCTGCTCGACGACATCGAGCTCCTGCAGCCGCCTGGCGATCGTCATCGCCGCCGCCTCATGCGTCTTCATGCGGATCGGCAGGGTGCGCAGGCCGCGGATCAGAAGCCATGCGTCGAAGGGCGAAAGCTTGCCGCCGAGATAGGGATAGGCTTCCGCCTTCAGCCGCGCGATCATCTCCTTCGAACCGGCGACGACACCGGCGACCACGTCGCTATGCCCACCGAGATATTTGGAGGCGGAATGGATGACGAGATCGACGCCGAGTTTCAAAGGCTGCTGGAAATAAGGGGTGGCCCAGCTGTTGTCGATCATCGAAACGACGCCATGCTGCTTCGCAAGGGCGGCCAGTGCGCCGACATCGTGCGCTTCCATAACCCAACTCGTCGGGCTTTCCATGTAGAAAACCTTGGCGCCGGGAAGCGCCCTAGCGACGGCTTCTTCGTCGCGACCATCGACATAGGTCACGTCCACCTTCATGCGCTTTAGAACCGTGCCGAAGAGGCGGAAGGCATCGGGATAGACATGCTTGACCGCAACGATCCGATCGCCCGGCTCTACAAAACTCAGCACTGCGGATGAGATCGCCGCCATACCGCTCGCAAAACCGAGCGCATCCTCGCCGCCCTCCAGCTTTGCCAGCATCTCTTCGAACATGCGCACCGTCGGGTTGAGGCCGCGCGTATAGATCGGCCGCACCTTTTCGCCGCGATAGGAGGCGATCATCTCGTCATAGTTCGAGAAGGTGAACAGAGAGGTCTGGAAGATCGGCGGCACGACGGCTTCGGCAAAATTGCCGTCGTCGTGAGCTGTAATAAGGGATGCGAGTTCGAACGGCTCTAGCCCGTCGGTCATTGGGACATTTCCTTGATGTCTTCCTCGACCACGTCGAGAATTTTCAGTGTTTCGGCGCGCGCAGCCTCGGGATCCTGGTCGACGATCGCGTTGAACAGCGTGCGGTGATAGGGGAAGGATCGGCGAGCAAAATCCTGCCGATCGAAAGGATGTTCCCAGAAGCGCTCGAAGGTTTCGCGCATCTGTTCGAGAAGCTGCCGGAACAGCGGGTTATGTGTGGCGTCATAGACGGCAAGATGGAAGGCAAGATCCTCAGGCCCGGATGTGCCCTTGGCCATATGCACACGCTCCATCTCGTTGAGCTTCTCTTCGATGATGACGATATCTTCGTCGGTTCGCTTTCTCGCAGCCACCATGCCGGCCTCGCATTCGATGCCGCGGCGGACCTCCAGCGTTTGCAACAGCGCATCGCGCAGGTGTGACGGGTTGAAGGAAAGCGGCATATGGATCGTCGCCTTCGAAACCGGCTTCAGCAGGTAGGTGCCGCTGCCTTTGCGCGTCTCCATGACGCCGAGCGCCTGGAAATAGGTGATCACCTCGCGAATGGTGGAGCGTCCCACCGAAAGAGCCGTCATCAATTCGCGCTCGGTCGGAAGCCGGTCGCCTGCCTGTAGCTTCGACGATTCGATAAAGGTCGACAGCGCCTCGATGACTTGCTGCGTCCGATCGATGGAAGGAAGAGGGGTAAGCATGGGTTTTGTCATGGATGGTAAATTGGTCTGACATCTGCCATCAGGTCAATCTCTTTTTCTTGGCCCAGTCATTTTTCCGGCCCTTAAATTTTTAAGGGCGCAAAGCGAGCAGCAGCGAAGGTTGTTTGCGGCCTTCAAGAGCGTCGACAGCGCTGATAGAAGGAACGTGTTGTGAGTCCTGGGCTGGAAGAGAATGGCCGCTAGAGATCGATATTCACGGAAGCTGGAATGCGCGAAATGCGACCACACCGGCTTTGCCGAAGTTTCCGAAACTGACGATCGTCGGGCGATGAGCCGCGATTTCAAGATAGACGAGATGCCGCGCGGCTTTTCCACGGAACGGCCGTCGACCGATCCGCGCAAGCATATGGTGCGCTGCAGGTGCGGTTCGGTGTTTCCTTTCGAGCAGGACACGATCTACGCACCAGGCGGCGAGCCGCGGCGCAGAAAAGCATAGGCTGAAAAGAAAAAAGCCCCGCACAGGCGAGGCTAAGCTTGTGCCGCTCCGGGGAAATCGGAAGCGACGCGGCATTGTCTAACGGTCGTCTTCTCTTCCGGCTAGGTCAGTTTTGCCGATAGCGGTACGCTCAAGTAAAAAAGCTCTTCATTCGTGAAATGAGATTGGTTTGCAGGCTCTCTCTCAGTGGCTGTAAAGATGCGAGGAAACCATCGTGCCGTGCAATATGTTCAGCCAGCGTTCATTTTCGCGCGGGCAAAAGGGCAATCACCGCAACGCCTTGCGGTCATCGGGGCCCGGCTTCCATTGGTTTTCGAGCCTAGTCGCCGGGCCTCGCAGATACTGAAAAAATCGGATACCCCACATGCGGTTGCTTCGCGCCTTCATCGATTGGATTCGCCGCAAGCGGCGGCCAGAACAGGAAACGATCCAACACTCCGCCGATGACCCATGGGTTCTGCAGCAGATCGAAAAATTCGAGCGGGAGTTGAAGCGCTAGCAGGCTTGCCAGTTCGTAAGTCCCGGTGCTTGATCAGCGCCGCAGGACGGCCCCATTCTTGGCGACGAGTTTGCCCGCCTTGTAGACTGCGCGTCCTTTCGGCACTGCAACGACCGCCTCGGGAACATGCTCCGCCTTCAAGGTAACGAAATCGGCTTTTGCCCCGATCTGCAAGCCGTAGCCCTCCAGCCGCAGAGCTTTGGCGCCGCTCTCGGTCACGACATCGAAGGCGACCTTCAATTCGTCGTCCGTATAGAAGCCCGACCGATAGCCGATCATCATTGCGCGGCCCAGCATGTCGCCATCACCATAGGGCCACCAGGAATCGCGAATATTGTCGCTGCCGCTGAAGACGGTAACGCCAGCGGTACGAAGCAAGGCGACTGGCGGGAAAGAGTGGGCACCCGGTGCATTCGTCATAATGGAGACACCGCTCTCGGCGATGAGGGCCGCGGCGCGCTTGGCCGCCTCGATCGAGAGATCGCCAAGTCCATAAGCGTGGCTGATCGTGACGTGCCCACCCATGGAAAGACCGCGCGTGCGGGCGCAGATCTGCTCGATGGTGAAGAGACCGAGCGTGCCGCCGTCATGAAGATGAATGTCCACATCGACGCCATGCTTCTCGGCGACGCCAAAAACCACATCGAGATGTTTTTCGACATCGCGATCGAAGCTTGCAGGATCGAGCCCGCCGACGAGATCGGCACCCATGGCGATTGCCTGATCCAGAAGCTCGGGCGTGCCGGCGCTTTTCAGAATGCCGCTTTGCGGAAAGGCAACGAGCTGGATGTCGATCAATCCGCGGTATTCTTCGCGTACGGCAAGCACAGTCTCCAGCGACTTCAATCCAACGGAACCGTCCACCATGACGTGGCTGCGCATATATGTGCTGCCATTGGCGATGCAGAGGTCGAGCTGGTTTCTGGCCCTTTCGTCCATCGGTGCGGCCTGCGCCATGTTTTGCGCCTGGAAGGCGACGCGCTCATGGACATCGAAGCCGTTGGTGCAGGGCTTGTGCGGAATCCAGGCGTCACCGTAAAAGCTGGTGTCGAGATGAATGTGCCCTTCGACAAAGCCCGGCACCACGAGGAGGCCTTCGAGGTCGATAAGCTCGGAGGCAGAAACCGGCGCTCCGGTCTCGCTGATCGACACGATCCGGCCATCCGTCACGCCAATATCCTTGAGCGAGCCATCGGCGAGCTTGGCCCGGGTAAAGAGGGTTTCGATCATGCTCAATTTTTTCTCCTTGAATCAGTGGCCACCGACCCGCGGGAGAGCAGCCGGCATCGCGGATGTCTCACCGCTCGAACGCTTCTTTCAGGCCGAAGCTCTTGCGCTCGCGCAGGTCGAGATCGGCCTCGATATGCGCGATATGATGCAGCATCAGGCGACAGGCCGTGTCGACGTCTTTGCGCTCCAGCGCGGTGATGATGTCACCGTGCTCGGCATGGCCGCAACTGGAGGCGCTTGATTGTCCATAAAGCGAGATTACCAGCGAGGAGCGGGCGACAAGCTCTTCCATAAAGCGCTGCATGATGAGATTGCCGGAAATGGCCGCCAGCATCAGATGGAAATCGCCCGAGGCCTTGATCTCGGCCCGGCGCGCGGATTGACCTCGCTCTCCCATCAGGCGGCCTTCCTCCACGAGGAGCTGTCGGAGCTGTGCGAGCTGAGGTGCGGTGATATGTTCGGCTGCCGATCGCAGTATGCCCGGCTCGACCAGGCGGCGCGCGGCGAATATCTGTCGGGCTTCCTCGGGCGATGGATAGGCGACGAAAGCGCCTCGGTTTTTCTCGACGCTGACGAGTCCCTCATAGGAGAGAGCCTGCAGCGCGGCACGTGCCAGAGTCCGGCTGACGTTGAAGAGAGCGCCAACATCGCTCTCGGACAGTTTCGTGCCCGGTGCGAGCCGCCGCTCCACGATCGCGTCGCGAATGGCCTCGCGGATTTGTTGCGCCCCGCTATCGGTGGCGTCGCCGGGCGTCAAAAGCGCATCTGTTGAAGAGTTCATGATCGGTAGCCTGAGTAACTGGCTGCAATGATAGACAGGTTTCGCGCGGAAGTTAAACGAAATCTGATGCAAATGAGCCGGCAAAATGTATACAATATTTGCATAAATCGCGCACAATAGCCTATTTCCTGTGCAGGTTCGTAATTGCCTATCAAAAGGCAATATTTCTTTGCGGAGAAAAAATTTAGAAATTCCAGCCGGTTAGTCAACTTCGGCGAAACTGGCACGATTGATGCAGTGTCTTTCCCAAACCAAAGGGGAAGATGATGTCGAAAGCGGCAGAGATCGATATAGTGTCCGTTTCGAAGGTCTACGGCACGACCACGGCTGTTCATGCGATCAGCCTGAAGATACCGGCGGGTTCGTATTGCTGTTTCCTCGGCCCCTCCGGCTGCGGCAAGACATCGACCTTACGCATGATCGCAGGCCATGAGGGCATTTCCTCGGGCGATATCAGGCTCGGCAATACCGTTGTTACGGACTTCCCTCCCGCCAGGCGCGGCACGGCGATGATGTTCCAGTCCTATGCACTGTTTCCTCATCTGGATCTTATCGACAATGTCGCCTTCAGCCTGAAGATGAAGGGCGTTGACAAGGACGAGCGCCGTGCCAAGGCGCTCGACATGCTGAAGCTCATGCAGATGGAAGCCTATGCGACCCGACGCCCGGCTCAGCTTTCGGGCGGACAGCAGCAGCGTGTCGCGCTGGCACGCGCCCTGATCACCGATCCGGAAGCACTGCTGCTGGACGAGCCGTTGTCAGCGCTCGATCCCTTCCTGAAGATCCGCATGCGCGCGGAACTCAAGAAGCTGCAGAAGTCGCTCGGCATCACCTTCGTCCATGTCACGCACAGTCAGGAAGAGGCCATGGCGCTTGCCGATATCATGGTCATCATGAATGACGGCCGGATCGAGCAGGCGGGATCGCCGCGGGAGGTTTTCGAACATCCGGCGACGGCCTTCGTTGCCCGCTTCATGGGCGACCATAATGTCTTGTCCGGGCGGATAACGTCGAGCGAAGATGGCATAATCACCATGACCGCGCCGGAAGGACAGGGCTTCTCCGTAAAAGGGTCGGGTCGCGCCGTCGGCGAAGCCGTCGATATCGCGGTCCGTACCGACCGAGTTCGACTTTCGCAGCCATCGGACAAAGGTCTGGGCTTCAACGGCGTCGTCTCCAATGTCGAGTATCGCGGCGCAACGCTGAAGATCACCGTTATCGGTGCCGGCAGCGACGATTTCACCGTCATCGCGAGCAATGACGACGGTGCAGCCAGATCGATCGCTGTTGGCGATGCCGTCTCACTGAGTTGGGCTCAGGAGGATGCAATCCTCCTTGGCCGTATCTCCGCATGAAAATCTTAAGCATCAAAAAAGGGGAACTGACATGACGACTGAAACCAAGACTACCAAGACGACGAAAGGCATTTCCCGCCGCTCGCTGCTGAAGACCGGCGCTGCCGCTCTCGGCGCCATGGCCGGCTCCGGCGTGATCACGGGTTTCCCGACCATCTGGGCGCAATCGAATATCACGCTGCGCCAATTCGGTACCGGCGTTTCGAACATCAATGCCATTGCGGAGAAGTGCAAGGCCGATCTCGGCATTACGCTCGAGATGACCGCGACGGATTCCGATGCCGCCGCCCAGCGAGCCGTGACGCAGCCGAACAGCTACGATATCGCCGACATCGAATACTGGATCGCCAAGAAGGTGTTTCCGACCGGCGTCTTGCAGCCGATGGATGTCAAGAAGCTGAAATATTACGACAAGATCGTGCCGCTCTTCATCACCGGCAAGCTGAAGCCCGACAGCGTCATCGCGCAGGGCACCGCACCGCACACTGTCGGCTTCGTCGAAGGGCAGGGCTCCAAGAAATTCGCCAAGGAGCCGACGCAGTGGATGACGATGGTTCCGACCATTTACAATGCCGACACGCTGGGCATTCGTCCCGACCTCACCGGCCGTCCGATCAACAGCTGGGCCGATATTCTCGATCCCGCCTTCAAGGGCAAGACGGCGATCCTCAACATACCGTCGATCGGCATCATGGATGCCGCGATGATCATGGAAGCCGCTGGCAAGATCAAATATGCCGACAAGGGCAACATGACGAAGGCGGAAATCGACAAGACGATCGACTTCCTGATCAAGACCAAGGGCGACGGCCAGTTCCGTGCCTTCTGGAAGTCCTTCGACGAAAGCGTCAACCTGATGGCTTCGGGCGAAGTGGTCATCCAGTCCATGTGGTCGCCCGCGGTTGCTGCCGTCCGCTCCAAGGGCATTGCCTGCACCTTCCAGCCGCTCAAGGAAGGCTATCGTGCCTGGGGCGGTGGTCTCGGCCTTGCCTCGCATCTCAAAGGTGCACAGCTCGACGCGGCTTATGAATATATCAACTGGTACACCTCCGGCTGGGTCGGCGGCTACCTCAACCGCCAGGGCTACTACTCCGCCTGCATGGAAACGGCCAAGAACTTCATGTCGGCCGACGAATGGGGTTACTGGATCGAAGGCAAGCCGGCGCAGGGCGATATCCTGTCTCCGGAAGGCAAGGTGATGGAGAAGGCCGGCGCCGTTCGCGACGGCGGTTCCTTCGAAACCCGCATGGGTGCAGTCGCCTGCTGGAACTCGGTCATGGACGAGGACCGCTACATGGTTCGGCGCTGGAACGAATTCATCGCTGCCTAAGCTGCATATCCGTCATCTCCTCTCCCGCTTCAAAAACGGGGGAGGATCCTATCAATGGAGAGGCCGGACCATGGCGACAATCGCTTCCTCGGATACGGAGCAGGAAACTCAGAAGGCCCGACGCGGTTTTGCCGTGCCCGGCTGGGCCGCCGCCTATCTGCAGGCAACGCCGCTCTTTCTCATTCTCGGCTTCTTCTTCCTGTTGCCGATTGCGATGATTGGCATCGTCAGTTTCTGGGATTATGATTTCGCTGGCCTTTATCCGGCTTTCCTGACCACGAATTATACCGATACGCTCGGCTCGTGGGTTACATGGAAAACCTACCTCAACACACTGAAATTCACAGCAATTGTCTGGGCGCTGACGCTGTTCATCGGCTTCTGGGTCGCCTATTTTCTGGCTTTTCACATTCGCCGTACCTCGATGCAGATGATCCTTTTCCTCGTCTGCACCGTGCCCTTCATGACGTCCAACATCATCCGCATGATCTCGTGGATACCGGTGCTCGGGCGTAACGGACTGGTCAATTCGACGCTGATCGAGATGGGCCTCATCCCCCAGCCGATCGAATGGCTGCTTTATTCCGATTTCGCCGTCGTGCTCGCCATGGTGCACCTCTACACGCTCTTTATGGTGACGCCAATCTTCAACACGCTGATGCGCATCGACCGCTCGCTGTTCGAAGCCGCGCGCGATGCCGGCGCCAATGGATGGCAGGTGTTGTGGAATGTGGTTATCCCCTTGGCCAAGCCCGGAATGGCAATCGGCAGTATCTTCGTCGTCACGCTCGTCATGGCGGATTTTTCCACCGTGCAGGTGATGTCTGGCGGTCAGAGCGCATCAATCGCGTTGATGATGAAGAACCAGATGTCGCTGCTGCAATATCCGGCAGCCGCCGCCAATGCGGTCGTGCTTCTGATCGTCGTGCTGCTGATGGTTGCCGCCATCCTGCGTATCGTCGATATCCGCAAGGAGCTCTAGGATGAACCATGAAAAGCGCAGCCTGGAATTTTATGTTCTCGCGATCTTCTTCACGATTTTCGTGCTGTTTCTCTATGGTCCGCTCTCGGCGGTCATCATCCTGTCTTTCCAGGGGCCGGACGGCGGCCTGACCTTCCCGTTGAATGGCGTTTCGCTGCATTGGTTCGCCAATCTTTTCGAAAAGCAGGCAGTCGGCGATTTCGGCGCCTCCTTCCAGCGCTCCTTGATCCTCGGCGTGATGGTTATGATCGTGACCGTCGTCGTGTCGCTGCTGGCAGGCCTTGCCTTTCGCCGCCGCTTTCGCGGCTCGACATTTCTGTTCTATGCGACCGTTGCCAGCCTCGTCGTTCCGTCCATCATCATTTCGCTTGGGATCGGCGTCGTCTTTCAACAGGGTGGCATCGCGCCGGCCTGGTATTCCTCCGCCTTCGGCGCACATTTGACCTGGACCTTGCCCTTCGGCGTGCTGATCATGTTCGCCGTCTTCAACCGGTTTTCGCCGGCCTATGAGGAGGCCGCTCGCGATCTTGGCGCCAGCTCCTGGCAAACCTTCTGTCATGTCGTGCTGCCGATGATTGCTCCGAGCCTGATCGGCGTCGGATTGTTCGGCTTCACGCTGTCCTATGACGAGTTCGCCCGAACCCTGATGACGTCAGGCACCTACAACACCCTGCCGCTCGAGATCTACGGCATGACGACGAATGTCACGACGCCGGTGCTCTATGCGCTCGGAACGGTGACGACGCTCTTTTCCTTCACCATTATCCTGCTGGCGCTTGCAGTCATGACCATGCTCGGCCGCCGCCAAGCCAAGAAAAGTTGAGATCATGCGCCTGCTGCTCATCAATCCGAATACGACGGCTTCCATGACGGAGAAGGCGGCGATCGCTGCGCGTGCCGTAGCAGGTCCCGGCACGGAGATCATCGCCGCCACCTCGCAGATGGGGCCGGCTTCGATCGAGGGCTATTATGACGGCGCTATCGCCGTGCCCGGCATGCTGCGCGAATTGAAGGAGAGGCAGGGCGAAGGCTATGACGCCGCGATCATCTGCTGTTTCGACGACACCGGTCTGGAAGCCGCACGCATGTTCTGCGACGTACCTGTCGTCGGTCTGTGTGAAGCAGCCGTAGCCACGGCCGGCTTCCTGGCACAACGCTTTAGCGTAGTGACGACGCTCGAACGCTCACGCATCCTCATCGACAATCTTGTCCATCGTTATGGCATGGGCGCGCGGGCAAAGGTTCGCGCCTCCGATATCCCCGTGCTCGAGCTTGAAGATTCGTCTTCGAGTGCAATCGGAAAGCTGCGGGCGGAAATCGAGCGAGCGCTCGCCGAAGATGGAGCGGAAGCCATCGTACTCGGCTGCGCCGGCATGACGGATCTCGCACGAGAGCTGCAGTCGATCTACGGCGTCCCGGTCGTGGATGGTGTCGCCGCAGCGGTCAAGCAGGCCGAAGCTTTAGTATCCCTAGGCCTATCCACCAGCAAGCGCAGCTCGTACGCCTCCCCATTGCCAAAGCCTTTTTCGGGGCCAATGCAGGATTTTGCGCCGACACCGGTATTGGCCTAATCCCATCACAATCCAACAGTACGACCTCCACTGATCGCTAAGCGTTGCGATTGGCATATCTTCGCTGCCGGGACTACAATGTCTCGGTAAAGAACGAGAGTCGTGGATTTGGCACAGAGAGCCGGCAAAGCTGATCTTCCCCTGCATGGCGGCCGCGTACCGCGCTGGCTTGGAGACCGCATGACGCGCCTGGGCGCTGTCATCACCGAGGCGATCGTGCAGCATTATGGGCGTGACGAACTCTTTCGCCGTCTCGCCAATCCCTTCTGGTTCCAGTCCTTCGGCGCCGTCATGGGCATGGATTGGCATTCCTCGGGGATCACGACGAGCGTTCTCGGCGCCTTGAAGCGTGGCCTGCCGCCGCTTTCCGGCGAACTCGGCATCCATGTCTGCGGCGGCCGTGGTGCGCAATCGCGCAAGACGCCGGGCGAACTGCTTGAGATCGGCGATCACGTCGGCATCGACGGCGCGTCGCTCGCGACCAAGAGCCGACTGATCGCAAAAGTGGATAGTGCAGCCATGCAGGATGGCTTCGATCTCTATCTCCATGGCTTCATCGTCGCGGATGACGGCAAGTGGGTCGTCATCCAGCAGGGCATGAACGACGAACGCCGGCAAGCACGCCGATATCACTGGCTGTCGGAGGGTTTGACGAGCTTCCTGGATTCTCCGCATGCAGCCATCGAGGGACGCGAGCAGGGCGAGATCGTCAATCTTGCCGATCGGCGCGCCGAGCGTTCCCGCGACGGTCAGCTGGATCTGCTCGCCTCATTGGGGCCAGATAAAATCATTCGTGAACTCAATGTTCTGGAAGGGAAATCTCCAGTAATTAACAAACAAGAAGCGCAGCCGATGCTGCCGTACCTCGTCATGCCGGCACATCATGATGTGCGCCAGGAAGATGTGAACATGAGGCGCCTGCACGGAAATCTCGCTGCGGCCGCCGATCGCGGTCCGGTGGATTTCGAGGATCTGCTTCTGACGCCCGGCGTCGGCGCCAGAACGGTCAAGGCTTTAGCGATGGTCGCCGAAGTCGTCCATGGCGCACCCTGCCGCTTCTCCGACCCAGCGCGCTTCTCGCTTGCCCATGGCGGCAAGGACCGGCATCCCTTTCCGGTGCCGCTGAAGGTCTATGACGAGACAATCAGCGTGATGAAATCCGCCGTCAGGAAGGGACGCCTCGGTCGTGACGAGGAATTGTCGGCGCTGAAGCGGCTGGATGACCAATCGCGGATGCTGGAGCGTTATGTCACCGGCCCCGATCTCAAGGAGATCGTTGCCGGCGAATTCGACCGCTCCTTTTCCTATGGCGGTCGCAGCGTCTTCGGCTGGGAGCCTCCACCAGACTCCGCGGATCACGGCGCCGAGGGGGATCTCCGCTCTTCGAAGAGTTAAGCCAGGGCCGCGGCAGAAGGGAGCGGCTTGTCTGGCCGCTCCGTCGCCGATTCATGGCAGGGTATAACCAATCACATAGTCGCCCGGCTTAGTTCCGACCGAGCCGTGGCCTCCCGCCACCATGACGACATATTGCTTGTTGTCGCTGGCGGTATAGGTCATCGGCGTTGCCTGGCCGCCCGCCGGAAGGCGTGCCTGCCAAAGCTGTCTCCCGGTCGTGACATCATAGGCCCTAAGATAATTGTCCACCGCTGCCCCCAGGAACGCTACTCCGCCCTTGGTGACGATCGGCCCGCCAATGCCGGGAACGCCGACCTTGAAGGGAAGAGGCAGGGGCGTCATGTCATGGACGGTGCCATTCTTGTGCTTGTAGGCGATCTTGCCGGTCTTCAGGTCGACACCGGCGACATAGCCCCAGGGCGGTGCCTGGCAGGGAACGCCGAGCGGGCTGACGAACGGCCCCATATAGACGCCGTAAGGGGAGCCCTCGTTTCGGTTCAGGCCTTGTTCGCTGCCCTTGTCGCCGGCTCCCTTCGGCGGGATCTCGGCGCGCGGCACCAACCGCGAAGTGAAGGCGAGATAAGTCGGCATGCCGAACATGATCTGCCGTTCCGGGTCGACGGCGACGCTGCCCCAGTTGAAGGTGCCGAAATTGCCGGGGAAAATGATGGAGCCGCGTAGCGACGGCGGTGTGTAGCGGCCTTCATACTGATGCTGATGGAAGGCGATGCGGCAGGCGAGCTGATCGAACAGCGAGACGCCCCACATGTCCCTTTCCTGCAGGGGCGGCGGCGAGAAGGTCAGATCGGAGATCGGCTGTGTCGGCGAGGCGTGGTCCTCGGGAATGGTGCCGCCCGGCGCCGGTATTTCCTTGAAGGGAATGATCGGCGTGCCGGTGCGGCGATCAAGCACGTATATGTCGCCCTGCTTGGTCGAAGCGACCAATGCGGGAACCGTGCTGCCATCGGCCTTAGTCAGATCGACGAGCACGGGTTGGGCCGGCACGTCCATATCCCAGAGATCGTGATGGACGAATTGCTGCACCCATTTGAGCTGGCCGGTATTGATATCAAGCGCCACAACCGAGGAGGAGAAGCGTTCGACATTGGCGCTGCGGCCCATGCCGAGCTGGTCCGGCGTCTGGTTGCCAAGCGGAACATAAACCATGCCGAGCTTCTCATCGGCGCTGGAAACCGACCAGCTGTTCGGCGAGTTGGTCGTATAGGTCTGCCCGGCGGGCAGCGGCGCCGTCTGATCCGGATTGCCGGAATCCCAGTTCCAGAGCAGAGCCCCGGTCCGGGCATCGAAGCCGCGGATGACGCCTGACTGTTCCTGGGTGGAATAATTGTCGTTCACCGCGCCGCCGATAATGATCTTGTCGGCGACGATGACGGGCGGCGATGTCGAATAATAATAACCGGCCGGATTGTATTTCATGCCGGTTTCAAGATGCAGGGTGCCCTGATCGGCAAAGCTCTGGCACACTTTGCCATTGGCAGCATCGAGCGCGATCAGTCTGGCATCCGAGGTCGGCAGATAGACGCGATCGGCACAGGGCGCACCGGCTGCAGCGGTCGTGTCGTGATAATAGGAGACACCGCGGCAGGTCTGATGCTGTCGATTGGGGTTCATGCCGGCATTGGCATCGTAGCGCCATTTTTCCTTGCCGTCCGTCGCACCGATGGCGATCGCCAGACTATGGGGTGTGCAGATATAAAGCGTGTCGCCGATCTTCAACGGCGTGACCTGATAGGTCGTCTCGCCGATGTCATCGGGGCGCTTCACATCACCTGTCTGATATCGCCAGACTTCCTTGAGGTTCGCGACATTCTGCGCATTGATCTGATCGAGAGGCGAGTAACGCTGGCCGAAGGAGGTTCTGCCATACTGATGCCATTCACCATCGGGCACATCACCGCCCATCGGGGCATTCGCAGCTGTTGTCGTCGGCAGATCGCCGGAGAGATCGTGCGGATCTGTCGTCATCGAATAGACGGCAACGAGGATGGCGATGATCAAGGGGATCGCAAGCGGCCAGGGATTGGCCCCGTAGTGAACGCCGTCCAGGCTGCGAAAGCCCAGCGGTCGCCGGATCCAGGGTGTCAGCAGCCACAGACCGATCAGAATGATCAATCCGCCGCGCGGACCGAGCTGCCACCAGTCGAAACCGACCTCCCATATCGCCCATCCAAGCGCTGCCAGTACGAAGATCGCATAGAGCCAAAGCGCGGCTGCCTTGCGCATATAAAGCAGGATCGCCGTCAGGAGGAAGGCGATGCCGGCCAGAAGATAAAAGGGACTTCCGCCAAGCAGCACAAGCCAGAGGCCGCCGCCACCGAGCGCCAGACCGATGAGTGCGAGGATGATCGATGTGATGACGATGGCCATGATCTGCTCCAGTCTATCCGCCGATTGGACAGTGATTGATCGAAGGCATGCGAACTCCCGCGAGGTCCTTTTGGATCTCAACCTCGAGGTTAAAGTCTAAATCAATATCAGCTGCTTCACCGGCAACGAGAAGAACTGCGCCCAGGGCGATTTGGATCGATACATCAAGCCCCCCATCAAATCAGAGATTGAACGCCAGGATTGCGAGAATGTTCCAATCCGGCCAGCCATTCAAGTTCGATGCCGTGGCGCCCGATTTGATTAACGGACGTAGTTAATTTTTTAACAATTTTCAGAAATACTAATAGAACAGATATTGGAATCAAGGGTTTCCGTGCAGAGCCGGAGGACTAGAGATGAATATGAAGATCGTTACCGCCCAGTCGGAAGTTGAAACGAACGACACCGGAACCTATCCGGATGGCATGATGGAGCGTATTCTGGTCGAGTTTTCCGCAAGCTCCGAACGGCAACACCGCAAATCCCACGAGCGCGATTACGGCGCACATAAGGCGCTTCGACCGATACCGGCCGGGCTGGCCTGAAGGCCTGGGAACTCGTTTTCTTCGTCAGATATAGAGTGGTGCCATTCGGCGCCAAGCATCTGCGCGATGCGCGCGTCCGTCCCATACATGCAGCCGATGATCGATCCCCTTGTCGGCGAGCAGTCGGCTAAGGTGGCGATTATTGTCGAAGAAGGGATCGGCGTCTCCGATCGTCATGACGATATCGATCTGGCGCAGCTTGTCCAAACGCCACTCGCAAGCAAGTCCCGGCAGAAAATGTGTCGGGGTGTGAAAATAGATATCATCGTCGTAATAGCCTTCGAACAGATCCGTGAAGGATTCGACCTTCATCGTCAGATCGTAGCGGCCGGAAAAGGCGACCAGCTTGCGGAAGAGGTGAGGGTGGCGAAAAACCAGGCTTGCGGCCTGGAAGGCGCCGAGGCTGCAGCCGTGAACGATGGTGCACTCATGCCCGTTCTTCTGCGCCATCAGAGGCAGGACTTCGTTGAGGATGTATTCCTCGAAAGCGTTATGCCTACGAATGCGCTCGGATGGGTGGCGATGAAAGCCGTAGAAGGTTTCTGCCGCCAGCCCTTCGATGCAGTAGAGCTGAAGCTGTCCGGCATTCAGCTTATCCGCGAGGCTGGCGACGATGCCGACCTGCTCATATTCCCAGAAGCGACCGTCGCGGGTGGGAAATACCAATACCTTGGCGCCGGCATGGCCGAACACCAACAACTCCATGTCCCGATGCAGCCGAGGACTGTACCAGCATAGGTATTCGCGGTTCATAGCACCTTGAAGAATTGCCCGACCATGTCTCGCAGAACTGCGTTCTGCTGCGCGCTGCCAGCATAATCGAAATGACCGGCATCCAGAATGAAGATTTCGTTAAATTTCTGCAGCGCATTTGCGACAGAGAACTGGCAGGGTGGTGCGACTGCGGGATCGAAAAGCGCGGGTGCGACAAGCATCGGCACAGTGATGCGCTGCGCGGCGATCGCAGCATCGAAGAACCGCAGTGTCTCGAGAACGCTGCCGTGCTTTTGCTGATAGGCCTGAACCGATTGGGCGCTGCCGACGGTTGGCAGTGTCAGCCATAGCTGCCGGTTGCCAAAAGTCGGGACGATGAGATGGCCGCGACTGATCCGCGCATCGAAAGGAATGGCGAGAGCGCCGATGCCGCCACCGAAACTGATACCGCTATAGCCGATATGGCCGGCAAGCCACGGATAGAGGGTCTCCAATGTCGAGACGGCGAGCCAGATGTCTTCCACGCAGCCGCCGATAACATAGGCATCGCGGTTTTCGATACCGCAAAGGACATGGCCCGATGCATCCGAGGGGATTTTTGGGTTGGCGCTAAGGGAAAGCCCCCGGCAGCAGGGAAAAAGGATAGCCGTCTCTTCTACCGGCCAATCGAATTCCGGCTGATCTCTTCCGCCATACCCGTGTCCGACGACCAGGCCGCGCCGCACCTGTCCGCTGCGGGGAATGAGCAGCCAGCCATTGATCTGAAACAACCCTGTCGACGCGTAGCTGATATCGAAGACGTGCCAATTGTCGTGGCGCAACTGGCTATGACGAAGCTTGGGTTGTGGATCGATGGCCAGCGCTGCCCTGTAGCGCTGCCGCCAGAAATCGTCGAAGCCCGTCGGGGCTTCCGGCGTCTCTATCGCCTCCAACTGCGCAAGCTGCATGCCGTAGGTGGGATCGAAGTCGAAGGGATGGGATGTCGGTATGCTCATGGCAAATATTTCGCGTGAAAGAAGGGGGAACACAAGAACAGCGATTGCCGATCCGCAGGCTTTCGGCGTGGCTTATCCTGTTCATTCATGGATTTTCTGCCTAGGACGATCGATGCGATAGAGCACGTGCGGCCGCAGAATATTGCCCGGCGGCACTGTGATGTCATCGAAATCACCGCCCTCGACATAGACCATGCCAATTTTCTCCATTGCGCGGCGGGAGGGGATGTTGATCGCCGACGTATAGCCGATCACGCAATCAGCCTGCAGCTCCTGCCAGGCGAAATCCAGGCAACACCGGCTGATTTCCGCCGCATAGCCCTGCCGCCAATAGCCACGCCCCAGAATCCAACCGATCTCCAATGGAAAATCGCCCGGAACTTCCGGCCCGGGACTTGAAAGACCTGCGCCGCCGATCAGCGCGCCGTCGGCCTTGCGTTCCACGGCCAGGAAGCCGAAACCTTCGTTGGCCAACTGCGCGGTCGCTTCATCGATCAGTTCATCAGTCTCAGCAGCCGTGAGCAGGCTCGGATAGTAATATTGCCGAACCTGCGCATCCGCGTTTACGGCTGCAAAAGGAGCGCGGTCGCTATCCTGCCAAGGCCTGAGAACGAGCCGGGAGGTTTCCAGAGTAAGCATCATTCTCCCAGGGACGAGCGGATTGATCTCGATGGCGCGATGGCACGCAATCTTTGGCGAGGGCAGCAGGCTGCGCCGCATCTCCATCCATGAATTCGCCATGAAAGTCCATGTCTGCCGGCTGATATTAGCCTCTGTGATTTCTGCAGCACAGCAGGAAAGATGACGCAAATAGACTTGGTTCATTGCGAACTGCTGTCGCTTCCTTGCCTTCGTTGAGGTATAGTGGAAGCATGATCAGGGTCCTAACGATACTTGCGGGAATTTCAATTGCAGGCTCCGCAATGGCAGGTCAAATCACTCAAAGCACCTACAATGTTCAGGATTGCTCGAGTGCGGTGGATCAGGTTCTTTCGACGACCAAGGGACGCCTCCTATCCGTCAAGCCACGCGAGAATCGCTGTATCGTGACTGTGATCGTTCCGCATGGCGAGCAACGGCCGGAAAAGGTCGTGGTTCGTGTCGACTATAGCAATAATGACAACAGCCAGGAAAATGGCCAATAACCGCAAGCGGTAAAAGGGACCGCGTGAGAAATGGGTGAAGTTATCCAGTTTCGGTCCGCAGCGAGATACGGCAAGCACCTTGATGCGCAGGCTCGCATGGAAAGGGAGTTGCAGCTTCCCCTTGCAACGGCGGATCAATCCACCCGAAAGGCCAGCCGCGCGAATCCGCCGGATACGTCGACGGCTCCCACGTCAAAAATTGGGCTTCCCATTAGCGGCATCGTCATCGTAGTCGGCTCTATCCTGGTCTATGCGCTGGTGATATCCCATGTCGTCGGCCAGCCACATTATTCGGCTCGGGCTAACCTGATGCCTTCGATCTTTCTGCAAAACTAGATTTGCCGGGCAAGAACCGCTTGATGAAGCAGGTCCGCTATCAAGCAGTTACCATACGCGCCGCGAACTCATTTTCGGCACCATTCTTTCCTATCGCATGCGCGGAGCACGACGCCGGCAACCAGCCGCAATATAATTGCGGCTCAAGATCGCCAAACCGTCATCTCGCATGCGGAAGACTGTCATGTCAGGCCGACTGTTCGGATATGCGGACTTAAAGAACATGAGAAAGATTTAAACCTGTTCGTTAAGTGAAGATTCCATCAAATCTGATGTAATCCGCAATAGACGGTGATTTTGGAGAGCATTTATTGTCGCGGCTTAAAATTCAACAGCTACAATGGATCGGCGCGGTAGCTGTTATCATGGTTTGCTTGATGATGGCCGGCTCGACGATTGCCTTCAGCCTGTCGGATTACCTCAACTACAAGCGCGGCGTAATCGAGTTCGGCCGTTTTCATACGGCGCTGCACGCGGCCGCGACGATATCGAGAGAACGCGGTCCTGCAAACAGTCTGATGGGCGCTTCGGAGCGTGAGCAAGCACAATTTGCTGCCGATCTGAAAGCAAGCCGCGAAACAACCGACAAGGATATCGCCAAGCTCGAAGCGCTCTTTAAAACGGAAATAGACCAGTCCGCGGAAATGCGCAGCGCATTCATGGCGCTTAAGGCTCAGCTGGAGAGCGGCCGTCAGGCGGTCGATGCGGTGGCCGCCTTGCCACGCGGCGAGCGCAGCGGCGCAAGGATCGCGGACGCCATACAGGCAATGTTCCGTGCAGCGGATCGCGCCCAGGATTACCGGGATGTCGCCGGCCGATCGGTCATTGCACTGGCGCCCGAGACAGGCGCCGAAGTCATGCTGACCTCGATGGCCGGAACGCTCAGAGAGCGTGCCGGAAGGCTGGGCTCCTATGTCGTCATAATGCTGGCCTCACAGGGGCAGGCCCGTTCCCACTATAGAGCTGCGTTCGACAACGAATTGAACAGGCTTTTCGAAGTGAATGCGCTGCTGAAAACCTATGCGCCCGTTACATTGCAATCCCAGGCTCTCGCAAGGCTGTTGGATCAGGTGACGGTCAGTTACTTTGCCGGAGCGCTGCCTTACGCTCAGCGCGTCGCCTTTGATGCGAATGCGAGCGATGCGCTCACACCCGGAGAGTTCACAGCGAAATACGTGCCTGGAATGAAATCGACCGAGAACCTGCGTGAACTCATCGAAACCGCGGCATTGAACTCTCTCGACGAAGTACAGCAGAAATCCCTGAGAGCCATGCTGATCTCCGCACTGCTTGCCGTCATGGCGGTATCGGTTGTGATTTGGTTAGCCTACGTGCTCAGACGTTCGCTCTTCCGGCCGATGCTGGCTGTCATGCGACAGATCGACGAGATTGCCGTCGGCAACCTTACGACGCCGCCACCGATACCTCACGCCGGACGTGAGATGCGGGAACTGTTCCTGCGTCTTGACCTTTTGCGTGAGCAGCAACGCTTCAAGCGGCACCTGGAAATGGAGCGCAAATCGATGACGGAGGAGTTAAGACGTCTCTCCCAGACGGATGCGCTCACTGGTCTTCTCAATCGGCGCGCGCTAGAGGATGCGGTGGAGGAATTGCTCGCGACTCCGGAAGCTGGCTCCCGAGGCTTCGCAATCATCATGTTCGATATCGACCATTTCAAATCGATCAATGATCGGTACGGTCACGCCGTCGGCGACATGGTGCTACAAAGAACGGCGCAGATTCTAGGCCCGTGCCTGCGCCCCGCCGATCTATTCGCCCGCTACGGCGGTGAGGAATTCATCGTCGTAATGGGTGACGTCACCGAGGTGTCAGCGCGTTCAACGGCCGAGCGATTGCGGGAAACATTGGCGCAAGCCGTCGTCAGCGATGAACATGGCTTGAAGGTGACCGCCAGCTTCGGCGTCGATTGGCAGGCGCAATGCCTGTTCGAAAATTGGGAAAAGCTGGTCGTCGTTGCGGACAACCGGCTCTATCATGCCAAACGCAACGGGCGCAATTTGGTCTGCTCGTCCGAGAAGACGACTGGACAAACGGCAATCTCCGCCTCGAGACGCGGCCAGAGCGGCGCAAGCGCGGCCTGACACGCTTCGCTATGACCGAGATTATCCGAACAACCTGCTTGTTGGAAACTCGCAGTCAGTAGGTGAGCGTCACCACGACCGTATCGGTGTAAATGCCTGAGGATGGCGTGGTCTGCGGTGGCACTCGGCCGTAGACCGTCAACAGTTGAGCACTGCCGGTTCCCGTTCCGGCGACGGTGCTACCCGGCGTATTGGCATCGCCCCAGGGCTGCGACCGGCTGGTGTCCTTGTAGAGGCCGTAGGTCACCGTCTCCGATCCTTTCGCCATCTTTCGCGCCGTCGGCAGAGCATTCGCGCCGCCGCCACCCAAGGAGATCGTATAAGTCGTGCCCGGCGTACAGGTTGCCGTGACGGAACCGGTGGCATCGACATTCGTGCTCAATACGCCCTGTGTCCCGAAATCAATGTTCTGGACGCTGACAAGGCAATTGGCGGCGACGGTTGCATTGACGCTGAACGATGCGGTTCCAATCGTTCCAGAAGGAGCAAAACAGGTAGTCGCACTACTGTAGCTGTAATAGAAGGAGGTGTAGGTCGATGTGAAGCTGGACGTAAACGACCCCGGTACTGCCGTCGGCGGAGAGCCGAGTGCAGCTCCATAGACCGTCATGCTGCCAGTTGCGCCGATCAACGAGCCATTCAGCAAGGCCATTGTCAGCGCATAGACCGGTGCACGTGATGGATAGGACCAGCTGCTCGATCCCCACACCACGCTTCGGCCGTTGTCGGAATAGAGCTGATAGTTCAAAGAACTGCTTCCGTTCAACATTTGGCGCGCCGCGGCCGACGACGCTCCTCCACTGCCGGCGCCGATATCGGGGCAAATCAGAAGCCGCTTGCCCAGGTCCAGGAGCCCGCCGGAACAGGATACACTTATCGTAGATGTCGAATTGACCGGGGTGCCTGATAGGGTATCGACCGCGCCAAAGTTCATATTGGTAGCCGAGAAGCTGCAGCTTTGCGCAGCGCATAGCGAAGGCAACAGCAGTGCGAGCAAAAGAGCGAGCGAACGCAGCATCTTTTCAACTCCCTTTCAAAGGCACCTGACGTCATTGATGACGACCTGTTCGCCCCGCTGCGGCTTGTAGGCGAATTCGGCATGGCACTTCGTTCCGTCTTCAAGTGATATGTCGATTGCGTTCCTTGCGTGCAGTCCGCGAATGTAGGCTTGTCCGTCATAGCCGACGACGAAATCCTCGCTCGATCCTTGTAAGGTGCCGCCGAGCCCGGCACGCAGCGGCACCCCATTCTTGTCCTTGATCGTAATGAGGGCGGCTTGCGGCGCTTCGGATACACCGAACTTGACGACGACACCGCTGCGATCCGCCGGCACGACGATTTCCTTCGTCGCCGGCACATCGGCGTCGACGGGTAGGTTCTTAGGATCGATGGATAGGGTATTCGGTTCATAGGAATTGAGATTGGGCACCAGGATGCGGCCGCTCGAATTGGTCTTGCCGGCAGGCCGGTTCTGCTGCTGAACCTCGACATTGGGAGCGCCGACATCGACGACGGCAAAGGCATCGTCAATCCTATTGGTGGCAAAGACGCCACCGCCTGCAACAGCGATGGCACCATCGACGCGAGCCGTGGCGTTGGTCCGATGATCCTGCTGTTGAAGACCTGCCTCGACCTGCGCGAAGGGAGCCCGATAGCCGATTGCCGCCTCGCGATAGGTGTCTTCGCCTTCGGAGGTGCGTAGGCGCCAGCCGAAGCTGCCGTCCTCCTGCTGCATCGACTTGGAAACGTCGGCCACGACGCCGAGGCCGTTAGGCCCGCCTTGTACGCCCGTATTGGCCGTGACGTTGCCGCCGAAGGGGATGGAGAGGCCGGCAAAGAAACCGAAGTTGCTTCTGTCGTCGAGATCCGTGAAGGCGCTCGCATAGACCGTCGCACGCTTGAAGGTCTGACTGTAGGAAAGACCGGCTATCTTGCTCCTGGTGCCGTCGGCACTTTCGAGGCTGGTATAAGAGAGGTTGAGGCTGGAAAGATCGAGTGGTGTTGGCACGCTCAGCGTGATCTGATCGATGGCTCGCGGCACACCGGCACTGAAAATGCTCACATCTCCGGCAACATTGGTTGTCGGCCGCGCGGAGATCGAGGCTATGTCGTCATAATCGCCAAAGGTCCGCTGTACCCGGGCGTAAAGAGCCCATCTGTCGTAATTGAGCTCGAATGCGGCATTCATCAGCGCGCCGGAACGCGACCCGCTTTTGCTTGCCGCGCCCGCTATTGACGCTACACCGAACGAGTTGATCGGAAAGGCGGCTCCCGCACCGCCATTCAGGAGATCGGCGCCACCCTCGAAATGGCCTTCCAGTGTCAGCCAATCTGTCAGGCCGTACCTTGCGGTAGCGGCGCCCATGATACGACCGTCGTAATCATTGGAATCGGTGCCGAAATTCAGACGCGGAGTGCCGAGCTCGGCGGAAAAGTCCAAAAGGCCCTGACGCAGAAGCCAATTGGAGGAGTAGAAGGGCAAGGTCTGCGTGGTTTCGCGTCCCAGGCTGTCGCGCAGCACGACGGTCGCTTGCCCGCCTCCAGAAAAGACCGGCAGGTTGGTGACTTCGAATGGTCCGGCGGGGACGTCGCTGGAATAGGTGCGAACGTTCTGCGTATAGATATCGAGTGTCGAAGGGACGGCCGCCGTCCCGGTAAAGGAGGGCAGCGGTTCGGTCACCAGGTCCGAACGCAGTGCAAAATTGCGCTGAAGCTGAATGCCGCCGAAATAGACTGGTCGTGTCCATGACAGGCCGCCAGTGGTTAGATCACCCGCGCGATAGGTAACGAGGTTCTTCGGATCGGAATAGCTCCAGGTCGTGTTGAGGCGAGTTATGCCGTCAAGGCTGCCTTCGGAATATCCGGCGAGGAAGGACTGGCTGAGCGTGCCATAGAGGCTGAAGAGACGTGCATCGAAAGATCCGGATATTCCCTGGAACATGTTCGAATTGCCTTGGAATAGGCCGTTGGAACTTGCGTAGAGGGAATAGTTCAAGACGGCGCCGTAGCCGGCCTGGGGTGCCGGGATGGCATTTTCCTGCTGCTGCCTGACATTGATGACGCGAGGTGCGCGCCCCCTGTCCGTCGTCTGGACATAGAGGCGCTGCGTCTCATCGTCGACCTGATAGGACAGACCAGGCAAGGTGCTGAGCTCTATCAGCTTGTCGTCGTCGGCGCCGGCCGGCGGCTTAATGCCGACTTCGCGCAGCTCCTTTGCGGTTGCCGCGAGGGAACCGTTCGGACGCTGTTTGAAATTACCTATCATGTTCATCGATGCATTGTTGATGAATACTTCGAGGTAGACGTCCAGTATGGCCGCCCGTTGGCCTGCAATGGCTATGTCTGCCGGCTGATCGGGCACTTCCTGAGCACGCAACGCCGGCACTGAGAAAAGCATGCATATGAAAACGGCGCCGGCACTACCGTTGATTAACGGCGACTTCAGCATCGAACGGCCCAAGATCACTCTGGCCATGGAGTGTTACGACGCTGCCGGTGAGAGATTTTGCTGTTCCCATCGACCATTGCATCGTCGCACCGGCAAGTACGTATCCGACCAGCCCGTTGCGGCTGCCGATCTTCGTTGCGCCCTGCGCCAGGGTTACGTTCGACAGACGGAAGCGGCTGCCACCATTGTTCTTGCCGGTCAGAGAAAGGTTGTTGCCCTGCCGCTTGAGGCTCCAGACGATATCGGCAGGCTTTATGTCCGGCCGCTTGAAGAAGACTGGAATGGACTGGCGCATGATGAGGGTGACCGTGCCGGCGCGCGCGCGGGCAGGGTCTGGCAGCTCATCGACAATAACACGATAGGTCTCTTCGGCCTTGACAGGCGCCTTGCTCGTACGAACCACTCTGACCACATATTGCGCGTTGGGATTCATTCTCGTCGCAGGCGGGCTGGCAACGACATCCCGGGTCGGTTCCAGAGTTTCTATGCCACCTGCCTGGCTCCACTTGAAGACGCGTATCTGGACGTTGATCGCATGATCTCCGTCATTGGCGAGGTTCAAGACCGTGGCAGCGGCCGGCGCCGTGAGATCGAGACTTGTGGGTGCTACTCGCAGAGATGCCGCGTTCAGGCCGTAAGCACCGAGCAGCAAAAGCATAGTCGCGGCAATGCATGGCAACATGCGTTGCATGACGGCCTCCTGGATCTGTGAGTTTTCAGTAGGTGACGGTAACGGCCACGGTATCGGTGTAGACGCCCGCGGCCGGGGTGGTCTGCGGGGGTACCCGGCCATAGACATTTATGTTCTGGACTGCGCCATTACCTGTGCCCGAGACGGTATCGGTGCCTATGGTGGTGCCCCAGGTCTGCGTTCGGTTGGCATCGCTGTAGATCGCATAATTGATCGTCGCACTTGCCGGGCCCGTCATGACACGGACAGCTGTCGTAGCTCCCGCCCCAGCGCCGGCACTCAGGCCGACATTGTAGGTCTGCCCGGATGTACATTGCACTCCGATGGTGGTTGCCTGGTCGATATTGCCGGTGATGACACCGTTGGTGCCAAAGTTGAGATTATTGGTACTCTGGACGAGGCACTGCGCCTGGATGGTGATGGTGACCGTCATATTGGCGGTTGCAGTGGCAGCCATCGCGGGCGATGCTACCAGGGTCATTGCGATACCAGTCAGAACTGTACCGCAGAGCATTCTCAGCATTCACATTCCCCCTCGCATATGCCTCAAACATATCAGAATATAATAAAATAAGCACATATATGCTTCGCTGGCAATCAGGCAGGAAATCACCGGGGCAGTTGCGACAGTATCGAAAGAATACCCTCAAAGTAGAGTTTTGCTTTACTCAGAGAATACCGGCAGATAATTAATAGTTTTAAAAAACATGGTTAATAATGTTCGATACAATTTACGTGCTGCCGTGATAAGCGCGGCGAGAATATGAGATTCAATTTACGCGAATCAGCGATTTTGAAGGCGCCATCCGCCACGAATGATTCGCGGTTTCGATCACTAGGCTGCGGCGGAAACATCAATTCTTACCGTATGTTCACGACAGCTTCCCTATACTCGCTATCCGCGAACTCAGGTCGGCCGTCGAGCGGGCGGGGTTTTTCATCGCAGTTCTTCCGCTAGTATTATGAAGAGGAATGGCGGCCGTCGAAGGCAGTTCATCCTTACCGTCAGGATGCGCAAAACGCATTCGTCAACATTTCTTTGCAAAAGGTCTGCAATTGGCCACGTTTCGGTAAAAGCCGCGCCACAGTTCGCATGAAAATTGCTAGCCGGGATTTTGTCAAAAGGAGCGGTCGATGGATACGCAGCCTATGAGATGGTGGAATGGCCAAAGCGAGACGACCCGAAGGCTGGGTTCCGGGCTTGCTGTTTGCGGCACCGTTGTCGGTGCTCTTTATGTCATTGTTCAAACCGGCCCCGTCGACCGCACCATACAATTCATCGACGACAGCGGCCGTATCGCTATCAATCGTCCAGCACCCGCACTGCAGCTTCCCGTGAACCATTTGCAGCTAGCGATTGATGCGAGCCCGGCAAAGCCGCAGTTGTCAGTGCCAATTCCGCAACCTTCGCCGCTTGCTGCCATGACCAAGACCAACCCGCCGGTAAAGCACATTGCGTCGCATTCCGATGCCGCAAAGACTAGGATCGCGTCATCCGGTGATGTGGAGCATTTCGACCGCTGCTTGCCGCAATGCGAAACACAGGACCCGCTGATAACAGGTCACCCGGAATATGCTGAGGTAACTCCGCCACTTGCAAACGACGATCCGCCTCCCGTGCTGCTGGAAGAAAGGGTCGGATTTCATCCCCTTGCCGGCGCGCGCAACCTTTTGAACAGAGCGGTGGATGCCCCAGGCGTGATGTTGCGCCGCAGCCGACAGATGATCGACAATGTTGCCCGCGCAGATTGGTAATTGGGACGCATGTCTGCGCCCATTGCCGATATCAAGGCAACGGGCGTAGGCTTTTGTTCTCGATCGAAGGGGTGTTGAGACACCCGACGGAAAGCCCCCTATAGGCCGCCGGCGCTCGCCGTACTGCGCAGCAGCTGGCAGAGGCTGACGAGACCAGCATCGAAATTGCCGGATGCCGTCACCTGACGACAGGCAATCAGCATACGTTTCTGTTCAGCACTCGACATGGTACGGAAAGCGGCAAGCGTGCGCGTGCTCGATCCCGTGCCGGAATTGCCCGAGCCCAGCCCGAAGCCGCTCGTGCCGCCAGTGCCTCCGGTTGCCATACCGGTTCCGCTAGAGCCGGTACCACCAGTCGAGCCAGTCCCGCTGCCAGTTCCACCGCCACTGCCGCCTGAACCGCTTCCTCCGACACCGACACCCACTCCAACGCCCACCCCGGATCCGCCGACGGAGACGCCAGCGCCGGCATTGACGCCGCTTGAGCCTCCGACCGAAGCGCCGAGACCGGCGTTGACGCCATTGCTGTTGGCCGATGCGCCCACGCCGGCATTCACTCCGCTGGAGCCACCAACCGATGCGCCGACGCCCGCATTGACACCACTCGTTCCGGATACGGAGGCACCCGCTCCGGCATTGACGCCATTCGTGCCGCCGACGGAAGCTCCGACGCCGGCATTAAGCCCATTGGAGCCGAGCCCGGCGCCCAAACCAGCGTTGATACCGCCGACCGATACGCCAACACCCGCGCCCAGTCCGCCGGACCGGCTGCCGCCGTGATCCGTCCCGCCGCCGGGCTCTGCATAACTTGCCGAGGCCAATAGAAGAAGAGCGGATGCAGCGATTGCCATCCGCGAATATTGTACTCTCATGACTAAACTCCGTTTCAGCTAGACTTTGTGACAGCCTGTTTCTGATTGCCGGAGCGCGCGCACTGTAGAGTTGGAATGAAGGGGCTCGTCTATTCTCCTTTCCTCCCAAGACTACATTACAGAATAATCTAAATTAGTAATGCTTCAATATAAAAATTCACGGATGGCTTGCATAATGACAAGGAGATTGGTTCCGAACAGGCCAAAGTGACCTATTTCGCGACAGGGTTACTAGGCTTTTATAGAATGAACGAGGCTTATTCTCGAAAGCTTTCAGGAGCGTTCCGCCCACACCTTGGCCAACTCTACAAGGGTCTTTACGGCTCGTTCCATATCCTGCCGGCTTACCCATTCCAGCGGCGAATGAAAGGCATGCCCGCCGGCAAAGAGATTGGCGCAGGGCAGCCCCATGAAGGAAAGCCTGGAACCGTCCGTGCCGCCACGAATGCTGCCGCGCACTGGCGTCATGCCGGCACGCCGGATGGCCTCGACAGCATTTTCGACGATTTCCGGATGGTGATCGAGAATCGTCTTCATGTTGCGATACTGATGCCGAACGGTGAAGGTGTGCGAGGAGCCGGGATAGGCTTTCATGACATCCTTGACGATCGCCTCCAGCATAGTCTCCTTGTCGATAAGGCCTTGCTCGTCGAAATCGCGGATGATGAAGCTGAGTGAAGCCTTCTCCATCGAGCCGCTAATGCCGGTAGGGTGGATGAAGCCGTCGCGACCGTCCGTCGTCTCTGGAGCTATGTTCTTCGGCAGCCTATCGATGATCGCGCCGGCAATCCTGATGGCATTTTCCATTTTTCCTTTGGCGAAGCCTGGATGGATGGCGACGCCATGGATGACAACCTCGACACTGTCGGCCGAGAAAGTCTCGTCTTCTATATATCCCGCCGTTTCGCCATCGACCGTATAGGCAAATTGCGCTCCCAGCTTCTTCAAATCCACCTTGTCGACACCACGCCCGATCTCTTCGTCCGTCGTGAACAGAAGCTTGATGGTACCGTGGCGGATATCGGGATGGTCGACGAGATATTTGGCGGCCGCGACGATTTCGGCGAGGCCAGCCTTGTCATCGGCTCCAAGCAGCGTCGTCCCGTCCGACGTGATGATGTCGTTGCCGATCTGATCTTTTAGGGCAGGGTGCTCGTCAACGCGAATGACCTGGTGTGGATCGCCGGTGAGGCGAATATCACCGCCGGAATAGTCGCGCACGATCTGCGGCTTGACGTTCGTACCGGTAAAATCGGGCGCTGTGTCCATATGGGAACAGAAGCAGATAACGGGAACCGGCTTGTCGACATTCGATGGAATGGTGGCATAGACGTAGCCATGTTCATCCAGGTGTGCATCGCCAAGGCCGATCGCCAGCAATTCCTCGGCGAGAATGCGGCCAAGATTCTTCTGCTTCGCGGTGGAGGGCTGCGTGGCCGAAGCCGGATCCGATTGCGTATCGACAACAACGTAACGAAGAAAGCGATCGGTGACGGTATCGGTCATGAATCTGGCTCCGAAGAATCTCTAGGGTTTACATAGTTATAGCGCCGCGAGGGTACATGGATAAACCGATTTTGAGCGGAAGGCGCCCGTCTGCGAAGCTGGGTGTCGCCGCTCCAAAGAAAAGGCCGCTCCAGCGCCAGGCAGGAGCGGCCATATTAATGGTCAAGACTTTAAGCGAAACACTTAATCGACCGACGTCAGCGTGACCGACGTACCGGTAGCCGCAACGTTCAAGCCGAGCTGACCCGTAACGCTCACGGTCTGAAGGTGGATGGAGCCGGCGGTGCCACCGACAAGGATGTTCGTACCCACGCCGGCACCTACCGTCGCTTCAACGGTCGCCCCCTGGTAGAGGCCGCTCAGAGAACCACGATGGTAGCCAGCTGTCGGCGCGAAGACGAGCCAAACGAGCCGGCTGCGAGTTGTAAAGCCGAGATCGACGCCCATCTTGCGGATCGCGCCAGTATAATGATCGACACGACGCGAATGCCCGACCGTCGAATGGAAGGTGCAATCCATTTCCTTGGCAGAGCCGAGGACGTAGCCGACGCCGCCGCCGATATCGCATTCGAGATAGCCGATTTTCACGCCGTTGCGGTCATCCGGCTCCTCGCTATAGGTCGCCGGCATGTCGGCTGCGCGCGCCGCAGCGGTGCCCGCAACGATCAACGAGGCCGCTGAAAACGCCAGGGTCAGGATTTTTCTCATCTGTTTTCTCCTTGTCAGAGTATTATGGGTGGCAGGCACCCTCGTGATCGAGCCGATAGAATCAACTCTTATTAACGTTCGTACGCGCAGAACGATCCCAAAAATAAGGCGGCTATCGTCATGATCCACTTCACAATATAGGGAAGTCCTTCCCCCACGGCACCCTTTGGCCATTTCACGTTTTGCAACCGACTGAATCGCGCCGTACAAAATCGAGGATTTGCAGGGCAAGCCGGCCCTGCCTACTCGTCAACCATGTTGAGCCAAGACTTCCTTGGCAGCAAAAGCGAATACATCGACCGGCTCTCCAAGTCCCTTGAGAGGGAAGGAGCCGAGGCTTTCCATATCCCGCCTGCAGCCGGCCATGTCGACAAAGGCCTTAGACAGAAGTACCGGCCGCTTGACCTCCTTGGTCAAGGACTCCAACCGCGAGGCGATATTGACGGCCGGACCGATGACCGTGAAATCAAGGCGAGTGCGTGAGCCGATATTGCCATACATTACGTCACCGACATGCACGCCGACACCATAGCGCAGAATTTCACGGCCATGCTTTCGGTTTTCCTCATTGAGTGCGGCAACGCTTGCCTGCGCCTCGCTGATGGCAAGAAGCAGATTGTGACAGGCATTCGGATCGCTCAACGGGAAAATGGCCAACAGGCCGTCGCCCATGAATTTAAGGATCTCGCCGCCATGTTTTTCGATCGGGTCGACCATCGCGTCGAAATAGCCGTTTAGCAGCTCGATGACATCGTCACGCGGCCACATATCCGAGATGGTCGTAAAATCACGCAAATCGCAAATGAGGATCGCTGCACCGACGGTGGTGCCGCTGCCGCGCGTCGTGGCGCCAGCCAGGATCTTTTCGCTGGCATGCGGTCCGACATAGGTGCGCAGGAGCGTGCGGGCCATGATGTTCTTCAACCGGATTTCGGTCACCATTGTCAGGGCCGGCAGCAGGTCCTTCAAGAAGGTGATGTGCTGTTCGGTAAAGCCGCCGGGAGCGTCCGAGGCAAAGGTCACGATGTGGCGCTTGCCAAGCGTATGGTAGATCGGCCAGGCGATATAGTCGGTCAGGCCTTCCGCCTGCATCTCTTTGTATAATGGGTATTTCAGCTCCGACTTCTCACAGACTTCGAGATTTTTCCGGACTTCGGTCGCGCCATTGAAGATCTCGTTGATAGGGCTTGCCAGAAACTGCGGCGTATTCTCGACCCCATAGCTGAAGGTCGCGATATCGGCCTCCTTCATGCCTGTGCGCCAAAGAATTCTCGCCCCCAGCCATTGCGGATGCAGCGTTCGGAAATGCATCGTCGCTCTTGCGACCGGAACTCCGATTGCCCGCATTTTCTCGCAGAGTTCCACGAGGATATTGTCGATAAACCGCTGATCGCGGACATCATTCATAAGCCAATCGAGGATCTTGCTTTGTTTTGTCGGCCAATTGCCCTGGTCGTCCTGAGTGGAGGCGGCAACGGCCTCAATGGAAGATTGCATGTTCTATACCCCACAGGTTCCGTCATCCGTCCTGGATCGTGAGCGCTATTCGATCCGAATAGAACTATACGCGTCTCGCCAGTGACCGGGAACGGCAATCACTTTTAGTTCGCGACTTCGTAAATTATGTGCCGGGTATGGCAGAAGAGCCCTGAATCGGCCATAGGCTTCATATGGTTCCGCAACTCCCGCAGTGCAATATTCGGTCAAAGAGGTAAGGCATTGAGAGCATATCTGGCAGGTCCGGAAGTTTTCCTTCCAAACGCAAGGGAGATACTCGATCGCAAGATCGCAATGGCACGCAGCTACGGCTTCACGCCCGTTTCTCCGGGAGACTTGGTCGTGCCTGAAACCGAGACACGCCGCCAGCGTGGCCTTGCTATCAGCGCCATCAATGAAAAACTGATGACAAGCGCCGATCTCATCATCGCCAATCTGACGCCGTTTCGTGGCATAGCGGCCGATATTGGTACCGCTTTCGAACTCGGCTTCATGTGCGCCCGCGGCTGCCCGGCCTTTGCTTTTTCCAACTGCACCGATAACCATTTCGAGCGCGTGAGCAGGCTCTATGGCGGCGACGTTCATCTCGGTGAGGACGGGCGCCACCGCGGCCCCGATGGCATGGCGCTGGAAAACTTCGACATGGCCGACAATCTGATGCTCGACGGCGGCATTGCGGCACGCGGCGGCATCATCGTCACACGCCAGGTCGCGCCGGAGCAGCTCTTTCTCGATCTGACGGCCTTCGAGGAATGCCTGGGCCTGGCGGCAGAGCAATTGCTGAAACAGACCGTCAACTCATAATAGGCTCTGCTATCGATGCGCGCGTTCGAACTTCACCATGTTCCGAGCGCTGCATCGATCGCCCGCGCTCGTATGGGAAGCTGGTCATAGGCGGCAATATCCGGTTCGGCAAAGGCGCTGAGGCCTAGCGATGCGAGGATATCGCTCCCTTCCGGATCTCGATGCGCCCCGACAAGAACGGTGCGTAGCGCATTGACAACATTAGGCGATTGCTGCCTTGCGGCTACCAGCAAGGGGAAGGGGGCCGGCTTCGTGGTGGCCACGATGCGCAATGGCGCGACCATGTCCGGCTCGTGCATTGCCATCAGCTGAAAGGCATAGGCGTCAATGGCGCCGACATCTATCGTATCTGAACGAATGGCGTCGACTACGCCGCGCGGATTGAGAAGCGGGCCGACGATCTGCGCCGCTGCGGGTCTATTTGCAAGCGTGGCAAAGAACTCCCTCGGCGCATTATAGCCGGACTGAGAGTCCCGCACCGTCCAGCCCCAGCGCACGGTTGCAAGATCCGCCTCTGTGAGCGACTTGCCTTGAGCAGCGACGATATGGCTCGCATAGACTGGCTGACCGTTTGCCCAGTCCGCTAGAGAAACGGGCGCAGCCAGCGGCTGCGGGCGCTCCGCCGGCGATAGCCGGGAGAACGGAAAGCCGCACATGAAAACGGCGCCCATATCCGGGCGTCCCCATAGGTCGGACAGAGGTGCCGGAGCCGCATGCGCAATGATTTCCAGCTCAACGCCTGACCGGTCGGCAAGCCAATGAAAGAGCTCATCCCAGAGACCGGATATTTTCGGGCTCAGATTGTACATTCGTGAGCAGGCGATAGCACTGGAAGTCGTCATGGCGCGTCACGCAAACCGAAGTCGTTGGCCGATATTCATGCGCTTCGCCTTTTCGACCATGGCTGCACCGAGCGCGACGTCGGTGGTGCTGAGCCCGCGATGCCAGAAGAGGATGGTCTCGTCATCGCTTTCGCGGCCCGGCTTGACGCCGCACACGATCTGGCCGATCTCGGCATGCAGCGTCTCCGCCGTCACCTTGCCCTCGTCGACATGACGGCGAAGGGCACCGAAGGGACGCCCCGGTCCGCATTGTCCCCAGTCATCGACGACCACCTTGTCCATGATGTCGGTCAGGTCGAATTCGAGCGCGCTCATCGTGCCGTAAGGCACGACGAAGGCGCCTTTCTTGACCCAGGCGGTCTTGAACAGAGGCGTCGGTTCCGGCAGTCGGCTCGCCTCGATCATGATATCGGCGCCTTTCAGGCAATCCTCCCAATTGTCCGTCACGATGATCTTCTTGCCGAGATCCTTTTCCAGTCGTGCGGCGAAGGCGTCGCGGCTTTCCGGACGGCGCGAATGCACGCGGATCTCATCGAAGTCGAAGAGGTGATCGAGCAATCGCACGTTCCAGTAGGAAGTGCCGCGCGCGCCGATATGGCCAAGGATCTTGCTGTTCTTGCGGGCGAGATGGCGCGCGCCGATAGCGGTGACCGCACCGGTTCGCATGTCGGTGATGGCAGTCGCATCGATGATCGCCTTCGGTACGCCGGTGCGCGGATCGAAGAGATTGAGAACCGCCAGTTCCGAGGGCAGGCCCTGCTTATAGTTGTCGAAGAAATCGCCGACGACCTTGACGCCGGCATAGTCGAGAGGCTTCACATAGCCGCGCAGCACGCTGAAATGACCCTTGTCGGAACTCTCGGGCACGAGATGAACGCGAGGCTCGATGACCGTTTCGCCGCGCCCCTGCGCATCGAGTGCCTTGGTCACGGCGTCGAGTATTTCGTCGTTGGAAAGTGCCAGCGCCTTGGCGTCGATGGCATTGAGATAGTCGATCCAGATTTCCTGCATTACCGTTCTCCAGGCATGTCACCGGCTTTCGCCGCGGTCTCTGCGATAAATTCCATCACTCTCTGAAAATCAGGTCCTTGCGCACGGTCTTCCTCGAGCGGTGCCACCAGCTGGCGCACCTGTCGATAGGCGCCCAGCGTCCCGCTGCCGAGCTCGCCCGCCACGCTGCGCAGCTCGACTGCCTGGGCCGACGCGACAAGTTCGATCGCCACGAGATAACGCATTCGCTCGATCATCGCTTCAATCTTCGCGAGGACACTTGGTGCCATCGACGCCTGATCCTCGATACCATCCGCGACCGGGATCGGCATGAGCGACACGGGATTGGCCAGATGGCGTATCTCGGCTTCAAGCGCCGAGACCGTTTTCTGCACGGTGGCAAAACCCGTTCTGCTCTGCCCGAGCGGGGTCAGGAAACGCGGCAACTCCGACATGCCCGGAGACATGATTTTCATCGTTCTATAGGCGGTCGCCGCCGCACAATGAGCGATGGCCTGGCCGAGCCGCTCCCATGCGAGAACGAAGGCCGTCATGTCGAAATTGCCGTGAGACAGGATAAGTCCCTCGTCGGCGAGCACGACGGGATTGTCACCGGAGCTGGCAAGCTCGATCTCGGTTGCTGCGCGCGCTTCACCGACCGCGTGGAGTAGGGCGCCCCAGACCTGTGGGGTACAGCGATAGCTTAGAGGATCCTGCAGACGCCGTGCCGCACCGTCGACAAAAAGAGAGCTCCCGGAAAGCAGCTCGCGAAGTCTCGCCGCCACCTCGCGCTGGCCGAAGGCTGGCCTGGCCGCCAGCGCCCGGTCATCAAAGGCAGAGACGTTTGCCCGGAAAGCCTCGAAGTTCAACGCAACTGCCGCAAGCGACCAATCAAACAGCCGCTCGATATCCTCGATGCAGAGGCAGGCCTTGCCAACCGAAAGGCTGTTGGCGACCACAAGCACGTGGCCATCCTTCGGCGCAATCGGCAAAGGTGCTAGGTCAGCCTTTGATAGGGCATCCCGCGCCGGCATGATCGCGCCATCGAGTTCTGCCTCGCCATCCCCCAGCAAAGCGCGTCCCATATGCGCCAAGGGCGCAAGATCGGCGGCACCGATCGAACCGAGCGAAGGAACCACCGGATGAAAGCCCGCATTCAGTGCGGCAACGAGACCGGCGAAAACTGGGAGCGATACGCCGGAGCCGCCGGCCGTCATGCCAGCGATGCGGGCGGCCATCATCGCTCTGACGGTTTCGCGTGGCAGCGCCGGCCCGACCCCGACTGCGCGGGCCTGTGGCACGCGCAATTGAAAGGCGATCAGGTCATCAGTGGCGAGCCGGGTATCGACCCCGGCGCCTAAGGCTGTGGTCAAACCATAAACAGGTCGATCGGCCGCCAGGTAGCGTTCAACGACAGCGCGGGCAGCGGCAATTTTGTTTTCGACGTCAGGCGAAACCTCGATCCATGCGCTACGGCGCGCGATTGCGGTAATATCGCTCACCGTCGGGGACGCGCCGGTGAAGGATACGATATTATTCGTCTTGTTCATATCTGCCTGCCTCCGCGACGTGCGCCCGGTTTCCCGCGATCTTCGCCGGAATGTCTTTCCAGTCGATATTTGTCGTCGGACTTCGTAGATACCACGCATAGCACAGCACATGGCCAGCAATAGTCATATCGATTGAAGAACACCGCTATCTCATTGCAAGTCATATCCGGTGCGGAGAGGAGCGCCAGAAACAGCAAGCGGCCGTCCAAGGACTTGACGCAAACAAACAGGGTGATAGCGATGAGACGTTATCGCTATCACCATGTTTTGAACCGACGCCGGTTCGGTAGCGGATCAGCCGCCGATCATGAGCCTCACGACTTCCTCATGATTGGTGTCGGCGATGTTACGCTCACCGGCGACAATCCCTCGACGCAGGACGACGATGCGGTCGGAGACGGCGAAAATATCCTGCAGATTGTGCGAGATGAAGATAACACCGCGTCCCTGCGCCTTCAGCGACTTGATGAGGGCCACGACCTTGCGCTGTTCGGGCACACCGAGTGCAGCGGTCGGCTCGTCCATGACGAGGATGCGGGCATTCCAGTAAACCGCACGTCCGATCGCGACGGCCTGCCGCTGGCCGCCGGAAAAGTTGCTGACCGGCGCATCGAGCCGCTTCACATGGAAATCGAGCTCCGCCATCGTCTTGCGCGCCGCTTCCGCCATAGCCTTCCGGTCGAGAACCGGCAGAAAACCGAATAGCTTTTTCATCGGTTCGCGCCCAAGGAAGATGTTGGAGCCGATCGTCAGGTTGTCGGCAAGCGCAAGGTCCTGGTAGATCGTCTCGATGCCTTTCTCTCGCGCATCCTGCGGCGATGAGAAGGTGACGGGCTTGCCTTCGATCAGGATTTCACCGGCGGTCGGTGGATAGACGCCGGAGATCGCCTTGATCATCGTCGTCTTGCCGGCGCCGTTATCGCCCGCAAGTGCTACGACTTCACCGGGCCGGACGACCATGGAGCAATTGTCGAGGGCACGCACCGCGCCGAAATAACGCGAGAGATTGCGGACCTCGAGGAGGGGAGTTGCACTATTCATCCTGTTTTGCTCCGCTGAACCTGCGCTGCGCCTGGTCGATGAGCACCGAAATGATGATGACGATGCCGACCGCGATGAATTGCCAGAACGGTTCCACGTTCATGAAAACGAGACCGTATTGGATGACGGCGATAACGAGAGCGCCGGCAACGGTGCCGATGATCGTGCCGGAGCCGCCGAATAGGCTCGCACCGCCGATGACGACGGCAGCCACGCTGTCAAGCAGCAGGGGTTCGCCCGCCTGAGCCGCGCCCGCTGTGAAACGGGCTGCATAGAGCGCACCGCCCAACCCGGCGCAGACGGCCGAGAGAATATAGAGCCGCAGCAGATGGGACTTGATGTCGATGCCGGCGCGGCGGGCGGCCTGAGCATTGGCGCCTATGGCGTAGTTGTGCTGGCCGAAACGTGTCTGGCTCAGCAGATAATGCGTGATGACCACGAAAACGAGCGTGACGATGACGAGATAGGGGACGCCGTAGAACCGCCCGTTGCCGAGTTCGGCGAAGTAAGAATTCTTGACCGGCACGGTGGTGCCGCCGGCAATCAGGAAAGCCGTGCCGCGGGCGACGCCGAACATGCCAAGCGTGCCGATGAATGGCGGAACCTTGAGACGGGAGATCAGGAGACCATTTATGAAACCGGGGACGGCGGCGGCCAGCATGGCAACGAGAATGCCGAATACCATCGCGACCGGCAGTGGCATGTAAAGCCCGGCAATATTGGCAATATGTGCCGCGACGACGGCCGCGAGACCCATGATAAAGCCGGTCGATAGATCGATGCCGCCGGAAATGATGACGAAGGTCTGTCCGATCGCCAGCAGCAGCGGCGCCACCGCGAAGATCGCGACGGACTGCCAGTTGAAGCTCGAGCCGACGAACGTGCCGCCAAAATCGATCCGCGCCCAGATCTCGAAGGTCACGATAAGCGCGGCAAGAAAGAGCCATGCGCGCAATTGCGCGATGCGGTTTAGGATGGTTTTTGCCTGGTCGCCATGGTCCGCCTGCGGCGCCACGTGATGATCCGCCTTGCGGACCTCTGCATTGTCGATTGTCATGGACTGGTCCAAACTGAAGCGTTGAAGGCGCGAAGATCACGGCGCCGCTCGCTCTATCATCGTTGGATAATGTGCCTCGCCGATCGGCGAGGCACATACTATCTCCGCATCAATCGGAGTAGATGAACTTCGCGACGTTCTTGTCCGTCACGTTCGATTTGTCGATGACCGTGAAGCCGGTGCCGATCGCCGTCGGGATCGAATTGCCGGTCAGGTGCGCATAGGCTGCCATCACACCGAAATAGCCGATTTCGGCCGGATGCTGCGCAATCGCCAGATCGACGAGGCCGGAATTGATGTTGTCGACGATAGACGTCGGCGCATCGAAGGCGACCACGCGGATCTTGCCCGTCTGGCCGGCCTGCTGCACGCCGTTTGCGGCACCGAGCGCGGAGAACAGATTGGCCCCGAAGACACCATCGAGATCGGAGTTGCGTGCGAAGACGGCCTGCAGCTGCGAAGCTGCCTTGTTGGCGTCATCGTCGTTATACTGGGTCTCGAGAACGGTGATGTTCGGGTACTTCTTCATTTCCTCCTTGAAACCCTGCTCGCGCTGATCGGTGGTCGAGACGCCGGGCTTGACGTTGGAAACATAGACCTTGCCCTTCTCGCCAACGGCCTTGGCCAGTGCGCGCGCAGCAATCGCACCACCGAGCAGGTTGTCCGACGCGATATAGGATAGCGGGAAATCGGCATCGCCCTTACCGGTCTGGTAGACACCGGCGCCGATGAAGGTATCGACAGTGATGATCGGGATGCCGGCGTCATTGGCCTTTTTCAGCGGCTGAATCAGCTGATCCTTGTCGGTCGGTGCGATGAGGATCGCATCGGGCTTCTTGGCGATGACCGCATCAAGAACCGGAACCTGCGTCACCGGGTTGAAATCGGGGCCGCCCTGGAACACCAGCGTCGCACCGACGGCCTTGGCTGCTGCCTCGGCACCTTTGCGCATGGTGATGTAGAAGGCGTCGGTCGTCAGGCCCGGAATAAGGGCAATCGTAAATTTCTTGTCTGCAGCTTTGGTGGTACCGGCAATAGCGGCAACACCGGTAGCGAGCGATGCCACGGCCGAAGCCTTGAGAAATGAGCGGCGCTCCATAATTTTCCTCCTCTTGAAGCCGAACCTCCCCTGTCCGGCAACGCGATAATCAGTGGGTTACTGCGGCACGTCAAGTAATTTTTTTCTGCAAAGAATTTCCTTTATCTTATTGACAGAACTACACAATTTCGCCATGCGTGCGATGCCGGCGGCCGCCGGGGACATAGCGTCGCACGACGGTTCAGGATTATTTCGCATTTATGCCGTCTGCCCGGACGGCGACTGACATTATTGGCGGTCAAATACCTGCCAAACCCAAGCCAGGATTACCTCCATGTCTGGTTCTTTGGTCTGGTCGACGGTCATGACTGCACCGCAGCCCATAGGCTCGGCCCGATCCGCCAGCGTTATCAGTTCCGGCACATATTCGGCGCCCGGATGCCCAGGCAATCGCTCCTTCAGTCGGCTGGCATAACGCTCACCCGCGACCGTTCCAGGCACCTTGCACCACAACTCCGCAACATGCTCGATCTTCGCAGCATCGATATAGTTTTCGAGCTGCGCCTTCGGCTGGAAGCCGAACCAGGCGTCGATGATGAAGGTCGAGCCGGCCGGTGCGTCCGCGATAACGGACCACATCGCCTGGTAGCTCGCTTTTCCCAAAGTCCGGTTGAAGTCGCGATCGACTGGTCCGATATGTTGCAGGAACGGATCCTTGATGCCATCGAGGGACAGGACCGGCCAACCGGTTCGATCGGACAAAGCCTTGGCAAGGCGGCTTTTGCCGGAAGCCGGCACGCCGTTGACCAGGATGACACGCTTTCCCCGTGCCCGCTTTTCCTGTGACGGCACGTCGGCAGTGAAAATCGACAGGCCCGCGCCGATCACGCCGGCGTCATCGGCGAGTTTGGCCGGCAATATTGCGGGGCAGAACCAAGGCGCTGCCGCCGGCAAGTCTGCAAGCGCACGCGCCGCGTCGCAGCCGAGCCCGCCACCAAGCAGGATGACTTCGGGATCCATCGTCGCTGCGATATTATCTAGTGCCGCTCGTAAAGGGACTGCCCATTGGCGCAAGACGCGCACAGCCGCATCATCTCCCTCGGCAGCCATGCTGAACACCTCTTTGATTGTCACGACCGACAATCCCGCTTCAGCGATGTGTCGGCGCAAAGCGGTTCCCGAACTGAAGGTTTCGACACAGCCGCGTCTGCCGCAAGGGCAGGGCGGGCCATCCTGCGATACACAAATATGGCCGAGTTGTCCGGCCGCCCTGTGTCCGTGGTAGATGCGCCCGGCATGGGCGACAGCGCCGCCAATGCCCGTCCCGATCGTCAGCATCGCGACGTTCTGATAACCTTTAGCTCCGCCGATCCGCATTTCGGCGATCAACGCCATGCTGCAATCATTCTCGATGACAACAGATTTTTGCAGCGCTGTCTCGAGCCGCTTTACGAAATTGAGGCCGGAGAGGTTGAGGATGCCGCCAGACAGGATCTCGCGACTGTCGACGTCGACCCGCCCCGGTATGCCGACACCGATCCCCAAAACTTCGGGAGTGTCGAGCGAGCGCGCCATCGCAATGACGCGCTCCAATGCCAACAGGGGATCGGTCGGGGTTCTTTCCGACAGCTTGGCAAGGATCTCGCCTTGAACGGAGATGAGGGCGGCACGAATATTCGTGCCGCCAATATCGACGCCGATGGCGATGTCAACCATGGGCGCGCTGCCTTTGATCAGCGCCGTTGGAGCCTGCGCCCTTGAAGTGCGTCGCGATGACGGCCTGAATTTCGCGAAGCCTCGGCACCGCGACCGTCTCCAGCCGATCCTTCGTTACCGAACGATCGAGCGAAATGCAGTCTTTCCACAACGAGCGGCCAGCGATGACGCCGGAAGCTCCGTTGCGCATGGCATCCTCGACCTGGGTGAGGAAGGTTGCATGGTCGACACCGGCCGAAAGCACTGCCCACGGCACATTGCCCGAAAGGCGCGTGACTTCGGCGCAGGCTTCCGACGAGCCCGGATAAGGGATTTTCAAGACTTTCGCACCGAGATCGAGGCAGATCTTGCTGCCGCCGACGATCAGAGAGGGCAGCTTCGCTCTGTAGTCTGCCTCATCCTCGTCTTCGAACTTGTAGGTCAGGAATTCAACGACCAGCAGAAGATCCTCATGCGCGAAATCTTCGATGCACTGCTTCAGGATCTGAATATTGTGGGCATTCGCCGTATCCTGGTCCGAGCGCAGATAGACCATGATCTTGCCACCCGTTGCCCCCAACTGGCGCACGCGGCGGGCAGAAATGCCAGGAACCAGCTTCGACAGACGATAGCCCTCCGGCGATGTATCCCACCCGGAAGCATCGAGGCCGATCAGCAGTGCGGTATCGCGCTGAAGGACACGATCATCGACCAGCGCCGGCACGGCGCAGATGGGATCGACGAGAACGCAGGACGCCTTGCTTGCGAGGAAGCGGGCGATATCGGCCTTCGTGTCCCCCAGCACCTTGTCGGAGATCGCTGCCTGCTCGGCCGGGTCCTCGGCCAGAAGGCTGCGCATGCCACCGCGCTGATCGCAGGCAATCACCATCATGGCGCCGTCGCTGCCGCAAATCTGCTGGTAGCCGCGCATCTCCGCTGTCGTCAATTTCGTCATGTGATCCTTCCTCCAGCCGTTGCGAAACGGCACCCATACGAGCACGCCTTCCCCACTCCTCGAAGAGGGCAATGCTCCTGAAATTGAGGACTCTCATGCGCGGTATAAACGTTGCGAAACCGGGCTTTTTAAGCGATAACTCCTCAAGTGCCATATGTGTAACACATTGCAGAAAGGAATTTCAACCTGAATTCGTCTCAATCGCAGGAGGCTGCGGCAAATCGCGCGTTGCTGCACACGGTCGCCAAACTGCACTACCAGTCCGACATGGCGCAGGTGGATATTGCCAGGAAGCTCGGTCTGTCGACGGCGACGGTTTCGCGGTTGCTGCAGCGAGCCCGGGCAGTCGGGATCGTCCGGATCGAAGTGATCGATCTCTCACCTGCCGAGGACCTGAGTACTGCACTGATCGAGGGCCTGAAGCTGCGCACCGCTGCAGTGATCGATACGCCGTCATCAAACGTGCTGAGCGCGCTTGCCGCCCCTGTCGGCTCACTTCTGCAGCAGGCGGGCCTGCGCTCGGGTTCGACGCTCGGCATCGGTTGGGGGCGGGCGGTGCGCGAGGTGACATTGGCTGGTCTGCCGCAATTGCCCGGCATCGTCACGGTCGCGCTGAACGGCGGCATGCAGCACGCAGCGCCTCACTTTCAGATCAACGAATTCGTGCGCCAGGCGGCGGTCCAGATGGGTGGCGTGCCGCATTTTCTGCATGCGCCCTATATTTCTTCGACCGAGCTCCGGGATGCATTTCTCGGAGATCCCACGGTCCAGCAGGTGACGTCTCTCTGGGACAGGCTGGACGCGGCAATCGTCGGCGTCGGGCTGACACATGCGGCCAACCCTTCGGAAACAGCGTTGCCGGGTGAAAAGGCGCTAAGCCAAGCAGCCGGCGACGTGCTGCGCCACTACGTCACCGAGGAAGGCGAGATCCTGCACTGGGATGGAGAGGAGGGGATGATTGCAGCCTCTCCCGCGCAATTGCGCAAGGTGCCGCTCTGCATCGCCGTTGCAGCGACTCCAGGCAAGGCAAGCGGCATTATCGGTGCGGCACGATCGGGAATGATCAATGCTTTGGTCACCGATGCCAATACCGCGCAGGCTATTCTCGATCGTCTGTCGTCCCATCAGAAAGCCGAGGATCGATCCTGATGCCCCTTGACGACCGCTCCTTCGGCGCCTTCCTGTTCGACATGGATGGAACCGTCCTGAATTCGATAGCGGTCGCCGAAAGGGTCTGGACCGCGTGGGCGGAAAAACGCGGCGTCGATGCTATCGCCTTGCTGGCGACCGTTCATGGTCGCAAGGCGATCGAGACGATCACCCGCCTCGATCTGTCAGGGATCGATCCTGCCGAAGAGGTCAGGCTCCTCACACAGGCGGAAATCGAAGATGTTTCCGGCGTCGAACCGATCGCGGGCGCCATCGGTTTTCTGAGAAGCCTGCCGTCGGATCGCTGGGCGATCGTCACCTCCGCCCCACGCGAACTCGCCAAGGTCCGCATTGCGGCAGCCGGTATTCCCTGGCCCGAAATTCTGATCGCCGGCGAGGATGTGCAGCATGGCAAGCCGGCGCCGGATGGCTTCATGTTGGCTGCAAGGAAGTTGGCGCAACCAATTGAAGAATGTCTTATTTTTGAAGATGCCCCAGCGGGGATAGAGGCGGCGGAAGCCTCAGGTGCTTCCGTGCTCGTGATCAGCGCGCCCCATCGGACGCCGTTATTCACGCGGCATCCGACTATTGAGGACTATGATCGCGTGAGTGCGGGCATCGATGCAAATGGTCGTCTGCATCTCTCTCCCCGATCCGATTAACCGGCCCCTCACCGAAACGGATCGTAGCCCGGCTTCTTATAGATCGTGTCGGATTTGCCCTGGATGTCGGGGACATAGACCTTCCCGGCCCAATCGGACATCGCCACATCCTCGATCGCGACGGAAACCGAACTCTCGTCAACGCCGAGTGTTTCGATGACGGCCTTGGCCAGATTTTCAGCCACGGCATGCTTCATTGCTTCGGTTCTTCCTGCTGCCATTTTCAAAATTATATGGGGCATCGATTCATTCCTGTGCTTATCGAGATTGTCGGGCCGGTAAAAGTCTCCGCCGGGCCTTTTACCGCCGGGCGGCTGCCGCCGGACTAAGCTCCATACTCTTTGCTTGTCCGCATAGGAAAAGCACTGCGAGGATGAAGCTTGCTGCGGTAAGGGTGCATTCCATGGCTATCCTTTGTTGGGTCTGGCATTGTCTGTGAAGTCGCTCTGCGACTTTCGGCTCCGGCTCGACGCCTTTGCAGAGCAAGACAGATATCCGCGTCGGATCTCGCAGCGATCCGGGCGAATGGCCGCCGCTGCTACACCTTAGGGAACTGCAAAAGGAATGTAGGACGATCCGGATGCCGGATTAGCACCTGAATGCTGAAAGCACTTATGGCGTCTGCTCATGAATGCATTGCTGCAGCCTGCCGATGACGCCGGCAGGCGTCGTGATCGAAGACGCAAAGCGAACATATCTTGATAGCCTGTCAGGCCACTCGAGGCAGCATGGATTTCAAGTTCGCGTTGCCGGCCAGCACCTCCATCGGCGGCGTGACGCGTCTGGCAATCAGCATCTCGCTGAGCTTGATATCCCTGGCGATCTTGTTGCCAGGGCCGACGCCGCTTGCAGCGACCAGCCGCTGCTGGTCGTCGAGATGAAACAGGATGAAGGCGCCGTCTCCGAGGTCTCTGCGGACGACCATACGGCCCTCATCGACAAGGCCGGCGATTTGCAGCGTATGATCGAACTGGTCCGACCAAAAATAGGGAACAGCCTGATAGCTGCGAGCCGCTCCCATCAAATTTGCGGCGGCGAGAATGCCCTGATCCTGTGCATTGCGCCAGGCTTCGAGACGCAGGCGGCGCCCACCATACAGGGGATGCGGAAACGAGCAGCAGTCGCCGGCGGCGTAGATATCGCGCTCCGATGTTGCCAGACGCTCATTGACCGCAATGCCGTTATCGATCGCGATGCCGGCCCGAGCAGCAAGCTCGGTGCGTGGCTGCGCACCGATCCCGACGACGAGCACATCGGCCGAAATCGCATCTCCATCGGAAAGAGAAATATCGACACGCTGCTCATCCGCTTCGAGCCCGAGAACCGCCACGCCACATTTCATGACGACGCCATTGCCTTGGTGCAGGGCAGTGATCGTTTCGGCGATCGGTTCGGGGACACCGCGCTTGAGAATACGCTCCTGCGACTCGATGACCGTAACCCTCGCTCCGCGGCCACGCACCGATGCGGCAACCTCCAGGCCGATGAAACCGCCCCCAAGCACTGCCACATGCATATCGGCGCGAACGAGGAAACGGAGTGCAAGCGCATCGTCGATTGTCCGCAGGTAGACTATCCGGCGGCTGACGGGCGCGTTCGGCAATCGCCTTGGTGCCGCGCCGGTCGCCAGCAGCAGTTTGTCATAGGGCAGCGCCCGGCCATCGGAGAGGAGCAATTGCTTTGCGGACGTGTCGATGGCATCGGCCGAGGTGCTGCCGATATGACGGATTGCCTGCTCCGCCAGCACGAGATCATTGAGAACGGTTGGTATCCGAGGCTCCATCTCGCCAAGCAGAACCTGTTTGGAAAGAGGCGGCCGCTCGTAAGGAAGGTGAATCTCATCGCCGATGAGGGTGATCGCCTGCCGGTAACCATCCTCCCTCAGGCTCAAAGCGGCGCGCGCGCCGCATTCACCGGCGCCAACGATGATGATGCCCGCATCGCCGCTCATGCGCTGAGCCCGATCAGGATGCGATCGCCTTCCACTTTGACCGGATAGGTTTTCAGATTGATGCAGACCGGAGCGCCTCGCGCTTCGCCCGTCTTATAGCTGAAGCGGCCATTATGCTTCGGACACTCGATGGTGTCGTCCATCACAAGCCCATCGGCCAGATGGATTTTCTCATGGGTGCAAAGCCCATCCGTAGCGAAATATTCGTCATCGGGACTACGATAGATCGCAAAGGTTCGCCCGGCGTGATCGAAGCGGACAACATCCTCCTGATCGATTTCATCGGCAGCGCAGGCATCAACCCAGTTCGTCATTTCTTCCTCCTCATTGCAGTCGCCGCAAGGCGCGAAACGCATCGTCCAATCTTGGGAGCAGGTCGACGTTGCGCTTTGATCGCGCATCGTTTTTCCTCCCGGCTGGTTTCAAGCATGCGCGAAATGCCCCTTCACATTCCACGCCGATTATGATCATTTTTCATCAGGGAGGAGCGGCATGAAGAAGGCACGTCTCGTGGACATCGCCGCCGCCGCTGGTGTCGGCCTTGCGACTGTGGAGCGCGTTCTCAACGAACGCGGCAGCGTCAGGCCGCAAACGGCGGAGAAGGTGGTGCTGGCCGCAAAGCGCTTAGGCTATAAGGGGATCATCCCAAGTCTTTATCGCGGCACGATCCGCATCGAAGTCATCCTGGTCAGGCCGGAGTCGCCGTTCTTCAGCCGGCTCAACCATGCCTTCGAGCGGATCGCTGCCTCACTGGACAGCTCGATCACGGTCCACCGGACCTTTCTCGAAGAGAGCGAGCCGGAGAAGTTCGCTGCGCATGTGGCCGATAGCAGCATTCGCCGGCATGGCCTGATCGTTGCGGCGGTCGATCATCCGGCAATCCGGGAGAGCTTGCGAAAGGCGCGTGCCGCCGACATCGAAGTCGTCCAGATCGTTTCGTATCTCACGGGAAGGGACGACGTGTTCGTGGGGATCGACAACTACGCCGCAGGCCGAACCGCCGGCTTCTACATGTCGCAGATGCTGCGGCACGCGGCGGGAAGCATCGTCGCCATCTGTCATAGCTGGGCCTATCAGATTCACCGAGAGCGCATTCGCGGCTTCTCCGATTATCTCGGTTCTCAGCGTGATTCCGCGCTGCAGTTTTCGGAAGTCGTATTCGGCTGGGATGACGACGTGAAATCCGCGGAAGTGATGACGCAGGTGCTGCGTCGCTGTCCAGATATTGTCGGCATCTACAATGCCGGCGGCGCCAATCTCGGGGTCGGCTCGGTGCTTCAGCGCTTTCAGGAACGACAGGGAAGGGATTGCATCTGGATAGGGCACGAGCTCAACGACGAAACGCGCCGCTTCATCGCCTCTGGGTTGATGACGCTCGTTCTCGATCAGGCGCCCGAAACCCAGGCGAGGCGCGCACTGGATACGATATTATCGCGAATGGGGATTATCGACGTGCCCGTTAGCCAAGAGCCGGTTCCGTTCCTGACCTATATGACGGAGAATATTGGCCCGGCATCCAGTCACCAGTAAGTGACAAGGCCGGAGCCTGCGGAAGGAGGGCCGCAGGCTCCGGCATTTCCCGCCATCAACGGCCGATTGAACCGGTGGCGGGGGGAGAGCTCAATACGCGCATATGGAGCACATAGCGCCTTTGGCAAGTCCTTGAGATCATTGTCCTGGCTGGAAGAACCCAGCCAGGCTTCGGCTCGCTGCTAGCTTGGCGCGCCGGAGCGGCGGGCCTGCTTTTCTGCATATTTCTTGGCGCGCTCCATGAAGCGCTTGTTCATGCGGTCCTCGGCCTCTTTCGAGCCGTCGTGAAAGGTGCCGAACCACTGATCGAGCGGGATCACGCCATCGGCATAATTGCACTCGAAGAACTTGTGGTGGAGGTAATGGTCATAGGCATGGGTATCGATCCCGGCTTCCTCGCCGATCACGATCTTGTCGAAGCCGGCATGGCCCGGAGCCGGCGCAAGTGCCGCATGCGTCAGATGGAACAGCGCGTGGATCGGATTGGACGGTACGATCCAATGGATGAGAACGCCGGAGAAATACAGGAGATGCTCGACCGGATGCATGGCGAGGCCGGACCAGGGACCGGGATTGACGTTGTTATGATGCAGCTTGTGAACCGTATGATAGAGCGGCGGCCAGTGGATCAGGCGGTGCACCAGATAGAAATGCAGATCGCGGAACGCCGGGATCAAGAGCATGATGATGGCGCAATAGATCGGATGTTCGCCGAAGTCGACATAGGGAATGAGGCCGTTCGCAAAGGCCCATAGCGTCAGCACTTCGAAGGCTGTCCAGAGGGGTACGGCGCTTGCAAAGGTCCAGATCACATTGTCGACGGTCTGGTTGCTGAAGAGGAAGGCGGAATTATCCTTCGACGGCCACTTGCTATTGTATTTGAAGCTCGTGCCCTGCTTCTTCTGCATGTAGAGGCGCAGGTGAAAGGCGCCGAAGAACAGGAAGACCAGGACGGCATTACGCACGAGAAGATAGGCGATCCAGCCCGGCGCCAGCGTCTTCATGGTCTCCATCGAGGGCGTCGCATAGAGCCAGAGCAATGTTGCGACGACGGCATAGACGACATTCCAGGGCATCAGATAGCCGGGATAGCCGAAGAACCATTTCAGGAACGCCAGCGGTTTCGCCGGCCAGATGAAAACGGGCGGATATTGCAAGAGCTTGTTGGGTTTCCAGTCGCCGCGCTTGTCGCGCGTGCCGTAGAGCGTGTCGTCCATGATGTGCCTCCCGATGAATGAAAAGATGCGGTCAGTGTCAGCGGCATCGGCTGGAAACGACAGCATTGATTTGATGAAATTTGCTCATGGCGACCGGAAGTTCGTTGCCGCGCAATCTAAGGCGGGAAGGGGGCCGGTCGCCCTCCTTCCCGTGCGCCGGCAGTCATGCTCTACGTTGCCGGCGCTTTTCCACTCAGTTGAGGCTCTCGAATTGAACCATGTTCTCCTTCGTCACCAGCTTGAAAGGGATCCAGACTTCCCGGTCGATCTGCTCACCATTGATGGCCTTGATCGCCGTATCGACGGCGCCGCGGCCCTGCGCCTTGGCGTCCTGGAAGACGGTGACCTTGAGGTCGCCCGACTTCATCGCCTGCAGCGCATCCGGCGTCGCATCGATGCCCGCAACGATCGTCTTATCGGTCGAACCGCCGGCGTTCTTGATCGCTGAGATCGCGCCAAGTGCCATTTCGTCGTTGTTGGCAATGACGGCATCGAACGCGAGGCCAGAGGTCAGCCAGTTCGAAACGAGATCGGCGCCATCGACGCGGCTCCAATTGCCGACCTGCTCGCGCACCACCTTGATGCCGCTGCAATCACCGGTCTTGAGCACGTCATGCACATCCTGCGTCCGCTGGCGGGCCGCCTGGCTGCTGAGGTCGCCGATCATGATGACGACCTCACCCTTGCCGCCGAGCATGCGACAGACTTCCTTCGTCTGAAGCGTGCCGGATTCGGTTTCATTCGAGCCGACGAATGCCTGCTTCTTGCCGAGCGTGGAGAGATCTGTCGGCTGGATATTGACGTAGATCAGGGGAATGCCGGCATCTTCGGCAATCTTGCTGATCGCCGGCGTGCCGTCCGAATCCACCGGATCGACGATGATGGCCGAGACACCGCCGGCTGCGAAATTGCGCACCTGATCGAGCTGCTTGTTTACGTCGTTGGCGGCATCCACCACCTGCAGATCAAGGCCCTTGGTCTTGCCGTAATCCTGCATGCCATTGGCGATCAGGGTCTGGAAATTGGTCGTCAGGTAGCCCATCGAAACGCCGATCCTGTCGGCGGCGTAGGCTTGCGACGACAGCACCAGCGCGAGCGCGCTTGCACTCAGAAATTTCAACATGTTCTCCTCCCAGGAAACGGCGGCCCACCTTGACCGCCTGGAAAGAGTTACCGATGGGGCAGATCGGCGTCCGGGAGTATTTTGATGAAAAACCATCAGGCCAAGGGCTCTCGACCAGGCGAATATATCCGCTTTGCGGTGAAAAACGCCGATGATCAAAATCCATCATCGCGCTCACTGGCCAAGCCCCGGGATTCGTGATCTGAGCAAGCCACCCATACGGGAGGACCTATGCAGAACTTGCTTATATTCCAGTCGCTCTGGTCCATGGAGCGGCGTAGTGCGAGATATCCGGAGCTTTCCCTGGAGGAAAGCATCGATAAGATAGCAGCTGCCTGCTTCGATGGCGTCAGCGCCCACTGGTCCGATCGCAATTTTGTCTCCCGTGTCGCGGGCCTGCTCAAGCAGCACGGCTTGCGGGCGGAGGGGCAGTGCTTCCCGAAAACTGTCGACGATCTGAAGCCGGTGCTCGAGATCGCCGCCGAATATGATGTCCATCACATCTGTCTGCAGCCGGACGTGCGCCTGCGACGGCTTGAGGATTGCATTCCTCTGCTGGAAGGCTGGCAACGTCTGGCGGAAGAGGCCGGTATCGATGTCTGGATCGAGACCCATCGCGACCGCATGACGACGGATCTCTTCTTCACGCTCGATCTGCTCGATCGCCTGCCAAACCTGCGTCTGCTCGGCGATATCTCTCATTTCCTTGTCGGGCGGGAATTCGCCTGGCCGGTATCCGACGAAAATCACGCCCTTATTCATCGGATATTGGACAGCTCCTGGGCCTTCCACGGCCGCATTGCCTCCCGCGAACAGGTTCAGATCGAAATTTCCTTCCCGCATCACAGACCCTGGGTCGATCTGTTCCTGGGCTGGTGGGAATATGGCTTCAAAAGCTGGCGGAAGCGCGCCGACAAAGACGCCACACTTGCCTTCACCTGCGAACTAGGGCCGAAGCCCTATGCCATCACCGGAAGGGACGGTGAAGACACCACCGACCGCTGGGAAGAATCCCTGCTTATGAAGCAGGAAATACGTGATTTGTGGGCAAGAACCACCGGCTAATGAGTTAAGAAAAGTATCGGCAATAGATCATTGGAGGATTTTCTATGGACGTAAGAGCAGCGGTCGCGGTTGCTGCGGGCAAGCCGCTTGAGGTGATGACGGTTCAGCTGGAGGGGCCGAAAGCCGGCGAAGTGCTGATCGAGGTCAAGGCGACCGGCATCTGCCATACCGATGATTTCACGCTGTCCGGTGCCGATCCGGAAGGCCTGTTTCCGGCGATCCTCGGCCATGAGGGCGCCGGCATCGTCGTCGATGTCGGACCGGGGGTGACCTCGGTGAAGAAGGGCGATCATGTCATTCCGCTCTATACGCCCGAGTGCCGCGAATGCCCGTCCTGCCTCAGCCGCAAGACCAATTTGTGCACCGCGATCCGCTCAACCCAGGGTCAGGGCCTGATGCCTGATGGCACCTCGCGCTTCTCGATCGGCAAGGACAAGATCCATCACTATATGGGCTGCTCGACCTTCGCCAATTATACCGTGCTGCCGGAGATTGCCGTCGCCAAGGTCAATCCCGACGCTCCCTTTGACAAGATCTGCTACATCGGCTGCGGTGTGACGACAGGCATCGGTGCGGTCATCAACACCGCCAAGGTGGAGATGGGCGCAACGGCAATCGTCTTCGGCCTCGGCGGCATCGGTTTGAACGTCATCCAGGGCCTGAAGCTTGCCGGTGCCGACATGATCATCGGTGTCGATCTCAACAATGACAAGAAGGCCTGGGGCGAACGCTTCGGCATGACGCATTTCCTCAATCCGAAGGAGGTCGGCGACGACATCGTTCCCTACCTCGTCAACATGACGAAGCGTGGGGCCGACCAGATCGGCGGCGCCGACTATACCTTCGACTGCACCGGCAACACCAAGGTGATGCGCCAGGCGCTGGAAGCCTCGCATCGCGGCTGGGGCAAATCCGTCGTCATCGGCGTTGCCGGCGCCGGCCAGGAGATTTCGACGCGTCCGTTCCAGCTGGTGACGGGTCGCTCGTGGATGGGCACGGCCTTCGGCGGCGCGCGTGGCCGCACCGACGTTCCGAAGATCGTCGACTGGTACATGGAGGGCAAGATCGAGATCGATCCGATGATCACCCACACCATGTCGCTCGAAGACATCAACAAGGGCTTCGAACTCATGCATTCCGGAAAGAGTGTCAGAGGCGTCGTCATCTACTGACGGTGCATGCACCGTCGCCGGAAGATTTTGGCAGCTCGAGCGACGGATAAGCCGATGACCATCGTTCAAGAAGGACGCCGGCCTCGTGATGGGTCGGCGGCTTGAACATGAATGGCCTTCAGGCAAAAGGATATGCCCATGACCAGCAAGCTGCTAAGTGCGACCGCCGCTGCTCTTTTCGCCCTATCTTCCGCAACCGTCGTCTTCGCCCAAACGACGGCACCTGCGACGACCGCAACGCCAGCTCCCGCCTCAACCCCTTCCACATCGGCACCATCATCGACCATGCCATCGAAGGAGGAGATCAAGACAGCACGGCAGGCCTGCCGGCAGGATGCAACGGGGCAGGGCCTCAAGGGCGATGCACGCAAGGACGCAGTCAAAAACTGCCTGCAGGAGAAGTATCCGGTCCTGGCAAAACGCAAGACCTGTCATGACGAAGGCACCGCCAAAGGTCTGGAGAAGAAAGCATTGCGCGATTACGTCAAGCAGTGCATCACCGCTAGCTGAGCATCGGCCCGCGATCACGGATCCGAACTTGACCCATCACACGATGACAGTCCGCTCCACGGGGCGGACTGCGTGCCTTGCACAATCACCCTACGCCTTGCGCGGCCCTTTTCCTCAAGCGCAAGCCTCCTTATCTCCTTGGCAAGGATATAATTTCAGGGTGCGGCGTGCTTTTCCATCCAGACAGGCTTTCATTCGGCATAGTCCTCCCGGCGCAAACGAGAACTGCTGCCGATATAGAGTTCGATGCTCAGCTCGGCATTGCAACCCATGCTGACAAATTGGGTTTCGATGCGCTGTGGGTGAGGGATGTTCCCCTCAATAGCGACAGCTATCCCGACCCCATCGGGCATGCCGATTCCTGGGTCTTCCTCGGAGCTCTAGCCGCCTCCACATCCAGTATCGCCCTGGCGACGGGTGCAATCGTGTTGCCTTTGCGGCATCCGCTCCATATAGCCAAGGCCGCGCTGTCCGTCGCCTCCCTTTCGAAAGACCGGCTCGTCCTCGGTCTCGGCTCTGGAGACCGGCCGAGCGAATACGATGTTTTCGGAGAGGATATTGAGAACCGCAAAGCACTCTTTCAATCGCATTGGGAGCGCCTCGCCGCTGCGCTCAGTCCGGATCAGAAGGTCGTCGATGAAGGCGGTCGCGTGCGAAACGAGTTCGCCATCAGGCCTGCGCTGCGACAACCGCCCATTCCCATGGTGGCGGTCGGTTCATCGTCGCAATCGCTCGAATGGATTGCCCGCCACGCAACAGCCTGGATGACCTATTACCGGCCGCCACCCGTTCAAAAAGACCGGTTGGCGCTTTGGCACAATGCCCGGGCTAAGGTCACCGCTGATTTTCGCGGCTTCGGTCAGTCCATGGTCCTGAATTTGCTCGATAATCCTCAGGCCTCTTATGAGGAGATCAATCTCGGCGTCAGAGCCGGCAGGCGAGGGCTGATCGACGCTTTGTCGGCGATGCGTGAAGCCGGCATCCATCATGTCGCCTTCAACCTCGTTACCCAGGGCAGACCGCCCGGCGAGGTCATTGAAGAGATCGCAGCGGAGATTCTGCCGGCCATGCGGTAGCTTCGCGAACTGCCCTCAATGGTGGCATCGTGGAAATCATATTCGTGGGACCCTGGCTTTTGCAGCCCTTGCCACCTATCTTTCCGCTGCAACCAAAAAGGGCTGATTTTGCTTCTCGAAATTTCTATCGTCATTGTCCTCACACTCCTGAACGGCGTGCTTGCCATGTCGGAATTGGCGATCGTCTCATCCCGTCCTGCCCGCCTGAAAGTGCTTTCCGACCAAGGCAGCAGAGGCGCGACCATGGCAATGAGACTGGCTGAAGAGCCGGGCCGCTTCCTTTCAACGGTGCAGATCGGCATCACGCTCGTCGGCGTCCTGTCCGGCGCGTTCTCGGGCGCCACACTCGGTGCGCGGCTGTCGGGCTGGCTTGCCGCACAAGGTCTTTCTGTTGCAGCCGCCGACGCCATCGGCGTCGGTTCCGTCGTGGTCGCCATTACCTATCTGTCGCTGATCATCGGCGAGCTCGTGCCGAAGCAGGTCGCGCTGCGGGCGCCGGAAGCGGTCGCCAGCAAGGTTGCGCCGGCCATGGTGTTTCTTTCCCGGGCCGCAGCGCCGCTCGTCTGGTTGCTCGACATCTCGGGACGGCTGGTACTGAGTGCGCTCGGCCAATCCGGCAAGGCCGCGGATGGTGTCAGCGACGAGGAAATCAAGACGGTTCTGGCGGAAGCGCAAAGCGCCGGCGTCATCGCAACGGAAGAGCAGGCGATGATCTCGGGCGTCATGCGATTGGCCGACCGCACCGCAAGAGCATTGATGACACCGCGTCGCGACGTGGAAGTTATCGATATCGAGGACGGTTTCGACGAGGTCCGCGAACAGCTTCGCCGCACCGAGAAGGCACGGCTGCCGCTGCGCAAGGACAGCTCCGATGAAATCGTCGGCGTGCTGACAACCAGAGACTTCTTCGATGCCCTGGTTTCCGGCGGGCAAGCCGACATTCTCAAGCTTGCCAAACAGGTCCCGATCGTTTCGGACCTTTCCAGCGCCCTTGACGTGGTCAAGGCGCTGCGTCGCTCTTCTTCACACATGGTGCTCGTCTACGACGAATACGGTCACTTCGAAGGTGTCATCACATCGGGCGATATCCTCGAAGCCATCCTGGGAGCCGTTCAGGAGGAAACCGATATCGGCGGCGAGCAAGCTCTCGTCCGCCGTCACGACGGCAGCTATCTCGTATCCGGCTGGATGCCCATAGACGAGTTTGCCGATTTCATGAACCTGCAGATCGAGGACGATCGCGACTATCAAACGGTTGCAGGCTTCGTGCTGCAGGAGCTGCGCCATCTTCCGGATGTGGGCGAAAGCTTCTCGAAAAGCGGCTGGCGCTTCGAAGTCGTGGATCTCGACGGCCGCAGGATCGACAAGCTGCTGGTGAGCGCGGACGACGCTCGCGACGCCGATCACTGAAACTCATCCGAAAGACGGCCCATCGTTTCGTAGCGGATATGCCGGCATCGGATCGGTTTCAAAATTACCTGCGCCCACGTTTTGAAGCAACCTCAGTTAGCAGTAACCGAGTATGGCAAGGATCGACTTGGGAGAGGTTACCGTGAAGTGTACGGTATCGCGGCAATGATGGCAGGCTGCGTGTGAATCCGTGCAATAGACTTGCCTTGCAAGCTTTCCAGTCTGCCGGTCCATGGCGTCGGCAATCTGAACCGCCGCTTCGGCATAAGTCAAAGGATCCATCTCCCGACGCTGATCCTGCCAGGCTGTTTCAACGAGGTCCATATCTACCGCTTGCCTCGCACGGGTATGATCGTCAGCACATTTGAGCGGGACAGAATCACCTCTGCTAAAGTTCATCATTTCCGAAGCAATGCGACAGGCAAGATCTTCGACAGCGACCACCTTGATTGCCAAGTCGCAGATCAGCGCAGGTCTGGTTCGCGCTAACGTATCGCCGCGCGCGGTAAACACGTCGACGCGCACACGCTGGTTGGGTTCCACAAGCTGAATGGCTAGCTTACCTATTGGGCGATCCGGGTGTGCATGGCTAATCATGAATGCCGAGGCGAGGGTCGATGGCAATGCCTCGAACGTCGACACGACGATGTCGATATCGTTGAAGTGCGCTGACGGCCGAGACCAGAACCAAGACTTGGCTCCAATGCTATCCCTCCGGTGATGGCGTAATCCAGATCGCAGGTATTCAATTTCCGGAGCACAGCAATGACCCGTTGGACATCAGTCGTTTCCAGGAACGAATCAAGTCGCATTGCCATTTCCGAATCACTCCGCGGCGCAATACGCCATTCGCTGATCGTGGGAAGCAAGGCTCCCATATCTCGAAGCAAATGCAACGGACAAAAGCTGCGCGTTATCCCGAAGAACAGCCGTTTGATGAAATACGTTTCGCCCCAAAAGACAGGGCTCGCTAGGTCAACTTATGTTCCATAATATAGATTATCTGATTTTCACATGTAGCTAGGGTGGGTTCAAGGATGAAGTGCGACACACCTTTGCCCCTCGCTGATCGCCACCACTTTCATCCCCTCGTCCAGTGCAAGATTCCGATCAAGGATGCCTGTCGTCCGCACGTCTCGGCGCCCACCATGCGAAGCGGCTGCCTCAATGTCCATCCCGGGCAACATCGTCTTTCGGGACCGTATCCACCAGGTTCTTCCGATGGAAGATGAAGAGCCCGGCAAGGACGATAATCGCAGAACCGATGACAATCTGGGTGTCGGGAATATCGCCGAAGAAAACGAAGCCCAGCACGATTGCCCAGACCAGCAGGCTGTATTGGAGCGGAGCAAGCAGCGAAGCTGGAGCAAGCTTCAAGGATCGGGTTATCAGCATATGGGCGCTGCCGGCGACGATGCCGAGAGCAAGCATGGCGCCGAAATCGAGCGCGGATGCGGAACGCCAGTCGCCAATGCTGAGCACCAGTCCAGCGATGAGCGCACCGACCGTCTGCCACGCGACGAGAGTCGCATCCCGCGTCTGCCGCAACCGTCGCCCGAGCACCAGGGTCAAAGCAAATGAGAGGCTGCCGCCAAGGCCGAAAAGCGATGGCCAGGAAAACATTGCCGCAGAAGGTCTAAGCGCGATCAATACGCCGATAAAGCCGACGAAAACCGCCAGCCAGCGCCGCCAGCCGATCCTCTCATTGAGAAAGAAATGCGAGATCGCTGCCACATAAATGGGCCCGGCCATATAGAAGGTCATGACATCGGCCAGCGGCAGATAAGCGACAGCGGCGTAAAAGAGAGCAACGTCGAGCGTTGTCATGACAACACGCAGAAGCTGCAGCGGCGGCCGTTCGAGGCGAAAAAGCGCGTCGCTGCCCTGCCGAGCGATCATCGGTGCCAGGATAATGAACGAACCGAACGAGCGTATCACCAGAATCTGGCCTACGGAGAAGCTCGCAACCAGCCACTTGCCCATGGCATCGTTCAGCGAAAACAGGAAGTCGCCGAGAAGCATCATCAGCATGCCGGCAAGCACAAGATTGCCGCTTGTTACGGCTTTGCCCACGCGCATACTATTTTATCCTTGCGAATCCTGCGTTCCACTACCTGCGCTTTAGCCGGTTTTGCCCCCTACCCGCAATGGCATTCATCGCCGACGGATCATTCCGGAAAATCCAGCGCCTGCGTACTCATTGGGGCGCGCTCTTCCTGTAAAACTTGAGCGGATGTTTATAAATTCGGTTATATGATAACGTTTACGTGAACAGGTGAACCAAACTCGCCAGCGAGGACGGTCGATATGCCTATATGCTTTTATTCTTGCAGAACTACCTGCCGATATAGCCCGCTTGCCGGGTGAGAGAACATACATGATGCAGCCGCCCGATGGATCGTCAGAGCCCACGCACCGAGATCAAGACGTTGAGGATGAGCAGGTCCGTGAGCCGTTTGAATTGCTTCAGGCTCGATATCTGTCTCTCGCCGAGCGTTACGAATGGCTCGAGGCGATGATCAACTACGTGCCGGACTATATCTATGCCAAGGACAGGAACGGCCGGTTCCTTTTTGCCAACATGGCGATCGTCCTCAACAACGGCTTTACGCATGTCGACGAACTGATCGGCCTTACCGACGCCGAAATTCACCCGATGGCCGATGCCCACAAGATCGAAGAAGTCGAACAGCAGGTGATGGAGAGCGGCAAGGCCGATCTCGGCGTCGAAGAGCGGCGCCTCAAGGGCGAAGGCTGGCTCATGATGTCGCGGGTGCCGCTGCGCGATAGAAACGGCAATATCATCGGCGTCGTGGGAGCATCCCGCGATATTTCCGCCCGAAAACGGGCGGAAAAATTGATGAGCGCTCAGACGAAACTTCTGCAGGATGTGGCGCGCGGCGTTGATCTTGATGTGTTTCTTGAGGATGCCCGGACCCTTCTTGAGGGCCTGCTGAATGGCAGGCAGGTCCGTTTCGTTCTTGACGGCGGGCAGACCAAGCCTCTTGCCGGCGACACCCTGGAGTTTCCTATTTTCTCTCGGGATGGTGGCCGGCATGGAGCCCTGGCGACAGTGCAAACCGAGGGCGACGAGGCTGGACTTATGGAATTCTTCGCCGGCATAGCGCAGACCGTCGGAATAGCCATCGATCGCCATCGGGACATCGCCCACATCGCCTATCTGGCCGAACATGATGCGCTCACCGGGCTGCCCAACCGTATGCTGCTCGACCGCAAGCTCAGCACCTTGCTAGAAACAGCGGCACGAAAAAGAAAGTCTCTGGCCGTTGCCTTTGTCGACCTGGACAATTTCAAGCTGGTGAACGACACCCTCGGCCACGCTGCCGGCGACGAATTGCTGACGGTTGTTGCACAGCGCATATCGACCCATGTCGGCAGTCGCGGCATCGTTTCCCGGATTGGTGGCGATGAATTCATCATCGTTCTCGAAGAGAACTCTGAGCCGATATGTGAAAGGCTCGCGGCGGTTCTGACAGACATATCCAAGCCGATGACCGTACAAGGGGTCGAAATCCGTGTGGGCTGCAGCATTGGTGTGGCTTGCGCCATGGAGCATGGCAAGACGGCTTCGGAATTGTTCGCGAATGCCGATATGGCGCTCTATCGTGCCAAGGAAGCGGGGCGCAACGCCATTCGACTGTTCACGCCGGCGATGGCGGAGGAGGCCCGCAACAAGCTGACCCGTATCGAAGAATTGCGGCGCGCCGTGGAGCGGGATGAATTCGTGCTCCATTATCAGCCGCAAAAGGAAGTTCGCAGCGGCAAGATCATTGGCGTCGAGGCCCTCGTCCGGTGGCAGCATCCTGCCGAAGGCTTGCTGCTTCCAGGCGCCTTCATTCCGCTTGCCGAGGAGACCGGGCTCATCGTCGCGCTCGGCGAAATCGTTCTGCGCAGAGCCTGTCAGCAAGCGCGGCTGTGGCAGGATCGCGGCCTGCCCGCATTGCGTATGGGCGTCAACGTATCAGCCCGGCAGTTCCTGGAAAGTTCGCTGACGAACCAGGTCGCATCGGCATTGCAATCCGCTCATCTCGATCCGCAATGGCTTGAGCTCGAATTGACGGAAAGCTTGATCATGCGTGACATCGAAGGGGCCATCGAGCGGATGCAAGAACTAAATAAGCTGGGAGTCAGCCTCGCGATGGACGATTTCGGCACAGGATATTCAAGCCTGAGCACCCTTAGGCGCTTTCCACTTTCCCGGTTGAAGATCGATAGATCGTTCATCGCCGATATCCCGGAAAAGCCCGGCGATATGGCCATTACCTCCGCCATCGTATCGCTTGGCAGAACACTCGATCTGGAAGTCGTAGCGGAAGGCGTCGAGACCGAGGAGCAGGCCCGTTTTCTGGAAGGCGCCGGATGCGAACTGCTTCAGGGCTATCTGTTCGCCCGGCCCCTTCCCTCCTCCGAAATCGAAAGCCTGATTGCCGGAACCGCTGCGAAAGCAGTGTAGATATTCGCCCGAGAGGGGCTTGATGCTTGCCGCATGCGGACGCGTCTCAAGGAAATGTCACGATCTCTATCCAGTTCGCACCGGCATTGACCGGATATCGCCCCACCAGGCTGAGACCGCCATCGGCCTGGTCGATGGCATAGACCGACAGCCTATCGGACTTCTCGCCGGATGCGACAAGAAACCGGCCCGATGGATCGATGCGGATACCGCGCGGCTGCTGCTCGGTCGGATAGTTTGTGATGTAGGTCAGTCGTCCATTGCCTGCGTCGACGCGGAAGAGTGCAATCCGGCTGGTGGTTCTCTCCGTCGTATAAAGAAATTTGCCGTTCGGTGTGATGCCGATATCTGCGGCCCAGACCTTCGGCTTGCCGTTGTCGACGGAAGCCACGGCCGGTGCAGGCGCACCGGATATCGCCGGACCAGGCGACGCGATGCCCGGTGACAGTCCAGCAATCTCGGGAACGGAAGCAACACTTTCGATCTCGCTCAAGGTGCCGGTATCGGTATCGAGCGCATAGTGGATGACATGGCCGGTCAGTTCGGTCAGGACGTACACCGCCTTGTTGTCGGGAGAGATGACGATGTGCCGTGGACCAGAGCCGGCGCCGGTCTCAACCTGCATCGGATCGTTCGGCTTCAGTATCCCGATCTCGGCGTCGAGAGTGAATTGCTGCACAGCATCGGAGCCGAGATTGGTGACAAAGACATATTTGCCTGTCCGGTCACTAACGATCGAATGGGCATTGCGCCCGGTTGCGATCACTTGCTGTGCCTGCGCGGTGACCAGCCCGTTCTTGTCAATCAGCAATACGGCGATTTTGCTGCCGCCATAGGAAGCAGCGAATAGAAGCCCACCCGTCGGATCGAGGGAGATGTAGGCCATGCTATCGGGCAAAGCGGCGACAGCCTCCTGCCTTAACCTGCCGCTTTCAGGGTCTATCGACAGCGTCAATACCCGGTAAGGCTGTTCGCGAATGACGGCATAGAGATGTCGCCGGTCCGGACTGACGGCCATGGGCATGACCATGGGACCGACATCCACGCTGGATATTGGCATGAGCGTGCCCGTCGCCCCATCCATCCTGTACGTATCGATCGTTCCGGCAACTGCCGCCGAGACATAGACGAATGTGCGAGATACGCTGGAAGGCGTCTGAACCACTAATCACCTCGTCTGAGCGTCGGATGTAACCGCCGACGATCGCTTGATATCATATGTCATAATATGACCATGGTATGTGTTGAGCATTATTGCGCCTGCAGCTCGGCCAGGAGACGATAACGTCGCTGGCTCGCCAGCATATGGGCCCGCATCGCCTGACGCGCTCGCTCAGGATCTTGATCGGCAATCGCCGTCAGTATTTCCGCATGCTCGGCATGCACCTTCTCCAGATAGGCGCGATCATTCGCTTCAGGCAATGTCGGAAACTGTCTGCGCGGGATGGTTCGGGCGCCGAAATGCCGGAGTACATCGACATAGAAGCGATTGTTCGTGGCAGCGGCAATCGCCATATGGAATTCATAATCCGCTTCGACGGTCGAGAGTCCCTGCTCTATCAGCAGCGCCATCTTGCGGTTGGCGACAGCAATTGCGGCCTCCTGTTCGGCCGTTCTTCGATAGGCAGCGATTGCAGCCGCCTCGCCTTCCGCAGCCATGCGGAATTCCAGCAGTTCCAGCGTCTCGGGGATGCTTTTGACCTCGACAGGCGTCAGCAGCAGACCGGATCGTGCCGACGTTTCGGAAACGAATACCCCCTTGCCCTGAACGGGCTTGACGAGGCCTGCGGCACGAAGATCGGCGATCGCCTCGCGCACCACGGTACGGCTGACATCGAAGGCCGCTTCGAGCTGCGGTTCCGTCGGAAGCTGGTCGCCTGCCTGAAGCTTGCCGGACTCGATCTGCGTGCGCAATTCATCGATGACCCTTTGTGCCAGCCTTTGCCGTGCCCGGGCAGTTGTCGTCATTCTCGATCCCCGATTCCGGCTGCTCATCCGCAGCCGCTTCTTATAATCAGCACTAGGTCATAATACGAATAGTCTTAACATGGGCCGCATCGAATGCAATCGGGGGCAGGCACGCAATTAGATTTCCCAGTCGGAGGCATATGCTCTGGCTCTCAAGCCCGATGACAACTCCAGCTTGACCTCTATCGTTTTCTTCAGCCGTGCCGCAAGAGCGTCGGAAAGGGTGGCGCCATCGATCCAATCCCTTTCCGTGGCATAGACGACATAAGGATTGATCACGCATTTGAAATCGAGCATCAGCGACATGGCGAGACTGCCATATGCCATATAGCTATGCGGAAGCCCACCGGAACAGACGAAGGTGACGATCTGGTCGAACCAGGCGGATTTTCGTCCGCCCTCACCCGTCGCGCCGGTAAGCTCGATCAGGCTCTTGGCAGCGCTGCCGACCGACCAATTGTAAATGGGCACAGCAAGCAGCACACCATCCGCATCGCGAATTGCACGATACAGCCTGTCGTAGGAAGGATGCTGATAGCAGTTCAAGTTGTCGAATACAGGCAGATCGAGATCCTGAAGATCGATAAATTCAACCTCAGCCCCTCTCTCCCGCAATAGTTTTTCTGCCTCACGGCCCATGCGGCGGCTCCGGCTTTCCGGATCCATGCTGCAGGAGAGAATGGTGATTTTCGATGAATGCATCTCTGCCTGCTCCGCTGCCAGAGGCACTACGTGAAAACCGCACTGCATCTTAGGATTAAGCGAATTCTCCCCGTCCACAACAAATTTTTTTCTGCGCAATCGCCGCAGTCCATCGATGCCGTCTACACCGCGTCCCGTCAAAACGGCATTTTATCACGCCGGGCATCTGTCGCTTCCGTAATGAATAATCATTTTATTACAAATTATTACCGATAAATCCTCAAGTGAATTCTCCTCGTGACGGTAACGCGCCATATCCGCAATCGCATGATTTCCGCACAACCATATTGACATTTGTCGAAAGCATTTCGAATATTGTCAAATAATGCCAAGCAATCGTCGACGGGTGACGTCGTGACTCGCTACGGCATCCGGAATGGGAGAGGAAAGTGGAATTCCTGCTTGAAGTAGAGGGGCTGAAAAAGTCCTTTGGCGGCGTCGCTGCATTGCGCGATGGGCGCTTTCAGCTGCGTCCCGGCTCCGTCCACGCCTTGTGCGGCGGCAACGGTGCGGGCAAGTCGACGTTCCTCAAGATCCTGATGGGCATTCACAAGCGTGATGCCGGCTCCATTCGCCGCCGCGGCAAGGATGTGGACTACGCTAGCCCCGCCGAAGCGCTCGCCGCCGGCATCGCCATCATCGAGCAGGAACTCAGCCCCATCCCGCACATGACGGTTGCCGAGAACATCTATCTCGGCCGCGAGCCATCGGCACGCTTTGGCAGCATCGATTTCAAGACAATGAACCGCAACGCGCAGGCGCTCCTCGACCGGCTGCAGTTCAATATCCGCGCCACACAATTCATGATGAACCTCTCGGTCGCGCAAGTTCAGCTGGTCGAGATCGCCAAGGCACTCAGCCACGATGCCGAAGTGATCTTCATGGACGAGCCCACCTCCGCGATCGGCGAGAAGGAAGCGCAGCAACTGTTTGCCACCATCGAGCGGCTGAAAGCTGAAGGCAAGGGCGTCGTCTACGTCTCGCATCGCCTGTCCGAAATCTTCCAGATCGCCGATTCCTACACGGCCTTTCGCGACGGGTCCTATGTCGGCAGCGGTGCGCTTACCGATATCGATCGGCCCGGCCTCATCCGCATGATCGTCGGCCGCGAACTTGGCGAGGAATACATCAAGACCAATGTGCCGACGGCAACGCCAGGGCTGGAAGTCGCCGGGCTTACAGCAGAGGGCAAAGTCAACGACATCTCCTTTACCGCACACAAGGGCGAGATTTTCGGCATTTATGGCCTGATGGGGTCCGGCCGCACCGAGATCTTCAACTGCATCTTCGGCGTCGATGCCGTCAGCAGCGGTCAGATCAAGCTTGCTGGCGAGCCCATCATCGTGCGCAAACCATCCGAAGCCATGCAGCACGGCATCGCCTTCGTCACCGAAGATCGCAAGCTGACCGGCCTCAACCTGATCGATAGCGTTCGCAACAATATCTGCCTTGCGAGCCTGCCCGAAATGAGCCCGAATTTTTCAATGGATCGCCGGGCCGAGGCCAACGCCAGCCAGGACATGATCCAGCGCTTCGGCATCAAGGCGGCACGCGACAGCATGCCCGTCTCCGGCCTTTCCGGCGGTAATCAGCAGAAGGTCGTGCTCGGCAAGTGGTTCCTGCGCAAGCCGAAAGTGCTGCTGCTCGATGAGCCGACGCGCGGCGTCGATGTCGGCGCCAAGCGCGAAATCTATCGCATCATCTGCGACTTCGCCGCTGAAGGCGGCACCGTGATCATGATCTCATCCGAAATAGACGAGGTTCTCGGCATGTCGGACCGCATCCTGGTGATGCGCCAGGGACGGTCCGCCGGAATTCTCAAGAGGGAGGAGGCCGACGCGCAATCGCTTGTGCATCTGTCGACCTGAATGCGACAGACCACGAGGCTCAAAAGAACGCGTCCGGCAATAAGAGGTATCTGCAATGTCCGCCACTGATAACAATCAGCCCAATTCCTGGTTCGGCTCGGACCGGCGCCGATTGATCATTCAGGAATACGGGATCTTTCTCGCTTTCCTCCTGCTCGCTGCCGTCCTCTCATTCTCGAATGAGTATTTTCTGACAGCCGGCAATATTTCCAACGTGCTGCTGCAGACTTCGATCAACGGCGTGCTTGCGATCGGCATGACATTCGTCATCCTGACGCGTGGGATCGATCTCTCCGTCGGCTCCGTGGTTGCGCTCACTGGCATTGTCAGCGCGAGCTTCGCAACGACCTCGGCGACGGCCGGCATCGTCGGTGCGCCGTATCCGCCCTATGTGGCGCTCGCCGTCGGCCTCTTGGTCGGTGTGGCCTGTGGCGCCGTGGTCGGCCTAATCGTCTCGCGCTTTGCCGTTCCCGCTTTCGTCGCAACACTGGGCATGCTCTCTGCCGCCCGTGGCCTGACGCTCATCTATGGCGGCGGTAAGCCTGTGCCGGCTCTCACCCCCGATTTCCGCTGGATCGGCACCGGCAGCGTGCTCTCGGTCCCGATGCCGGTTATCCTGCTTGCCATCGTCTTCGTCATCGCCTGGTGGGTCCTGAACCGCACCCGCTTTGGCCGCTATATCTATGCTGTCGGCGGCAATCCGCATGCAGCCGTTACCTCGGGTATAAACGTCAGCAAGCTGCGCTTCCTCGTTTATGTCATTTCCGGTGGCCTCTCCGGTCTGGCAGGCATGATCCTTGCCGCACGCACCGGCTCCGCCCTGCCACAGGCCGGCATCGCGTACGAACTCGACGCGATCGCGGCTGTCGTCATTGGCGGCACCAGCCTTTCCGGCGGCGTCGGCCGCATCACCGGCACGCTGATCGGCGCGCTGATCATCGGCGTCATGAACAACGGCCTCGATCTCATGGGCATCCAGTCCTACTACCAGCAGGTCCTCAAGGGCGCGCTCATCGTCGGCGCCGTCATGCTCGACCAAAAGAGAAACCTGGGCGGCTGAGCCCGAAGACATTCCGGTGTCCACACTCGGAAAACGAAACGGCGCGTCAAGGCGACGGCCGGACTTTCAACGGAGGAGACTTATAATGAAGAAATTATTGATTGCTCTTGCTGCAGCGACAGCAATTCTGGCCTCACCTGCCCTCGCCCAAGACAAGAAGCTGAAAATCGGTGCGGCGCCCTACGGCCTGAATGCCGAATTCATGCAGATCTGGTCGGCTGCGCTGAAGGAACATCCCGCCGTCAAGAATGGCGATGTCGATCTGACCATCTTCGACGGCCGCTATGATGCGCTCGTGCAGCAGGAGCAGGTCAACACGATGATCACGCAGAAGTTCGATGCGATCATCTTCGTGCCGATCGATATCGAAGCTGCAGCGACGGCTGTTCAGGCCGCTCATGACGCCGGTATTCCGGTCGTCGGCTCGAACACTCGCGTGAATTCCGATCTGCTGACCGCCTATGTCGGTTCCGACGACACAATCTCCGGCTACATGGAAGCCAAGACCGTCCTCGATAAGATCGGCTGCAAGGGTAATGTCGTCATCCTCGAAGGCCCGATCGGCCAGTCGGCGCAGATTTCGCGTCTCGAAGGCAACAAGAAGGCGCTTGCCGAGTGCCCGAACGTAAAGGTGCTGGAAGACCAGACCGCCAACTGGTCGCGTGCCGAAGCCCAGACCCTGATGGAAAACTGGCTGACGTCTCATCCCGGCCAGATCAACGGCGTCATCGGCCAGAACGACGAGATGGCGCTCGGCGCGATCGAAGCGATCAAGGCTGCCAAACTTAACGTCAAAGACTTCGCCATTGCCGGCATTGACGGCATCACCGATGCGCTCCACGCAGTCAAACAGGGTACGATGACCTCAATCCTGCAGGACGCCAGCGCGCAGGCCCAGGGCGCCCTCGATCTCGCGATCTTTGCCGCCAAGAAGGGTAACTACAAACCAGAATCCAAGATCTGGGAACAGTATCCGGCCATGCCGTTCAACGACGGCAAGGACAAGAACTACAATGTTCCGTGGACCCCGGTAACGGCCGAGAACGTCGACAAGCTGCTCGAAACCCGCAAGTAAGATCAATGTGGTGGGGCGAACCATCGCCTCGCCACACCCCGAAAACAGAGGCTTGAAAAAGATGACCGAGACATCCCCAGACATTGATTTGAACTTCCCGCTTTCAGGCAAGACGGCGCTTGTCACAGGCGGCGGCTCCGGCATCGGTGCTGCGGTCGCGGCTGCATTCGCCTCCAAGGGCGCGAAGGTCGCGGTTCTCGATATCAATGTCGACATGGCGAAGGCCAAGGCATCAGAAATCGGCGGCGGCGCTGAAGCATTCGTCTGCGACGTGTCCGATCCGGCCTCGGTCAGCAAGGCCGTCAGCGATGTCGTATCGCATTTCGGCGGCATCGATATCGCCGTCAACAGCGCCGGCGTCGTCTTCTTAGCCGCCGCCGAAGATCTGCCGCTCGACTACTGGGACAAGACGATCAACATCAATCTCAAGGGCACGTTCCTCGTCACGCAGGCTGTTGGCCGCGCCATGATAGCCGCCGGCAAGGGTGGCAAGATCGTCAACCTCGCCTCGCAGGCCGGCACCGTCGCCATCGAAGAGCATGTCGCCTACTGCGCCTCCAAGTTCGGCGTGATCGGCATGTCCAAGACCTTTGCCGCCGAATGGGGCAAACACGGCATCAACGTCAACACCATCTCGCCGACCATCGTGCTGACCGAACTCGGCAAGAAGGCCTGGGCCGGTGAAAAAGGCGAAACCGCCAAGAAGCGCATCCCCACAGGCCGTTTCGCCTTCCCGCAGGAGATTGCAGCCGCCGCTGTTTTCCTCTCCTCGTCCGGCGCGGACATGATCAACGGCGCCGATCTGCTGATCGACGGCGGCTACACCATTCTTTGAGCGCAAGCGCTCGACAATTTCGACAGGAGAGACCATGCAGCGGTTCATCAACAATCCCGATGAAGTCGTTGAAGACACTGTAAAAGGCTTCATCAAGGCGCATTCGGACATCGTCCGTCTGGCAGACAATCCGCGCGTTGTCGTCGCCAAGGATGCTCCGCATGCCGGCAAGGTCGGCGTGATCACCGGCGGTGGTTCCGGTCACGAGCCCGCCTTCATCGGTTATACGGGCAAGAACATGCTGGATGCGGTCGCAGTCGGCGAGCTCTTTTCGTCCCCGACGGCCAAGAGCTTCCACGACGCCATCCGCGAGGCCAATGGCGGCCGTGGTGTTATCTGCCTTTACGGCAACTATGCCGGCGACAACATGAACGTTAAGATGGCGACGAAGCTTGCCGCCAAGGACGGCATCGAAGTCGCGACCGTCGTCGCCAACGACGATGTCTGCTCGGCACCACCGGAGGAGCGCGAGAAGCGCCGCGGCGTGGCCGGCGAAATCTTCATGTGGAAGATCGGCGGCGCCAAGGCTTCCCAGGGTGCGAACCTGGAGGAAGTACGCGTGACCGCGCAAAGGGCGATCGACAATTGCCGCTCCGTCGGTATCGGCCTTGGTCCCTGCACTCTGCCCGCCGTCGGTCATCCGAATTTCCAGATCGAACCCGGCACGATGGAAGTTGGCATCGGCCATCACGGCGAACCCGGCGTTCGCATCGAGCCGCTGAAGACGGCAGCGGAGATAGCCGAGGATATGTGCCAGATCGTGCTCGATGATCATAATCTGGCCGCTGGAACGGAAGTGGCCGTCCTCGTGTCAGGCCTCGGCGCGACACCGGTCAACGAGCTCTACATCCTCAACGACACGATCGAGACGAAGATCTCCGAACGGGGATTGAATATCTACAGGACCTATATCGGCAACTACTTCACGTCGCTCGAAATGGTCGGCGCGACGCTGACCGTGATGGCACTCGACGAGGAACTGAAAGAGCTTCTGGACGTCGAGGTCGAGTGCATGACACTGCTCTGAGGGGGACGCACGCATGCAGACATTCAACAATGCAACATCCGGTGATATCGTCTTGGCGATGACCGATCGTATCGTCGAGAACCGCGCCTATCTCAGCGAGATCGACGGCAAGATCGGCGACGGCGACCATGGCGTCAACATGGCCAAGGGCTTCGGCATGGCCGCGGAACGCCTGAAGGGCAAGAACCAGTCGCTGTCAGCCTCGCTCGATACGCTGGGCACGGTACTGATGACCGAGATTGGCGGCTCCATGGGCCCGCTCTACGGCGTCATGTTCACCGAGATTGCCGAAAAGCTCGACGGCATCGAGGCCATCGATAGCGCAGCCTATAGCAAGGCGTTGCATGCCGGGCTCGAAGGTATCCAGTCGATCGGTTCCGCCAAAGTCGGCGACAAGACGCTTCTGGACACGCTGGTTCCGGCAATCGAGGCGTTCGATGCTGCCAATGCTGTGGGCAAGTCCTTTGCCGAGGCGCTCGATGCATTAGTCGCAGCTGCCGAGGCTGGTCGCGACTCGACGCTTAACCTCGTTGCCAAGATCGGCCGCGCCAGCCGGTTGGGTGAACGTTCGCTTGGCGTTTTGGACGCCGGCGCCACCTCCTGCGCCATCATCCTGAAGGAGCTTTCAGAAGGCGCGCGCGCACGACTGCAATAACAGGGCTCTCCCAAGGCTGCGCGATCCCGTGCTCCACCCCGGGGTCGCGCGCCGCCCTTCCTCAAGAAGAAGCATTTGCAAACATGCGTCATTGCTTTCATCTTCAGGCGAAAATGGGAAACAGTGAATCATCATGACAGGCAAGGCATCTTCGGTCGGCAAGAACAGTGCAAGCAAGGCGGGCGTGCCGGATGCGACCGATAGCATGCCCTTGCGCTATGGCGACGACCCCTATGTCTGGGCCTGCTGGCTCTATTACGAAGATGGCAAGACCCAAGGCGACATCGCCGAGATTATGGGCATTTCGCGGGCGACCGTGAACAGCTATCTCGCTGATGCCCGCAGCCGCGGCATCGTCAATATCTCACTCGAGCCCTCTCGCCTGAGTTCGCTCTCCATCGCTCAAGAACTCAAGCGCCATTTCGGCCTGCACGACTGTCTCGTGGTGCCCAGCGACGACGGTTCGCGACCGCTGATCGACCGCCTTGGAACCGCTGGCGCGCAGGCCATCGCCCGCCTGCTGAAATCCGGCGACACGCTTGCCGTCGCCTGGGGCCGAACGGTTCTCGCGGTCGCGGAGCAGGCCAATGTACCGAACCTGCAGGATGTCACCATCGTCCAGGCAACCGGCGGCACGCGCGCACTCTTTGCCTACACGCCGGAGCTCTGTGCCAGTGCCTTTGCCAATGTGACAGGCGGCAGGCTGATCAATATCACGGCTCCGGCGATCGTTTCGGCGCCTGAGGTTCGGGAGATCTTGTTGCGCGAACCACTGGTCGAGGATCAGTTTGCCACGCTCTCTAAAGCCAACAAGGCGATCTTCGGCGTGGCGTCGTTGCGGCCGAACTCGACGGTTCACAGCAGCGGTTTCTTCGAGTCCGTCTCCCTGCAGGATTATCTGGCCAAGAATGCCGTCGGCGTTCTTGCCGGCCGTTTCATCGACGCCAAGGGTCTGCCGGTTGCAGGGCCGCTCGACGACCGCACCATCGGCATATCCCTCGACATGCTGAGATCCATCGGGCTACGCATCGCCGTCGCGGGCGGCTTCGACAAGGTGCCCGCAATCCTCGCCGCCTTGCGCGGCGGCTATATCAACGTGCTGATTACCGACGCGGCCACGGGGCGCGGCATTCTGAATGCGGATGGCGTCACCGAATTCGATCAGAAAGCCCAGCAGCGTCCGCGCGTGGACAATAGCGTTGCCCTGCCCAGCAGCTATAGAACCCATATCAAGAAATTCCTCAACAATCCCGACGATGTCGTCGACGAGATGCTCGAAGGCATCGTCAAGGCACATGCCTCGCATATCGTGCCGATCAAGGGATCGAACCGTGCGCTGATGGCGCGAACCGGCCCGAGGCCCGGTAAGGTCGGCCTGGTGATCGGCGGCGGCACCGGTCACGAGCCTTGCTTTCTTGGCTATGTCGGCAAGGGGCTTGCCGATGCCGTCGCCATCGGCAACATCTTTTCCTCGCCTCCGCCAACCCCGATCCTCGAATGCGCGAAGGCGTCGTCTGGCGGCGAAGGCGTGCTCTTCGTCTACGGCAACTATGCCGGCGACGTCATGAACTTCGAGATGGCCGCCGAAATGGCACAGGAGCAGCAGATCGACGTTCGCACGGTGCTAACCACAGACGATATCTCCTCCTCTCCGATCGAGGATCGCGAGGGACGACGCGGCGTTGCCGGCAATTTCTTCATCTTCAAGATCGCGGGAGCTGCCTGCGACAAGGGCTTGTCGCTCGATGCCTGCGAAGCAGTGACGCGCAAGGCCAATGATCGCACCTTCACCATGGGCGTTGCGCTGGAGCCTTGCTCCCTGCCGCAGACCCAACGCCATAACTTCGAAATCGGGCCTGACGATATCGAATTCGGCATGGGCATTCACGGCGAACGCGGCGTGACCCGCGAGAAGATGATGAGCGCCGACGAGATCGCCGACCGGGTGATGGACCGGATATTCTCCGAAATGAAGCCGGTTGCGGGCGATCGGGTGGCCGTGCTCATCAACTCCTTCGGCGCGACGCCGCTGATGGAACTCTATATCCTGTTCCGCCGCGTCGAACAGAGGCTGAGCGCCAAGGACATCAAGATAGAGGCAAACTGGGTGGGGCATTATTGCACGTCGCTGGACATGGTCGGCGCATCCATATCCATCCTGCATCTCGATCAGGAATTGACCGAAATGCTGAACCATCCATGCGACACCTTCGCCTTGAAGGTCGGATGAAGCTATAAAAATGTGCCCGGCGACAACAGACATGGCCGGGACCGGGAGGAAGACGATGCCGGAAAAAGCCGCCCGCTGCCTGGGCACCATGTTTCAGCGCATATCGATCGCGATCAATGCCGAAAAAGACCGCCTCTCCGAGCTGGATGGCGCAATCGGTGACGCCGATCACGGCATCACCATGTCTCTCGGCTTTATGGCCGTGAATGCGGAGCTCGCAAAGCTCGATCTTGCGCAGGTATCGCCCTCGGAGATCTTCTCTACCGCAGCCTCTGCCTTCCTGGATGCCGTCGGCGCCTCGACCGGCCCGCTCTATGCCACCGCCTTCCGGCGGGCCTCGCAAGCGCTGAAGGCGGATGAATCCCTCTCTACGGCCTGCCAGGCCATGATCATCGACGAGATGCGGTCCGGCATCCAGCAGCGCGGCAAGGGCCAGCGCGGCGATAAGACCATGCTCGACGCCTGGATCCCCGCCGCCGAGGCCGCCATCGATGCGAAAGCGGGTTCACGCGATGTTGCCGCCATGTGGAGCGCCATCCTCGAGGCCGCCGAAGCTGGAGCGAACTCCACAAGCTCCATGGTGGCCGCCCGCGGCCGTGCGGCGCGGCTGGGGGAAAGGTCGCTCGGGCATATCGACCCGGGGGCAGCTTCGGCGGTGATTATTCTGCGGGCGATGCGGGATACGTTTGTGGAGGGTAAGGCGGGCGGTTAAGCGATTAAGAGCCTACTAACATGTGTTCTTGCTAAATTGTTCTCACCAATGCCCACTCGATATTGGTTAGCCAGCTCTTGTCGTTCCGATTTTCAAGTTTGTCGATGCAATAACTAAATGTCCGGATGCTCAATCCGCACCCATTCGTTGTAACGCCGTCGGCGAATAGACCCGCTCCAGCAAAGCAACTTCCTCGCGCAAGCAGATCGCAGCGCTATTCATTTCTACGCCGAGGTTGCCTGGCGGTCTCGGACGGCATCTCGCCGAAAGATTGATAGTAGAGTGCTGCGAAGCGGCCCATATGAGAAAATCCCCAATCGCGCGCAATGTCGGCAATCAGCCGCGAATGGCCCGAATCCATAAGGGTTTTGCGTGCACCCTGCAGTCGTATGTTCCGCAAATAGCCAAGAGGCGTTGTGTTCTTGAACTGCTGAAACGCCGCCTGCAAGGATCGCACGCTCGTTCCGGTTTCCCGGGCAATATCGGCCATTCTGATGTCTGCACCGGCATTGGCGTGCATATATTCCATTGCGCGTTTCAGCTGCCTCGGGATAGCCGGTGATGCCGGTCGCAGCAATTGTGCCGAATAGTTGTGCGGGACGGTTTCAAGCAAAGCGATCATCATCGCCCGCAGGAGGCTTTCGATGAATGCGGCCGAGGATCGTTCTGCGCCGCCTGTCGCGAGATCCTGCCAGAGGAGATTTGCAAGCGTTGCGATCTGCATACCTCGCCCCGACATCAGATCGACGGGGCCGGTAAATTTCAGATCATCTCGAACCGGTGCGTCCAGCAACTCGCTGAGCTGCCGAACCATAGCCGGCTTTTCGAATGCGATACCCATATGACCGCGCTGTTCGAACAATGTCAGATGTTCAAAAGATGACATATCGGCCAGCAGGCCTCTGCCCGGCAGCGACTCCAGCTGCCGCCCTTCCGTCTCGATCAGCATCCTGCCAGCGGTCGGTAGATAAAGGCCGTAGGCATCGGGACCGCCGGACAATTTGACGCTCATGCCGGAGAGACATTTGCCGCGCCAAATGCTGCAGGAACCGATCGTATAGTGACGATCCGCCACCGAAATCGTGCCGCGGCCATTGAGAGGCTCGACAATGGCGGGAAACAAGGTTCTCGCATAATGCGCCGTCATCTCCTCGGCATCGGCCTTATCGACTTTGAACACCGAGAGCGTCGCGTAGGTCAAATAATCCTCTCATGTGCCGCATCCGCGGATTATCTTTCAGGCTTCAATTATATCCCTGAAAGTAAATCCTCGCTCACATCTCCGTTTGAAATAAATCTGGATGATTAACAAAATCAATTCGCCAAACAATAAATATTACAATTGCAACCATATGGATATATCAGCATATCATCACTGTATATATTTTGATTATACGTATATTATTTCATAATACGATCTAACCTTCAGGAATATATTTTATACCTAAAACAACATCTCGGCTAATACGCCGACTTCCGCGTGCGCTGGCGCCAAGTAGCTGAGTGTTCCTTAGATGTCTTTGAGCCTCTTGACGGAATGTTATCGATAACATAGCCTCCTCTCATCGAAGCTTTGGGAGGAGCAGGATGGACAACGGAAAGCTGCTCGAATTTTCCGATATCACCAAGGAATTTGGCGGAACACGCGCCCTGTCGAACGTATCTCTCGACCTGCAGCGGGGCGAAATTCTCGCGCTTCTCGGAGAGAATGGCGCGGGCAAATCGACGCTCATCAAGACCTTGGCTGGCATCTACAAGCCGGATGGCGGGCAGATCCTGTTTCGCGGCAAGCCCTATCATCATCGCCCGCCCCAACCCAACCAGCGCCAGTCGGTCGCCTTCATTCACCAGGATCTCGGACTGATCGAATGGATGACGGTGGGCGAGAATGTCGGGCTCGCCCAGGGCTATTCCTTGCGCGGACGGCTGATTGATTGGCGGACGACCGAGCGGCGCACCGCGGAAGCGCTAAAACTCGTCGGCTGCGATTTCGATCCGTCGACCCGCGTCCAGGAGCTGACCCGTACGGAAAAATCGCTTGTGGCAATCGCCCGCGCACTCGCTGTCGAAGCCGACGTGCTCGTGCTTGACGAACCCACAGCTAGCCTGCCCGCCGATGAAGTCGAGAAGCTCTTTGCCGCCATCCGTCCACTGAAAGAGCGCGGCGTGGCCATGATCTACGTCTCGCACCGGCTCGACGAAATCTTCCGTATCGCCGACCGGGTTGCAGTCCTGCGCGACGGTCAACTGATGGGCCAGAAGCCAGTCTCCGAGACGACGCCGAATGAACTCATCCGCATGATCGTCGGGCGCAAGGCGGACCAACTGTTCGTCAAGGCAGAAAGAAGCGCCGGGCCTGCGATCGTTTCCGTAAAAGAGCTCAGCTGCCGCGGCGCAGGTCCTGTATCCTTCGATATCCGACAGGGCGAATTGCTCGGTCTCGTCGGCTTGCGCGGCGCCGGTCAGGAATTGATCGGACGCGCGCTGTTCGGTTGCGAACCATCGCAAGGCAGCGTTCGCTTGAATGGGGCCGCACCCGACCTTTCCAGCACCGTCGCCGCGATGGCTTCGGGTATCGGGCTGATCGCCAGGGATCGGACGGAAGAATCCGTCGCCATGTCGCTCAGCCTGCGTGAAAATACCTTCCTGAACCCCGGTGCCTCCGGACGAAGCCTGTTTTCGTTCTTGTCTCCACGCCGCGAAGCAGAAGCTGCTTATTCGCTTGGGAGCCGTGTCGGTCTTAGGCCTAACGATCAGAGCCTTGCCATCGAGGCGCTGTCCGGCGGCAATCAGCAGAAAGTCGTCGTGGGACGATGGTTAGCGACGGGCCGCAAATTGCTGATCGCCGAGGATCCGACTGCAGGCGTCGACGTCGGCGCCAAGGCCGATATCTATCGCCTGATCGCAGAGGCGGTCGAGGCGGGCCTAGCCGTTCTCGTCGTCTCCACCGATTTCGAGGAAATCGCTCACATCTGCCATCGTGCCCTGGTGTTTTCGCGCGGGAGGATCGTGCGCGAACTCAGCGGTGCCGATCTTACAACACCGGCGGTCATCGCTGCCGCATCTGCATCCGAAGCGGCTTGAACCGGAGGAGAACACCATGCAATCGATCGAATCCAATGCGCTCGAGCCGACCCGCGCCGAGCTTTCGGCCATGAGCCTCGGCCAGAAGATCCAGCGCCTGCTGCCCGTCTATGGCCTCGTCATCCTGACGGTCTTTCTGATCCTGCTCTTTTCCGTTCTGCTGCCGCAGACATTCCCGACGATGCTCAATCTGCGTTCGATCATTTCGGACAAGACGATCATCGCCATCCTGTCGCTGGCGGCGATGATCCCGATGGCTGCAGGCCGCATCGATCTGACCATCGGCTATGGCATCGTGCTCTGGCATGTGCTGGCGATCAGCCTTCAAACGATGTTCGGCCTGCCGTGGCCGGTTGCCGTTCTGATCGTCATCGCGCTTGGCGCGCTGACCGGCTTCCTGAACGGCCTTCTGGTTGAGATCGCCAAGATCGACAGCTTCATCGCAACGCTCGGCACGGGCACGGTCCTCTATGCCATTGCGCTATGGCATACGGGCGGACGGCAGGTCGTGGGCATGCTGCCGCAGGGGTTTTATGCGCTGAACGGCACGATGGTCTTCGGCCTGCCGATCACGGGCATCTATGTTCTGGCGCTCGCGTTCGTCATGTGGATCATCCTCGAATACCTGCCGATCGGCCGCTACATCTATGCAATCGGCGCCAATCCGAAGGCGGCCGCGCTCAACGGCATTCCCGTGCGCCGCTTCGTCATCGGCGCCTTCGTCACCTCGGGCACGCTTGCCGCCATTGCAGGCGTTCTGCTCGCCTCCAAGCTGCGCATCGGTCAGGCAAGCGTCGGGCTTGAATATCTTTTGCCCGCGCTGGTCGGCGCCTTCCTAGGATCAACCACCATTAAGCCGGGCCGCGTCAACGTCTGGGGCACGATGATCGGCGTCATCATTCTGGCAGTCGGCATTGCCGGCATCCAGCAGTTCGGCGGCTCCTTCTATGTCGAGCCCCTGTTCAACGGCGTCACCCTGCTCGTCGCGATCGGTATTGCCGGTTACGCCCAGCGCCGCCGCAGCCACGCAGGACGCATGGCCCCGGCCCAGGCACCACAACTTTCCGCCAAGCCGGCGGAGAAATGAAGATCATCTGAAGTTCGAATGTCCAAAGGGAGGAGAAGACATGAATCGTAGACAATTCCTGCAGGCCACGACAGCGATCCTGGTACTATGCGCCGGCCAGGCCTATGCCGATCCGCTGGCGGATGCGAAGGCCGTCGTCGACAAATACGCAACCCCGGTCACCAAATGGGACGGCCCGACCACGGGCCCGAAGGCGCAGACCGGCAAGACCATCGTCGTGCTCGCGGGCGATCTCAAGAATGGCGGCATTCTCGGCGTCAGCAACGGTGTCGAGGAAGCGGCGAAGGCGATCGGCTGGGAAGTGAAGGTTCTCGACGGCGCCGGCTCCATCGGCGGGCGTACGGCGGCCTTCGGTCAGGCGATAGCGCTGCAGCCTGCCGGCATCATCATCGATGGCTTCGATGCCGTCGAACAGGCCCCTGCGCTGGAACAGGCAAAGGCCGCCAAAATCCCTCTGGTCGCCTGGCATGCCGGCCCGACCATCGGCCCCGACGACAAGAATGGCCTCTTCGCCAATGTCAGCACCGATGCCATGGAAGTCTCCAAAGCGGCGGCTGATTGGGCATTCGTCGATGCCAAGGGCAAACCGGGCGTCATCATCTTCACCGACTCCACCTATGCGATTGCCATCGCCAAGGCGGACAGGATGAAGCAGGAGATTGAGCGTCTGGGCGGCAAGGTGCTTGAATATGTCGATACGCCGATTGCCGAGACATCGCAGCGTATGCCACAGCTCACGACCTCCCTCCTTCAGAAATACGGCGACAGCTGGACGCATTCGCTTGCGATCAACGACCTTTATTTCGATTTCATGGGTCCATCGCTCGCCTCCGCCGGCAAAAGCGGCACCGATGCGCCGATCAATGTCGCTGCCGGCGACGGTTCGCAATCGGCCTATGAGCGCATCCGCGCCGGTCAATTCCAGAAGGTCACCGTGGCCGAACCCCTTAATCTCCAGGGCTGGCAGCTGGTGGACGAGCTCAATCGTGCCTTCGCCGGCGAAAAATGGTCCGGCTATCTCTCGCCGCTGCATGTCGTGACGGCAGACAATATCCAATCCGACGGTGGTCCGAAGAACACCTTCGATCCGGACAACGGTTACAAGGACGAGTATAAGAAGATCTGGGGTAAGTGATCCCAGTGACGGGAGGTGGCCTGGCCTAAGGCCGGGCCACGTCATTCGACAACAACACTAAGCTTGGCGGCTGCTATCGCGCGCAATCAGTTCAGGCAAAATCCTGACATCGGGAACCGGCTGAGTGCCATCGAGAATATCCAGGATCAATTGTGCAGTCCGCTCGCCGATCTCACGCGCAAAGGCGTTGATCGTCGTCAATGTCGGCACGCAGACCTCGCCGATCTCATAATTGCCAAAGCCACCGATGGAAAAGCGCTCGGGCACCGGAATCCCGAGCCGGCGACATTCGGTGAGAGCGCCGTAGGCGGCAAGGTCCGAGACGCAGACGACTGCTTCCGTATCGGGATAGAGTTCGATCAGCTTGGCCATAGCATTGGCGCCTTCCCGCATCGAGATCGGCGGTGATCCCGCGGCGATCAGCCTCGTGGCGTCGAGCCCATGTGCCTGCATCGCCGCAATGAAACCGAGCCTGCGTTCGCTACCGCGCGAATCCCGCTGGACATCACCACCGATGAAGGCGATGCGGCGACAGCCGAGCGCGACGAAATGATCGACCATATCGCGCATGACGGCTCTGTTGGAAAAACCGACATAGTGGCCGATCGGATCGGCCGGCATATCCCAGGTCTCGATCACCGGGATTGCCACGGTCTGCAGGAGTTTACGCGCTCGCTCCGTATGCGTGCCGCCGGTCACGACGATCGCCTGCGGCTTGCGGCGAAGCAGCTGTTCGATCAGCCGCTCCTCCTCTTCGACATCGTAGTTCGTGTAGCCAAGCAGGATCTGCATGTCCCGCTTGGATAAGGTGTCCGAGAGGCCACCGACCGTATCGGCGAAGTTGGCGTTGTTGATGGAAGGAATGGTGACGGCGACAAAACCGGACTTTTGCGAACGCAGGTTGGACGCCGTGCTGTCGAAGACATAGCCCAGTTCCTCCGCCGTCCGCAGGATCGCCTCGCGCGTCTCCGGGCTGACAAGACTATCAGCCTTGAAGGCGCGCGACACGGTCATCGGAGAAACTCCCATCACGCGGGCTATGTCCGCCATGGTCGGCGTTTTGCGATCGTTACTCATCAATGGCCTATGTTATCGTTACCATGAGAGTAATATGCCTCTTCCCAGAATAGCAAGAGGCGCTTCAGCTGCCCGCCATGCGCCCAAGCCGCCGCCAGCGCTGCGCATCGGAAAGCGTCCTGCGATGGCGGTCTAAAGCTCAAACTCATGCGCCAGCGTCACATGATGATGGATGCGTCCTTCGAAAAAGCGAGAGAGAACGGCTTCCGTCGCTGCGCGTGCCTCGGTGCGCACCGGGCTTGCAAGTGCCTTCTCCACGGCGGCCATGTCCGGATAGTTGACGGCCAAAATCATCGGGAACTCCGGGGCGCCTTCGTCGCGCGCCTCGGCAAAGGTCACCCGCACATCGAGGGCACCCGGAAACTGCTTCCACTTCGGCAGGATGGTTTCCATGACGGCCGTTCGAAACGCCTCCGCCTCCCCGTCTTTGACCTTGCCCTCGAATAATGCGTATCGGGTAATCATCCGGCGATCTCCTTGTTCGGCCCTTTGAAGAATTCCATCAGTGCCGCTTGATCCTCACCGCCAAGCCCGGAAGCCGTCAGCATGCGGTGTATCTCGGCGCAGACCGCCGTCAGCGGCATGGCGGTATTGGTCCGGCGGGCCAGATCCTGAGCGCCGCTCAGATCCTTGACCATGTTGTCGATCCGGCCGGTGCGGCGATAATCCTTGGCGACGTAGCGCGGCATATATTCCTGCAGGATGGCGCTGTCAGCCCGCCCGCCCTTCAGTGCCTGCGGGATTTTCGCGGCATCAACGCCGGCATCGAGCGCCAGTTGCGTCGCTTCCGCGACCGCAAGGAAGTTCAACGCGCAAAGAACCTGATTGATGAGCTTCGTGGTCTGGCCCGCACCGACAGGACCCATATGCGTATAGTTCGAGGCCACATGACGCAGGACTTGATGCGCATCCGCGACATCCTGCTCGCTGCCACCGGCCATCAGCGTCAATTGTCCGATCAAGGCCTTCGGCGCTCCACCGGAAAGCGGGCTGTCCACCCAGCGCAAGCCCTTTTCTGCGGCTTCTGCGGCAAGTGCCTTGGTCGCATCGGGATCGATCGACGACATGTCGATGATCAGAGTGCCCGCTCTTGCACCTGCGGCAACGCCTTCGGGTCCGAATACCGCGGCATGGACGATCTTCGGCGAATTGAGGCTGAGGACGACGAAATCGGCAATGGCTGCGGCTGCGGCTGCACTCGGGGCTGCCGTAGCGCCTTTTGCGGTCAGCACCGCAACCTTCTCCTTATCGAGATCGAAGACCGTCAGCTGATTGCCAGTCTCCACTAGGCGGGCGCCGATCGCCCCACCCATTGCACCGGCGCCGATCAGCGCCACCTTGCTGCTCATGATTGCGTCTCCTCCAATGCAATGATGATGGCCGCTACGACTTGATCCAGCGGCTGATTGATATCGACGGTAATCGCCTGCTCGTCTGATCCAGGCGGCTCGAGGGTTGCAAATTGACTGTCGAGCAATGCCGGCGGCATGAAATGATCCCGTCTTGCCTGCATGCGTCGAAGAATGGTCTGCCTCGTCCCGGCAAGGTGAATGAAACAAACCGGCGCGCCGACAACCTCGCGAATCCGCTCGCGATAGATACGCTTCAGCGCCGAACATCCGATCAGCGTCGTATCCTGCGCCAAAGCCAGGTGTTGACCGACTTTGTCGAGCCAAGGCCAGCGATCGGCGTCGGTCAACGGTATGCCGGCACTCATCTTGGCGACATTTGCCGCAGGATGAAGATCATCACCATCGGCATAGATGCCGGTAAGACGCGCTGCGAGCGCCGAGCCGACCGACGACTTGCCGCAGCCGCTGACACCCATGAGGACGAAGTGGCGCTGCATTGCGCCATCAAAGCGAAGCTGTGATGCCGCCGTCGACATAGAGCACATGACCGTTGACGAAAGAGGAGGCATCGGAAGCAAGGAAGATGCAGGCGCCGACCAGTTCTTCGACGCGGCCCCAGCGGCCGGCTGGCGTACGCTTTTCGAGCCATGCCGAAAAATCGGTATCGGCAACGAGAGCTGCGTTCAACGGCGTATCAAAATAACCGGGCGCGATGGCGTTGCATTGCAGCCCATACTTCGCCCAATCCGTCGCCATGCCCTTCGTCAGATTACCGACGGCGCCCTTGGTTGCCGTGTATGGCGCAATCGAGGGCCGCGCCAGCGCCGTCTGCACGCTGGCGATATTGATGATCTTTCCGGCGCCGCGCTTGATCATATGACGGGCGACCGCCTGGCCGACATTGAAGACGCTCGAGATGTTCGTCCGCAGCAGCCGCTCGAAGGCATCGGCGGGAAAATCCTCCAGCGGCGTGCGAAACTGCATGCCGGCATTGTTGACGAGAATATCGATCGCGCCGATATCCGCCTCGAAGGCATCGACGGCCTGACGCGAGGCGTCATGATCGGTGGCATCGAATGGCAACACATGCACCTTGCCCGCAAAGCCTTCAGCCGCCTTGGCAAGCTTTTCCTTGTCGCGGCCATTGAGCACCAACTCGGCGCCGGCAGCCGCCAGGCCCTTTGCGAGCGCAAGCCCGATACCTTGGGAAGAACCCGTCACCAGGGCGCGCCGCCCCTTCAGATCGAAAAGACCGAGAGACATCGTTTCCTCCGTTTTTTATCTCGACATTGGTCGCCTCCCTTGTTTATGTTATCGATAACATTTTATGTCAAGGGAGGATGCGCAAGATGAATAAACCACCGATCCTGCAGATTGGCCCCTACCCGCAATGGGATCAAGAGCCACTCGACGCGGCGTTCGAGGTTCATCGCTATTTCGAGGCTGCCGACAAGGACAAATTGCTCGCTGAGGTCGGACCATCGATCAGGGGTATTGCGACACGCGGCGAACTCGGTGCCAACCGCGCCATGATCGAGGCCTGCCCCAAACTGGAAGTCATCTCGGTCTATGGCGTCGGCTTCGATGCCGTCGACCTGCAGGCCTGCCGCGAGCGCGGCATCCGTGTCACCAACACCCCCGACGTCCTGACCAATGATGTCGCGGATTTGGGAATTGCGATGATGCTCTGCCTGTCGCGCGGCATGATCGGTGCGGAGACATGGGTGCGTGACGGCAGCTGGGCACAAAAGGGGCTTTATCCCCTCAAACGCCGCGTCTGGGGGCGGCGTGCCGGCGTGCTCGGTCTTGGCCGCATCGGCTTCGAAGTCGCCAAACGCCTGAAGGGCTTCGCCATGCAGATTGCCTATTCGGACGTCGAGGCGAAATCCTACGCCTCCGACATGACCTTCGTGGCCGATCCCGTCGAGCTCGCGACACAATCGGATTTCCTGTTCGTCACGCTCGCAGCTTCAGCGGCGACGCGGCATATTGTCGGTCATAAGGTAATCGAGGCGCTTGGCCCGGAAGGGATGTTGATCAACATCTCCCGCGCGTCCAATATAGACGAGGAGGCACTGCTTGACGCGCTGGAGACCGGCAAGCTCGGATCGGCGGCCCTCGACGTCTTCGAAGGCGAGCCAAAGCTCAATCCGCGCTTCCTGACACTCGACAATGTGCTGCTGCAGCCCCACCATGCCTCCGGCACGGTTGAGACGCGCAAGGCCATGGGTCAGCTGGTTCGCGACAATCTCGCCGCCCATTTCGCCGGCCAGACGCTGCCGACACCCGTTCTTTGAGGAGGAAGACATGAAGGCCATCATCGCCCACGCCGCCAAGGATGTGCGGATCGAGGATTATCCCGAGGAAGAACCGGGTGCGGGAGAAGTGAAGCTGAAACTCGCAACTGGCGGCGTCTGCGGCAGCGACCTGCATTACTACCATCACGGCGGCTTCGGCACCGTGCGCCTGAAGGAGCCGATGATCCTGGGACACGAAGTCAGCGCCACCGTCATCGCCCTCGGCTCCGGCGTGCAAGGGCTCGAGATCGGTCAACTCGTTGCTGTCTCCCCATCGCGTCCATGCCGGACTTGCCGCTACTGTCTGCAGGGATTGCCCAATCAATGCCTCAACATGCGCTTTTATGGCAGCGCCATGCCCTTCCCGCACATCCAGGGTGCGTTCCGCGAGACGCTGGTGGCCGATGCCATCCAATGCGTGCCGGCCGATGGCTTGACGCCGGGTGAAGCGGCCATGGCGGAACCCTTGGCCGTGACCTTGCATGCCACGCGCCGTGCGGGCGAGCTTCTCGGCAAGCGCGTTCTCGTAACCGGCTGCGGTCCGATCGGCGTCCTCTCGATCCTGGCCGCACGCCGCGCCGGCGCCGTCGAGATCGTCGCGACCGATCTTTCGGATTTCACCTTGTCGCTCGCGAGGCAAGCAGGTGCCGACAGGGTCATCAACACGAAGGACGATCCCGAAGCGCTTGCCGCCTATTCCTCCGACAAGGGCACGTTCGATGTGCTCTATGAATGCTCGGGCGCGGCGGCAGCCCTCGCCGGTGGCATTGCGGCACTGAGACCGCGAGGGATCATCGTACAGCTTGGTATCGGCGGCGACATGAGCCTGCCGATGCTGGCGATTACGGCCAAGGAGTTGGAACTGCGTGGCTCTTTCCGCTTTCATGAGGAGTTTGAGGTTGGCGTCGATCTGATGCGCAAGCGCCTCATCGATGTGCGGCCGCTCATCACCCACACGATACCGCTTGCCGATGCGATCAGTGCTTTCGAGATCGCGTCGGATCGAAGCCAGGCCATGAAGGCGCAGATCGCCTTCAACTGAACGAAAGCAGCGCGAAATCCACTCGGTTCAAGCTGATGAGGGGTTTCGCGCCCGTTCAATCGAGATCGGCGCCGATCGCTTTGAGCGCGGCGCGGGCAACCTCTTCGTCCTGCTCGCCGGAACCCGAACCGACGCCGATGCCGCCGAGAAGCGCGCCGCCGACGCAGATCGGCAAGCCGCCGCGCAACCCCGTCATCCCGCCGTCGGTGGCGATTGCCAGCGGCACTCGCGCATGGTCCGGCAGCGAATGGCTGGGAGCGCCGATGGAGGCCGCCGTCTGCGCTTTGGCACCGGCGCTTTTCAGCGACTGAAAACGCGAACCGCGCATGCGAAAGGAGCCGAGCGTCACGCCGGATTGATCGACGATGACGATGCATTGCGGCTGGCCCATCGCGGTCGCCGCTGAAATGGCGGCGTTCAACAAGGTCATCACACCTTCGTCACTCAAGATGCTCGACGTCAGAACGTGGCTCATGCACTATCCTCCTCATTGCGGACTCATCGAGTTATGTTATCGATAACAGGTCAATGCGCGATTTAGCACTACGGGAGGTATTGTCACAATGTCGTTCTTCGAAATCATCGACCCCGCCTTCGGGAAATTCGTTCTTGGCAATGCTCCCGTCAAGCAGATCGCCACCGGTTTTGACTGGGTGGAAGGCCCTGTCTGGTTCGGAGATCTGAACTGCCTGCTCTTTTCGGATATTCCCAACAACCGCATCATGCGCTGGATACCGGGGCTCGGCACCAGCGTCTTTCGCGAGCCCTCGAATTTTTCGAACGGCCATACGCGTGACCGGCAGGGCCGGCTCGTCAGCTGTGAGCATGGCGGCAGACGCGTCACGCGGACCGAATATGACGGCTCGATCACGGTTGTCGCCGACCGCTATCAGGGCAAACGGCTGAATTCGCCCAACGACGTCATCGTCGCCTCGGACGGCGCCATCTGGTTTACCGATCCGCACTACGGCATTGCGACGGATTATGAAGGATACAGGAGTGAGCAGGAGCTGCCCTGCAATGTCTATCGCGTAGATCCCGACGGCTCCATGCAGGCCCTCCTGACGGATTTCAACTGCCCGAACGGCCTCGCCTTCAGCCCTGATGAAAAGAAGCTTTATGTCGCCGACACCGGTCGCATGCACAGCAACGATCCGCAGCATATCCGCGTCTTCCATGTCGGTGAAAACTGGCGGCTGTCCGGCGGCGAAGTGTTTCATGCAATTTCGCCGGGCTGCGCCGATGGCATGCGCCTCGACAGCGATGGCAATCTCTGGTCGTCAGCGGCCGACGGCGTGCATTGCATCGCCCCCGACGGCCATCTCATGGGCAAGATCCTGGTGCCGGAAACGGTCTCCAACCTCTGCTTCGGCGGCCGCGGCAAGCACAAGCTGTTCATGACGGCGACGACCAGCATCTATTCGATCTCGCTCAACCGAAGCGGCGCAATTTAACGCCAGGTAGGACCGCATTGCAAAGCGATCCGTAAAGCGGCGCAGCAACAAGAACAGCCTATCGAGGCTTAGGAAAAGCCAGCGATCTTGGGGTGTATGGACACCGGTAGAGAGGTTCATATACGCAAATGCTGCAGCGACAGTCGCCGGGATCATCTGGCGATTGTCGCTGTCGGATGGTGGGATATCAACGCAAGTCGGCTTGCGGTACGGAACGTGCCGTCACATGTGCTATCGACGCGAGATTGGCCGACAAGGCGCGTTCTTGCCTGCGCGCAGCGTCCCGCAGCAGTTCCGCCATCCGGGTTACGGATATGCGATCTGCACGCATGACCTGGCGGATCAGCGGATCTTTAAGAACTTCGGCGATCGTCAAGTCCCTTTGGGTCATGGTTACCTCCTGTTCGTTAGCGCAGAAGATAGACCGCTTAATTAGCACTGCGATGTCAAAAGCCGGACAAAAACGAGGCAGTTCGTTCAATTTTGTTACAGATTCATTGCAAATCGAATAGAGGGACATATTCCCAAAATACAATAGGACCCTAGTTGTCGGCTGAGGAAGGGTTGATCAATTGCGATCAGCCTTCGTGGGAGGCCCGTTTGCTCAGCGAACGCGCAAGGTTTTTGCAATAATTTAGGCCATAATTTTGCAACTTTTGCGTTTATAGCTCACGATGCTGGGGGCTCTATAATGTAACACCAACGATCGGCCGCGCGATGTACTCAGATCAGTCCACAGAAGACGAGCGTCTCATCTATCATGCAGATCTTCTCAGCCAGCTCTCCAATCCCAAGCGCCTGGAGGTTTGTATTCATCTGTCCGGCCACGAGGAAGATGTGAATAGCCTGGCCAAGAAGCTGGGCATATCGCAATCGGCGCTCAGCCAGCACCTGACCCGCCTTCATCATTCCGGTATCGTGAAAGTGCGCCGCCAGGCGCAGTTCAGATATTATACCTGCGATCATCCAGGCGTCCTGCAGATCCTGAAGACGCTTGCCGGGATTTTCGACGCCGAACTCAAACCGGCGACGCCAAAGACCGGCGACAACGACGATCACGACAAAAAATCATGACATAGAGCCGATGCGGCTTTGCCGGCTTCGGCCCCAAATGCGAATTTCGGATGTTGACGGATGGCGCAGACACATTATGGCCCGATTGCAATTGGTCAAACGCCGCGCCTGTTTCCCCAGATGATCACATGCAATTGCGGCAGCACCCTTGCCTCGAACCATCGGTCATTGCCGACCTTTTCCACGAGCCAGCGCATCCGCTCGACGATGCCGTCAATATCGACAAGCGCGTCTTCCGCATCGGCTGGCGGCGGCGTGTGATTGCCGGGTTGCAGATAGACGGGCAGTTGGGGATAGCGAGCGGTCGCGTCCCGCGCATATTCATAGTCGAGATCGTCGAATATGACGATCTTCAAAGCGATTTGCGGTCTGTCACCGGCCATGCGCAGACAGTCGTCGAAGGCGGTCCAGTCCGTCGTCATGCCACTCGAAGGTGGTTTCGGGCTGAGCACCAGCACATCGAGTTCGGCAAACCACTCCTTGGCCAGGCTCCCTTGAGTCTCCAGCGCGAAGCGATATCCCTCCGCATGACCGCGCGCTATCAGCGGGCCGAGCGGCTGGATCGCGGGATTTCCGCCGGAGAGCGAGATCGTCAGCGGCTTGCCGCCGGAAAGCCTCGTCACCTCTTGCCAGATCTCATCGACCGGCATCGGCCGCCATTGATCGCGATAGTCGCTGTCAACGGCATGCAGCGTATCGCACCAGGAGCAGCGATAATCGCAGCCGCCGGTGCGAACGAAAATCGTCGGAAGGCCGATCAGGATCCCCTCACCCTGAATCGTCGGCCCGAAGATCTCGCTGACGCGGATGAGCGCGCCGCTCATGGCCGGTATTCCGCCCAGGTCTTCGGCGTCTCGCTCACCCGCACGGCGGATGCTTCCGGCAATCGTTCCTTGCACCAGTCGTAGAAATGCTTGGCGAGATATTCGGATGTGACGCGATCGTGTCCGAAGACATCGTTCAGATGACGATGATCGAAGGTTTCATCGATATAGCGCTTCAACGGCTGTAGTTCGTGATAGTCTCGCACGAAGCCGTTCTGATCGAGTTCGGCGGCCGAAAGCTCCACCACGACGATGTAATTGTGCCCGTGCATGCGCGCGCACTGATGATCGTCGGGCAGATGCGAAAGTTGATGCGAGGCGGAGAAATGGAATTCCTTGGTGATGCGGTACATCACTTCACCTCTTCGGCCGGAAAGCCTGATGTCGCGGCAATCCAGAAATCGGCATCCTCGTATTCAGTCGGATCCGCAATACCAGCGAGATGAAAGGCTTCGCGCCGCTCGACGCAGGTGCCGCAGCGGCCGCAATGGTGCTCGCCGCCCTTGTAGCAGGACCATGTTTCGGCAAAGGGGGTTTCCTGCCGGGCACCGTCCGCAACGATATCCGCCTTCGAAATCGTCACATAGGGCGCATAGAGCGAAACGCTGGCGTAGCCGTCGAGCGCATGGTTCTGCATCTGCTGGAAGGCGTCGATGAAACCCGGGCGACAATCGGGATAGATGAAATGATCACCGCCATGAACCGCGACGGCAACAGCATCCGCCTTTTGCGCAGCCGCAAGCCCGAAGGCGATCGCCAGCATGATCGCATTGCGGTTCGGCACGACCGTCGCCTTCATGGTTTCCTCGGCATAGTGCCCATCGGGCACCGCGACATCATCTGTCAGAGCCGATCCGGTCAAATGCTTGCCGATGGCGGTGATGTCGATGATCTCATGCGGCACGCCGAGGCGCTTGGCGCAAGCGCTGGCGAATTCCAGCTCCTTGCGATGTCGCTGGCCGTAGTCGAAGGAGACGAGTCCGATAAGCTGATGTTCGGCCGCGACCTTATGGGCGAGCGAAACAGAGTCCAATCCGCCGGAGCAGATGACGATGGTCTTCATAATGTATGATCCCTTGTTTTGACCGGGTGGGCTGCGACCGGATTTCATGGCTCTTCAAAGCCACGGCCGGCTCCCTAGCAGCAGAACCGGGAGGAAACAAGGCGTCCCGCAACATTTCATGGCAACGCGCCGGCACTTGTCGGCGCGTACCGGTTTTGTAAGGCCGTCAGCTGACACCCGCAAACTTCCCCGAAATATTCAGATCGGGATAGTAACCCGCCGGCTTGCCGCCTACCGTTTGACCGCCTGTCAGGCTGCCCTGGATCTCGGAGCCGAAGAAGGAATAGGGGAAAGTCGCCTGCAGGGCGCTGACCTCGTCCAGGCGCCGCCGCAGTTCGTTCGGTATCGTGAACTCCAGGGCGCCGAGATTGTCCCTCAGTTGTTCCAGTTTCGTGGCGCCGATAATGATCGAGGCGAGGCCAGGCTGGGTCATCGCCCAATTGATGGCCACCTGCGCCATGCTGCGGCCGAGCTCGGTCGCCACCTTCTCCAGCTCGGCAACAACAGCCCAGTTGCGCTCGTTGAATTTCTGGAAGCCTGGATTGGTCGTACCGCGGACGGTTTCGAGCCGGCCAGCAGTCTGCCCCTCACTGCTCGGCCGATATTTGCCACTCAGTAGACCGCTCGCAAGCGGGCTCCAGGCCATGATGCCGGCGCCATAACGTGTTCCGAACGGCACGAATTCATTTTCGATGTTGCGTTCGGCCAGCGAATATTCAAGCTGAAGTGCGGAGATCGGCTCGTAGCCGCGATGTTCGGCGACTGCCTGGGCTCTGCTGGCGTACCATGCCGGAACATCGGACAAGCCGACATGCCGCACCTTGCCGGAGCGGACGAGGTCATCGAAGGTACGCATCACTTCCTCTGGCGGCGTCAGGCGATCCCAGCAATGCATGAGATAGAGATCGATGTAATCCGTGTTGAGCCGTTTCAGCGACCCTTCAACGGCGCGCAGGATATTCTTGCGGCCATTGCCGGCTGCATTCGGCGTTTGTGCGGTAAGGTTCATGGTGAACTTGGTTGCGATGACGGCGTCGTCGCGCAAGCCGCGCTCGGCGATGAACTCACCGAGCCAAGCCTCAGACGTACCGCCCGTATAGGCATCGGCGGTGTCGAAGAAATTGCCGCCGGCGTCGACATAGGTATTGAAGATCGCCCGTGCCGTTTCCTTGTCTGCTCCCCAACCCCATTCCGTGCCGAAGGTCATGGTGCCAAGGGCGAGCCGTGTTACCTTCAATCCGCTATTGCCCAGCGTATAAAATTCCATGCTCATCGCCATGCTCCTCTTTGGCTAACCGGGCGTATCGACGACCGACCGGCGCGTGATGCACGTAGAGTCGCCGCTTTCGAGCCATTCGATAAGATCATTTAATTTGCATGCATTATGCGATAACGTGCAGCAATGGATCGCGATCTGCTGCCACATCTGCCCATCGTCGCCGCCGTAGCCCGTCGCGGAGGGTTTGCCGCCGCCGCCAGCGAGCTTGGCATGAGCGCATCGGCCGTCAGCCATGCCGTTCGGCTCGTGGAAGAACGGCTCGGCCAACCCCTCTTTGCCCGCACGACGCGCAGTGTGGCGCTGACCGAGGCGGGCAGGAGCCTGATCGCCACCATCACCCCGGCGCTGCAGGACATTCATGACCGCATTGAGCACATCAAGGCCGTCAGGGGCAGACCAAGCGGCCTGTTGCGCATCAACGCATCGCGCATCAGCCTGCCGCTGGCACTCACCCGTGTGATCGCAGCGATGGCCGAACGCTATCCCGAAGTCGAAGTGGAAATCTTCTCCGATGAAAGGCTGACCGATATCATCTCCGAGGGTTTCGACGCCGGCATTCGCGTCGGCGAAATGATCGCGCAGGACATGGTTGCCGTTCGCCTCACCCCTCCTTTCCGATCCGTCGTCGTCGCCTCGCCCGCATATATCGGGCGTTTCGGGCGTCCAAACACGCTTGCGGATCTCTCCGACCACAATTGTATCGGCTACCGCCTGATCCGCTCCGGGGGCCTCTATCAATGGGAATTCGTCGAGGATGGGCGGGATGTCGCGGTGACGGTAAAGGGCCAGGCGATCGTCACCGAATCGCATTCGGCGATAGAATTGGCCATTGCAGGCGTGGGATTGGCCTATGTCTTCGAACCGCTGGTGAAGGCGGAGATCGCATCCGGCAGGCTTGTCCATCTTTTAAGCGACTATGCCGTGACGGAAGCAGGCCTTTTTCTCTACTTTCCCCGCCGTGCCGAGCTGGCCCCGAAGCTCAGGGCTTTCATCGACACGGTACGACAGCTCAATCGTTGAGTCGGCCCCTTATGCTGGGTAAAAAGCGCCATTTGCTTCCCTTCGACATGCTAACGAATGGACAAATCGCGCAGCCATTGTACCGAATACGCACGAAATGCAGCGCTGGATCGCGATCCAGTCGAATCGCGATTGCCGTCTCTCACCTCACCCGGCAGTCATAGACGGAAAGCTCGCCAATGAGGCGCACGCGGGGGTCGGAGCATTCGCCCTCACCTCCCGTCGGTTCGAGTGGCAGCTTCCCGGTCTGAAAGAGGAACTCGTGCAAGATATTTCGAAGAGAAAGCAGCCAAGCCCCATCGATATCGAAGTCGGCAAACGCATCCGCGCGCAACGGCGCCTGCTGGGCATGAGCCAATCGGCACTTGCCGAAAAACTGGGCCTGACCTTTCAGCAGGTCCAGAAATACGAGAAAGGCGCCAACCGTGTCGGCGCAAGTCGACTGCAACATGTTGCCGACTGTCTTAGCGTTCCGATCTCGCACTTCTTCGATAATGCAGCCTTCGACAATCCTGTTTCGACCGAGGAAGCAAGGGTGATCCGCAACGACCTCGTCGGCTTCATTTCGTCCGAAGAAGGTATCGAGCTCAACCGAGCCTTTGCAAAGATCAAGGATGTGAAGACCCGCCAGAAGATCGTCGGCCTGCTCAAGTCGCTGGCGTTGACTTAGAGCAATTCCGGAAACTGCGCGGTGGCTTTCCGTCCGGAATTACGAAACAAAGTGATGGAGCGGCTTGGCGATTCCGTGAAACGCCAAACCGCCTCAGCTTCCGTTATCCTGACAATTCAATGCTTTGCCGTCAGCTTGTGATACGTGGCGTACGAATGACCTTCAGGAACAGGGCGTTCATCGCGTCCGAGATGCCTTGCGTCGGACTCACCTCGAAATAGAGGCCGGGTGAGGCACAATTCTGCAAATTGGTGCCGATTTGCGATTGGAACGGTGCGATCCATTGATTGTACCAGCCATTCGTCGGCAGCGGAAAATAGGTCGTATAGAGGATTGCGATCTTGATGTTCTGGTTTTTCAACGGCTGACAGAAGGTAGTGGCGAGCGGCTCCTGACAGCGCCCACCCGTCGTTGGCTTGGTGCAGGTGTTGGGCTTGTAGCTGTCGCCGACGCCGTCGGTGACTAGGAAGAGGACCTTCTGACGATCGGAAGTGGTTTTGCCACTGCCGCCTGTTCCGATGATCGGCGCGAGCTGCGTCAGCATCGTATCGAAGCTCGTATCCTGGTCGTTGTTGTAACTCTGTCCTGGGACAGTCATCAGGTCCACTGTACTGGTGGCACTCTTAACCTGCGCCATATCGGATGATAGCGGCGATACGTTGGTCAAGCCAATTTTCGTAGCGTCAGCACCGAACGTATAGACAGCCATTCTGTATTGATCAGGTGTTACCCGGTTCGTCTTAGCGGTATCCGTAAGCGACTGTGTCGCCAGCCCGACGACAGCGATGCGGGTCTTGACGCCAAGGCTCTTTGCAAGATTGTAATAATTGTCGTCTGTATTGCTGTCGTGGCACGCAAAGGCACATTTGTCTGACGTGTTTGCCACCATTTTATCAATATCGGTCATGGTAGCACCGATCCCCATGGATGGCGTGTTGTCCAGCAACATATAGAAATCCATGAAGTTCGCCGTCTGATACTGTGCGGATGCCGAACCGCTGACGGGGATGGATGTCTTACCGATGACCTGACTGAGCGTGGTCGGTACGTTCGCCGAAAAATTGACCGTCGATGAGACGATATTGCCGGTGCGGGTTACCCCGGCGCTGACGCTGACCGGTATGTTCTGGAGATCGCTCGACGCCTGGCCGAGAAAAAGCTTGTTGGCATCGCTTTGACCGATATTGATGGTCCCGTCGCTTGTCATGGCCATGGCAGCCGCGACCGCCGGAGATGAATCTGCGATTGCACCCACAGCAGCGGCGTCGGCTGCATTTTGCAATTCCGTTCTGACGAGCATCGCATTGGTAACATCGAGCGCCAGACCACCCACCGCGATCAACGGAACGGCAACCAGTGCTGTGGTGATCCCGAAATTGCCCGACCTATCCAGAAACAGCCGTCCCGCGAGCATGCGCACGACATCAAGCGACTTTGGGGAAATTGTAAATCTCTTCACAAGCGTGCTCTCTACATTATAAGTTGCAGCATCAAAACATACGTCAAACGAAAGTATTATTACTTTCAAATATACTTATTTATATTATATTCAACAAATATTGAGATTCTCATAAGAGAGAGTTTCCCAATTATACTTCCGATATTCAGGAGAAATTTACCAAGAATCCGCAATATATCCGCGGACAATGCGATCGGGGATGGAAATCGAGCGCGATGAATCTCCGCATCCAAAAACGAGAAAGACGTGCAAAATCCGATACTTCGTAAAGAAGACGTACAGCTGGGACGAAGCCGGAGGTTGCAGAAATTGCAATTTCACGCAAAGTATCTTTACTTGATTTTCAGCGTTTACCTGTGAAAGCAGCAGCTATCGATGTCGGCTTCAGCTGCCCATGCTAGGACAGCATGGCGCCCTGATGGCTATAGTTGGGATCTTTACGTGCGCGTTCTTTCCTGCATCTTGACGGAACACAATCTGTGGCTCGTTCTCCTGGCGGCGTTCGTCTGCGTCAGTGGCGGCTGGATCACGCTCAATCTGCTCCGCCGAGCCGAAAAGACGCGCGACCTTCAACATGGCGGCTGGATCTTCCTGACCGCCGTGGCTGCCGGTTCGTCGATCTGGTGCACGCATTTCATTGCCATGCTCGCCTATGAGGTCGGCGCACCGGTCACTTTCGATCCGATTCTGACGATGGCCTCCTTTCTTCTGGCCGCCATCGGCTGTGCCGGTGGTTTTGCGATCGCTTTGTCGCGTCTGCCGCGCATTGCACCGGAATTCGGGGGAGCCGTCGTAGGCCTTGCCATCACCGCCATGCACTATACAGGCATGTTGGCCTACCACGTCGATGGCATCGTTGAGTGGAATCAGGGCTATGTTGTCGCCTCCGTCGCCCTTTCGGTGATTTTTGCAGCGCTTGCGCTCAATCAGGTGGTGCGCCGGCCTTGGCAGTTCTCCCCGATCGCCGGCCTCGCTCTCTTCGTCATTGCCGTGGTCTCGCTCCACTTTACAGCCATGACGGCCGTCTCGGTCACGCCGCTTGCAACCGGCGCGGCGATCGCGGACTCCTACGCACTGCAGGCCATGGCGGTCGCCGTTGCCGGCGGCGGATTGCTTATCATCGGCACAGGCGTCGCAAGTTACATGATCGACGAGCGAGCCTCGCGCGAATCCATCGAGAAGCTTCAACATATGGCGCTCAACGACCTGCTGACAGGCCTGCCCAATCGCAGCAGTTTTGCCGACCACCTGCAGCGCGAGATCGGCCATGCCAAGGAAGACGGCGTAAAGCTCGCGGTCATCGGCATCGACCTCGATCGTTTCAAGGAAATCAACGACCTGCGAGGACACAAGGCTGGCGACCAGGCACTGAAGGCGATCGGACGCCGCCTGCTGCGCCTCGTCAGGGACGGTGAGTTCGTCGCCCGTGTCGGTGGTGACGAATTTGCCGCCGCCAAGCGCTTTCGCGAACAGAGCGAGCTGCTGGATTTCGTGACCCGGCTGGAGAAGGTCCTGTTTGAACCTATCCGGATCGACGATTTCGAGACGGCGACGGGGGCAAGCATCGGCGTAGCCGTCTATCCCGACGATGGCGTTGACCAGGAGCGTCTCGTCAGCAATGCCGATCTCGCAATGTATCGCGCCAAGGCCGATATCGGCCGTGCCGTCTGCTTTTATGAATCCAAGATGGATGAAGCCGCCCGCGCCCGCCATACGCTCGCGCAGGACCTGCGCCGCGCTGTCGAGCTGGACCAGCTTGACCTGCACTATCAGGTACAGACCTCCGTTCGCACCGGGCAGATCTGCGGCTATGAAGTCCTCGTCCGCTGGCATCATCCCGAGCGTGGTGCTGTGCCGCCCTCGGAATTCATCCCCATTGCGGAAGAAAGCGGCACGATCCTTGTCATCGGCGAATGGGTGTTGCGCACCGCCTGCAAGCAAGCCGCCTCATGGGAGCAGCCCTACAAGATTGCTGTCAACCTATCGCCCGTACAGTTTGCTCATGCCGATCTCGCAAAGCTCGTTCATGCGATCCTTCTCGAAACCGGCCTTGCTCCGTCGCGGCTGGAGCTTGAAATTACCGAATCCACAATCATTGCCGACAAAACTCGTACCTTGCATGTCCTGCGACAGATCCGGGCTCTTGGCGTGACCGTTGCTATCGACGATTTCGGAACAGGATATTCGTCGCTCGATACGCTCCGCTCCTTCCCCTTCGACAAGATCAAGCTCGATCGCTCCTTCATGAGCGAAGTGGATCACAGCATTCAGGCAAAAGCGATCGTCCGCGCCGTGCTCACGCTCGGCAAGAGCCTGGATATCCCTGTGCTCGCGGAAGGCGTGGAGACCAACCATCAGCTCGAAATCCTCCGGGTCGAGGGCTGTGACGAGGCGCAGGGCTTCTTCCTCGGTCGGCCGAAGCCCGTCGGGCAAATCTTTCAAGTAGAAGCATCGGCAGAGGACGACGAGGCATCGGCTTTTTCCGGCCGGCTTCCGCCCCATCGCATGCGACGTCGCTAGGAAATTCCACCCCGCGTCGAGGCGATATCTGCGGCAATTGTGGGCGCAGACCTGCGCCCTCCTTTACTTATGCTCGATTTCGTCAGCTGCTGCCGTTCGCAATATCAGATCGAACGGTCCGAAACCTCGCCGATCCATTCGCTTGCAAGCTCGATCGTCACGGCTGAGCGGATATCGAGAGCATTGGCCGCCGCCAGAAGTTCGTAGCGGCCTGCGATAGCTCGAAATGTTCCGGTCTGCTCGTCAAAATAGCTCAGATCGCGCGGGCGGACGACAAGTGAGGCCGTGCCTTTTTCGCCCGGCACCAGCCGAAGCTTGGCAAAGGCACGCAGCTCCTTGTCCGGCCGCTCGACCGTCGAAGTAGGCGCGCGCACGTAAAGCTGCACAAGCTCCGAACCGGTTCTGTCACCGATATTCGTGATATCGACCGTCACGGTGATGCCATCCGCGCCCATTCTTGTTGCCGAAGCCTGGGCCTCGCCCCAGGAAAATCGCGTGTAGCCAAGACCAAAGCCGAAGGGGAACAACGGCTCGACGCCACGCTTATCGTGATGGCGATATCCGACGAAAACACCCTCGGCGTAGCGCACATGCCCGTCCCTACCGGGATAGACGGATGCGTCGCCAATCATGGCGGAATTATCCGACAGGCGTTTGGGGAAGGTCTGCGGCAGGCGGCCGCCGGGTTCGACCTCGCCGAAGAGCACATCGGCAACGGCATGGCCCAGCTCCTGGCCGGGATACCACATCTGCAACACGGCCCGAACCTTGCCGAGCCACGGCATCTCGATGGGACCGCCGGTCTGCAGCACGACAATGGTATTGGCGTTGGCGGCCGCCACACGGTCTATGAGTTCCTCCTGACGACCCGGCAGGCGCATGTCGGGCAGATCGAGGCCTTCCGTGTCCCACTCGCCGTCGCGACCGACGAAGAGCAGAACGACATCTGCATTCCTTGCCTTTTCAACGGCATCGAGCATCGCCTCTTCGCCTAGCGGTTTTTCCACGCCGAAGCGTACCGCCGTCAGATTGATCCCCTCTTCGGTCGTCGCGGAAGAGCAATATTCGACCACCACCTTGTAGCTCTGTCTGGCTTCCAGATGGATGCCCTGCCGCTGCTCGACATTGGCTGTGCCGAAATAATTGTCGCCGCGAGTCCAGCCGTCATAACCGTTCACGACGAGCTCGCCATCGACAAAGAGCCTGGCGAGGCCCGCATTCGTCATGCCGAATACATGCTCGCCGCTCTCCGTCGGCATGTAGGTGGCCGTCATGCGGGCGGAGAATTCGTTGGGATCGAGTTCCGAAGATGGCAGGTCGAACCAGAAGAACTCGCCCTTACTCGCCGTTTCGGTGGCGATCACCGGTCCTGCAAGGTCGCGGCCCTTGAAATACTCCACCCGCATCTCGCCGGAGAAAACATTGATGAGGCGATTGTTGCGGCAGCCGGGCGCATGATGGATGCTGTTGGCATTCGACAGCGCCTGCCGAATGCCTTCCAAGGGGCTGACCCTGTAGTGGGCGGCAATCTGGGCGCTGCCACCGCCCATGACACGAGCTTCGGCGGCATTCGGCCCAACAACTGCCACATGCCCAAGCCCTGCCTTCTGCAGCGGCAAAATGCCGTCGTTCTTCAAGAGCACGGCACCCTCGGCTCCGAGCTTGCGGATCAAAGCGCGATCCTCAGGCAGATCAAGCGCGTGTTCGCTCAAATCGGGCGCCTTCTCGAAGGCGCCGACACGCACCAGCAATGTCAGAATGCGGCGAGCGGCCTCGCGCACCGTTTCCGGCTTGACCTCGCCATTGTGCACCGCCGCCATCAGCTTTTCGCCACGGTCGCGCGGCGGACCGGGCATTTCGAGATCGAGCCCGGCATTGACGGTCGCCGCCGTCGAATGCGAGCCGAACCAGTCCGACATGATGATGCCGTCGAAACCCCATTCCTCCCGCAAGACTTTGGTCAAAAGCCAGGGATGCTCGCTCGTATAGGTGCCGTTCAGCCTGTTATAGGAGGACATGACGGCCATGACGCCGGCCTTCTTCACAGCCTGCTCGAACGGCGGCAGATATATTTCACGAAGGGCACGTTCGTCGATATCCGACGACATCGTCTGGCGCTCGATCTCGGATTCATTGCCGGCAAAGTGCTTGATGGTGGCGGCAGTGCCCTGGCTCTGCACGCCCTGGATATAGGCAACAGCAAGCGCGGCCGTCAGCATCGGGTCTTCCGAATAACATTCGAAGTTGCGGCCGTTGAGGCCGGAGCGGTGGATATTGACTGTCGGCGCCAACAGCACTGAGGCGCCCTTGCTCTTGGCCTGGCCGGCAAGTGCCACGCCCATACATTCGACAAGTGCTGGATTCCATGTCGCGCCAAGCGCGATCGCTACGGGAAAGCAGGCGGCTTTCACACCGGCAACCAGCGAGCCGGCACCACGGGCTCCGTTGGGTCCATCCGTTACCTTGATCTTCGGAATGCCAAGGCGCTCGATCGGCACTGTGGTCCAGAAATCGGCGCCCGACAGCAGCGAAACCTGCTCTTCAAGCGTCATCCGGTCGAGAATATCGTCGATCATTAGGCCTCCCGAGCAATTCTCTGGCTGTTCCATCGTCCATCCGCGATGGAGATTCGCATTTAAGACCAACAAATCATAAACGCGCCAGATGTTCTTCCGATAATCCAATATGTGAATGAAATTCCATGTCTTTTTGCCGGCATTCGGCTCGTATCCGCTGCCGAACACGCTTCATAACCGACTAGAAATCATAAAATCGGCGCATGAATGAGCGTCCCCGATTGCCGCACTGACTAAAAGCGTCGGTTCGATAAAATGCGAATAATCTTTTTTCGAATAAATTTGACCGCGTCCGATTTCATGAGCCCAACTCATGGAGCCGAGTATGCGTTCACTCCTCGTCGCTGCAAGCTTTCTCTTCGTCGCCGGCCTGCTGTTTTCGACGGCGACGACGGCAAAACCCGTGGCAAATACCGTTGCGGCGCACGCGCACCAATTTGCACGCGAGGTGACGGATGCGAGCGTGCCCGTCGGCTGGACCAGCTTCTGCAAAGCGCAGCCAGCCGAATGCGTGGCCGGCCAAAAGAGCGTGGAGTTCGCCACTCTCGATCATGACCATTGGCAGCAGCTGCAGCAGATCAACAGCCTCGTCAATCACGAGATCCAGGGCATCGGCGACAATGATCATTACGGCATCTATAAGCTTGGCATCGTCAACTGGTGGACCTATCCCGATGACGGTGCCGGTAATTGCAATGACTATGTTCTCTTAAAGAAGAAATTGCTCGTGGAAGCAGGCTGGCCACGGTCTGCCCTACTGCTAACGGTGGTTCTCGATACCCATAACGAGGGACATCTTGTCCTGATGGCACGCACGAATAATGGCGACCTCATCCTCGACAATCTCACCGATACGGTCAAAAACTGGAGCGGAACGGGCTACACTTTCATCAAGCGCCAGACGGCCGATAATCCGAACAATTGGGTTCGGCTGGAATCCGGTCGCACGCCCGAAGAGCTCGCCATGATCAGCAAGGCGCTGGCGTCTCATTCGCAGTGATTGGCGGCCCAATAGCTGTCGACCAAGCCTTTCCCATCCTGGTCCAGAATAGCAAAATTGCCGGGTATGACGACGAAGAAGCGTTCTGCACCTTCCGCACCGGCGCCGTCATTCGCAGTTCGCGTATCGACACGACCGCAAACGACGAAGCCTGGCATTCGTTCGCTCGGCTTGGCTTCCAGAATGTGGATGGCTGAGGGCGGAACCTCTATGCGCCGCGCGACCGCTGCCTTGGCCAGCGCCGGAACATCCGCCATCGTCGGCAAGGCTTCGCCGGGGGCGGCTGCAAGCAAGATGCTCCCTGCAATCACGAGATGTTGCATCGACATCCTTTCGAAAGCCGGACCACGGGACGCAACCCTGGACGGCCATATCCCTATGCCTCTGCAGCCGAGAGCTGCTTTGATCGAAGTTTATTGTGATTCGTGAGGCGGAAGAAGCTTGCGCTCTTGCCTTCGGATAGCGATCGCGTATCAAGATCGTCCCCGCGCCGGGGAATATTTTTGGAAAGCCACTTTGCGAATGCGAACACGCCTGTCGATACTCCCGGCACTCAGTCTCCTTTTTATCCTTGCATTGACGAACGCGGTTTCTGCGCGTGAGCTCGTGCGTGTGCCGCCGGGCAATCGCAACAGCGTTCAGCCGCCCATACCCAATACCTCGGTACTGCGGGCCAAGGCCTTCAACACTACCTACGACGAAAAATACCAGAAGATCGTCGGAGTGCTTCGCGACGACAAGGAGCTGATGGCCTCGATCAGGAAGGCCGGGCAGGCCTATCAGATCGACCCCATCCACATCGTTGGCGCCCTTGTCGGCGAACACACCTACAACATCACGATCGTCAACAGGGTGAAGTCCTACTACGTCAAGGCGCTCGCCTATTCGCAGTCCGATTTCAAGTTCGCCTATAAGGACGTGACGGTCCAAACCTTCCTGAAGAAGCCGGAATTCGCCCATTGCAACGCTTTCACCGGCAGCGCCGAATTGTGGGAATGCCGCGACGAGACCTGGGACAAGAGTTTTCGAGGCAAGGTCATCGATGGGGTCACTTATGAAAACATGACGTTCCAGCGCGCTTTCTTTCAGCCCTTCTTTGCGGGCCAGACCTTCGGTCTTGGCCAGATCAGCCCTTTGACCGCCCTTGAAGTCACCGACCTCGTCCACGCGACAAGCGGCCTGCCGAAGCTTTCCGTCGACGATCCGCAGGCGATCTACCGCGACATCATGGACCCCGATCGCAGCGTAATCTATATCGCCGCGATCGTACGCGATGCCATCGACGCCTATCGCGCCCAGGGTTTCGACATCACCGACAATCCCGGCCTGACGGCAACGCTTTACAATGTCGGCCAGCCGCGCCGCCGTGCGGCTGCCCTGCGGCAGGCGGCGGATGCTTCGGGCGGAAAGAAACTGCCGGAAGAAAATTATTACGGCTGGCTGGTGAATGACAAACTGCCGGAGCTTCGTGGGCTGCTCGGCAGCGACAATAGCCAGTAAGCCGGCAGAACTTTATTCATGAAGACCATCGGCTTGATCAGGCGATCAGGCTGACGCGATCATTGGCAATCTTGTTTTCGACCCAGGCTCTTTCATTCTGCCAATCATGCCGCTTCCATCCCTCCCAGCCAAAGCCGCATAGCTTGATGTCCCACTCCGAGGCGGGAAACCTTGAAAGCGCATAACAGATGCCGAGGAAGCCTGTGCTGGGAAAGACCTTGTGCATACGGGAACCGGAAATGCCGAGTTCGCCGCAACCGTCCATATAGGTCTGGGGCGGCATGATGCGGATCTCCTTGCCGGCCCTGCCCAACAGCTCGATTGCCTGCATCGTCCAGTCAGCGCGTCGACCCTGCAGACGCTGGAAGATATTGGGTCGGGGGTGATATTTGCGAATGATATCGGGATGATAGGCCAGCATGAAGACCTTTGCGGCCTTGAGCGCGGCGTTCTCCAGGAAACTTGGATCCAGAAGCCGCCGATATAAGATCTTGCTCGATGCGGCCAGCATGATCATGTCGGTGCGCTCGCCGCTCATGCGTTCGGAAAGGACCGGCTCGTTAAAACGCATGACAAATTGCGCCTCATCCACGATATCGGCGATATCGCGTCCCAGCTTTCCGTTGCCGACAATGATTGCAGTCTTACGCGCCAATGCGGTCGTCCAGAGAATATGGGCCGTGCATTAGCAAGCGGTTCTGACAGAGCACTGAACGGTTGATGATGCGGAACTGAAATCCCCTCGACCAACCGTTCCAGCACGTCCGGACGAATTTGATCCGCCTACCAAGCAAGCATATTGGCGGCATCTGCACAGAGTAACCTCAGTGAAAGAGGCTTTTGCTGGCAGACTGCGCCAAGTCGCCATAGACTTCCCTCTCGATGTGGCGAAGCGAGTCGAATGGACAGTTTATGAAGCAAGCGGATCGCATGAATTCGACATCAAACGATTGGGAGGCTGACCCATGGGACGCCACCGACGAGGTGGCGGACTTACAATTCGCCGGATTTCAGAACAGGGCTGCAAAGGCGATTGCCTGGGCTTCCATATTCGGTGCCGACCAGTCGCTGTTCGGCATGGAAGCAAGCGACCTTCGCAGTTTTGATGCCGAATTTTATGCGACGTGTGACGGTGAGGACATGCTTTTGATGCGGTTAATTTGGCATGGCTTCCCCGATCCACCGGAATGGCGGCTCGCGACGCGACCAAGCAACAGCGGCGATCTCCCCTGGGCCTCTTGGGGTTATTTCGCCGACCTGCCGGAAAGTTGGCAGATACCGGCTAGCCAAGCGGCGTCATCCGATAATCCTGCATAACGGGCGGTCGGCACGCTCACAAGAAATACCGGAACTTCAACGGAAGCAGGGCCGCGCCGATCGCGCTGGCGTCACCTTTGGTTTCGCTGAGAACCAGCCGAGGCCCCGGCGGGGCGGCACCATAACGGTGCGGACGCTGCGACGGCAGGCGGGCGCGCGCGATCATCATTCGTCCAAGCTCGGATGGCAGCTGGCCACCGAAGACAATGGCTTGCGGATCGATCACCCCGGCAAGCGTGGCGATCAGACGGTCGACCATCGGCATGGTCTCGGAAAGCCAGCTCTCGACGCCGGGCCAGGAAGGGTCGAAATTCTGTTTCAGTTCCTCGATGGAGCCTATCTCGACGCCCCTCTCCCGCAATGTGGCGATGAGATATTGCAAAGCTGGCCGGCGCAGCATTTCGTCCGGATCGTAGATGACGCTGAATTCCCCAGCATTGCCGTGGAAGCCCAAATAAGGCCTTCCCTCCAGAACAAGACCGCCGCCAAATCCATAATTGAAGGACAGGTATGCGAAGGTCTTGCACCAGCGCCCCACACCGCGCAGGCTCTCACCGATTGCGCCCGTCGTTGCGTTGTTTTCCAACCAGGCCGGCAATGCGAACACTTGCTCGAGCTCCGCCTGCAGATCGACTAAAGACCAGTCGCGCAGCGGCTCCGGAGCATTGAAGCGACGATCATCGCCGACAAAGAAGCCCGACATGGCAAAGCCAAGTCCGATGAGATTTGCACGCGATATTTGACGGCGCGCCAGGATCGACCCCAGTTTCTCGGCAAGGATTGCCAGCGTTGCCTTGCGATCGGCGGGCACGCCCCTCAACACCTCCTGATCGACGACGTCGCAGCCGAAATCGGCGAGCGACAGCGTCATGGCATCGGTATTGACGGAAATACCGACCGAATAGACCGCCTGCCGTTCCAATTCGATCGTCGGGCTCGGCTGCCCGCGTGCGCCCTTGAACGGCGCACCGGCGCGAAGCAAGCCGCGAGCCGTCAGCGCCTGGACGAGACGATGCACGGATTGCTGCGTCAAATTGGTGTGGGCAGTAATGGTCGCGCGCGGGATCGGCTCGCAGCTGCGGACAATATCGAGAATGAGGCGCTCGTTCTCGCTTGCCAGTGGGGATTTTTCAAGCGCTGCCATGACTGCAATCCCGATACTATGATTCCGACCTAGCCGCTCGCCTGTCCGGGCACAATCCGAATCCCCACCTATTCGCGGCCGCTCGTCATAAATATTACACCTTATGTGTATTAATAACCATAGCAAGCGATCGACGCCAACACATCGCGTCGGCCATAGCCATTGGTGCTCACATTCGACATCAAACCTCGCATCCGCTCATTCAGCCTGAAAACCGACAGCTCACGAAAGCTTTTCTCATGCATAGCCAGACCGCCATCTCGCCTTCATCCCGCAATGCCGATATTTACGAACTCCTCTCCCTGTCCAATCCAAACATTCTGACGATTGCCCATCGTGGGCTTTGGTCGGCAGCTCCCGAAAATTCATTGGCGGCAATCCGTGCGGCAGCCGAGCTTGGCGTGGAATTCGTCGAAATCGACACGCAGGCGACTGCCGACGGCCATCTCGTCGTCATTCACGACAAGACGCTGGACCGCACCACCTCCGCCGGGGGTGTCGTCGGAGCGAGCAGCTTTGCCACAATCCGCGCGGCCCAACTGCGCGCCGGCGCCGGTGGAGAGATGGCAGCATTGACGGATGAACGCGTTCCCACGCTTGAAGAGGCGCTGGAGGAGGCGCGCGGACGCGTCTTCGTCAATATCGACACGAAATTCCCCCGCGAACTGCCGCAGGTCATTGCTGCAGTGCGACGGCTGGGTGCCGAAGATCACGTCATCATCAAGTCGGATGTAGAGCCGCAAAGCGGCTGCTTCCCGGTGCTGGACGCCGATTGGTTCGGCTCGATCCCGCATATGCCGATGTTTCCCGTCCGGCCCGGAAAATTCATCGAAGACCTCAGAATGATCGAACCGCTCAAGGCGCCGATGGTCGAAGTGAAATTTACCGACATTGCCGATCTTGCCGCCGGGCGCGAGGAACTGGAGCGTCAAAATATCCGGCTCTGGATCAATACGCTCGATGTCTCCTACAATCTCGACTTCAACGACAGCCGCGCACTCGGCGACCCCGAAGGCGTCTGGGGAGCACTCGTTGACGCCGGCGTCGGCGCCATCCAGACCGACACGAATGTCGAATTCAAGCGGTGGCTCGCGACCAGAAGCGGCAAATAAAGCCCCTTCGGCTTAACGCGCAGACAAGAAGCCCGGGCGGTTTCTCATCGCCCGGGCTTTTGCGTCCTCCGGCGCTGTCAGCAATCTAAAGCGAAGCCTTCGTGCCTGCAGAGGGGGCGTTTCTCAGCATCAACCTTACCAATTTTGGTCCTCTGAGGGGCAAATGCTGCACCGCAAAGAAAATGATGCGAAAATGAACTAAAACTGACGTGAAAATGAACTGGAAATGTTGACTTAAGGATTCGCTGAACTAGTTCCCGCTCATACGCCGGGGTCCGCCCCATCCATAGCGACCATATGATCCTGTATAATCCTGTGCAGCCATTCCAGCGGTTAAGTCGCTGTTATGGCAAGGAATATTCGTGCGGTTAAGAGGTCGCCTCATAGCGCAGTGGGACTTCAGTATCGCATGAGCAGCATCACGGGACGGCTCGTCAAGGGAAGCATGTGGTTAAGTCTGTCTCGAACCATTGTGAACGGGCTTGCAACACTCAGCACCTTCGTACTGGCCCGCTATCTGGCGCCCGCCGACTTCGGCGTGGTTGCTTTGGGCATGACGATCCTCATGATCGTCACGACCGTTACTGAGCTTTCCCTTTCCGAGGCGCTGATCCGCCATGATGCACCGGATGAATCTCATTTCAGTGCGGCCTGGACGCTGAATGCCGCGCGCGGGCTGGCGATCTGCATCCTGTTTGCGATCTTTGCCTATCCGGCGGCCGCCCTCTTCAATGAGCCGAGGCTGACGGGCGTCATGTTCGCTCTCGGCATCAGCATGTTGATGGGCGGCCTTACAAATCCGCGGCGCATCATGCTGCAGCGCGATCTGATCTTCTGGCAGGAGTTCGTGCTCGCCGTCTCGCAGAAGTTCGCCGGCTTCGTCGCGTCGGTTGCGATCGCCGTTATCTATCAAAGCTATTGGGCGCTGATCGTCGGGACGCTGATCAGCCAGGCGACGAATGTCATCGTCTCCTATCTCGTGCTGCCGTTCCGGCCCAGAATCACCTTCCAGCATATGCGGGAATTCTTCTCCTTCTCCGCCTGGCTGACCGCGGGCCAGATCGTCAGCACGCTCAACTGGCGCTTCGACTATCTGCTTGTCGGCAAGATGCTTGGCGGCATCCAGCTCGGCTATTATTCGGTCGGCAGCAACCTCGCCATGATGCCGACGCGGGAGGCGACCGCGCCCCTTACCCAGACGATCTATCCGGCTTTTGCTGGCATTCACAACGATCCAGGCAGGCTCGCTGCCGCTTATCAGCGCGTGCAGGCGCTGGTTGCCGCCGTCGCCCTTCCAGCCGGCATCGGCGTTGCCGTGACCGCCGATCCGTTGGTGAGGCTCGCGCTCGGCGACAAATGGGCCCCTGTCATTTTCATCATCCAGTCGCTGGCCTCTGTCTTTGCGCTGCAGACGCTGGGCTCGCTGGTGCAGCCGCTTGGCATGGCCAAAGGCGAGACGCGCGTGCTCTTCGTCCGGGACACGCAGATGTTCTGCCTGCGCGTGCCGATCATGATCGGCGGCCTGCTGCTTTATGGTCTGCCGGGGGTCATTGCCGGCCGCGTCTTCACAGGCCTCTTCAGTACCGCCGTCAATATGATGCTCGTGCGGCGCTTCACCGGCATCAGCGTTGCCAGGCAATTGTCGGTGAACCTTCGGGCACTCGTGAGCGTCGCCATCATGGCGGCAGGCGTCTCGCTCGCTTCGAGCCATCTTGCCTATACGGACGACAAGCTCGTGCTCGTGACGCATCTCGCCATCCTGATCCTGCTTGGTGGCCTGCTCTATTGCGGTTCGACGCTCCTGCTGTGGACGTTGATGAGGCGGCCGGCCGGCCCGGAAACGGAGGTACGAAACATACTCGGCAAAGTGCTGCCAAGACTTCGCCCTGCCTGAAACGCGCGGCCGATGTCGGCCGGAGACTGACCTGTCATCTAAACGGGGGAATGGGGAAATGACGTTACAATCAAATCAACAGCTGATCGCGAAACTGGACAACATGATCCACGATTGCCTGAAGGATTACATCAGCAAAGATGAGCCGCTGGCGATCCTCGATTTTCCTGACATCCGCAATTGCGGCGACTCCGCCATTTGGCTGGGCGAAATGGCCTATCTCAATCGGCGATATGGCAAGCGGCCGACCTATGTCTCGCGGATCGACGACTTCTCGCCCGAGCAACTCGAGCGCACCATGCCGACCGGCCCAATCTTCATTCATGGCGGCGGCAATTTCGGCGACATCTGGGATGCGCATCAGGACTTTCGTGAACGGGTTCTGGAACGATTTCCCAATCGGCAGGTGATCCAGTTCCCGCAATCCATCCATTACAAGTCGCAGGCACGCATAGAGGAAAGCGCCCGCGTCATCGGACGCCACAAGCATTTCGTATTGCTGGTGCGCGACGAAGAATCGAAAGAGTTCGCCCATAAGCACTTCGATTGCGAAGTGCGTCTTTGCCCGGATATGGCCTTCAGCATCGGAACGATCCGGCCGGATGAACCGGAATTTGACGTCCTTGCCATGTTGAGATCGGATCTCGAGAAGGTCGGAGATGCCAACCTTTCGGCCTATCCCGATATTCCGAAAGAAGATTGGACGACCGAATCCGCCAAGCGTGTACGCATCTCCAAGGCGTTTGGTGCGGCAACAGCTTTGCTCGCCCTCAAGCCGGCCGAGATACGGCTGCGCAAGCTCGACGCTGCCGCGCATAACCGCTTGCGGCGCGGCATCCGCCAGATCTCCCGCGGCCGCGCGATCGTCACAGACCGGCTGCATGTCCACATCTGCTCGATCCTGCTTGGACGGCCGCATGCAGTGCTTGATAACAGTTACGGCAAGATACGTCGGTTCATGGCGGCATTTTCCGGTGGTACCGATCTTGCCTACCGCGCGACCTCGCTCGAAGACGGTATCGCCTGGGCGCGCAATCAGGCCACACAACCATTGGCACCGGCCGCCTGACGGGCTGTGTCACGTTATTTGACGGAAGCTCTCGGGCGGGAAGGTGTGCTGACGTGGGCAATGCCGCCTGAGGCGCCAGGCAATCCGCCCGCCGCGTGTTTCGTGATCCCCAAACAGAATTCCAAAAATAATCAGGCGAAGGCACGCTAAATGCCTTCGCCTGATGTCGGACTCGATCTAGCCTAGCAGGCAACCATCCGATCAGCGCACGGGAAGCCGCCCGCGCTTTCTTCAGAAATCACCCTCAGCGAGCGTTGTACTTGGCATCGACCTCGTTGATGGCCTTGACATTGCCGGCCGAGCGGCCGTTTTCGTCGAAGGTCTGCGCCAGGAAGGCGTCTGCAATTGCCTTGGCAAGCTCGGTGCCGATGACGCGGGCGCCCATGGTGATGATCTGGGCGTTGTTCGAAAGCGCGGCGCGCTCCGCCGAATAGGTGTCATGGGTCAGAGCAGCGCGAATGCCCGGCACCTTGTTGGCCGAGATGCAGACGCCGATGCCGGTGCCGCAAACGAGGATCGCCTTGTCATAAGTGCCGTCGATGACGCCGGAGGCGACGCGGTCGGCGAGGTTGGCGTAAAACGCATCGGGGCCTTCATCGGTGCGCGACACTTCGCTCACCTCGAAACGGTCCTTCAGATGATCGGCGAGAACCTTGGCGAGGCCTTCGCCGGCGCTGTCTCCAGCAATAGCAAGCTTCATTGTATGCTCCTCAGAGTTTGGCGGCGCACTTGGCCAGGATGTCGAGATAGCCTTCGACGTTCCAGGCCGAGCGGCCAATGAAAAGCCCGTCTACGTTCGGGCAAGATATAAGTTCTTCACAGTTTTGCGGATTGACCGATCCGCCGTAGAGGCACGGAATCTTTCGATCGAGTACTTTTTGCGCGACCGCAATGATCTCGGCCTGGCGTGCATCGGCATAGGAGGGCTCGGCGGGAATTCCCTTTTCGCCGATCGCCCAGACCGGCTCGTAGGCCAGCAGGATTTCAGCCTGCTTCTGGGCGTCGGAGAGCTTCGCTAGCGCACCGATGACCTGCTCGCTCAGGATCTCGGTTGCACGGCCGCTTTCGCGATCTTGCAGCGTTTCGCCGATACAGATGAGCGGGATCAAGCCATGACGGACGGCTGCCTCGGTCTTCAATCCAACGGTTTCGTTGGTCTCGCCAAAGTGTTCGCGACGCTCCGAATGGCCAAGCTCGACGATGTCGAGACTGCAATCTTTCAGCATCAACGGGGAGATTTCCCCCGTCCAGGCACCCTGGTCGGCCCAATGCATGTTCTGGGCACCGACCTTGACGGAGCTTTCCGACAGGATCGACTTCACCTCGCGCACGGCCGTGAACGGCGGAATGATGAAACGCTGAATACGGTCGTCACGCAGGGTATCGGCGGCGCGCAGCACCTCGGCGAAAGCGCGCGCCTCCGCAAGCGTCTTGTTCATCTTCCAGCTCGTGCCGACCCAATAGCGAGGCTTCTCTGTCATGTCATATCCTGGTTCGAGGCGATGGTAAGGGCGATGCCGTCGCGGCGAAATTGCTCGACAACGGCGGCATCAGGCGCGTGATCGGTAATCACGGCATCGAAGTCGGTAAGATCGGCCATCACATGCAGGGCCGTATGGCCGATGCGCTGATGGCTGACGAGCAGGCAGCTCCTGCCTGCCGACGCAATCATCGCCCGCTTCGTGCGCACGACGTTATCGTCCATATGATAGGCGAGCCTGCCGGAAACGGCCGGCGTCGACAGGAAGGCGATATCGGCTCTCAGGCGCGACAGGGCTTCCTCGGTAACGACGCCCAGAAAGGCGTTGAACTTCGCGGAATAGACACCACCGAGCGCGATCAGCATAATGCCGCTTTCGTTCCTCATACGGTCTATGATTGCGGCATTGTTGGTGATCAGCGTCAGCGGCCGCTTCTGCAGCAGCATCTCGCCTAAAACGGCGGCCATGGACCCGTCATTGATCATGACGGTCATGCCGGGCTCGACCAGATCGAGTGCTGCGCGCGCCATCGCCAGCTTTTCGTCATGGCCCTGACGCTCGCGGAAACGGAAATCGCTTTCAAACTGGGTGCCGGCATCGATGGTCGCGCCGCCGCGAACCTTGCGCAGCACGCCGGCCTGCTCGAGATCATCGAGGTCGCGGTGGATCGTCATCTTCGAGACGACGAAACGATCCGCCAGATCGTCGAGATCGACGGTCTTATGCTCGATGAGCAGATTGATGATCGATTGCTGGCGCTCTTCCCGTTTCACCTTGCACTCCGGCCATTGGCCCGAAATGGAACTCCAAGAAATATAACACTAAAATCTCACAATTCAACATTTCTTTCGTTACATTGTGATGAATTCATGTTTTCGCAGGCAGCATCACTCCTGGCTCCCCAGCAATGCCCGAGCTGTTTTCTCGTCCGTGATCAGCCCGTAGAGACAGCGGCTCTTGAGGACCGCGCGGATGGCGTCAACCTTCGGCAATCCACCTGACAGCGCCACCAGCCGCTCACCTTTCATGCGTGGCAAGGAGGCAGACAATGTGCGAGAGGTCAGCATGGTCTCAAGGATATTGCCGTCGGCATCGAAGAAATGGCCAAGAATTTCGCCGACGCCACCGGCTGCGGTGATTTCCTTGATCTCCTTAGGCTCCACCATCCCCGACAAGACGAGCTGCGCGTCGGTATCGACCGTGCCGAGACCGACCAGCTTGAGATCGGCGCCATTTGCAAGATCGAAGACTTCTTTCACGCCGCGCTGGGCAAGCAGCACGTCGCGGTCTTCGCGCGTATTGGCGAAGAACGGCACCGGCATCACATGCGACTGCATGCCTGTCTTTTCGGCAATGCGATGCATGACGTCATAGGGGTTGGCGGCGTAGTTTCTGGTAAGCCCACCGAGCAGCGAGACGAAGCGCAAGTCCTTGGCGCTGACGCGCGCCATGTGATGCACGGCTGACGAGAGCGTTCGCCCGTGGCCGAGGCCGATCACCTTGTTGTTGCCGCTTTCGATCTCACGCCGTAGGAAGCCGGCGCCCGCCTGACCGAGCGCGCGAAATTCGAAGCCTTCTTCGCCGAGATCGGGCGCGACCTCACAATATTGCAGGCCGAAGCGTGCCGAAAGCTGCATCTCAAGCTCGACGCATTCGACGATATCGCCGTCGATCGTCACCTTGACGACGCCTTCGGCAACCGCGCGTGCAATCAGGCGATGCGCCTTCACCGAGGGAACGCCGAGACGTTTCGCCACTTCGGACTGCGTCAACCCGCCGGCATAGTGCAACCAGGCCGCCCGCACGGCGAGCGAAGCATCTGCATCCGTCATCGTCCGTTCCCTTTCAATTCGCTCCGCATAGTCCCTCGCCTGTTCTCTCCGGCCATAGCGCCCCGATCCGGCTACCTCCTCGAAAGGATTTGGCGTTCGGGGAATCGGGACTCGGCCGCCCCACCGGCTAGATATGCAAGTCGCCAGCGCCCGTGTCGATATGGGGCGCCCAGAAGGCGATGCTTTCGGCAATCTGCGCTATGACCTGACGATCGTTCGGTTCGCGCTCCTTGAACGAGAGTTCCAGGCAGATTTCGTTGTCCTTGGCGCCTCCTTCGGCAAAAGCCTTGAGCAAAGGTTCAGGCTGGATACGGCCCTTGGCATTGAACTCCGCCGTGAAGGGGCGATGCCCACCCTTATCCATCAGGCTCTGCTTGATGTGAATGATCGGAGATACCTTCGGCACGGCACGCGCCCAGGCATATGGATCATAATCGTCGGGATTGGACGAGGTGACATCGCCATGATCGATATCGGCCATCATCCACATCGGAATGGCGAAGGGCGCCTTCGTCAATCTGTCCTGCAGGAAAAGGCAGGCATCGATCGTCTCGCCGAATTCGCGGCCGATGCTCATCGGCTCCCAGAAGATGTAGGAGAGGCCGGCAGCCCGGGCATGTTCGGCCACCTCGCCCCAGCAATCGATCGCAATCTCGATCAACTCCTCGCGCCGGACCGGGTCGTCATAATCCTTGTAAGTGAAGATTGCGAACTGCGTTCCGACGGAATGACCACCGAGATCGGCGGTGATATCGGCAAAGGTCTTGAACCAGTCGACATAATAGCGGCGAACATCCTTGTCGGGATGGCCGAAATGGTTGAGACGGCCATAAGGACCGGTCATGCCTGAGGTTACGCGAACGCCGGTGCGCTTCAATGCCGCCTGCATGTCGCGCGTCAGGCGGCGAATGACGGGCGCCTGCCAACTCGGATTGATGAATTCGTGCGTCAGCTGCAGATTGCGGATGCGCAGATCGCACGCCACCGTTTCGATCAGGTCGGCCGGCTCGGCAAAGCGATTGACAAGCGGATTGGTGTTGAGTGAAAGCGTCAAGGGCATTTCAGGTCTCCCGGCAAGGTCTTTGGTTCAGGCGGCGAGTGCCAGCTCAGCGTCGAACCAGGCCGCGAAATCCGCCTTCTCTTCAGCCGTCATGCGCAGACCCTCCTTGGTGCGACGCATCAGCACGTCTTCGGCCGCCTGCGCCCATTCGGAAGCCACGAGATAGCGAACCTCGGCCTCATAGAGATTGCCGCCGAAATGCCGGCCGAGCTCCACCAGCGACGTCGCATTGCCGACGATCTGCCTGGTGCGGGCGCCATAGAGATGGCCGTAGTGATTGACGAGCGCACGCGGCATCCAGGGATAGGCCGCTCGCAGGGTATCGGCAAAGGCAACATAATCGGCATTCGGGATCTCGCCGCCCGGAAGCGTGGCGCCCCGCGTCCAGTCGCCGCCCATCTTCGGGAAGAATTTCGCAAGCCGCTGCATGGCGTGTTCGGAGAGCTTGCGGAAGGTCGTGATCTTGCCACCGAAGACGCTCAGGAGCGGCGCGCCCCCGGTCTCGTCGAGATCGAAGACATAGTCGCGCGTGACGGCCGAGGGGTTGCCCTTGCCATCGTCGAACAGCGGGCGGACGCCGGAGAAACTCTCGAGCACGTCAGAGCGGCGGAGCTTCTCCTTGAAATAGCGATTGACCGCGGTGATCAGATAATCGATTTCCTTCTCGTCGGCCTTCACCTCTTCCGGCTTGCCCTCATAGGGAATATCCGTCGTGCCGATCAGCGCCTTGTCTCCTTCGTAAGGATTGATGAAGATCACGCGCTTGTCGTGGTTCTGGACGAGATAGGCCTGCTGGCCGGCCCAGAATTTCGGAACGATGATGTGGCTGCCCTTGACGAGCCGGACACTGCGCTGGCTATTCGAGCCGACGACACGGCCGATAATGTCGTTGACCCAGGGGCCGGCGGCATTGACCAGCACACGGGCGCGCACGGTCCGTACCTCGCCGGAACGTTCGTTACGCATTTGAATGAGCCAGTTCCCCTGATCGCGGCGCGCGCTGACACAGGCCGTGCGCGTCAGGATCTGCGCGCCCTTGGCGGAAGCATCGAGAGCGTTGAGGACAACGAGCCGGGCGTCATCAACCCAACAGTCGGAATATTCGAAACCCTTCGAATATTGGTCGAGGATCGGCGCCCCTTCCGGATCGCGATGAAGATCAAGCGAGCGCGTGCCCGGCAGCTTCTTGCGGCCGCCGAGATGATCGTAAAGAAACAGACCGAGCCGCACCAGCCAGGCCGGACGATCGGTCGGGCTATGGGGCAGAACGAAGCGCATCGGCCAGATGATGTGGCTGGCCGAGTTCAACAGCACCTCACGTTCGATCAGCGCCTCACGCACCAGGCGGAACTCATAATATTCAAGGTAACGCAGGCCGCCATGCACCAGCTTGCCGGAGCGCGAGGACGTGCCCTCCGCGAGATCGCCCTTCTCGCACATGATAACCGAAAGGCCGCGGCCGGCTGCATCGCGCGCAATGCCGGCACCATTGATGCCTCCGCCGATCACGAAAAGATCATAGATTTCCGGTTCCATCATGTCATGCTCCTAAGGATGCCGTGGCATCATCAATTCAATCTTCTAAGGCCAAGCCCCTCGCCGGCTTCATCATTGGCTAGTGCTGGGCCAGTTTGTCCCAAGCCGGCGCAATCGCCTGACGCACGTCCTTGTAGGCATCGAACAGGCGATCATAACGCTCGACATTTGCCGGATCGGGCGGCTCGGCTTCGCCAAGCAAGGGTGCCACCCAGTCGGCAATGCAGCTATCCATGTCCCGATAAGCGCCGATCGCGACGGCAGCCATCATCGCGACACCGGCAGCCCCCGCCTCTTCGCGATCCGAAATCCGCACAGGCGCCTTGACGGCGGCAGATAGCGAACCTCGCAGAGCGCGCGAACGGGCGGCCCCTCCGGTGATGCGCAGTTCGGAAGGCATGTCGCCCATGGCCGCGTAGCAATCTCGCGTTGCCATGCCGAGCCCCTCGACCACGGCCCTCAGCATGTCGGCAAAGCCGTGCCGCGTCGAAAGTCCGGTAAAGCCGGCACGCGCATGCGCGTTGACAAAGGGACCGCGCTCGCCGGCCTCGGAAATATAGGGGTGATAGAGAAGGTTCGTCGGACGCGCTTCGGCAAACCACGCATCGATGCGAGGAATAAGGTCGGAATAGGAAACCTCGTTCCCGCCGGCAGACATCAGATCCGCCGCAACCTTGAGAATCCAATCGATATTGATGGTGGCGCCCATATTGGTCTGGACCTGCGTGACGATACCGGGGATCGGCAGGGCAATGACATATCCCGTCCCCTCTCCGTTGAGCTGGACATCGGGCACGGCCTTGGCTCGCATATGTACGCCCGTCGATCCGATCGTCGAGCAGGCGGCGTTCCGGCCACCGGTGCGGACGCCTGCGCCAAGCGCGGTCATGACCATATCGACGTAACCTAGACAGACTGGCGTTCCCGCACGTAAGCCAGCGGCCTTGGCGGCGGCCTCCGTCAGAGGATGGCTGATCTCGGTTCCGTCGACAATCTCGGGCAGAAGCGAGCGCCGGCGGGCAAGGCCGAGCGCATCGATGACAACCGGATCATATTGACGATTGCGGAAATTGCCGAAGGTGAAGCTCGCTTCCGATGGATCGGTCGCCCGTATGCCGGTGAGGTTCAAGTAGAGCCAGTCCTTGCAATGCAGCGCCGTCTCTACCCGATCGAGAAGCTCGGGCATGAAGCGGTCCATATGGGCGAGCTGAGCACCCTGCTGGCAGGTATTGAGCCCTGTGCCCGTCGCCTCGAACCGGGCGCGGTTGTCAGCCGTGGCGCTCAAGCGCGTGACGGTGGATGCCGCGCGAGCGTCAAGCCACAGCCAGGCATCACCGACCGGAGCATTGCCGGAGCCGACGAGCCAGGTGCCATCGCCCTGTCCGGTAACCGCGATCGCCGCCGTTCGGGCGGGAAGGTTGCCCACCTTCTCACCAAGGCCGCGCAATGCACTGAGACAATCCGACCACGTCTGGCTGAGCGATTGGGTGACCGACCCATCGTCTCCCGTCTTATAGCGATTGCGCGCCGAAGCCGAAGCGATCTGCCGTCCGGATAGCTCGAAGGCAACCGCCTTCAAAACCGAGGTACCCGCATCGATCCCGATGATGATCCCGTCGCCTTTAGACATTGCAAGCTAGCTCCACCACGCGACACCCTCTGGCAGAGGTATCGGCAACCATCACAAACATTTTCATTCCTCCCCACGCGGGCAAGGGCATAATCTACGCCAGGTCACATCCATCGTCGCCATCGTACTCTCCGCCCCAAAGGGAGGATCGCGAACGAAGCGCCAGCGCGCACCCGATACCAGCCACGCAATGGATCCCGCGCACAACCGCGACCCATCAATCAGCTCGCGGCTTTATAACATAATCATATCGTTGTTACAGTAATATTTTTCTGGCCTTGTAATTTTTTTCATATAAAATGGATGCGGTTGATAGGCAAGCCGCAGCAAGGAAAGACTGCAACAACGCTTGGGAGGAGCACGGATCAACGACCTGGATCTCTCGGATCGAATCAGGGAGGTCGCCCAGAAGGGCTGCTTATAATTTTCAATTATATCAAATGATTATCAAGAAAATTTGATGTCGGTCCGGCCAAAACGATGCCGATCGCCGAACCTCTGAAGAAGACCGACAAAACGAAAGCCTCGAATGTGAAAAGGCGGGAAGCGCTGAGATCCAAAGATAGCGGTCGGATACAGGAGCTGTTAAATCGCGGTTGACACCCCCAAAGATTTATAACATATAAAATGCAGAAGTTAACACGCTTATATCATAATTGTCGCATAGATGCGGCGATTGCGAACCCAAGATGGGCGACTGGAGGAGACAGCCGTCCGCACGCTGAGGAGGCTTCCTGATGTTGAATTTCCTTTCCGGTGACGGCACCGCCCGAAGCCAAGCGGAGCGCTCAACGGTGCGAACGCGCGAGCCGCGCATTCGTTAAGCCGGCACATCGGACTTTTCTCCCTTTCTCCATCAGGCAATCCGGCTGACATGCCCAAGGTCGTTCGAACATGAATACGCAAGCTCAATATGCAACTGCCAAGCCGACGGGCTCCAAGCTCAAGATCGTCGCCGGCATCGCCGCGGTGGTGATCGTAATCGGCGCCATCGCTGCCGATACCAAGGTGGTCAAGATCGGCTCGGAACACGATGTGCGCGAGCAGGGCTTCCAGCCGGAGACCTATGGCGCCGCCGAATTCCCGAAGGTACAGGCCGATGTCGAAAAGCGCGCTATCGATGCGCTAACACTCGCCAATGCGGTTCTGGCCGACAAAAAGGCGGCCGGCGAGAAATATGGCGTCGCCACCACAACCGGTCCCGTCCTTCCCGTCTCTTTGACGGGCACGTTCGGCGAGCGCAAGGCCAACCTCAACGAATTCAAGGTCGATGGCATGCCTGAAGGCATCACCGTCCGCGTCCAAACAGGTCCGGCAATCAACGGTACAGATCTTCGCGATGCCACGGGCAAGATCGAATTCGGCCAGTTCACCAACCAGATCGAATATCAGGACGCGGGCTCCGCCATCAACAACGAGATGAAGAAGGCGACGCTCGGCAGTCTGGATCCGGAAAAGCTGACGGGCAAGACGGCGACGGTCGTCGGGGTCTTCAAGCTCATCAATCCGAAGAACTGGCTCGTCACCCCGGTAAAGGTCGATGTGAAATGAGCCAGGTCCAGCACAATGGCGCCACCACGGGCGAAGTCGTTCTTGCCGCCCGCAATGTCGCCAAATCCTATGGCAGCGTCCATGCACTGAAGGGCGTCAATTTCGATATTCGCCGCGGCGAAGTCACCACCCTCTTCGGCGAGAACGGTGCCGGCAAATCGACGCTGATGAAGATTCTCTCCGGCGTCATCCAGCCGACATCGGGTGAGATCATTCTCGATGGCGCCCCGATCTCCTTTGCCTCCTCCACGCATGCGCGCGCCTGCGGCATTTCCATCATCCACCAGGAATTGAGCCTGGCGCCGAACCTCAGCGTCCGCGACAACATCTTCATGGGTCGCGAGATCATGAAGGGCGGCGTGGTCGATTTTGCCGAGGAGGAGCGCCAAACCCGCGCACTCATGGAAGAGCTGGAAGAAAACATCGATCCGCTCACACCCGTCGAGGATCTACGCCTCGGCCAGCAGCAGATCGTCGAGATCGCTCGCGCGCTTTCCGTCAATTCTCGCATCCTGATCATGGACGAGCCGACTTCGGCGCTGAGCGCCAGCGAAGTCGAAGTTCTCTTCAAGGTCATTCGCGATCTGACGAACCGCGGCGTGTCGATCGTCTATATCTCGCATCATCTGGAAGAGGCGCTGCAGATTACCCATCACGCCGTCGTTCTGCGCGACGGCAACATGACCGCCTATGCCGAACGCAAGGACATCGATCTTGAATGGATCGTGCGCAACATGGTCGGCGATAATTTCGACCTCGGCAGCCCGCCGGCAGGCCATAAAATGGGCGATGTGGCGCTGACGATCGACAATCTCACCGTTCCCGGTCCGTCGGGCGCCGCATATAACGCCGTCGACCGTCTGTCGCTTGCGGTTCGCGCCGGCGAGATCGTCTGCATCTACGGTCTGATGGGCGCCGGCCGTACCGAACTGCTCGAATGTGTGGCGGGACGGCTTCGGTCGAGCGGCGGCCGGGTCCTCCTCGGCAACACCGATGTCGGCGGTCTTTCCATTGCCGGCCGGATCGCACAAGGGCTGGTGCTGGTGCCGGAAGATCGCCAGCGCGACGGTCTCGTTCAAACGATGACCGTCGGCTCGAACCTGTCGCTTGCGAGCATCGGCGCTTTCACCAAGGGTCTTTTCACCTCGAGCGGCCGCGAGCGGTCGCTGGTCAGCGACTCCATCCGCAAGGTTCATATCAAGACCGACGGCGGCGAAGCGGCAATCGGCTCGCTGTCTGGTGGCAACCAGCAGAAGGTCGTCATCGGCAAGATGCTGGCAACCGATCCCAGGGTGATCCTGCTCGACGAGCCGAGCCGCGGCATCGATATCGGCGCGAAGGCAGAGGTCTTCAAGCTGCTGGCCGAGCGCGCCAAGGAAGGTCTGGCGGTGATCTATTCGACCTCAGAAGTCGCCGAGTGCCTGAGCATCGCCCACCGCATCATCGTCATGCACCGCGGCAAGATTTCTGCCGAATTCGGTCCTGATGTCACAAAAGAAAAGATCATGGCCGCCTCGGGCGAAGCAGTGGTCGCGCACTAGCCGCATTCATGGAGCACTGATTATGTCAGTCACGAACATTACAGATAAGAAACCAGTATCCAACGGACAGCGGCGGAATTTCAGTCTCGTGCGGCTGATCCTGGAAGGACGAGCCTTCTTTGCGCTGATCGTCATCATCGCGGTCTTCTCCTTCCTGTCGCCCTACTATTTCTCGCTCAGCAACTTCCTGACCATGGCCTCGCATGTCGCGATCTTCGGCATCCTCGCCATCGGCATGTTGCTCGTCATCTTGAATGGCGGCATTGACCTGTCGGTCGGCTCGACGCTTGGCCTTGCCGGCTGCATTGCCGGCTTCCTGATGCAGGGCGTCACGCTGTCGAGCTTCGGTGTCATCCTCTATCCGCCGGTCTGGGCTGTCGTGGTGCTGACCTGCATCCTCGGTGGCATCGTCGGTGCGGTCAACGGAGTGCTTGTCGCCTATCTGCGCGTTCCGGCCTTCGTCGCTTCGCTGGGCGTGCTCTATGTTGCCCGGGGTATCGCCTTGCTGATGACGAACGGGCTTACCTATAACAATCTCGGTGGCCGCCCCGAACTCGGCAATACCGGCTTCAACTGGCTGGGCTTCAACCGTCTCGTCGGCGTCCCGATCGGCGTCATCGTTCTTGCCGTGCTTGCGATCATCTGCGGTATCGTTCTCAGCCGCACCGCCTTTGGCCGCTGGCTCTATGCGTCCGGCGGCAACGAGCGCGCCGCCGATCTTTCCGGTGTTCCCGTCAAGCAGGTCAAGATCGCGGTCTATGTGCTTTCGGGCATTTGCGCTGCCATTGCCGGCCTCGTCCTGTCCTCGCAGCTGACCTCGGCCGGTCCGAATGCCGGCACCAGCTATGAGCTGACGGCGATCGCCGCCGTCGTCATCGGTGGTGCCGCATTGACGGGCGGCCGCGGCACAGTGCGCGGCACCATGCTGGGCGCCTTCGTCATCGGCTTCCTGGCGGATGGCCTCGTCATCATCGGTGTCTCGGCCTATTGGCAGACGGTTTTTACCGGCGCGGTCATCGTGCTCGCCGTGCTCATGAACAGCATCCAGTACGGTCGTCGGACCAAATCCGGCTGACACTGCATCAAGACTTGTCCCCGGTCGGTGAGATGCCGATCGGAGAAAGGACCGCCGGTTCGCCGGCATTACCAGAGCTCATCAAAGGGAGAGAGACTAATGTTCAAAAAAGGCTTGCGCATCGTCATGGCAGCAGTTGCTGTGGCACCGCTTCTGACTGGGGCCGCATGGGCCGCCGGCCAGATCACCGTCATCGTCAACGATCCGTCCAACCCCTACTGGCTGACGGAAGGCAATATCGCCAAAGCGACCGCTGAGAAGCTCGGCTATACGGCAACAGTCGGTGCGCATAAGGGCGACACCAACACCGAAAGCAACCTGATCGACACGGCCATCACCAACAAGTCGGTCGCCATCATCCTCGATCCGGCAAACGCTGACGGCTCCGTCGGCGCGGTCAAGAAGGCTGTTGCCGCTGGCATCCCGGTCTTCCTCGTCAACGCTGAAATCAACCAGGAAGGCCTTGCCAAGGCTCAGCTCGTTTCCAACAATGCCCAGGGTGCAGCGATCGGCGCTCAGCAGTGGGTCGAAGCCGTTGGCGACAAGGGCAATTATGCCGAACTCTTCGGCTCGCCCTCCGACAACAATGCAGCCACACGATCGAACGGCTACGAAACCGTCCTGACCCAGTATCCCGACCTGAAGAAGGTTGCCAAGGAAGTCGCCAACTGGGACCGCACTCAGGGCCACAATAAGATGCAGTCGATACTGCAGGCTCACCCGGACATCACCGGCGTGATCTCCGGCAATGACGAAATGGCGCTTGGTGCGATTGCCGCTCTCAAGGAAGCCGGCAAGCTTGCCAATGTCAAGGTCGGCGGCTTCGACGGCTCGCCGGATGCTGTTGCCGCCATCAAAGCCGGTGAGCTTCAGTACACCGTCCTGCAGCCCGTTGCCGTCTTCTCCGAAGAAGCCGTCAAGCAAGCCGACAGCTTCATCAAGACCGGCAAGACCGGTGCCAAGAGCGAAAAGCAGCTTTTCGATTGCATCCTGATCACCAAGGATAATGTCGACAAGTACACGGCACCCTTCGTTCTGTCCGAGTAATGATATCGGGGGCGCCGCAAACCGGCGTCCCCATTTCTTGACCGCAGTGGGCGGCACCCTGGCTGCACATAAGACAGAACTTTCGGAAATCCTGATAGCGAACTGTTATTTATACTTTTTTCCATAGTGTAACGTTCGCCGCAGCAAGCTAATCTCCGCAAGGCTCAATGTCAGAGGCCAAAGTGACAGACAAGACAAGCCCCGTATCATTCCTGCAAGACGAGCTGCCGAGCGACAGCCGGCATTCGCGCCAGATCGCCAGGCGCCAGATGATCGCCGAAGCCGTGATGGCGGAAGGTTCTATGCGCATCGAGGATCTGACCGAACGCTTCGGCATCAGCCTGATGACGGCACATCGCGATGTCGATGAGCTGGTCAGCCGCGGCCTGTTCCGCAAGACGCGTGGCATCGTATCGGCCGCAGCCACCAGCCTGATCGAATCGAGCGACGTCTATCGCGCCAACCGACAGGCGAGCGAAAAGAAGATGATCGCCGCGGCTGCCATGCAGTTCATCGAGCTAGGCCAGGCAATTTTCCTCGACGATTCCACCACCGTCCTGCAGATGGCTTCGCAGCTGCCGGCCAAGGTTCCTCTGACGGCGATCACCAATTCGCTAACGCTGATGAATGCGCTGAAGGACATGCACGACGTGACGCTTCTGGCGCTGGGCGGGCAATATTATAACTGGTGCAACGCCTTCATGGGGCGGATGACGATCAACGAAATCAATCGCTTACGGGCCGATGTCACCTTCATCTCAATGTCGGCCATCATCGACGATGTCGTTTTCCATCAGTCACCCGAGATCGTCGATATCAAGCGCGCGATGTTCGACAGCGCCGCCAAGCGCATCTTGCTGATGGACCATACGAAGTTCGAACGGCGGGCGCTGCATAGTTTCGCGCATCTGAGCGAATTCGATGTCGTCATCGTCGACGAGAAGACACCCGCCGCCCATCTGGAGCGTATGCGCAACAAGAATATCAACGTGGTCGTCGCCAAGGGCGACAAGGAACGATCCTGAGGCTGAAGCCGGCAACGGCCACCCCTTTTCGTTCATGATCAGGAGTCACGGGAATGCCGAGTCTGCTCGGAATTGACAGCGGTTTGACGGTCACCAAAGCCGTCATCTTCGACATTGACGGAACGCCGCTTGCCGTTGCGCGCCGTCGGGTGACCCAGTTCATGCCGAAGGCACGCCATGTCGAGCGGGACATGGACGAACTCTGGAACCAGACGGCCGACGCCATTGCCGAGGCGATCAAGCTCAGCAACCGCCCGGCAAGCGACATCCAGGCGATTGCCGCAACTGCACACGGCGACGGCATCTATCTGCTCGACAAGGCAAAAAAGCCGCTCGGACGTGCCATTCTCTCGCTCGACAGCCGCGCCGGACCGATCGTCGAACAATGGCTGAAGCCCCCTGTTGCCCAAGCGTCTTTGAAGCTGACCGGCCAATTGCCGCATGTCTCGGCCCCATCGGCGCTCCTTGCCTGGATCAAGGCCAATGAGCCCGAACGCTTTTCTGAAATCGGTCACATTTTGAGCTGCAAGGACTGGCTGCGCTTCTGCCTGACTGGCATTGCCGGTACCGACCGTACCGAAGCAAGCACCTCCTTCACCGATGTTTCGACGCAGGATTATTCTGCGGATGCCCTGGAGCTTTTCGGCATTGCGGAGGTGACGGGTGCCTTACCGCCTGTCTCGCGATCCGACGAAATCGTAGGATACGTGACAGAAGCCGTCGCAAAGCGAACCGGCCTTGCCGAAGACACGCCCGTCGTTGCCGGTCTGCACGACGTGACCGCCTCAGCCCTTGGGGCCGGCGGCTATGCGTCCGGTGTCGTCGCCGTCATCGCCGGCACCTATTCGATCAACGAGACGCTCTCGTCGGAACCGAGCGTCGACGGCCGCTGGTTCTGCCGCAATGCGATTGCACCAGGCCAATGGAACAACATGTCGATCTCGCCGGCGTCGTCGGCGAACTACGAATGGTTCCTCGACAAGCTCTGCGCCAGAGAAATTGCAAGCGCGGAAGCAGCGGGCAAGTCGATCCATGCCGTGCTCGGCCCCGAGATCCAGGCGGCGTTCAACCGGCCATCGAGCGCGCTGTTCCACCCCTATCTCTTCGGCTCACCCTATGGCGCTGAGGCAAGCGCCAGCTTTTTCGGGCTTGGCGGGTGGCATGATCGCGGCGATATGCTGCGCGCCGTCCTCGAAGGCATCGCCTTCAACCATAAGATTCACGTCGATGCCCTAAGCGATGGTTTTTCCTTCGATCAGGCAAGGCTGGCAGGCGGTGTCTCGCGCAATCCAATCGTCGTGCAGATGTTTGCCGACGTGCTCGGTATGCCCGTCACCGTCACCGAAACCGACGAAGCCGCCGCCTGGGGAGCCGCACTTTGCGCCGGTGCCGGGATTGGCGCCTATGCCGGCCCGCAAAGCGATCCGCGCGATGTCGGCAAGATCGCCAGAACCTATCATCCGGATTCCGCCCGCACCGCAGATTACCGCATCCGCTACGACCTCTTCCGCGACATCGCCGAAGCAATGACGCCGCTCTGGCCGCGGATCGGCAATCTCGCAACCCAGCACTCCCAAGGCTAAACCAAAATTGCGCCGCGCGAGAAGGCTCTGTCGCGGCAGTTCACCAGGACAATGATGTTATGACCGATAGGACCGCCGATCTGAAACAACGCTTCCCGCAGCTTCAAGACGGAGATGTCGATGTTGTCATCCTCGGCGCAGGCGTCAATGGCGCGGGGCTGTTTCGCGATCTGTCGCTGCAGGGCATCAATTGCCTGATCGTCGATAAATCAGATTTCGGCTCGGGAACGAGTGCTGCGCCATCCAGGCTGATCCATGGTGGCCTGAAATATCTGGAAACAGGCGAATTCGGTCTGGTCGCGCAATCGGCGCTTGAACGAAACCTTCTGCTCAAGAACGCGCCGCATTGCGTCGAAGCACTGCCGACTTTCGTGCCGATCTTCTCATGGACACGCGGCATCTGGGCGGCCCTGCGTACGCTGACGGGTTCGACCACCGCCCCGCGCAGCCGCGGCGCCTTGCTTATCAAGATCGGGCTTGCGCTCTATGACTTCTTCGGCTCGCGCAACCGCGTCATGCCGCGCCACCGGTTCCTTTTGAAGCGTCGGGCGCTGAAGGAAATGCCGCATGTCACGCCTGAGATCGTCGCCGGCGGTATCTATTACGATGCCAAGATCAGCCGGCCGGAACGGCTGGTCTATGAACTGGTCAATGACGGATTGGAGGCGAACAAGGCTTCCTTGGCGGCAAATTCGACCCGGCTGGTTTCCGCTGCCGATGGCCTGCTGACCTTCCAGCGTGCGGATGGCTATGCCTTTTCGGTCAAGCCGAAGCTCGTAGTCAATGCTGCCGGCCCATGGATCGATCACGTCAACGCCGCTCTCGGTGCACCGACCCATCTGATCGGCGGCACCAAGGGATCCCATATCCTGCTCGATCATCCGGAACTGGTGCGCAGCCTGAACGGCCATATGATCTATTTCGAAGCCGATGACGGCCGCATTTGCCTGGTCTACGACTATCTCGGCCAGGCGCTTGTGGGATCGACCGATATCCCTTGCGACGATCCAGACAATGTTCGCTGCGAAGAGCCGGAGATCGACTATTTTCTCGACAGCGTCAGGTCGCTCCTTCCGAGCCTGCGCTTCGACCGCGATCAGGTGACCTACAGCTATAGCGGCATCCGTCCCCTGCCCGCCTCGGACGCCTCCTCGCCGGGCCTGATCAGCCGCGATCACTCCATCCCCGTCTTCGAGTCGCAGGCAGGACGCCCCTTCCCGATTATCTCGCTGGTCGGCGGCAAATGGACCACATTCCGCGGCTTTGCCGAAGAGGTTTCCGATACCGTGCTGGCTCGCCTTCAAATCCGCCGCAAGACGTCCACGGAGCGGCTTGCGATCGGCGGCGGCCGAGATTTCCCGGTAGACGCCAACGAGCGTGCGAGGTGGATCAAGTCCGTCGCGGCAAAGGCTGGCGTCGAGGCCAGCAGAGCGGATGAGCTGCTCGGCCGATACGGTACGACGGCAGCGGCAATCCTCGCCTATCCTTCAACCTATAGCGACAGCCAGCGCATCAGTGGCGCGCAGCGTTATAGCGCGCTTGAGATCGATTGGATCGCACGGCAGGAGATGGTCGTGCATCTCTCCGACATCGTCTTCCGGCGTACGACTATGGCGATCGAGGGCCTGCTGACGATCCAGGGTTTACGGGAAATCGGCGCAATCGCCGCAGCAGCCCTGCAGTGGGATGCTCAGCGACTGGCCAAGGAGATCGACGATGTCGTTGTATCGCTATCGAAATTCCACGGCCAGACGCTGAGCGAAGAAAGCGTGCGCCGCGCGGCAAGCCCGGCCGCACGCTGATCATCTAACTCAGGAGAAAACCGGGTCGAGCGAACCGGACTTGTAACGCCTGGCCATTTCGGCAACGGAAAGCGCCTGGATGCGCAAAGCGTGACCGGCCGTGCCGAACTGCTCGAAGCGCTCCTTGCAGAGCTTGGTGAGCGCCGCCATGGCGGGCTTCATATATTTACGGGGATCGAACTCGCTCGGATCCTCCTGCAGCACGCGGCGGATCTGACCCGTCATCGCCATGCGGCCATCGGTATCGATGTTGATCTTGCGCACGCCATTCTTGATGCCGCGCTGGATCTCTTCGACCGGCACGCCCCAGGTGGGCTTCATCTGGCCGCCATATTTGTTGATGATCTCCTGCAATTCCTCAGGCACCGAGGAGGAGCCATGCATGACAAGGTGGGTGTTGGGCAGCTTGCGATGGATCTCTTCGATCACATTCATCGCCAGCACAGAACCATCCGGTTTGCGCGTGAATTTATAGGCGCCGTGCGAGGTGCCCATGGCAATCGCCAGTGCATCGACCTTGGTCTCCCGCACGAATTTCACCGCCTCGTCGGGATTGGTGAGCAGCTGATCGTGGGAGAGCTTGCCTTCGGCGCCATGACCGTCTTCTGCCTCGCCCATGCCGGTTTCCAGCGAGCCGAGCACGCCAAGCTCGCCCTCAACGGAAATACCGCCGAGATGCGCCATGTCGGTTACCGTCTTGGTCACGCCGACATTGTAGTCCCAATCGGCCGGCGTCTTGGCATCCGCCTTCAGCGACCCATCCATCATGACCGAGGTGAAGCCGGCCTGGATCGCCGTCATGCAGCTCGAGGGATCATTGCCATGGTCCAGATGCACGCAGACGGGAATGTGCGGATAGATTTCGATGACTGCGTCCATCATATGCTTCAGCATGATGTCGTTGGCATAAGCCCTGGCACCCCTCGACGCCTGCATGATCACGGGCGCGTTGACCGCATCGGCCGCTTCCATGATGGCGAGCGCCTGTTCCATATTGTTGATATTGAAAGCCGGAACGCCGTAGCCGTTTTCAGCGGCGTGATCGAGCAATTGCCTTAAGGTGATACGTGCCATTCAACTCTCCCCTGGGTCATGATGGGCGGCTAAGATTGCGCGGAGGTTGCCATTTGCCCGACCTCGTTATCGAGATGTGCGCCCTCGATATCTGATTAGCGCTAAAATCCGGCAAACAGGGCATGCAGACAGCAAGGCATCCTCAAGCATAAACATAACAGAAAAATATGACAAAATCACAGTTTATATGAGATTTTCTTCAATTTTCACAAGGAGATCAGCCTCGAATGCGGAGAATCGAGGTTACTTGTAGCTGCGGGAGGATCCGATCGTGCCGCAGCTCCGTTATCGATCGCTATTACGGCGCCTTGGATAAGCAATCGAAGAATGCGATCGAGTCGCGCCCCTCGAACTGCTGCTGCATCCCAACCTGCATTCACTTCCATAAAAACATTGACTGCCCAAGGTTTCGCTGTTTTCTATGGATAAAAAACAGAACTGGACGGATGTATGAAGGTTGCATGTTGCCTCAGCCAGACGATCCTATTCATCAACATCGAGTATGGGAGGAAAGTGGCGTGAGCTCGCGGATCATCCAGTTCGGCACCAGCCGGTTCTTGCAGGCGCATGCGGCATTCTTCGTGCACGAGGCACGACAATCCGGCCAGGATGCCGGCCCCATTGCCGTCGTTCAGGTCTCAGGCGCCAGCAGCCGCAGCGGGCGCGTCGCTGCCTTCGGCAATCCGGCTGGTTATCCCGTCATCATACGCGGCATGTCTGATGGGCTTCCCGTCGATCGTACCGTCCAGGTCATGAGCGTCGATCGCGGTCTCTCTGCAGTCGAACACTGGAAGGAGCTGTCAAGGCTCTTTACCGAGGATGCCGAATTCGTCATCTCCAATACCGGGGAAACCGGCTACCAGACATGGCCGAAGGAAGACCGCTTCGTCACAAACGGCCAGGTTCCGCGATCTTTCCCCGCCAAGCTTGCCGCGCTCCTGGTCAGACGCTGGCAGGCCTCCGGTCGCCCCTTGGTCATCCTTCCTTGCGAACTGATGACAGGCAACGGCTGCGTTCTGAAACAGACGGTCATCGACTGCGCCCGGCTCAACGATGTGCCGGCTGAATTCTATACCTGGCTCGACGACCATGCCGCCTTCGCCGAGACCCTGGTCGATCGCATCGTTTCCGAGCCGATCGAACCGATCGGCGCCGTTGCGGAACCCTATGCCCTATGGGCGATCAAGCGCGCGCCGGGTGTTCGCGCACCATGTCATCACCCAAGCATCGTGCTGACCGACGATCTCGCCCCTTATGAGCGCCTGAAACTGCATATCCTCAATCTCGGCCACACATTCCTTGCCGAAATCTGGCAACGCGAAAGTCGTCCGGCGGACGAAACCGTGCGCGCCATACTGGCCGACAAGGGCATAAGGGCGAGGCTCGATACTCTCTACGAAAGCGAAGTGCTGCCCGGCTTTGCCGCAAACGGCATGGGCGACGAAGCGAAGGCCTATGTCGCCACGACACTCGACCGCTTCCTCAATCCCTTCCTGGACCATCGCATCGCCGACATCAGCCAGCACCACCCCGAAAAGGTCGCACGCCGCATCCATGCTTTTCTGAATTGGGCAGATAAGGCGGGTAGCGACTCAGGCATGCCCATGCTGCGGCAGATAGCGAAGCGCTATCCTTTGGCTGGGGCTACATGACGACGTCCGTTGAGGCAAAGCATCCCAATTAATCTGGACAACAAATTGCCCGTCCACGCAGACGCGCCATCTTACTCTTACTTGAGAGACCGTTCGACGGGTAATCGACTCAGTGGGTCGATTGCTCTCTGTCAGTGACATTCATTGCAATCGGTTGTCTACAAAGTACCACTGCTCCGGGTATTTGCGCACAATCGGTTCGATCATCTGGTTCAAACGGTTTACATCCTCGATGAGCTGACCCTGCGTTTCCGCTGCTTCGAGCCATACGAACGGCTCCATTACTCGGAGCGTGAAATCCGCTCCCTTCTCACGAACGATGTAGAGTGGACATATCAAGGCCTTCGTCCTCCGCGCCATGCGGGCGACGAGCGCATAATTCCCTGCGAGATGGGCTGGCCGGTCGAAAAAAGGCGCCCGGATGTACCCGTTGAAACCCTCGTCACAGAACATCAGCAGGTTGCCGCCATTTTCCAAAATTCTGAGAGCCGGGCGCACGAAGCTGCGGCCGGGTTTCAAAATTCCAAGCCCCGCCCTCTTGCGCAAGCGGTTGACGATATAGTGGCGTGAGCGGCGTTTGGGCGGGTCGTAATTCATGGTGACGTCGAGTCCCATGTCGAGAAGGCAATGCCAGAGTACCTCCCAGTTACTGATATGGGGCGCTATGAAGATCACCGGCCCTTTGCTGCAACGCTCGACCAGCCCTTCGGTGCCAATCATGCGGACGTGCCGCCGTGCCAGTCTCGGCACGACTGAATATTCCGCCAGCTGCCGCCCTTGAGAATCGGCATAGGCCTTCAAAAGCTTCTCAAGCTCTGCTTCACTGAGCTCGGGCCTTATCATCTTGAGATTGGCTGCAGCGCGCGCGTAAGCACCCTTGTGGAAGCGCGGTGCCAGCATGCGCCCGAGCCAACCGCCAAGGTCGGAGCAGACGCTCGCGGGCAATAGCATGAAGGCAAAATAGAGGAAGAGATCTATGGCGTTGTCGATATTCTCGTAAAGCCAATAGCGCAGAAATGCCTTGCGCCGGTCGCCGCCAGCGGCGAAATCGGCAAGGGGCGGAGCTTTCGGCGGCTCATAGGTCCACGCCTTGCGCTTGCCGGTGGTGACTTCTTTATCGGTCTCGGTGGTCATCCCCGGCGCCTATGCAGTGTCACGGGCATGCCGTCACGCGGACGCAATGTCAGGCGGCATTGCGGCTGAACTTTATGCCCATCCCTGATCCGAACGCGAAAACGCTGGGCCAGGATCGCCAGGCAGAGGATCGCCTCGGTGAGGCCAAATTGCAGACCTGGGCATACGCGCGGGCCGGCGGCGAAGGGAATATAGCTGTAGGGCGTCGGCCGCGCCTTGCCAAGGAAACGCTCCGGATGAAAGCGATGCGGTTCGGGGAAGAGAGAATCCGTACGATGCAGTATCCATGGCACGATCAGCACCAATGCCGCCTTGCGTACCTTCACGTCGCCGATCTGATCCGGCTCGGCGGCCTGGCGTGCCAGGATCGGCACCGGGGGATAGAGGCGCAACGTCTCTTCGACGACCGCACGGCACCAGTCGAGCTTTGCAACATCATCGATCGAGGGGATCCGATCGCCGCAGACAGCCTCGATTTCCGCATGGACCGCCTCCTCCACCCAGGGCGCACCCGCGAGCAGATACCAGGCCCAGGTCAGGGTCGCCGCGGTGGTTTCGTGGCCGGCCATGAAGATGGTGGCGGCCTCGTTGCGGAGCGCCACGACATCGAGTTTCAGCTCGGGATTACGCTGCTGCCGTCGGATTAACAGCTCGACCATCGAGCTATTGTCACCCTTGCCGGCCAGATGATCTTCGATTACCTGATCGATGATCCGGTGAATGCGTTTCACCGAACGGCTCAAGCTCGGCGTCCTGATGATCGGCAGCCCCTCATCGAAACCGAGAAAATAACCGAAATTGACGGAATCGACCAACGACTGGTAGCTCGCAAAGCCTTCGGTCACCGCATTAGCGCTTTCCTCGCCGAGATCATTGCCGAAGACGCTGCGCGAGATGATCTCCGCCGTCAGCCCGGCCATCTCGAACAAGGCGTTGACCTCCGCGCCCTCGCCCAAGCTTTGCCAGCGGTCGGCAATCTCGCTTGCGGTACTTTGCATGATTGCGCCAAAGGCCGGCACGCGGTTCTTATGCACGATATCGGAGACCAGCGGCCGGCGCTGCTTCCAGGTTTCCTTGTCGGAAATGAACAGGCCGTCACCCAGCAGATATTCCAGGGCGCGTCGCATCTGCGGCGTCTTGCGCTCGAAGTTCTCATGGCGCTTGGCCACTACATAGCGGATCGCTTCCGGCGAATTGACAATGATGAGCTGCCTGCCCAGAAGCTTGAACTCCGCCACATGCTCGCGATAATCCGTGCGACGCCAGATCGACAGAAAGTCGCTGCGCGCCTGCAGCATGAGCTTCAGCGGCTGGCCGGGCTTCCCGCTATAATAGGCGGCGTGGGCCGGTTCGAAATATTGCGAGGATTGATCAGCGTATTCGACGATTTCGGTTTTCTGATCGAGCCAGGCCAGCATAGCGGTGCAGAACTTTCGCGCCTTGCGGCCGGTGACGATGTGGGGACAACCGAGCGTGACGACGCGCGGTCGTTGTTACTATATTCATTTCGCGACCGCAGAAAAGCCCCCGCTTGGCCGAAGTGGAGGCTCTTCCTTCGCTTTGAAATCAGCTGAGCCTAGATCGCTTCCAGCATGAATAATTCATCGAGTGTCTGGCGTCGGCGAATCAACCGATGTGTCTTGCCGTCGAGCAGGACCTCCGGTGCATAAAGACGGCTGTTATAATTCGACGACATGGTTGCGCCGTAAGCACCGGCGCCATGAAACACGAGATAGTCACCGACATGGGTTTCGGGCAAATCGCGCGTTTCTACGGTGCCATTGTCCGTCTGCGTGAAAACATCGCCCGATTCACAGAGTGGACCAGCCACAACGGTGGGGAAGATTGCTCCGGCAGCATTGCGAGGCGCCTTGCCTGGAATGACCGAGATATGGTGGTAACTGCCATACATGGCCGGTCTGGCAAGATCGCTGAAGCCGGCATCGACGAGCACGAAGCGGTTGCGGCCCATCATCTTGACGGCCCTGACTTCGGCAAGCAATACGCCGGAATCGGCGGTCAGGAAGCGCCCCGGTTCGATCTCCAGCCGGATTGGATGGCCGAAATGCGCCTCGATCTCGCGCCGGGCCTTATCCCAGAGCGAAAAGTAATGAGCAGGGTCGATCTCTTCTTCACCTTCCCTGTACGGCACAGACAGACCGCCGCCGGCCGAGATGGCCTCGATATCGACATCCAGCGCGCGGCAGAATCCGATCATCGCACCGCAGACGCGCTGTAGGTGGCCATAATCGACGCCGGAACCGATATGCATGTGCAACCCGACGAGCTTCAGCGAATATTGCCGCGTCAGCGCCACCGCCTCCTGCAATTGCTCGAACCAGATTCCGTGCTTGCTAGTTTCTCCGCCGGTGTTGGTCTTCTTGCTATGGCCATGCCCGAAACCGGGATTGATGCGCAGCCAAACTCTATGGCCCGGTGAGCGCTCACCCAATTGATGCAGCATGTCGATGGAACCGATATTCACCTCGATCTTGTCGGCAATGACACGCTCCAACGTCGGCCGATCGAAAACGTCGGCGGTGAAGACGATCTCAGCATCTTCCGATACAGTGCCGGCAGAATAGCCCGCCCGCATCGCCCGCTCGATCTCGCCGAGCGAGACGGCATCGACCCGCACGCCCGCTTTGCGCATCTCTTTCAGAATATGAATGTTCGAACAGGCCTTCTGCGCATAGCGAATGACGTCGAAGGTGGAGAGTTGCGCGATGCGGCGGCGGATCGCAGTGGCATCATAGATCCAGAGCGGCGTTCCATATTCGGCGGCAAGCGCGCTCAGCGTTTCATTGGAAGGGATGGTCATCTTGTCTCGATCGGGTCAGGGCGGGAATGCATCAACGATGATAATAGTATGGGCGGAGCAACCATGTCACTCCACCCCTTTCTTGATGTAACGGTACTGCGGCCGGCTAGCGTTTGGCGGCTGCAAGTGCTTGATCGAGATCGGCAATGACTTCCTTGGCTGAATGCAGCCCGACGTTCAGGCGGATCGTGCGGTCGCTGACGCCGAAGCGCGCAAAGACATTGGTCTCCGGCGAGATGCTGAGAGCAGCCTTTGCCGGCACCACCAAGCTTTCCGGTCCGCCCCAGCTCACCCCGATGCGAATGAGGCGCAACGCATCGACGAAATCGGCCACATCGATGCGGCCCGAAACCTCGAAGGAAAACAATCCACCAAAGCCGCTGAAGGTGCGCTTTCCGGCATGGTCGCCGAGTGCTGGATGCATGACGTTGGTCACATCCGCATGGGCATCGAGCCAGGACGCCACTTCAAGCCCGGCTTCATGATGATGCCGCATGCGGAATGGCAACGTCTCCAGATTACGTAGCACGAGCCATGCCTCGAACGGCGCGAGCTTCGCACCCGTATAGGGATAGATTTCGCTGTTGATCCGGTCGATGTGCGCCTTCGAGCCGGTGACCAGACCTGCCACCGTGTCGCTCTGGCCGCCGAGATATTTCGAGGCGGCGTGGATGACGATATCGATACCGACGGAGAGAGGCTTCTGAAAGAGCGGCGTTGCCCAGGAATTGTCGACCATCGTTACCACGCCATGGCGGCGAGCGGCCTCGGCGATCGCAGTCAGATCCTGCAACTCGAAGACCATGGAGGTCGGGTTTTCGAGATAGGCGAGCTTGGCGCCGGGAAGTGCAGCAAGCATGGCCCCTGTATCTGTGCCGTCGATATAGTCGATGATGATACCAAAGCGCTTCAGGACTTTTTCGAAGAAGCGAAAGGCATCGCTATAGACGTGCCGGACGGTGACGATACGATCGCCGGGTCCGACGAAGGCGAGAACTGCAGCAGCAATTGCGCCCATGCCGCTCGAAAAGGCACGCGCCTCTTCCGCGCCCTCCATTTCGGCGATCTTGCGCTCCAGAAGCCGCACGGTCGGATTATCGCCGCGCGAATAGATCGGCTTCTTCGAGCGGCCGGCGAAGACGTCCTCCAGCTCCTTGTAGCTATCAAACAGGAAGAGCGATGTCTGGTAGATCGGCGGCACGGCCGCGTCGAACGGATCGTCGCGCGGCGGCATCAGCGTATCGGGAATGGCGTGGCGGTAGGCATCGAATCTCGGCGTCTCGTTCATAGCGTTCCTCTTGGGTCAGGAGTGAAGTGTCGATTGGCCAACAGGGCGGCCCGGTGTGTCGACCGGCAGAATGGCGAGCCATTCCCTCCATCCGACAAAGCCGCCGAGGACGGCAGCGAGAATGGCTGCGGCAGCGGCAGCAGCAGAGATGCCGGCAAAGCCCATCCAAAGCGGTAGCAGGAGCAGAAGCGGGATCAGCAGATAGCCCTGCGGTGCAAGCCCCACGAGCGCGGACAGGCCGGCCCGGCCCCGCGATTGCAGCATGACGAGCAGGACGGATTGAAACGCTGCAAGCGGAAAGATCGGAAAGAGGGACCGCAGCCAGGCGATTGCCTCATCCACGACCTCCTGGTTATCCGTGAACAGGCGTGCGATCGGCTCGGCAGCCAGGAACAGCAAGATGGAATAGAGAAATGCGACCGGTATCGTCACAGCAAGCATGAAGCGGATCACGGCTTTCAGGCGCTCGGCATCGCCGGCACCAAAGGCATGACTGACGACGCTCTGGGCGCCGAGGCAAAAACCGAACAACGGAAGCTGTCCCAAAGTCATCAGCCGGATGGCAATCGCCGTTGCGGCGACGCCGGTATCGCCGCCATGGACCGCGGCCTCCAGCATCAGGACCAGAAAGCCGAGGCCGGTGACAATGCTTGTTGCGGCAGCGGGAAGGCCGATCCGCGCGATCGGCCAAAGCAGTTGCCAGCACATCACCCCGCCGGTCACGCTTACCGCTCCCCGTCGGCGCAGGAAGTAGACGGCATAGCATGCAAGGGCTGCAAGGGACGACACAATGGTCGCCAGTGCCGCGCCGGACGCACCGAGCTTGAAGAGAAAGATGAAGACGGGGTCGAGAACCGCGTTCAAGGCGAAGCTCGCGATCAACACGATCATGGAGAAGCGTGAATTGCCCTCGGCAATCGCGATGAAATCGCAGATAGCCTGCAAAAGCCCGAGCGTCACCCCGAAAGCAAGCAGCCGCCCATAATCGAGCCCAGGGGCGAGGAGATTGTCGCTGGCGCCAAGTGCGCCGACAAAATCCGGCAGGCCGAGATAGATCAGGATCGACAAGAGGATACCGAGCGGGATCGTAGCCGCGAGCGCTGTCGTTGCGACCGATGCCGCGGCTTTGACATCCCCTTCGCCGAGGTAGCGAGCGAGCAGCGTCGCAAGCCCGATACCGAGCCCCTGACCGGCAGCCGAGACAAGCAGAAACAGCGGCATGATCAGACTGATGCCTGCCAGCACGTCCGGGCCGAGCGTTCCCAGGAAGATCGCGTTGATCGCATGATGGCCGGCACTGGCGGCCAGTCCTGCCACGGCCGGAAGCGCGACCGCCAGAACGAGCCGCTTGACGCGCGGATCGTTCATATCGACGGCTGTTTTCATCAGGCGCCTCGCGCCAGGGAGCCAAGGACAGGCTGCCCATCCTCTGTGGATAAGCCGGTGAGATCCGGCAGCAGCAGCCGATCCATGAAGAAGCGCTCGCGCAGAAGCATGACCAGCAGCGCCTTTTTGTGCGGGAACTGAATATGCTTGACCTTGGCGAAGCCGGAACGATCGAGATTGCGGATCTGCTGGGTGTGATGATGGATCGGCTCGCCGACGATACGTCGCGTGCGCGGATCGGCCAGGAACATGTAGTGCATCAGCGATGGCAGCCAAGCGCTGACGAAGGCTTTTCCGCGGAAATCATCCTCACCGATCGCCACATGCCAGCCGCGATCGTAGCCGTCGGCGTCGTAATGCGGTCCGATCCTGTCTTCCTTCGCCCAATAGAGTTCGAAGTAACCGAAGGGCACACCGCCAAAGGTTCCGATCAGCGGCAGAGTGCGCGGATCGGCAAGGCGGCCTCCGATGAAATCACGATGATAGGAAAGATCGCCGCTGTCTTCCCATATGGCGGCAACCCTCGGATCGTTCATCCAGCGATGGAAATGCGGAAGATCGGCCTCGATATCGGCGACATGGAAGCCAAGCTGCGTATTCAGCCAGGGAATGAAACGGCTGTAGACGCGGCCGGTAGGCTTCGGAGGCCGCTGCGGATGAAGGGCACCATTCGTCAGGATCGGCAATTCCGGATAGGCCGTGGGGGCACTTCCGAACCAGGACCTTGCCTGCTGGAAGAAGGATTCCGGCCGCACGATGAGGCGCTCGCCGCTACGTTCAATCGCGCCGGTCTCCAGCAGTCGCTTTGCAAGATCATCATCCGCAAGCGTGATCTCGAAGCAAATCAAATGCGGATTGCATACCAGAATGGCTTCCGACACAGCGTTGACGATATCCTCGCCAGAAAGCGGCGGAACCGCCGTCGAGATTGTATCGAAGACCAGAAGATTGGTGGCCGGCCCCGATAGATGACCTGAGGCCACCTTCACTCCGTGATGCTCGACGCGGAAACTTCCCGGCACAGGCCCCGCCGATATGATGAGAGGCTGGCCGCAGGCAAGCGCACTGCTCTCAAAGCCCGAAGCCGGCAGGCGCAGATCAAAGGATCTCTCCGCCGCCCTATCGCTCCTGATCGCCAGGGATGCATCCATATTTCATCTCCATATCTTCAGAAACGCGCCGGCTGAGATCGGCAGGCCAAGCACAGCGCTAATTCTGCGGTGACGAACGGCATCGGCAAAAATTCAAAATATTTTCCGGAAATATTTTTTGAAAATCTCCTGAATTTTCCAAAACACCGTTCGTCATGCAGCTGCATCGATGTAATTTTCGGAGTATCCGAGTTTATCGACGCCAGAAGTCAGAGATATCAATCGATTAAACTTAATATCTACAATAGATATTGAGATGAATACGTTATTGTATTTCGATTGATTAGATAAGTATTTCAGTACATTCAGGGAGAATGGCGAAGAAATGACTGTCCATGATCGGAACGCCAAGGCAGCAAACGATACGGATTACCTCGCCAAATGCTCGCTATCGCCAGCACAGTCACGTATCTGGCTCCTGTCGGAGACGGGTAACGAAGTCGTCTACGGGCGACAAATACTCGGGATCGCCTTCCCTTCGATCTCTCTGAACCTCGCGCGCGAGGGCCTATTAAAACTTTCTCGGCAACATCCCCTCATCACCTCGGAATTCGAGGCGCGGGCAGGCGGCGCCGTCCAGCAGATCCTCAGGAACGACCGTTTCGTCGAGATCATCGAGACGACGTTGACTGCAGGCGAAAACCCGGACGAGGCGTTGACCGCGGCTGCAACAGCGGAACAGGCCCGCCCGATCGACCTTACCGATGGCAATCCGGCCCGTTTCATTCTCCTTGCGCAAGAAGGGCGGGCGGTCGGTGCCCTATTCTCCCTGCACGCCATCCTTGCCGACGCTGCGGCGCTCGACCTGCTTGCGACGGATTTCCTTCGCAACATCGGCGGTCATGACCCAGCGAATATCACAGAGACGACGTTGCCCGACGCCGCTTCGTGGATGATTGCCAATGGTGCACCACGCCATGCGGCACCGGAGCTGATCGATTTCTGGTTCCAGCGGCTGACGGCTCAGGAGAACATTGCATCACTCCTGCCGCAAACATCGGCGGCAAAGAACACGGCCGACGAGGCATGGTTCGAGCATATGCTTGAAGTGCTGGTACGATCGTCCGCTGACATCTCCGGTAATATACTTGCCGCGCTCGGGATCGCCCTGCGGCGCCATACCGGATACGGCACTCAAAGGATCGGCCTGGTCACGCGTCCGGAAAGGCAAAGAATTGCCGCCCGCAGCGAGGACGTTTTGATCCTGACGCCGGAACTCCACGGTGCCATGACGCTCAAGGACGTTCGCGATACATTCGTCAAGGAAATCGAGACCGTAACTCGGCAATTCCTGTCCTTCGAGGCCCTTGCCGATGCGTTGATAAGACGAGACGAATCCTTCGACACTACCGGCCTCGTCAAGACGCTCCTCGATGTGCGTCCGCCCCTACGTCTCCTGCAAGCAACCTCGAACGAAGTCACGCTGCGCAGCCCCATCGAACCGCCGGCGCGCCGTGATGCCGATCTGGTCGTTACCGTTTCCCCGACATCCGTCGGCAAATTGCGTATCGGCATCGGCTTCGACCCGCAGAAGCATGATGGAAAGCAGATCATACGCTTCGCCGACGATCTTGCCATCGCGCTTGCGCAGTTGAATGCCAATCCTGGTACGCAGGTCAAACAGATTCCCTTCGTATCACCTGAAGAGCTGGACAGGCTTTCCGCACCCTACCCCGACGCGCCGGAGCCCGACGACGGCACGCCGATCCACGAGGTCATCTCCGCGCAGGCGAAAAGGCGGCCGAACGCCTTTGCCGTCGCACAGGGCGAGAAATCCGTGACGCATGGGGAACTCGAAGCTGCCGCCAACCGGCTGGCTCATCAGCTGATCGCGATGGGGATCGGCCCGGAAAAGCGCGTGGCTATCGCCCTTGAAAAATCGATCGACGCGATCATCGCCATTCTTGCCGTGCTGAAGGCCGGCGGCGCATTCACACCGGTGGAGCCGGATCATCCTGAGGCCCGCAATCGCCACATCCTGACTGCTCCAGGCCTCTCGCTCGTCATTTCCCGAGCAAAGCACATCGCCAACCTGCCGAGCGATATCGCGACACCCTACCTCAATCTCGATGTCATCGACCTGTCCACGGAGAGCGCCGACGCGCCGGCAACGATCATTCCCCCACAACAGCTTGCCTATGTGATCTACACGTCGGGCTCGACGGGCGTGCCGAAGGGAGTGGCAGTTGAGCACGGTCCGCTTGCGCATCATTGCAAGGCGACTCTGCGCATTTATGAAATGAGCGAGGAGTCCTGCGAATATCCCGTGCTTCCCTTCACCTCGGACGGCGGCCATGAGCGCTGGATGGTGCCGCTGATGGCAGGCGGCGGTGTAGTGCTGACGCAGGACAAGCTTGCCACGCCCGAAGACGCCTTTGCGGCCATGAAGCGGCACGGCGTCAACAATGCCAGCCTTCCAACGAGCTATGTCCGCGGCCTTGCGGAATATGCCGGCGAGAACAACGAAATCCCGCGGCTGCGGCTCTATTCCTTCGGCGGCGAGGCGCTGTCGCAGGCGGTATTCGACATGATCACCGAGAACCTGAAGGCGCAGCTGCTGATCAACGGCTATGGCCCGACCGAAACGATCATGACGCCAATGATCTGGAAGATCCCTGTGGGGACCCGCTTTGAGGGGACGGTCGCGCCGATCGGGCGCGGCGTTGGCGATCGGCGCATCTATGTGCTCGATGCCGACCTCGCGCCCGTTCCGGTCGGCGTGATCGGCGAAATCTATATCGGCGGCAGCGGCCTGGCACGCGGCTATCTCGGCCAGCCGGAGCTGACGGCGGATCGCTTCATTCCGGATCCTTTTACACCTGGCGGACGACTGTACAAGTCCGGCGATCTCGGCCGCTGGCGCGAAGACGGCATCGTCGAATTCGCCGGCCGCGTCGATCACCAGATCAAATTGCGCGGCTTCCGCATCGAGCCTGGCGAAATCGAAGCCGTGCTGCGCTCCGATCAGCGTGTCGCCGAGGCGGTCATCCTCCTGCACAATGACGGCGGTCGCAGCTCGCTCGTCGCCTATGTGGTGCCGCGCGAGGGTGAAAGCCTCAGTGTAACGGAGCTGCGCCGGACCGCCATGACGGCCCTGCCCGATTACATGGTGCCACAGACCATCATGCTGATCGACAGGCTGCCGATGGGGCCGAACAGCAAGCTGGATCGCGCCGCACTGCCCGCCCCGCGTATCGAACGCGAAATGGCGCTACCGGCTAATGACAAGGAAAAAGCAATCCTGGAGGTCTGGAAAGACATCCTCGACATTGGCGATATCGGTGTCACGGAGAATTTCTTCGATATTGGCGGACAGTCTCTGATGGCCGTGCGCATCGTCTCGCGCCTCAAGATGCGCCATCCCGAATGGCCGCTGACGATCGCCGATATGTTCAACCATCCAACGGTGCGCGATCTTGCGCTCGCCATCGACGGCAACCGCGACGAGGCCGGTGTTGACGTCGTCTATCTTCGCCGCAACGGCGACCGGCCGGTGCTCTATTGCTTCCCGGGCCTTCTCGTCAGCACACGCGAATATATGCGGCTTGTCGACTATCTCGGCCCGGAACAGCCGGCGACCGGCTTCATCTGCTATTCGCTGACAGAAACCAAGACGCTGAGTACCCGCGTCGAAGATATCACGGCGCGCTACGCCGAAGCGGTACGCAAAAAGGCCAACGGCCGGCCTTGCGCCTTCCTCGGCTGGTCGTGGGGCGGGCTGCTCGCCTATGAGGCCGCCCGACAGCTCGGCAACGATATCGATCTGCGCATGATCGGCATGGTCGATGTCTGCGACATGGACGAGGAATTTACCGTCGGCATCATGCCGCGCTTCGAGGAAGGCATCCGCGATCGCACTCATGCCGCCGTGCAGAGCTGGCTTGCCACTACGCCGATGCGCGAGGACTGGAAGAGGCTATTTGCCGCCATGAACGAGGAGGTTTACGAACAGTTCCTCCACCATGTCGTCAAGCATAACGTCAAACTGCCGACGGACGGTCCCGATATCGGCTCGGAAGAGCATACGTTTTGGATTCTCATCGACAATGCGATGATCTTCCGAAACTACCGCCTGGAGCAATCCGATTTCCGCATCCATGCCTTTGCGGCCGAGGATTCTCTCACGCGCGCCCTCAACGTCATCGACTGGCGACGCTATTCACCGAATGCCACGGGATCCGAGATCGTCACCGGCACCAACCATTTGACGATCATCGGCAAGACGCCCTTCCACCAGCGTTTCGCCCGGCGACTCGATCATGCCTTTGCGCCGGCGCCGCTGTCCAAAGACACCGTCAAGTAACCCCCTCTTCGACATCATTCTGGAGCTGCATCATGACATCGCACGTGCTCGACCTCGCCGGGGCCGGTATCGGTCCCTTCAACCTCAGCCTTGCCGCTCAGCTCGATTCCATACCGCAACTTTCCGTCCGCTTCTTCGAGCGACGCCCATCCTTCGCATGGCATCCGGGAATGATGCTGCCGGGCGCAGAAATGCAGACATCCATCCTCAAGGATCTGGTGACGGCCACCAACCCGACAAGTCCGTGGAGCTTCCTCTCCTATCTTGTTGCACATAAACGCTTTTATCAGTTTCTCAATGCGGAATATGAAGCTGTTCCGCGCAAGGAATTCGCAGACTATCTCGGATGGGTCGCACGCGGGCTGACGTCGCTACGCTTCGGCGCCAGCGTCCGGGAGGTCCATGCCAATGACGGCTTTTTCTCCATAGCTACCGACGATGGCGCCATCAACGCTCGCAATCTCTCCGTCGGCGTCGGCAAGATTGCGTCTCGTCCGGCCTGGGCCGAACAGCTGCCGAAATCCATGACCTTCCACAGCAGCGAAGCGACGCAACGTATCGGTGATGTCAAAGCACATCGTGTTGCCATCATCGGCGGCGGCCAAAGCGGCGCCGAGATCGTCGATGCCCTGCTGGACCTGAACGCCGTTTCGACCATTCACTGGATCAGCCGCCGTCCGAATTTCGAGCCGCTTGATGCGACACCGTTCACCAACGAGCTCTTCACGCCAGGCTATATGGAGCGTTTCCACGGACTTCCCGAGGAGCTGCGGCTCACGCACACGCGCCGGCAGGTGCTGGCGAGCGACGGCGTTTCCGCCTCCACCTTGAAAAAGCTCTATCGCCGCCTCTACGAGCGAAAGCTCGATGCAGGCGGCCACCCCGACCACGGCATATCGCTGCGCCCGTTCCGCAACGTCATCGCAGCCGAGCAGGATGGTCCCGAAATCACGCTGACTATGCGCAACGGTTTCGATGACAGCATCGAAACGCTTGTTGTCGACATGATCGTCTTTGCAACCGGCTATCGCTTTGTACTTCCCCAATCCCTGCATTCGCTCGAAAATCGCATCGAACTCAACTCCATCGGTGAACCGGTACTGGAAAGCGACTTCTCGCTGGCATGGGACGGGCCGCGTGACAACCGCATCTTCGTTCTCAATGCCGGACGCCATAGCCACGGCATCGCTGAACCGCAGCTCAGCCTCGCCGCATGGCGTAGCGCCGTGATCGCCAATGCATTGCTCGGTCGCCCGCATTTCGATCTCGATCAGCTCGATCCCATCGTACAATGGGAAACGCACGGGCAGCCGTCGAACCTTCCCTCTCACATGGGACAGGCAGCGGAATAGGTGAAGACGGCCCAACCGGGGGAAGAGACAGCGCAGGTAGAGCTTCATAGCCTGCACCTGTCTGACGAGCTTCCCGTACCGGACTCGATTTTGAGCGAGGCAGAAAAAAGCCGTGCCGCAGCATTCAGATCATGCGCGGCGCGGCGCCTTTTCGTTGCCGGACGGGTGCTGTGCCGAAGCGTCATCGCCAATCTGCTTGGCTGCGCCCCGCAAGCACTTTGTCTCGCGATTACCCCTTCCGGCAGGCCCTACCTGCGTGATTACCCCGACATCGACTTCAATCTCTCGCACACGAAAGACCGCGTAGCGCTCGCGATCTGCCGCGGCGGCCGCATCGGCATCGATATCGAGCGCCTCGATGCGTTTTCGGAGAAGGAAGCCTCCGAGATCATGCCGATGATCCTTTCCGAACAAGAACTCAATCAGGTGTATCAATTGCATGGGCGACATCGCCACGATGTTTTTCTCGCCTGCTGGGTTCAGAAGGAGGCTGCGCTGAAAAGCTTCGGCCAAGGTTTTCTGGCCGACCCGCAAAGCGTGACACTGATTCCGGGAAATACAACCCTAGAAGGCAAAAGCCAAATATCGGGCGAAGCGATTTTCATCCATTCCGGCCGGATCAGCGATGAAGAAAGCGGGGATTTTCAATGGGCTATCGCGACATCAATGGCTTCGGCATGGCCGCAATGGCAGCATTACAAAAGCGGGATTTTCTTCTAGATCGCCAAAAAAAATAAAATAAAATCAGGCTGATAAACCTTGATTTAGGAGATACTTCACTTTTCGACTCCGCTATCTTGACTATCATTGTCATGTTTTATAGGTTCCCTCTCAAAAAGAGGGGCACACAGAAATGCAACTTTGGATTTCAACGAGAGCCCGACATGATTGCCAACCATTTGCAGTCGACTTCCAATGAGCAACTCCAAACAGCACTTCACGCCTATCCGAAGCTCCTCTCCGTCGCACGCAGGATCACAGGCTGCATGAGCCTGGCCGAGGATGTCGTGCAGGAAGTTCTCCTGCAGCTGGTCTCCAAGCCGCTGAAGGAGGATATAGCGGCTCCCACGCCCTATGTGATGCGCATGGTGCGCAATCTGGCAACCGATCATATGCGGCGCCGGCAATATGAGCGCGGCCTGTTCGTCGAAGAGGAAGTCGGCGGCAATACCTCGTCCTATGGAAGCCCCGAGGAGCACCTCCACGAGGCCGAAGCCTATAAAGCCTTCCGCTGCACGGTCGAATCCATGCCCGCCAGAACCCGGAAGTTCTACGAGGAGCACTATTTCGACGATATCCCCCAGAACATCATTGCAAAGGAAGCTGGCGTATCCTGCGCTCTTGTTTGTGGCCTTCTGCGGGAGGCGCATTCGCGATGCCTCGCCGCAATTTCGCTCGAGGCCGACCATGCCTGCGCCGCCGGCAGCGGCCACAGACGAAACCGAACAACACGGGTGCGGGAGATGCGGGCCTGATGGTGGTTCGCCACCATCGCCTGCGAACCGCGCTCCATCGCCAGGAAAGGGAAGAATAGATGCAGGAAGCCGTCGAGATAACCAAATCCAAAGGCGTCATCTGTCGTGACATCATGTCGGAATTGACCGACTGGTTTACCGACCCCGATGTCATCGAAGCCTGCGCGGGTGCCGTGGAGACTCTGCCGATGTTCGGCTGCGTCGAGGCGGATACCGTTGCCGGCTTCGTTGCGCTGCGCGCCCATCCGCCGGCCGCCATGGAGATTCTTGTGATAGCAACCAGGCGCCGGCACCATCGCAGCGGCGTGGGCAGGCGATTGCTGGCCGCAGCCGAGACCTTTGCCCGCTCTTCCGATTGCAAGCTCCTGACGGTCAAGACGCTCGCGCCGCGCGGCAGGGACGAACCGCAATATGAAAAGACCCGCGCCTTCTACGATAGAAACGGCTTCATCCGCGCCGAGATATTCCCGACCCTCTGGCGTGAAAGCGACCCGTGCCTCTTCTTCGTCAAGCCATTGACCTCGATAAACTAACCCGGCCACCCGCCGGCCATCGGAATTTCACGAAGCCAGCGCGCTTCAGCAGGAATGATAATGATCATGAAAGACGAAACGATCACCGGAAACGATCAGAGTCACGCAACGGTCTTCACGACGGAAGGCCTGCGTTTCGAGGTCGATGGCAAAACCATTCTTCATCCACTCGACATCAGCTTCAAGGCCGGCGAGATTTCCGGTCTGATCGGCCATAACGGCTCCGGCAAATCCACGCTGATCAAACTGCTGGCCAGACAGATTCAGCCGACCGGCGGGCGCATCCTGTTCGATGGCGTGGCCGCTGGCTCCTACGACATGCGCGCCTTTGCCCGCGCCGTCGCCTATCTGCCGCAGGACACCAGTTCCGCTGCCGGCATGACCGTCGAGGAGCTTGTCGCCTGCGGGCGTTATCCCTGGCATGGCGCGCTCGGGCGGTTCACCGATATCGATCGGGAAAAAGTCGAGACCGCGATGAAGCTCACGCATGTCGATACGCTGGCAGGCCGGATGGTGGATACGCTCTCCGGCGGCGAGCGTCAGCGTGTCTGGATCGCCATGCTCGTCGCTCAGGACAGCCGCTGCCTGCTGCTCGACGAGCCGACATCTGCACTCGACATCGCCCACCAGATGGAAATCCTCGGGCTCGTGCGCGAGCTTTGCCGGACGAAGGATCTGAGCGTCATTCTCGTCCTGCACGATATCAATGTCGCGGCACATTTCTGCGATCATCTGCATGCGCTGAAGCAAGGGCGTCTCATTGCAGCAGGCCCGTCGCCGAGCCTCATGAAGGCCGAAACGCTCAATACGATCTACGGCACCAACATGGGCGTCACCGCCCATCCCGTACATGGAACGCCGCTTGCCTATGTCATTTGAAAGCAGCTTCGAGAACCTGATGCTTTCGCGCCGCACGCTGCTTGCCGCTGCGGCACTTTTTGCCGTTCCGCAACCGAGTGTGGCTGCAGAAACCATATCCGGTCCGATCGTTTCCCTCGATTACGGCCTGGCGTCGACACTGCTGGCGCTCGGCGTCACGCCCGCCGCCATCGCCTCGCTTGCCGATTGGGACACATGGGTCGTCGAACCGAAAATGCCTGGTGGTGTCGTCGATCTCGGCACCACCAGCGAGATCAATCTCGAGGTTCTTGTAAGCGTCAAGCCGGCGCTGATTCTGACGACGCCCTATCTCGCGCCTTTGAAACCGCAACTGGAGGCAATTTCGCCGGTCCTGGAACTGACGATCTATGCCGAAGGCGGCGAAGCTTTGCCACGCTCCATCGAGGCGACGCGTCAGTTGGCCGACGCCATCGGCCGGCGGCAGCAGGCGGAAGAATTCCTTGCTCGGTCGGAACAATTCTTCGACGACTGCGCAAACCGCGTCAAAAAGCTCAACCCTCCGCCATTGGCGCTCATCAATTTTGTCGACTCGCGCCATGCCCGCATCTATTGCGGCGCTGGGCTCTACCAGAACGTCATGAGCAGGATCGGGCTCAAAAACGCCTGGGCCAGGCCGGGCGATTACTGGGGCTTCGAGACGATCGGGCTGGAGGAATTGGCGACGCTCGATCAAAGCCTGCGTCTCATCGCATTCGAACCGCTGCTACCGCCGAACGTTCTCGACAATCTGCAGGATAGTCCGCTGTGGACCAGCCTCCCCTTCGTCAGGGACGGGCGCGTCTCCGTGCTGCCGGGCACCTTGATGTTCGGCATGGTACAGGAAGCGGAGCGCTTCGCGCGCATATTGCTTGACCATCTGGAAACATTCGCATGATCCGCACCGAAGCAAACAACGTCCTCGGTGCTCCAGCCGTGGCTTTGACGCTGTTCGCGCTCGCAAGCCTGCTTGCCTGGCATCAACTGGCGCCCGACCTTTCACGCTTGTTCGAGCAGGGAGCAGGTTACGATCCGCAGCGCCTGCTGCTTGTCTATTCGACACTGCCGAGAATCGTCACCGCCTTGCTGGCCGGTGCCGCACTCTCACTCGCGGGAAGCCTGTTGCAGCAAGTGCTGCGCAATCCGCTCGCCTCGCCCTCCACACTTGGCATTTCCGCAGGCGCCAATCTTGCGCTTGTTGCCGTCATGCTTGCCTTTCCCCCTCTTCAGGGTCTCAGCCGCGATGCCGTTGCCCTGTTCGGGAGTGCCGCTGCCGCTGCCGTCGTCTTCCTGATCGGCGCAAGAAGAGGTTTCTCGCCTTTAGCGCTCGTGCTTGCCGGCCTGATCGTTGGCGTCTGGAGCGGAGCGCTTGCCGCCATTCTCGTTCTAATGAACGATCGCTACCTCTCCGGCCTGTTCATCTGGGGAGCCGGATCGCTGGCACAGCAGAGCTGGACCATTCCGCTTTCCCTTCTCCCGAAAATCGCCATCCTGTCTGCCGCGGCCTTGCTGATGGCGCGGCCGCTCGCACTCATGGAACTTGGCGATAGCGGCGCGAGCGGACTTGGCCTGTCGGTCAAGCGCACGCGCATTGCTGCCGTTTGCATTGCAATTGCACTTGCCGCGATCGTCACCAGTGCCGTGGGCGTTATCGGCTTCATCGGCCTCATCGCGCCGCGCATCGCGCAGCTTGCCGGCGCCCGACAGATAAAAAGCCAGCTCATCTGGTCACCCCTCATCGGCGCAAGCTTGCTGCTGCTGACCGATGAGGCCCTGGTGCTGCTTTCCGGGGCCTCTTCGACCTTCCTGCCGACAGGTGCCATCACCGCGTTGCTCGGCGCGCCATTGCTGCTTCTGATGCTGCCGCGCCTGAAGGCCGTGCAACGCAGCGCGCCATCTCCCTCTCAGAATGCCAACCGCGCCTTACATACGCCGCGCGTCCTCTTGCTTGCACCAGTTCCGGCGCTCCTCCTTCTCCTCGCAGGCGCGGTCTTCTTCGGGCGCGCACCGGATGGAACATGGACGCTGCTTGCCTATCCCCATTGGCCCGACGTGCTGCCCTACCGCCTGCCGCGCATCGCTGGTGCCTTTGCTGCGGGCGCGATGCTTGGCGTCGTCGGCGCCATCCTGCAACGGCTCAGCGGCAACGAGATGGCAAGTCCGGAGGTTCTGGGCATTTCGGCAGGCGCTACCCTTGGCGTCACCGCCGCACTTTTCCTCCTGCCCGCTCCGGGCATGGCCGCTCAACTGGGCTTTGGTGGCATCGGTGCCTTCGCCGTTCTTATCGCCATCTTCCTATTCGGCATTCGGTCCGGTTTCGCGCCGGAACGGGTACTTCTGACAGGCATCGCGCTCGGAGCCATGCTGGATGCCTTCATCAGCGTGCTGGCCGCGAGCGGCGATCCGCGCGCAATGATTGTGATGCAATGGATGAGCGGATCGACTTATCTCATTGATACACCAAAGGCAATTTCTGCGATGATAGCGGCAGCAACAGGCCTTGCGCTTGCCTTTCTGGCCCATCGCTGGCTCGATCTGCTGCCGCTTGGGACCCAGGCGGCCCAAGCAATCGGCGTTCGCGTCAACTTTGCCCGGGCCTGCCTCTTTGCCCTTGCCGCAGCCATGACCGCAGCCGCCACCCTCGTCGTGGGGCCTTTGAGCTTCATCGGCCTGATAGGGCCGCATCTGGCACGCGAACTCGGCCTGCGGCGCGCCGCGCTCCAGCTTACCGGCGCGGCGCTCGCCGGCGGCGGCCTCATGGTACTCGCTGATTGGTTCGGTCGAATGATCGCCTTTCCCTATCAGATGCCCGCCGGCCTGGTTTCCGCCCTCGTCGGCGCCCCGCTGCTACTGATATTACTGATGAAGCGGCGCAGAACAGCATAGTCTGACGTAGCAGACGCTCCCCGAGCGCGGCATAATGCAGACGGGATGCTTGCTAGCCGAAAGCGGGCAGTGTGCTTGTGGTGCTGCACGACCCCTTTTAGGAACCAAGCTCAAACCAAAACACTGGCTTCGATCAGACGCGATCCAGGAACTCAAGCACTCGGCTCGTCAGCAGTGCAGTTGCACCCGAATCATATGACGGGAGTGAACTGTCGGCGAAGTAGTGCTGATTGCCGGGATAAAGAAAAAGCTTCGCGTCCTCGACCTTCGCCACAATCTCTCGGGCGGCATCGATATCACCCTCGCCTACGAAGATCGGGTCGTTTTCCATTCCGTGAATCTGGACAGCGACTCCATCCGGCCAAGGTCCGAAAGCCCATTCGCCACTGATCGGCAGGCAGGAATGGAAGAAGAGAGCTCCTCGGGCTCCGCACCGTGTCTGGGCCAGCTTCTGGGCAGGTAGCACGCCGAACGAGAACCCGGCGTAGACGAGCGCAGGAGGCAGTGCGTCGGCAACGCCGACGCCACGCTCCCGCATATGGTCGAATCCAATCCCCTCGATATAAGCGAGCCCGTCTTCGATGCTCTGGAAAGTGCGCCCGTCGAATAGGTCAGGCGTGTGCACGATGTGACCGGCGCCCCGCAACACATCAGCGAACGCGCACACACCCGGGGTCAATCCCTGTGCGTGGTGGAACAAAAGGACCTCGGCCATACGGAACCTCCCCCTGGGTCGGGCACATTCCCTGCCAGGCTATAGCCTCATCGCCGCATTGCCAAGAATGCGGATATACGCGATGGACTCAGGCTGCAAGGTGGCCTTGCTTACGATACCGTCGAGTTCGGTCGATGAAAGGAGGCTATCAGAGCGGAGGGGGCGCCGCACAGAATACGGCGCCCTGATAAGTTTACCAGCGATACTTCAATGAAGCCGTCACGTTGCGGCCCTGTCCGAGGTAGCAATAGCCCTCGTTGCAGACCGTCAGGCGGCGGTTGGCGATGTTGCGGACGTCGACGGAGGCGGTGAGGCCCTTGTATTTCTGGTCGATCGCGCCGAAGTCGTAAGAGAGCGCGGCGTCGAGATAGAAGCTGGCGTCGTTCTTGGCGGTATTGGCCGTGCTGGTATAGGTCTCGCCCGTATAGCGAATGCCGGCGCCGACGGTCAGACCCTTGGCAGCCGAATCCTCCTGGAATGTATAGTTCGACCACAGGCTGACGATGTTCTTCGGCGTCACCGCAGGGGAGTTGCCTTGATCGTCGCCCCGCGTAATTTCGGAATGGTTGTACGAGTAGGCGGCAATCACGTCCCAGCCATCGGTAATATTAGCCCTGGCTTCCAGCTCGATCCCCTTGTTGGTGACCTCACCCAGCGACTCATAGACGAGCGTCAGCGGGTCGACCAGGACCGGCTTGTTCTTCTCGACGAGGTGATAGGCAACGGCCGAGAGCAGGATGTCGGTGCCTGGCGGCTGATATTTCACGCCAAGCTCGTACTGTTCCCCCTTCGTTGGGTCGAGGATGCTGCCGGATGCGGAGCGCTGGGTGACCGGATTGAAGGAGGTTGAATAGCTCGTGAAAGGCGCAATGCCATTGTCGAAGAGATAGAGCGCGCCGAGTTGGTAGGAAAACGCATTCTTGTTGAAGCTGTCTTTTGTTGTCGTATCAGTGGAGACAATGGTGGTGTCGGTCGACTGCTTCACCCAGGTCTGGCGCCCGCCAAGCGTGAAGCGCCACTTGTCAACTTCGATCTGATCCATGGCATAGGCGCCGAACTGCTGCAGGCTGCCATCGACCCGGCTGAAATTATAGGCCGGCGTCGGACCCGATACTCCGTAGGTCGGGTTGTCGATATCGAAGTCATAGGCGGGGCTGGTCGTTGCATCCATCCCATAGGCGAATGAATCGCTCATACGGGTATAGTCGAGACCAAACAGCATGGTATGGGCTGCCGGGCCGGTATCGAATTTGGATTCTAGCTGGTTGTCGACCTGGAAGACATTCATCCTGTCCCCGATCGCGGTCGCATAGCGTTGCGCGACGTCGCCGACCCAGCTGTAGGTGCTGAGATAGCGTGCTTTCAGATCAAGATGCGAAAAGCGAAGGTTCTGACGGAAAGTGAAGCCGCCGTCGAACTCGTGTTCGAACTGATAGCCGACCTGCTGCTGTTTGGTCCTCTGATAATCGTAATCCGGGTCGCTGTCGCGATAATCGAGAACATTGCCATCGGGGCCGATCATTGCGCCGGGATTTGCGTCCGTCTCGGTGGATTGCGCCGAACCATAGATGGTGATTTTCGTCGTGTCGTCCGGCTTCCAGGTGAAGGACGGCTGGATCAGATAGCGATCATCGGCGATATCGAAATTGGTATCGCCCTTTCGCGCCAGGCCGACGATGCGATACAGCATGCTGTCATCGTCTTGATTGACCCGGCCGCCGAAGTCGAACATCGTCTGCGCGCGGTCCGATGTCCCGTAGAGAACACCTACCTCCCTGATCGTCTCGTCCGTCGGCAGCTTCGACATCTTGTTGACGATGCCGCCCGGCGAACCGGCACCATAGAGAACCGATACCGGCCCCTTGATGATCTCGACACGGTCGAGCGAATAAGGATCGGTCCTGAACATTGCGTAGTTCATATAGGGCTGCTGCAGCCCGTCGCGATAATCACCGATGGTCGTGACATCATTGCCGCGAATATAGATCTGATCGAAGCGCGGATCGAAGCCATATGAGCCGGTCTGAACGCCAGCCGAATAACGCACCGCCTCCGTGATGTCCTGCGCACCGCGCTCTTCCAATTCCTTCCTGGTCACCACCGAAACCGAGCGAGGGGTTTCGACCAGGGGCGTATTAATCTTGGTGGCGCCCTGGCTCTTCTTTGCCGCTACGGTCGTATTGTCGCTTGCGTCACTCGATTGGCCGCTGACGACGATCGGCGCAAGCTGGGTGGCACCTCCATCATTCGCAGTGGCCGCAGCGTCCTGTGCAAAGGCATTTCCACTTAAAGCAAACACTGTTGCAAGTGCGGCGGCGCCGCTTGCAAGCTGGAATCTCTTACGCGTCAAATTACTGATATGATTATGGGATTTCTGCCTCATAAGCCCTTTACGCCTGCCCGTTTCTGAAAAAGATGGCGCAAATTAGTTCGCAGGTACATCCGGCGTCAAGAATACATGAGTACAAGAGTCATATTTTTTATTGGTTTCCGCCTTCATGTTGCAGAATGGCCCCGGTGGCCGAACACGAGATTGCGGAAGACGCCTGAAAATTGCGCTTAGCAAAGCATTTGGCCGGCTTGCCAGATCGCGCCACCCATAATATGAGAAATTTCATCATCTTTCAAACATCGGCGCCTGTTGCTCCTGCGCCTTACATGATCGGTCAGCCGGAGAGGCCATGTCCCATACCTCGTCACACAATGCCGCTGCCATTCTGGCGCCGGTCACCCTTCCCTGCTGCACATTCATTGACCTGAAGTTCGACAATGCCGATCATCCGCACAGGATCTTTCTTTATCGCCCAGACAAGCCGGCACCGCCGGAGGGTTGGCCGATCCTATACCTGACCGACGGGAACGCCTGTTTTGCGACCGCTGTCGACGCAGTCAAAGTACAGGCGAGCTATCCGAACGGAACCAATGTCGCGGAAGGCGTCATCGTTGCCATCGGCTATCCCACGGACGAGCCATATGACCCGCTCCGCCGTTCCTGGGATTTGAGCCCACCGCCCGGACGGATCTATCCGCCATTTTTCCCCGATACGCCGGATGTGAAAACCGGCGGCGGCGAACGCTTTTTGACGCTCATCGAAGAAGAGCTCAAGCCCTGGATAGAACGGCAGGTACCGGTCGACCGCTCGCGTCAGACGCTTTTCGGCCATTCGTTCGGCGGCCTGTTCACGCTCTACGCCCTGTTTTACAAACCCGATGCCTTCAGCCGCTGGATTTCCGCAAGCCCGGCGATCTACTGGGAAGATGCCGCTATTCTTTCGATGGAGAGAGAATTCCTCGACAGGCACAAAGAGCGGCTCGATATGGAACTGCATCTTTCCGCCGGTCAGTATGAAGGCGAGACCTTGGCGCCCTTCCATAAAGGCACAGCCGAAGAGCAAAAACGACAGGAACGGGCAAAAGAAACACGCACGATAGAACTCGCCCGCGACATGGCTGAGAGATGGGCCAAACTGGCGTCATCCACAGGAACGATAACCTTTGAGGAATATGCCGGAGAGAACCACATGTCGGTCCTCCCGGTCGCGCTGAACCGGGCTGTGCAGATCGCATTTCGAAGAAAGAAATCGGTCTGATATTCATGGGCTTGCGGCCTTAAGTCGCAGCTTTATCTCCGACTAGACATCGCCCTTCGTGCACTTGGCGCGAAGGGGCACATTCGGCGTGCATTTTTGACCTCCTACGGTACGTCAATCGGCCAAAATTAACCATCGGTTAACCATAATCACCTTTATTTGCTATAGAGAATACAAGGACTTGATTCCAAAGACCGTCGCGCAATTTGCCGATGAATGTGACCACACAGGATTGCCGCGATCTAAAAGATGCATTTTTCAAAGACGATAACGTTGATGATATTGGCCTGTCTCGGCGCCGGCTGCACGACGACCGGACAGGTTCGTCAGTCGATCGGCGTGGAAACGGTCGCGAGTGACAAGGCGCTGGCCTTTCCGCCGCCAGGTGGACCGGCGATCGTCAATGTGGTCGAGCGCAGGCATGGCAAGGATGTCGAGCAGACGATCGCGCTTTCCACCTCGTCCTCCGTCTCAGGCCAGAATTTCCTCAAGGTTCAGTTTCTTGGGCTGACGGGTTCAAGTCCCGCATTAGGGAGCCTGCCCTACAATACGATCAGCGAAGGCAAGATTGCTCGCGAAATGGCGGCTGCGGTGCCTGGGGTGCGGCTCGCCCGCTCGGCAACCTTCGTTCAGAACAACTACGGTCCCTTTGGTTATGCCTCCGGCCAGAGCCATGCCGGCGATACCTGTCTTTACGCCTGGCAGCAGGTGAAGGCCGGTTTTGCGCCGCCCCAGGAGCAACGCAATTTCGGCACGGTGCAGGTGCGCATCCGGCTCTGCGACGCCCATGCGAGCGAACGCCAGCTGTTGAGCACGGTCTATGGCTATACGATCGCCGGCCATTTTGCCGGCGCCGCACTCAACCCTTTCGGCACGCCCCGCGGCGCGGATGCCGTTCTGGGCAAGCCCGGCGAACCGGTCTATCCCGACGCCACCCCTTATCGCACGGCACCCATCAGCATCGGCTACCAGAGCCGCCCCGCCGCGCCACACCCTACGGTCGTGCGCCGACCGGTCATGATGAAGCCTCAGCCGCAGGCGGCGCCGGCTCTGCCGCCGATGATCGGCCCGCGCGTACCGCTGCCGGATGGGCAGACCGATCAACCGCAGGCGAATGGTGCAAGTTCGATGGCAGCGCCGCCACCTGCAAATACAGCAAGTAATATCATCGTGCCTTTACCGGACTGTAACGGGGCAACTGGCATATCTCAGGGGTGCCGCTAGCAGGCGGCGCTGCTTGGGGGCGCCAGGATGGCGTCTGGCAATACCTTTGAAGGGACACTGATGCAGACTGCACGCAGCATCTTGATATGGGCCGTGATAGCGCTATGCGGCATCGTGCTGATCACATTGCCGGTCAACCTTCAAACGCAGCTGATCGCCAGCACCGTGGTTGTCACCCTGATGGCGATCATCAAGATCCTCAAGCGTCAGGGAACCTGGCGGCTCGTGGCGCTAGCCTTCGGTACGGCCATCGTGCTGCGCTATGTCTATTGGCGCACATCCTATACGATACCGCCCGTCAACCAGCTGGAAAACTTCATTCCCGGCTTGCTGCTCTATCTCGCCGAAATGTACAACGTGGCGATGCTGATGCTCAGCCTCTTCATCGTCGCAACGCCCCTGCCGCCGCGCACCAAGCGCGCGTCTGAAACCAAGAATTTCCCGAGCGTCGATGTTTTCGTGCCGTCTTATAACGAAGACACCAATCTTCTTGCCAACACGCTCGCCTCCGCCAAGGCGATGGATTATCCGGCCGACAAGCTCAAAGTGTGGCTGCTCGACGATGGTGGCACATTGCAAAAGCGTAATTCGACCAAGATCCTGGAATCGCAAGCCGCAATCGCGCGCCATGACGAGCTCAAGCGGCTCTGCGCCGATCTGGATGTCGAATATCTGACGCGCGACCGCAACGAACATGCCAAAGCCGGCAACCTCAATAACGGACTGGAACATTCGAATGGCGACCTGATCGCCGTTTTCGATGCCGACCATGCGCCTGCGCGTGATTTCCTGCGCGAAACCGTCGGCTACTTCGAGGACGATCCGAAGCTTTTTCTCGTTCAGACCCCGCATTTCTTCATCAATCCGGACCCGCTGGAGCGTAATCTGCGCACCTTCGACAGCATGCCGAGCGAGAACGAGATGTTCTACGGCATCATCCAGCGCGGCCTCGATAAATGGAATGCCGCCTTCTTCTGCGGTTCGGCCGCAGTGCTCAGCCGCAAGGCGCTACAATCGCAAAATGGCTTTAGCGGCATCAGCATCACGGAAGACTGCGAAACCGCGCTTGCGCTTCATGGTGCAGGCTGGAACAGCATTTATGTCGACAAGCCGCTGATTGCCGGCTTGCAGCCGGCGACCTTCGCAAGCTTCATCGGCCAGCGCAGCCGCTGGGCGCAAGGCATGATGCAGATCCTGCGCTTCCGCTTCCCGCTCCTGAAGCGCGGCCTGACGCTGCCGCAACGGCTCTGCTACATGTCGTCGACGCTGTTCTGGCTGTTTCCGTTTCCGCGCGTCATCTTCCTGTTTGCGCCACTTTTCTATCTCTTCTTCGATCTCGAGATCTTCACGGCATCGGGCAGCGAGTTCCTCGCCTATACCCTTGCCTATATGCTCGTGAACCTGATGATGCAGAACTATCTTTACGGGTCGTTCCGCTGGCCGTGGATTTCCGAGCTCTACGAATATGTACAGACGGTGCACCTGTTGCCGGCCGTCGTCTCGGTCATGCTCAATCCTCGCAAACCGACTTTCAAGGTCACGGCCAAGGACGAATCGATCGCCGTCAGCCGGCTTTCGGAAATCAGCCGTCCGTTCTTCGTCATCTTCGCCGTTCAGATCATCGCACTGGCGGTCACCATTTATCGTATCTATGCGGAGCCCTATAAGGCCGACGTCACCCTCGTCGTCGGCGGCTGGAACATCATTAACCTCGTCCTTTCCGGCTGCGCGCTCGGCGTCGTCTCCGAACGCGGCGAGCGTGCCTCTTCGCGGCGCGTCCGGGTCGACCGCCGCAGCGAGTTCGGGATCGACGGCCGCTGGAATTCCGCTTCCATCGAGGACGTCTCCGTCCATGGCGCTAGGTTGAACGTCTTCAACAAGGATCTGGAACCGGTCGCGGTCGGCTCGGAAGCCATCATCCGCTTCCAGCCCTATAGCGGCGCCGACATGGTGACCCTGTCGGTCGTGGTTCGCAATATCGAGCAGATGGGCGACATTACCGCCATCGGCTGCCAATATGTTCCGAGGGGTGCTGCCGACCATCGCCTGATTGCCGACCTCGTCTTTGCCAATTCCGATCAATGGACGAAGTTTCAGCAGGCGCGGCGGCGCAATCCGGGCATCATCCGCGGAACCTTCTGGTTCCTGAGCATGTCGCTCTATCAGACCAGCCGGGGTCTGATCTACCTGTTCAGGGGTGTGGGCTCGGATCGCACGCAGCAGCGGCAGGATGCGAAGGCCAGAAGCTGATGAAGCGCGTCCTCCCTGCCCTCCTGCTTCTCCTTGGCGCCGTTACGGCACAGGCCCAGACGATGCCTTTCGACATGTCCGGCGAGCGGCCGAAAGGCGAAGCGCAGACGGCGCCTCAGATCATAACTCCGCAAACTGCCATACCGCAGACAGAGCCGTCGAAGGCAGCAGTGCCGCCGGTCACGGTTCCTCAGACCGTTGCACCACAGACCGTAGCTCCTCAAGTTGCTCCGCCCCTGGTCATGACACCGCCGACCGTTACCCCGCAGACGGCAGCGCCGCAGGTCGCACCCCCTGTCACTCCCGCCCAGACGACACCGCAATTGGCGCCAAAGGCGAAACAGGCAACCGCCAGCACCGACTCATCGGCATTCCGCCGCTATGTCGTTCCCTACGCAAAACTGCGATTGGAGGGTGAAGCCGATCGCAAGTCCTGGTCGATCTATCTGACGCCGGAGCAGGCGGCGGCGCCCGCGAAACTTACCTTTGCCTACCAGAACGCAGTGGTCGTCGCCCCGGAAGCATCGCAGCTTACGGTCCTCGTGAATGACCGCGCCGTCCATCAGCAACAGATCGGCTCCTCGGACAACGAGTCGGATATCAGCTTCGATATCCCGCGGGGGCTGCTGCAGCCCGGCGCCAATCTGTTGACCTTCGAGGCAACGCAGCGCCACCGCGTCGACTGCGACATTCCGTCGACCTACGAGCTCTGGTCCGATATCGATCCCGCAAGAACTTATCTCACCTTCGCCAGTCGCGAAGCGGAGAAACTCTCCACAACCGACGCGATCCGCGCGATCGGTGTCGACGGTGCCGGCAAGACACAGTTCAATCTGGTCGTGCCGGCATTGGCTCAACCGGGAACGACCAAGCCGATCCTGCGTCTAGCTCAGGGACTGGCGCTCTTGAGCGGAATGCCGAACGAAACCTTTTCGTTCGGCACGGATGCCCTACCCGCATCGGGCCCCGGCAAGATGACCGTCGTCGTCGGCACACCGGCGGAGCTGCAGCCTGTCTTTGCCGTTCCGGCCACGGCGCAAAATGGGGCCTTGGCGACCTTTGCGACGGACCCACGCAGCGGTCAGCAGCTTCTCCTTATCAGCGGCCCTTCCTGGCAGGCGATCGCATCCGCGATCGACATGGTTGTTTCGCCGACCGATCGCGACCCCAATACCCGCCGCGATCTGCTGTTAACGCAACGATGGTCCGCACCCGACGCCCCGCTCATCTATTCGGGCACCAGCCTTTCCTTCGAACAGCTGGGTGTCAGGACGACGGAATTTTCCGGACGGCGTTTCCATACAAGTTTCAACGTGGCGATCCCGTCCGATTTCTATGCGAATGCCTATGGCGAGGCCACCATCCTGCTCGATGCGGCCTATGCCAAGGATGTGCGTCCGGGCAGTCATATCGACGTGTACGTCAACGGCAGCATCGCCACGACCAAGCCGATCACGGTGACCGGCGGCGGCATCTTCCGGCAATTGCCCATCCGCATCACCATGCAGCATTTCAAGCCGGGTCTGAACACGATCACGCTGGAAGCCATGTTGCTGGCAGAAGAAGATACCGCCTGCGCCCCCGCAGCGACCTCAAGCACGACGCCCCGCTTCGCATTGTTCGATACCAGCCAGTTCACCGTCCCGGATTTTGCAAGGATCGCTCAGCGGCCCAACCTTGCAGCCCTTGCCGGGACTGGCTATCCCTACAATCGGCAAACCGAGCCAACCGCGCTCTTCATCGACCGCGCAGACACCGACACGCTGTCTGCGACCGCGACGCTCCTCGGCCAGATGGCGCTTGTGGCCGGTCATCCCATCGCGCTGGAACCCACCGCCTCGCCGAGTACGGTTGGGACCCGCAATGCGCTGTTCATCGGTTCTGTCTCGCAGCTGCCGTCGACGATCCTCACACAAATGAACATCTCCGCCACGAGCCAGGTGGCCTGGCGCCCGCCCGCCCCGGGCCAAGGCGGCATACCGGAGGCGTCCGTGACGATTGCCGATTGGCGCTCCCGCATCAGCGGCGGGTTGCTGCAGGGGCAGATGCAAAGCTTCCAGCAATGGATGCACCGCAATTTCGATATCACCTTGAGCTCGCTTCGCTTCATTCCCAGTTCGGAGCAGGTGTTCACCCCATCGAATGCCAATAGCTTCCTGATCGCACAGGAGGCAAATCCGACCAACGACGCAACCTGGACCGTTGTCACCGCGCCAAGTGCCGGAGACCTGCGCGCAGGCGCCGAGGCGATGACCGCGCAAAATACCTGGTCGCAGATCAGCGGCCGCATCACCGTCTATTCCGGCAAGACGGGAAAGATCGATACCGTGCCCGTCAGCCGGTTCAGCTTTGTCGTCTCCCAACCCTGGTCGCTGACGAATTATCGGCTGATCGCCGCAAATTGGCTTTCCAGCAACATATTGTCCTACGCCTTCCTGTTCGTGGTCGGTTCGTTCCTGCTCGGGGTGAGCACGGCAAGCGTTCTTTCCAAGATCGGCAGGCGCGAATGAAACTTCGGAGCCTTGTCCTTGTGGTCTGCAGTGCTGCTATCCTTGCGGCAGCGCAGCCGGCTGCTGCTCAACGCGCGGCGGTCGATACGCAGGCCTGGACTGCCTACAAAGCGAAATTTCTCGATGTGAACGGACGTATCGTCGACAACGGCAATGGCGGCATCAGCCACAGCGAGGGGCAAGGCTATGGTATGCTGCTTGCCTACCTCGCCAATAATCCGGCCGATTTCGAACAGATCTGGTATTTTACCCGCACGGAATTGCTGTTGCGCGACGACGGCCTTGCCGTCTGGAAATGGGATCCGGCCGTCACCCCGCATGTGACGGACACGAACAATGCGTCCGACGGCGATCTGTTGATTGCCTACGCGCTTGCCCTGGCGGGATCAGCCTGGAACAATAAGGATTATTTGCAGGCAGCTGCGAGCATGGCCAAGTCGATCCTGTCCCATGTCGTCATCAGTTCCACAGGGCGGACACTGCTCATTCCCGGCGTCGAGGGCTATCGGCCGCCTGGGCGCAAGGATGGACCCGTCATCAACCCATCCTATTGGGTCTTCGAGGCAATTCCTGTCATGGCGCTGCTGGTGCCTTCCGATCGCTGGCAGAAGCTCAGCGATGATGGCCTTGCCCTACTGCGCACCCTGCAATTTGGTCCGCGCAAGCTTCCCGCCGATTGGGTCAGCCTGAAGGCGAAACCGGAACCAGCAGACGGATTCGACGCGGAATTCGGTTATAACAGCATCAGGATTCCGCTTTACCTGGCGCGCGCAGGCATCGGCGACAAGGCGCTGCTTTCGCGTCTGCAACAGGGCGTGACCGTCGAAGAGGATGAGCCTGCAACGATCGATCTGACGACGGGCAAACCCAAGGACTTGCTGCCGGATCCGGGTTATAGAATTGTTAACGATGTTGTGGCGTGTGTGGTGAGTGGAGCGAAACTGCCTGCTTCGGTTCGGCAGTTCGCCCCATCGCTTTACTATCCGGCCACCTTGCAGCTGTTAAGCCTGGCTTTCGTCACGGAGAGACATCCGGAGTGTTTATAAAGTCCACCTTGATCATGGCTTTCCTGGCCGTCGCCGTGGCGGGATTTACGCTCGCGACGAAGGATCACGATTCGCCAGAAGACAAGATCAAGCTGGCAAAGTCGGCACGCCTTGAGCCGCAGACGATGCTTGCTGCCGACAACAGCTCGTCCGGCAGCTCCGGACAACTCGCCGATTTGCAGGCGCTTGCCGACCATATACAGGCGGCTGCGCCGTCGGCTGTCCTCTCCGATAATGCCTCGTCGGCAAATACGACCGCTGCCGATTCGATCGCCCAGGCCGCTCCACAGCAGGCGCAGCCGCAATCAACGCAATCGCCTCAGCAAACCAACCCCGCACAAGCTGCGGATAATCAGCCGAAGGTCGACGAAAGCGCGTTGCGCTATTTTGCAAGCCGTGGCGACAAGGCGCGGCTCCAGGCGGAAATCTCCCGATTGCAGACGCTCTACCCGAACTGGACGCCGCCTGCCGATCCGCTGGCCATTCCGCAAAACAGCGACAAGCAGCTCGAAGCCATGTGGCAGCTCTATTCAGAAGGCCGTTATGCTGAGGTGCGCAAGGCCATTGCCGACCGCCAGACAACCGAATCCGGATGGCAACCGCCCGCCGATCTGCTGGAACGTCTGGATATCGCGGAGGCACGCACGCGGCTCGTCAACGCCTCCGATCTAAAGCAATATCAGACTGTGATCGACATCGGCGCCAGGACGCCGAGCCTGCTGACCTGCAGCGATATCGACGTTCTGTGGCGCGTCGCGGAAGCTTTCATCCGTACCGATCGTGCAGCCCGCGGCGAGGACGCCTACAAATATATTCTGAAGACCTGCACCAATCCGCAGGAAAGACTTGCGACCATTCAGAAGGCGGCGGCTCTGCTGCCTTATCAGCCAATGCAGAATCTATTGTCTCTGGAAAAACCAGACGGCAATGGCGGGCGGGAATTCGATAGTATCAGGACCGATCTGGCTCGCCGTTTCGTCGCGCAGGGCAATGACGATCCCAAGCTGACTGTATCGCAAGACTATTTGTCTCAGGTGGAGCGTGTCGCCCGCAGCCAGGGCCTTGCATCCGATGATGCGCTCCTCGGTTGGTACTATCTGCGCCGCAGCGATTATCCCGACGCCGAGCAATGGTTCAAAGCCGCGCATGAGAAGGAAGATTCGGCCACGATCTCGCAGGGGCTAGCCCTGGTGCTGATTGCCGACCGCAAACCGCAGGAAGCCGAAGACGCCATGTATAAATGGCGCAACGAATCCAAAGACGCGATGGCGACCTACCTTGCGGCAACCGCCAATCTGATGGCGCTGCAGCCGCCGGCCAATCTCAGTGAAGATGTTCTCGGCCGTATCGCCGCGGAGGTCGTGAAGCAGAAGTATGTCCCGACGGCCCAGCAATTCGGATGGTTTGCGCGCTCCATGAACCAGCCGCAGGCCGCCGCCCGCTGGTTCGAGACGGCTTTGCGCTGGAAACCCGACGACGAGCCTTCCGCCTACGGCCTTGCCATTACACGCAACCAGTTGAACGATCGTGTGGGCGTCGCCGAAGTCCAGAGACTGTGGGCCGGTCGCTCCCAACGTATCGCCGTGCTCGGCGAGCCGACGCCGCGCACGCCGACGTCAGAACCGCTGCCGTCTCCCATTCAGACACTGCAGCCTGCCCCACAAAACTTGCCCCAGACAACGATGCAGCAAGGCGGGCCGCAGAACGTGCAGCCGATGGCCTCTCAGGTCGCGCCCCAACCCCCTGTAACGCAGCCCTACATCAACGCTGAGACCCCGGTGCAACGAGTGCCCCCTGCCCGCCGTGCGCCGCCCTCGAATTATGCCGAGCCGGAGACGCGTGCCCGGGTAGCTGCCCGATCAACACGGCAGCCGGCGGGATGCAACACCACCGTCAATGCGCAGCTGCTGACGCCTGCCAGTGCTCTTTCCCGCGGCTGGTGCCTGATGAACCTCAATCGGCCAATGGAAGCGGTAGAAGCCTTCGATGTTGCCTTGAGCAACACGGATCCGAAATCGCGCGAAGAAGCAGCCTACGGACAGAGCCTTGCCTATCTGCGGGCCGGCCTTGCCAATAATGCCGCCGTCGCTGCGACCAAGGCGCCGATGAACCACCAGCGCGCCGCCGAATTGCAGGTCGCCATACTGGCCGACCGCGCACTCTCGGCCTTCGAGGGCAAGCGCTATCACGAGACATTGCTCTATCTCGACCAGCGCGCGCAGTTGCAGCAGGAGCGCGTCGATCTGATGGTGCTGCGCGGATACTGCTACCTCAATCTGAAAATGTACGACGACGCCGAGCGCATCTTCACAGCCGTCGCCGCAACCGGCAGCCGCGACGGCAGCCGTGGCTTACGCGACCTCCAGCTTACGCTACATCCGCCGCGGGGCGAGTATTGAGATGCCGCAGCGCGCAAGCTCTAATCGTAGCAACTCATGACCTGCAATTAGGGTGCCTGCACCCCGGTTGCCGTAGTGAAGACCCGATACAGCGACCGCGTTGCCGCAACAAAAAGCTGGTTCCGCTTCGGACCCCCAAATGTAAGATTAGCGACCGTCTGTGGTATCTTGATCTTGCCAATCAAAGTTCCATCAGCTGCAAAGCAATGAACGCCGTCGCCGGCGCTCGTCCAGATATTGCCGTCGACATCGGCGCGGAAGCCGTCCGGAATGCCGGTGTCGATGTTGCAGAAGACTTGGCCGTTTGCGAGTTTCTTGCCGTCCACGACATCGAAGACCCGAATGTGACGGGGGGCGCTGATGTCGTGACTTGCGGCGGAGTCGGCGACATAAAGCTTCGTCTCGTTCGGTGAAAAAGCCAAGCCGTTCGGCTGTCGGAAATCATCCGCCGCGATATCCAACTCCCCTGTCGACGGATCGAGGCGGTACACGTTGCGGGTCGGCTGCTCCGGCTCCGCCTTATAACCCTCGTAATTCGAGAGAATGCCGTAGGTCGGGTCGGTAAACCAGACCGTTCCATCCGAGCGGACGATCACGTCGTTGGGTGAGTTCAGCCGCTTGCCCTTATAGCTGTCGGCAAGCACGGTAATCGAGCCGTCGATCTCCGTGCGCGTCACACGACGGCCGCCATGTTCGCAGGATATCAACCGCCCTTGTCGGTCGCGCGTATTGCCGTTGGCGAAGTTCGAGGGTGAACGGAAGGTCGAGACATTCCCGCCAGGCACCCAGCGCAGCATGCGCTCGTTGGGAATGTCGCTCCAGATCAGGCATCCGGCATCGGCAAACCAGACCGGACCCTCCGCCCAGCGGCAATCGGAATAAAGCTCCTCCACACCGGCGCTCGGGACGATCAGATTCCGGAAGCGCGTGTCGTAGATTTCGTAGATGGAGGCGTCGGTCGGCATCGCAGTTTCCTGTGGGGATTTTTGGGGGATAGATTCAGCGCCCGCCAGTGGGGCGACCGCCGGCAACGAGAATGACGGCAATAATGATCAGGCCGGTCAGAACAAGCCTTGGGCCTGCGCCGAAGCCATAGGTGTTGAGCATCGAGACGACCAGAAACATGAACAGCGAGGCGCCCCAGATACCCGGCACGTTGGAATCGCCGCCGGCAACCGCCGTCCCGCCGATGATGACGACAGCGATCGACATCAACAGATATTCCGCGCCCATGTTGAGGGCGGCACCACCGGAGAAGCTCGCCAGCAGATAGCCGCAGATGGAGGCGAGGATGGCGCAGAGCACATAGGTCGCAAGCCGCGTTCCGTCGACTGGGATGCCGGCCATGCGCGCCGCGAACATGCTCTGGCCGATCGCCGAGATCCAGCGTCCATAGATGGTCTTTTCCAGGAGAATCCAAGCAAGTGCCGATAGCAGCAGGGCGACGATGGCGACGTTTGGGATCCCGAACACACCCGACGTCGTGAACTCGGCCAAATATTCTGGCGGCTTGATGCGAAGGCCGCGATTGCTCCAGATGGCGGTCGACTGAATGATGAAGCTCATGGAGAGCGTCGCGATGATCGGCGGAATGCGCAACAGCTTGATCAAGGCATAATTGCCGAGACCTATACAGAGGCCGATGACGACCGACACCAGCAAACCCGGCACGATCATACTGTCCTCGACATTCATGAGTTTCAGCGCGATCGTGCCGGCAAGCGTCATCGTCGCCGGCACGGAAAGATCGATATTGCCCGGCCCCAGCGTGATGACGAACATCTGGCCGATGCCGACGATAACAGAGAACGCCGCAAAGGTGAGTGCTGCCTGCGACAGGCCGATCGAACTAGCGCCGCCGGTGAAGAGAACGGTGATGATCCACACCGCGATTGCGGCGATGAAGGACCAGATCCAGGGTTTGCGGCCGAGCGTGGCAAGCGCGATCATGATTGTTTCTCCCGCTTTTCGACGCGATTGAGCAAGAGCCTGAGGGCAAGCACGATGATCAGGATCGCGCCCTGCGCACCGATCTGCCAGTCGGGCGATATCCGCAGAAACGACAGGAAGGAGCCCGCCAGGGTCAATGTCAGCGCACCGATGACGGCGCCCATGGGCGATACGCGGCCACCGGTAAACTCCCCGCCGCCGAGGATGACGCCGGCGATCGACAGCAATGTATAACGCAACGCGATATTCGCATCCGCCGAGGTGGTGAGGCCGACCAGTGCAATACCAGCCAATACGGCGAAGAAACCCGCCAGCGCATAGGCCGCGGCACGCAGGCTGACGACGGACCAGCCGGCCCGCTGCAGCGATCGCTGATTGCCGCCCACACCGCGGATTAGTACCCCGAAGGACGAGCGCATGACGATCAGATGGGCAAACAGCGCGATGACAATGCTGGCTATGATCGCGATGGGAACAAGCGGCGGTTTCGCGGTCATCAGCCAGCGCGCCCAATCGGGCGCGACGCCGCCTGGCGCCGGCAGCAATAGAACAGCCAAGCCACCCCAGACGAAGCTCATTCCGAGCGTCACGACGATCGATGGCAGATCCCTGATATAGATGACGATGCCGATCGCGGCGTAGACGGCAATTGCGGCCAACAGAATGAGGATACCAATGATCGGGGCAGATTGCAGGTAGGTCGCCGCCACACAGGCCGTGAAGCTGACGAAAGTGCCCATCGACAAATCGAGATCGTTGACCGACATGATCATCATCTGCGCGATCGTAGCCAGCGCAATCGGCACGGCGAGATTGAAGAGCAGATTGAGGCCGATATAGCTCATGGCGCGCGGCTGCAGATAAAAGACCGCGGCGAGCAGGACCGCGAGCGATAGCGCCGGAATGAGCAGGCGCAGGGTAGCGGATGACGGGCGGCTCATGCGCCCTCCCCGGCAAAGGAAGCCGCCAAAACATTTTCCTCCTTTATGTCCTCTCCAATCAGTTCCGCGACGATGGCGCCGTCGCGAAAGACATAGGCGCGGTCACAAAGCCGGATTTCGTCCATCTCGGTCGAATACCAGATAAAGGTCCGGCCGGACGAAGCCTCATCGCTCAAGATCCTATAGACCTCCTGCTTGGTACCGATGTCGACACCGCGCATAGGATCGTCCATCAGCACGATCGGCGCGGTCGTCGCCAAGGCGCGGGCAAACAAAACCTTCTGCTGATTGCCGCCGGACAGGGACAAAATGCCATTTGCCATAGTCGGCGTACGGATTTCGATGCGCCTCTTCCAGTCTGCACCCAGACGATCCTCGCGGCCGCGATCGACGACCGACAGACGCGAAAAATCGCTGAGCGAGGCGATGCTGAGATTTTTCAGGATGCTCCAAAGCGGAAACGTGCCGTTCAGGCTCCGGTCGCCGGCGACGAAGGCGATATTGCCTTCCCTGCCCGGCAGCCAGTTGTGCGAAAGCGAGCGATGGAGATCGAGCAGCATGTCGGTCTGGCCATGGCCGGCGAGTCCGGCAAGCCCTATCACTTCGCCCTTGCGGGCATTGAAGCCAATGCCCCTGCCCCCTCGCGCCGGCAGCGCAAGCAGAGGAGATGATGCGACGCTCCCTCCGCTCCTGCCCCTGCGATCCTGTTCCTTGACGACACTGCCCATTGCCTGGACTAGGCTGTGGGCGGTGAAATCCTGAGCGGTGCGATCGGCGACGACGCGGCCGTCCTTCATAACCAGAATTCGGCTTGCGGTCGAAAGGATCTCGCCAAGAATATGCGAGATCAGCATGACTGCGCCGCCCGCCTGCACAAAACTGCGCACATAAGTCATCAATTGCGCGGCAAGGCCCGCATCGAGCGAGGAGGTCGGCTCATCGAGAATGACCAGCTTCGGCGTGTCGCCGACGGCACAAAAGGTGATCGCGATCTCCACCATCTGCCGCTCGGCAATCGAGAGTTCGCCGACGGTCCGCATGACGTCGATCCTGTGACCGGAGAAAATTTCGTCGAGCTTGGCGCGAACGATTATGGCCGCCTGCCGCCGCCAGTTCCAGCCGGCAAGGCCGCGATGGACCACCCGCATGTTCTCGACGACGGTGAGATTGGGCGCGAGCGACAATTCCTGAAAGACGCAGCGTATCCCATGGGCGCGTGCCGCGTTGATGCCGTGCACACTGTCGTCGCCCTCATAGGTGACGCTGCCCTCGTGTGGGCTGAGACCGCCGTTGATGACGTTGACGATCGTCGACTTGCCGGCGCCATTATGGCCGACGAGCCCGATGCACTCGCCGGCGTGAACCGTCAGGTGGGCGCCATCGAGCGCCTTCACGGCACCGAAATGCACCTTGATGCCACGGGCGGAGACGACGGCCTGCGGACCGGCATCCTGTCTCTTCAAAACACTGTCTTTCGCTACAATCATGGATCGTCCGGGTCGGGCGTTGCATCAGCAGGCGCCACCTTTTTATCGGCAGCGCCTGTCTCTACGGCTCGCAGATATCGGTTACTTCGCCGCCGCGATAACCTTCTTGGCGTCGTCGAGCGTATATTCGACATTCGCGACACCACCCGCCTGCGTGTTGGCAAGATTGGTTTCGAGATTGTCCTGATCGATGCGCAGGAACGGCACGACCAGGTCCTTCTTCACCTCTTGGCCATCCAGGATCTGCTGGGCGACCCAGAAGGCGAGCGTGGACACACCGGGGGCGATCGAGACGGACATGGTCTCGTAGCCGCTGGCATCCTTCTCTTTCTTCCACCAGGCAAGTTCATCCTGGCGGTTGCCCATGACGATCGTCGGCATGGGGCGCTTGGCGGCGGCAAAGGCCTGAGCGGCACCGTAGCCGTCACCGCCCTGGGTCACGACTGCGGCAATATCGGGAAGGCTCGGCAGAATCCCGGCGACTGCACGCTGGGCGACATCCTGAGCCCAGTCGCCATGAACCGAACCGACGATCTTGAACTGCGGGTATTTGGCGGCGGCATCGTGGATGCCGGCCGAGATCTCGTCATCGACCGAGACGCCTGCAAGGCCGCGGATTTCCAGCACATTGCCGCCTTTCGGCATCTTCTTGGCAAGATATTCGATCTGGCTGGCACCCATGCCTTTGAAATCGACGGCGATGCGCCACGCGCAGGGTTCGGTGACGATGCCATCGAAAGAAACGACGACGATCTTGGCATCGCAGGCTTCCTTGATCGCGCCGTTCAGCGCAGTCGGCGAGGCAGCATCGATGACGATCGCGTCATAGCCCTGCAGGATCATGTTCTGGATCTGGGCGGCCTGCTCGGTTGCCTGGTTTTCAGCCGTCGTGAACGGATCGGCAGCGGCAACGACACCGGCCTTGACCGCTTCGCCCGTAACCTTCTGCCAGCTCGTCAACATGGCCTGGCGCCAGGAATTGCCGGCATAATTGTTCGACAAGGCAATTTTCTTGGATGACGTATCTGCAAAGGCAGCCCCCGGCGCGGCAACGCAAGCGATGACGGCGGACGCCATAAGCATCTTGGCAATATTCATTTTTTCCTCCCAAAGCGCCTGTACTTCATCTTCCAGGCCAAGATTTTCGAGCGCGCTCCTCAACGAACGATCGAAAATAATATTTGCACTGAAGGTTGCCCTGTCAGTAGAAACAGGATGTCCGAGATTGTGACGCTTGTACAGGCGCTTAAAGGGCGGGACCTTGCGGGATCCCGCAGAAAAGATGCGCAAATCCGCAAGACGGATCTCTCGGATAGGCGCTTAATAGAGCCGGAAATTTGCATGCTGCGAGCGACCGGAGGAGCATAGGTCGGCGCATTGCCTGGGAGGGCGTATCTTGCGCGATCTGGCGCCGCAATCGGTCTTCGACCACTATCTCAACATATCGAGGCTTCTTGCCGGCCAGCTCGACTTTCACTCGGTCATCCAGGCGGTCGCGGCCGAGATCAGCCATGTCATCCCGCATGACCATCTGGATGTCTGCATCATCCTGATGGACGAGCAATTTCATACCGCCTACGAGAGCGGCTTGGAAACAGACTGGGGTCGCCGTTTTCCCGCACCTGTGAGCAACAGCCCCATCCGCACGCTTCTGTGGGGCGAGACCGATTACCTCTTGACCGACGATGCCTGGAGTGACCCACAATTCCATTTTCAGGGAGCTTTCTCGCATCCGATCTTTCATCAATCGCTGCACAGCCGTCTGCACGTGCCACTTAAAGTTCAGGGTCATGTCATCGGCGCTCTGTCCTGCTCCAGCCACCAGAGCGGCTTCTACACTATGCGAGATATCGAAAGTGCCCGCGTAATTGCCGATCTGCTGGCACCACATTTCTTCGCAATCCGCGCCGCCGACCAGGCGAAACGATCTGCCATTGTCGAAGCCGAGGCCCGCGCTCGCGAAGAGGGTTTGCGCCTTGGCGCCCTTAAGCTGACCGAGGCGCTGGAGGCCGAACGGCAGCGCATCGGCATGGACCTGCACGACCAGATTCTCGCCGATCTGACCCGCCTCTGCCGGCGGCTGGAACGGCTTGCCCGACAGCCCGATGTCACCGGCGAGGCGCTTGAGCCGCTCTTTCGCGGTTTGCAGCACAGCATGCACGATCTTCGCCAGATCATCGAAGAGGCCAAGCCTTCCGTCCTTCAACTGTTCGGCTTCGCGCAGGCGATTGAGAACCATCTCGAACGGTCTATCCAGGAAAGCGGCGCGACTTTGACCTGGACGCTGAACGACGAGACCG